>CAVCMG010000020.1:0-50757 GCA_963603285.1 Ruminococcus bromii
GTCTGTCTGTCTGTCTGTCTGTCTGTCTGTCTGTCTGTCTGTCTGTCTGTCTGTCAACCGTTTCTTCCACTTCATGTCAATGTCAAGCATCTTTTTATTTAAACTCGCCATCCTGATCTCTCCTCTTTTTCTTATTCTCTGCCTTCCACTTGTACATATTCTGGTCAGCGATCTTCAATACCGTATCAAAATCAGTGATAGTGGGATCATACATAGCATAGCCAACAGATACAAAAGGAAGGCTCATATTCTCTTTTCTTTTTTTTTCGACATTTTCAAAGAAAATCGTATTCAAAAGCTCCGGCATATCTATTTTCCTGTGAGATATAACAGCGAACTCATCCCCGCCTATTCTGTAACAATTACCATGCTTACCATAAACCGTTCGAACCGTTTGCGCTACGCTCCGCAGAGCTATGTCTCCATATTCATGCCCATAGCTGTCATTAATATTTTTGAAATCATCTACATCGAATAGAAATAAAGTCATAGGATTCTTCAGATTACTAATATATGTCTCATAACACCTGCGATTCAGTAGACCCGTAAGCACGTCTATACATTGCACGATATCCGTATAGTAGACATAGAGCATGACAGCCGCTATAGACACACAAAGATAAGAAACCCTCACTTCTGAATTCAATATACTGAATTCAACACCAAAGATCAGGAAAGTAATGATACATACCAGGGTAAAAACTGCATTCTCTTGATAGTTTTTTGCAAACTTTATATACTCGATGATGAAATAAGCACAGCACAAAAGATATACAGCCATGAAAATCCAATAGCAGGATCCATGCTGATATGTGCCATCGTCAGCTATATAGTAAATAAAACCAAATTTACCTGACAACAGTTCCAAAAAAAAATGGCAAATGGCCAGTACCCATAAAGCCTTAGGTATCTTTTTCTTAACTACGCAGACCAAGGTCAAGGTCAGAAGCGGAGCCACCGCATGATCAATGGACTTTGCCAGAATTTGCAGCACCTGAACGGAATTTTCCTGATGATCACATAAAACGCTAAGCCACTCTGCGCTTGCACCCACAATAATTACCGCAAAGGCAATTATAAATCGTTTTTTCTTTTCCCATTCCAGCAGATTTCCCATAGATATCAGCAAACACATAATCACGGATATGGCAATAGTCATACCTATGCATAAATTATAGTATACATTCATTATGTTCAGTATCTCTCCCACATACATGTAACATCACATTCGTTCCTTCCCTATACATTTATGTAATACAGAATAACGACTGCTTTCTTTTCAGCGTCTGGAATCACCATAATTATAAAAAGTATAGCATTTTCCATATGACGATTCAATGGAAAAAATAATATTCCGACTCCTGAGTATTACTGCATAGTTACGTCATTTTTAATAAGAATTTTGTTTTCGATCTGCCATTTTCATGCTAAAATATATAATATATGGGTGTCTTTGATACCCGGCAGTGAACAGTCGCTCGCTGTGCTACACATTTTATGATAAAGGAGAGGGAATGTACTATGTATGATGTACTGGCATTAGGGGAATTGCTGATTGACTTCACTCCGCATGGTGTGTCCGAGAGTGGCGCCAATCTTTTCGAACAGAATCCGGGTGGTGCTCCGGCCAATGTACTGGCGGCTCTGACAAAGCTCGGATGCAAAACAGGCTTTATCGGCAAGGTCGGTGAGGATATGCACGGTCACCTGTTAAAGGATACGCTGGATAACTGCGGTATCGATACAAAGGGACTCGTCTTTGATCCAGATGTTTTTACAACACTGGCTTTTGTTGCTTTAAAAAACGGGGAACGTAGCTTTTCCTTTGCAAGAAAACCGGGTGCTGACACACAGCTTCGCCCGGAGGAATTGCTGGATGAGCAGCTGACAGCGACAAAAATCTTCCATTTCGGTTCCCTGTCTCTGACAAACAATCCGTCCCGGGGTGCTACGATAACCGCGATCAAAAAGGCCAAAGCCGCCGGGGCGCTGATCTCCTACGATCCGAACTACCGCGCGCCGCTATGGCCGACTGTCGAGGCTGCGATCGCCGAGATGCGAAAGCCGATCCCGTATGTGGATATTATGAAAGTATCGGATGAAGAAACGGTGTTACTGACAGGCAAGGAAGATCCCGAAAAGGCAGCGGATGTTCTGCTGGCTGACGGTGTGCGCTGCGCGATCGTCACACTGGGATCGGAAGGTGCTCTGATGAAGACAAAGGATTTCTGCATCCGCGGCAAGGGACGCAGCCGTAAGGTCGTGGATACGACAGCCGCCGGTGATTCCTTCTGGGGCGGCATCTTGGCAAGTATCATCCGTGAAAACGCCAGTCTGGATGAGCTGACCGAGGAACAGGGACACCGCTTCCTGCGGTTCGCCAACAGTGTGGCCGGACTGTGTGTGGAGAAGCGTGGAGCCATTCTGGCAATTCCAACACTGAAGGAAGTAGAAGCGGATCTGGCTTTGAGTTAAATAAAGCGCACGTTTGAAATATCAATGCAAACAGAAACACCCGCCAAAACAGTGGGTGTTTCTGTTTATTCTTGCCTTAGTATGAAAAAGGAAGCTCCCGTGGAGTTTTTTTATTTTTCATTTAAAATCCATTTACGGTTCCACGGCATAAAAATATTGACGATTGGGCCAAGACCAAAGGCACAGATAATGGTAGCAACACCCAGATTAGACTCGCTCCAGGGAACAAAATGCGTTGCGACTGCGATCAGGATCAGAATAACGCAGGTACCGTCGGTGATCACGCGGTTGACAAAATAGGGTGTCGGCAGGGCATCCGTCATGCCCAGAGCTAGAAAATCGTAAGGGTCTACCCCCAGATCCGCTGTCTGATACATGGCCAGGCCAAACGATGTAATAACCAGCGCGATCAGCATAACGATCAGACGCAGGATAAAGGATGCTCCCTCCAGACTGCCAAAGATATGCTGTAGGCAGTAATAGGCAAACTGCACGATATATCCCAGACAGCACATGTTTACGATCATGCCAAAACCCAGATATTTCCGCCCAAATATCAGCAGAATGATAAACAACCCCAGGTTGAGAAGCAGCTGGAAATTACCGAGCCCCATGCCAAGGCCGCTGCTCATGGTCATCGTAAAGGCGGTGTAGGGGTCATTGCCCATGGTGGAGAACTTGAGCCCGGCCACACCTGTGCCCAGAATCACATTTCCCAGAAGTACAGCAATCGCTGTACGGATATTCAAGCGGTCTGTAAAAATACGAATCAGTGTTTTCAATTCTCTTTCCCTTTCGTTTATGTCAGATAACGTAGTTCTGTGCCAGCTCCTCCTGCCACGAAACCAGATCTGCCAGGGTGTATTTGTCCAGTACACCACGGATGGCATCATCCAGTTCTTTCCATAAACGAAGTGTAACACAACCAGACTGTCTCGGGCAATGGTTTTCCGGATCTTCCAGACAACTTACCGGGGACATATCGCCCTCGATCAGCCGGATAATATCACCGACGCAGTATTCCTCCGGTTTTCTCGTCAGATGATAGCCGCCCTGCGGTCCGCGGATACTGCGCACATACCGAGCCTTAACTAACACCGATACGATCTGCTCCAGATACTTCGCCGAAATCTCCTGTCTCGCTGCCACATCCTTGATGCGCACCGGATCACCCTCCTGATTCATTGCCAGATCTATCATCAGACGCAGCGCATAGCGTCCTCTCGTTGAAATTTTCATTTGATATTCTCCTGTTTTCCTACTATTTTTGTATGATTAGTCATAAATGCATTATAGGCTCATATTTTTGGATTGTCAATGGATAGTGTTGCTTTTCTTCCTGCCTCTTGCTATGATAAAAAAAAATTATTTCAGAACTTTCATAATGCAGGAGATCATCATGCATCCAGATATCATTTTAAAAAAGCTGTCCGACATCATCCCGGCAGACGTTTCTTCCTATATAAATCTGCTTTCCGAGACAGAAAAAAAAGCCGTCCACCAGGTACACTCCGATGAACGACGTTATTTAAAAGCCTGGGCTCATGCTTTTGTCCGTCAGACCATAGCCGATTGCATGCATATTGCCCCACAAAATCTTCAATTTACTGAAGGCGCTCATAAAAAACCGGGATTTTCAAATCCCGGCGCTCTCCATTTTTCCATATCCTACACCACCGACGCCGCCGCTGTCATGATCAGCCAGCTCCCCGTCGGCCTCGATCTGGAAAAGCTCCGCCCCCACAAGATGCGGTTCAAAGACAATCTCGGCACACCTGCCGAGCTTGCCCGCCTGCGCCAGTCCCCCGAAGACCTCCCCCTCTTCTACGAATTCTGGACCCGCAAAGAAGCCTGGCTCAAATACACCGGGGAGGGGCTTTGCGTTCCACTGAACAGCTTCGACGTATGGCAGCCGCCTGTAAGCAATCGGCTTCATACTATATGTAAAGAGGGATATTGTATCAGCTGGTGCGAGTAACCACGGAACAAGCTCCCCACGCTGGCTGTGTCCATCTGCTCTATCATCACTGGGAGTTTTCCGTCAACATTACTCCTCCGGCTGCGCAAACATCTCCCGGTGCTCCACCTGTGAGGAAAAACAGATCATCGTCCGTGTCCGTCCAAACCTCTGCAGATCATCAATAAATTCATCCAGCTGCGTCGTATCCTTAAACACAACCTCCAAAAGCATCGCAAAATCCCCCGTTACGCAATGGCAGGCCACCACATTCGAAATCCCCTGCACATACGGATAAAACTCATCCTTCTGTTTCGGCTCCAGCTCCAGACTGATAAACGCCCGGATCGAATACCCCAGTGCCTTCGCATTCAGCTTCACCGTAAAGCCATCAATAATCCCCCGCTGCGCCAGCCGGTCAATCCTGGCCGCCACAGCCGTCGAAGATAAAAACACCTTTTCTGAAATCTCCTTAGCTGAAATCCTTGCATTTTTCTGTAGCATATCAATGATCTGATAATCAATATTGTCAAGTTCCTGTACAACCACCGGTCTGTCTTTCATCTGTTCTTCCTCCTCATTGTCATGCCCGCAGAAATTTTCGGACAATATATATTTAGTTAAAAACAAAGAAAGGTGTATAAAACAAGCTGGAAAGTCAGGTAAACCTGCCTTTTTTCTTGATTTATACACCTTTGTATAAGCTTTTTATTATATTGTCCGTATTGTATACTATCTGTTATACTTTGTCAATGTTTTCTTGCGCCACGATTGCGTTTTCCGTGATATGCTTTCCTTCCGGCCTTTGCAGCACCGTTATTTTCCGCTGCTGCCACCTGCTTCTCCGGCTCCACAGTTTCCTGCTTCTCTGTCAGTCCGGAATCTTCTGTTTTTTCCACAGAAATCACAGCATCATCCACCACCGGCTCATCTTCTGTATCCTCTTCGTCATCACCAAAGAAACGGAACGCCTTCTTCGTCATCGAACGGATCTTTCTGATCAAAGCCGCATTGAAAGCACCCTCACTCATACGCCACTTCCAGTTTGCCCCGGTCGTAGACGGATGGTTCATCCGCGCCTCATTGCCCAACATCAGAAGGTCCTGCAGCGGCACAATGCACAGATTGGCGCAGCTTAACATAGCCCAGCGGATCATATCCCAGCAGACCGTGTCCTGTCTGCCGATGAAATTCTGCAGCACCTTCTCGATATACGCCACACGCTCCGGCTCCAGAGCATCAAACCAGCCCTTCAACGTCTCATTATCATGTGTACCCGTGTAAACCACACTGTTGCTGTCATACCGGTACGGCATATGCGTATTCATCGGATCCTCCGGCACAAAACCAAACTCCAGTACATGCATATTCGGGAAACCGCTGTCTGCCACCATCTTTTCCACTGACGGCGTGATCACACCCAGATCCTCGGCAATCACCTCCATATCCGGAATTTCCCGTTTCAGCACTTCAAACAGCTCAATGCCCGGACCCTTTTCCCAGTGACCGTTCACCGCCGTCTTATCCAGCGCCGGTACAGCAAAATATTCATCAAACCCGCGGAAATGATCGATCCGCACCACATCATACAGCTTCTTTGCATGACGCATCCGGCGAATCCACCAGTCGTAGCCCGTCTGCTTATGGTAATCCCAGCGATACAGAGGATTCCCCCAGAGCTGCCCCGTCTCCGAAAAAGCATCCGGCGGCACACCTGCTACCTGCACCGGGTAATTCTCATCATCAAACTGGAACAGCTGTGGACAGCTCCATGCATCCGCACTGTCAAACGCCACATAGATTGGCAGATCACCGATAATCTTTAATCCGATCTTATTCACATACGCCTTTAGCTTCATCCACTGTTCAAAGAACTTGAACTGCAAAAACTCATAAAACTCGATCTTCTCCGGATATGTACTGTAATAATAATCCAGAGAATACCCCCAGCGCATCCGGATATCCTGCGCCCATTCGCTCCAGGGCTTGCCCTCAAAGCACTTCTTCACCGCCATAAACAGCGCATAGTCCTTAACCCACCATTCATTTTCCCGCATAAATGCCTGAAAATCCGGGTTTTCGCTGATATGGCTTCTCTCATACGCCTTGCGCAGTAACGGGAATCTGTTCTCATACAGCTTACCATATTCCACATAATTCGGATGCCCCACAAGATCTGCCCCGTCGCATTCCTCCCTTGTCAGAAGCCCCTCCTCGATCAAAGTCTCCAGATCGATCAGATACGGATTTCCCGCAAAAGTAGAAAACGGCTGGTACGGCGAATCCCCATATCCCGTCGGCCCCAGAGGCAGAATCTGCCAGTAGCTCTGCCCGGCCTCCACTAATTTGTCCGCAAATTCATATGCTTCCTTCGAAAACGTACCAATACCGTACCTCGACGGAAGGCTTGAAATCGGAAGCAGTATGCCGCTTGCTCTGTTCATGCTGCTTGTTCCTCCATTTTGTTGATTCTTGTCATATGAATTATAGTATCTCATAAAAGAGAAGTTCCCGCAAGGTAGTATCCTGCACAAAAAATAAAGCCTAAATTTTTTAATTTCATCGCCATCAAAAGTAAAAATTTGTTCATACAATAATATTGCAAATATTTTTCTCTTGACTTTTTTCTAAAGTCATAGTAAACTTGGCTTAGTGATCGTACCGGGGAAACTTGTGAAGCCCTTGGTCCGGAAGGCTCCTGCGGGAGCCTTTCGTTATATTTACCGGACTTTTCCAAGTTCCATTTCCTAATATTTCCTAACATATGCCACAATATCAGACACCGCATACCCCATTAAAACTTTTAAGAAGGAGATTATATTGACAAAAGCTTTTAAATCCTATGACGAACAGATCACACTGTTAAGAAACAAGAATCTCTTGATTCCCAATCCCGCATATGCCAAGCATATCCTTGCCAAAACCAGTTATTTTTCTCTCATTTCCGGCTATAAAAGCTATTTTAAAAATCCTACTACCGGAAATTTCAAAGATTCTACCACATTCGAAGACATCTACCGGTTATACTGTTTCGATAATGAACTCCGTAGCATCTTTCTGAAATACATTCTTATCGCCGAACACAGCGTAAAATCTTCCTTGGCCTACCATTTCACAAACTTGTATGGAACAGATCAAAATGAATACCTGTCACCTTCTCATTACATGGCAACTGCTTCAACGCAACAACAATTACATGATTTTTTAAATATTCTTTCCTATCAGCTTACACACAAAAGTAACTATACCTACATAACACATTACAAGCTTCACCATAAAAACGTTCCACTTTGGATTTTAATTCATGTTTTGACACTCGGACAATTTTCCCATATGTATGACTTCTTAACCGCAAGCGTTCCCATTAAAGTATGTCAGGACTTTCATAACATACATCGAAAGGACATGCATTCTTTTCTGTCCATTATGACAAAGCATCGTAATGTATGTGCCCATGGAGACCGTTTTTTCAATTACACTACCAAAGACAGCCTTACCGATACCGTCATCCATCAAAAATTGCAAATTTCAAAAAAACATCTACGTTACCAGTATGGAAAAAATGATATTTTCTCCGAAGTAATCATTTTGAAATATTTACTGGATAAAGAAGATTTTCATAATTTCTTCTCTGAATTAAAATGCTGCTTAAATAAATTTCACCTATATTCTCAAGTCATCACACAAATGGGTTTTCCACCAAACTGGAAATCTATCATACAGTTAAGCCCCTGACATTTTCCCATTCAAAGTAACCGCCCGTACCTCACCCACAATCATTAAGTAACTGCACAGCAGGGCGCAGCCCGCCCTGTGCCCCACTCCCCACCACCCTGCCACCTCCGCCCAGCCAACACACAGGATGCCCGCCGACAGACTCCCCGTGGTATCCACCCTTCGTAAAATCCCTAAAGCGAAGGTCTGCTGGTTCTTAGTGCGCAGATGACCGCCGGGAAGAGGCATCTGCCGCCATACCAGGCGGCAGATGAGTGGGCCTGAGCTGTGTTTTCATCAGAAAACACGGCGAATCCCACGGTACTCTTCCCGGCGGCCATCTGCACACTTAGAACCAGCGACCTAAGCGTCGGGATTTTACGAAGGGTGGATACCACGGGGAGCCTGTCGGCGGGCATCCGTCCCTCACTCACTATTCCATTAATCTCTAACCTTAATATGCACTTCTCTCAGCTGTGTCTCCGTCACCTCATTCGGGGCTCCGCACATCAGATCCTGCGCATTACCATTCATCGGGAACGGAATCACCTCACGAATATTCTCCTCATCCCTGAGCAGCATGATCATACGATCCACACCCGGTGCCATACCAGCATGCGGCGGCGCACCAAACTGGAACGCATTATACAGCGCACCAAACTTAGCCTGCAATTCCTCTTCCGTATATCCTGCCAGCTCAAACGCCTTCACCATAATATCCAGACGATGGTTTCTGACTGCTCCCGAAGAAAGTTCCACACCATTGCACACAATATCATACTGATAAGCCAGAATCTCCTCCGGATCCATCGTCTCCAGCGCTTCCAGACCACCCTGTGGCATAGAGAACGGGTTATGCGTAAAGATCAGCTTCTTCTCCTGCTCATCATACTCATACATCGGAAAATCATTGATAAAGCAGAAACGGAACGCATTCTTCTCGATCAGATCCAGACGTTTGCCCAGCTCCGTTCTCAGCTGTCCCGCATACTCAGCCGCACGCTTCTCTTTATCCGCAATAAAGAAGATCGTATCGCCAACCTCCAGACCGGCCAGACTTCTCATCTCATCCTTCATATCCTCCGGAATAAACTTGTCGATCGGTCCCTTGTAAGACCCATCCTCCTCCACTTCCAGATAGCCCAGACCACCCATACCGATGGATGTGGCAAATTTCAACAGCTTCTCATGGAAGCCCTTACTCATATCCGCATGCACCTTGATCGCACGGACCGTCTTTTTATGGAACGGCTTAAATGTACATCTCTGGAAAAACTCCGTCAGATCAATGATCCGCAGCGGGTTTCTTAAGTCCGGCTTGTCACAGCCAAACTGCAGCATCGCATCCTTGTAGCTGATGACCGGATACGGAGCCGCTGTCACAGCTGCACCCTCCGGTGCAAATTTCTCAAACGTCGCCGTCAGGACTTCCTCACCAACCCGGAACACATCCTCCTGTGTGGCAAAGCTCATCTCAAAATCCAGCTGGTAAAACTCTCCCGGAGAACGGTCTGCACGGGCATCCTCATCACGGAAGCACGGTGCGATCTGGAAATATTTATCGATACCGGACACCATCAACAGCTGCTTATACTGCTGTGGAGCCTGCGGCAGGGCATAAAATTTACCCTTAAATTTACGGGAGGGAACGATATAGTCACGGGCGCCTTCCGGGCTGGATGCACACAGGATCGGTGTCTGCATCTCCAGAAATCCCATCTCTGTCATCTTTTCCCGCAGGAAACTGATAACTTTGGAACGGAAGATCATATTATCTCTGACCTTTTTGTTTCTCAGATCCAGATAACGGTATTTCAAACGGACATCCTCACGCACCTCTTTGGATGTAATGATCTCGAACGGCAGCTGCTTGTAAACCTTGCCCAGGATCTCCACCTGGTGCGCTTCCAGCTCGATCGTTCCTGTCGGGATCTTCGGATTGTAGGTTTCTTCGTCTCTGTGCTCGATCACACCCTCGATGGTCACGCAGTCCTCCTTTGTAATACCGTCAAGTAATGTCGTGTCACGCATAACGACCTGCAGCACGCCGTACATATCACGCAGGTCGATAAAGGATACGCCGCCATGGTCACGGATATTTTCCACCCAACCGGCTACACGCAAAGACTTGTCTACATCGGCTTCACTGATCTGATCCAGGGTTCTCTCTCGATAGATTGTACTCATTTTTTTCTCCTCATGTTTTCTGCATTTTATAGAGTTTCCTTCAGAATGTGAGATTTTCTCTCCACAGCAGCTTTTTTAACAATAAAAAAGCTGCCCATCCTGAAATCTTTTCAGGACGAACAGCATATGTGTCCGCGGTACCACCTGATTTACTGTCATGCAGTCACTCTACAGTCTCATGACCTGCATCTGTCAGGTCATCTGAAACCTTAGCCGACTCTCGCGCGGCTTACGGATCCCCTACTCGTTGCCTTTCGGTTCACAGCTGGTAAAGTGTTATTCGGGCAGATTCAACTTTGCAGAGATCCCACCATCCTCTGCTCTCTGGGAACGATAAACTGCCGTACTTCTCTTCGTCATCGCTATTGTGGTTACTATACTCCCGGAGTTTTTTATTTGTCAAGTATTTTTACACGTTAAACTGATAATAAAGAAAATAAGTAGCTATATCCTCTGATTTTCACAGATTTTCCTGTAAAAAATCAAGTTGCACTGTCCTTTCAGGCACTTATCCAAACACTTACTTATCTCTGTAACAACCGAAACTATCTCGCAAAATCTTTCTGTACACTTCCGGTGAAGTATCCCCTTCCGTTGAAAACAGTAAGACACGGGAGGTATCCGTCAGCCGAAGTTTTTCCCTCCAAGCTTCATCCAAAGCTGTTTCACATAAGAACCCTGTCGTTACCGCCCCGCTTTCTCCGGAAACAATTGCCGGATCGCCCGGACAGGGACAAGCCAGCGTCTGCATACCCTTTACAGCCACTTCGTCAGGCACTGTAGCATAATATTCTGCCGTATCTTTCAGTTTGTTCCAGCCCAGATGGCATGGCTCCCCACAGGCAAGCCCTGCCATCAGTGTCTGCAGGTGACCGTCGGCATGATGCAATTGTCCATCTTTTGCCACTGCCGTCTGGTGTATACAGTCTGCCTCCTCAGGTTCAACGATACAGATGATCGGCTTTTGTTCTTTATAATATGCTTTCAGAAATTCTGCCACTGCACCGGCCATCGCCCCCACACCAGCCTGCAAAAAAACATGTGTAGGCGCATCTTCACCCCACTGCCTGACTGCTTCCAGCGCCATGGTTGTATAGCCATGCATGATATACGCCGGTATTTTTTCATACCCTGGCCAGGAGGTATCCTGCAAAAGTATCCATCCGTGGATGTCAGCCTGTTTTTTGGCAAATCTTACGGTATCGTCATAATCCATATCTGTGATTTCTGCCTCAGCACCATAGCTTCGGATTGCCTGCAATCGTTCCTCGCTGCTTCCTTTGGGCATATACACAACACTTCGGCTTCCGAACAGCTGCGCAGCCCAGGCTACACCCCGGCCATGATTCCCATCGGTTGCTGTCACAAATGTCGTATTCTGCAGAATTTTTCTGGCATCCGGCCACTGCAAACGCTCCATACTCAGCTGTTCTGGCGGGATATGCAGACAGTCCCCCACATACCTGGCCATACTGTAGCTGGCCCCAAGACCTTTAAATGCTTTCAGTCCCCATCGAAAGCATTCATCTTTAACACAAATTTTTTCTATCCGCAGTTTTTTTGCCAGTCCTGGAAGCTCCCATAATGGTGTTGGGCTATATCCGGATATCGTTTTATGAAAGCTCTCAGAATCTTCTGCTTTTTTCACAACCTGCCTATCAACAGCTGTTTCTGTCCTGATTCTCTGCTCATAGAGTTCCCATGCCATCATTTTTCTCCTTACAGCATCTGTTCCATATTGACAATCTGGATATTTTCCGCTTCCAGCGCCTTTCTTACTTTTCTGGCATACTGTAAAGCCACAGCACTGTCGCTGTGCACACATACGGAATCTGCCTGTATATGGATCTCTTTTCCCGTATTTGAAACAACAACGCCTTCCCGGATCATACGGATCACCCGACGAATGGCTTCCTCTTCATCCGTGATCATGGCATCCGGCTCTGCCCGGGACACCAGATAACCATCGTCCTTATACGCTCTGTCGGCAAATACCTCACTCACCGTTTTCAGTCCCATATCTCTGGCCATTTCCAGCGTCATCGTGTTCGTCGGTGCAACAAGAATCAGCTCCGGATCAACCGCCAGAATGGCTTCACAGATTTCTTTCGAATACATCTCACTGTAGGGCATCATATTATTCAGTGCACCGTGAGGTTTGACATGTTGTAATTTCATGCCGTGCATTTTGGCAAAAGCGCTCAATGCACCAATTTGATAGGCAATGTAATTTTTTAATTCTCCCGGCTTCATCTGGATCTGTCTGCGGCCAAATCCCTGCAGATCCGGAAAGCCCGGATGCGCCCCGGGCGCTACGCCAAGCTCTTTGCAGCGCAGCATCGTCTGATTCATGACACAGGGATCTCCTGCATGTATGCCACAGGCAATATTTGCAGAAGATACAGTATGTAATATCTCTTCATCACATCCGACAGTATATCTGCCAAAGCTTTCCCCCAGATCGCTGTTTAAATCCACTTTATACATATTTATCACTCCATTTCATTTATAAGTCTGTATATACACTATAGAGGATTTGACAGCTGTTTTATAGGATTATATAATCATAAAATATAAATATATTTGCAATTCGGAGGTTCACGATACAATGTATGTTCCTGACAGGAAACAAAAAAAGGTCAACTTTTCTCTTCCTTATGATTTCCCTATCCGTCTTTTTCACACAGATCTTGATGCCCTGCCCGGTCATGTGAACCAGTGGCACTGGCACGATGAACTGCAATTTCTGCTCTGTACTTCTGGCAAAATCTGTGTCACTGTGGAAAAAGATTCCTTTTTTCTTTCTGCCGGTGATGCACTGTTTATCAATGCTGATCTGTTGCATACAACCAGAGCCTGTGAAAACACTTCTGCTGCCTATGCTACCTTAAATATTGATCTGCAGCTTCTGGCATCTTTTCCCGGAAGCCGTATAGAGCAGTTGTATCTGCAACCTTTTCGCACAGACAGATCTCTGACCTCTGTTCTTCTGAGTTCTGACATTCTCTGGCAGAAGGATATATTGTCTCATATTCACCAGATAATTCAACATCTGCAGGATCAACCCCCAGCCTGTGAATTGCTGGTCTGCGCTGAATTATACAATATCTGGGCACTTTTGATCTGTCATGCCAGATCTTCATCTCAGACACCCGCTCTTCTGCACCACCATGAGATCAAACAGGTGTTAAAGTATCTGCACACAAATTATGCTGCTCCGCTGTCTCTGGATACACTGGCTCTGGCTGTCAATCATAACAAAAGCAGCCTGTGCCGTCTGTTCAAACAGGATCTGCACTGTACGATTACCGCATATCTTACATCATACCGTCTTGCAAAAAGTCAGGAGCTTTTACTGCAGACAGATCTGTCTGTTACTGATATTGCCTATGCCTGTGGTTTTCAGGATACCAGCTATTATATCCGCAGATTCCGGGAGGCTATGCATTGTACACCGCTGCAATGGCGTAAGCAACACCAGTAAAAACAATAAAATCCAAAAGTTTTTGCATTACAACGTAAAAACTTTTGGATTTTATTGTTTTTTTACATTCTTTTGTCATTTTCAATAGTGAAAATCTATTCTGCCAGAATCTCCTCCAGCTCCCTGCTGGCACTTTCGTAATCTTTAAAATGAATTGCGGTAATCCCCACGCTTCTGGCGCCTTCGACGTTCTTTGCGCTGTCATCAATGAAGACACATTCTGCGGGATCCAGATTGTATTGCTTACACAAAAGCTCATAGATCTCTTTCTCCGGCTTGATCATATGTACCTTACACGAGAAGATACCGCCGTCAAACAGCGGCATAAAGGTCAGTACATGACCGCCCACCTTGAAAATATGCTCCGACCAGTTGGACAGATACAGCACCTGATAGCCTCTGTCCTTCAGCCCCTGGATCCAGTCATGGGCATACGGCCTGGTGGACAGCGCCTCTCCGGCCCGGTCATAGGCTTCCATGATCTGCTCCGCATAGTCGGGTGCCGGTGCAATGAAGCCGGCACGCAGCTGTTCGTCCGTCCACACGCCGCGATCCAGCTCGTTCCATACGCCGTGATTGTACAGCGCGTCCGCGACAACCTCGATCGTATGCTCATCCGAAAAGATCGTATGCAGATACTCGTTCCAGTCGTAATCCACCAGCACATAGCCGATGTCAAAGATAATCGTTTTCTTTTTCATGAAAACCCTCCAGATCTGTGATAGTTATGCTGTTATTTTATGCTTCTCCACCTGGCCTGTCAACAACAGCCTCAGAGCTCCATTGTCCCTTGCTTTACCGGCAGAGAAAAATATATCTGGAGTCCGTTGGAAATTTATTTTTCAATCGCATCCGTCTCGATCACAAAGCGTACCTCACCGGTACTTCCTTTTGCCAGACCGGAATAATTGTCGTAAGCCACATCTGCATCCTTCAGGGCTTTTACCCTGTCAATCACATCGACCAGATCGTCTCCGGCCAGATCGGAAAGCTCCTGAATGCCCTCTTCATCAAAGGTCTTCATACCGTCCTTTAATGCTTTGGCACCGTCACACAGTGCGGACAGACCCTTGCTGATCGAAGGTCCGGCACTGACCAGTGCACCCGTACCCTTCTTTAATTCCGTGCTGCCGGAATACAGCTGGGAAATACCGTCTGTTAAGGCTGTCACACCGGCACTGAGCTGTGTACTGCCCTCTGCCAGAGCCCTGGCACTGCCTTTGAGACCGTTTAAGGTATCCTGCAGCGTCTGCATCACATCCGCACCGCCGGTCACAGCATCGGCATAGGTTTTCAGTGTATTTAACTGTGTCTGCATATCTGACAGTATAGCATCTACCGCCGATGTATCCAGCGACAGATCTGGGATATCCAGTGTAGGCATGCTGTTCAGATCATCCAGCGCCTTATCCAGCTGCTCTTTGACAGCATCTGTGCCCTCCACGGTGGCTTTTACGGCATCGTCAGAAACTTTCACAGAAACCTTATCTTCATTTACCGCATTCACTGCCGCTTCTGCAATAACATTTGTTTCTTCATCCGTAAGCTTATCCCCTGCGACCTTTTTCACTTTTTCTTTCACTGCACTCTCTACGGCTTTGCTAACCTTATCTGTATCTACAGAAATCTTATCCTTATCCAGCTCTCCCTTTGCCGATACCTTTTCCAGCGCTTCCTTTGCACTCTTAATCTCTCCGGTCACGGTATCTGCCTTCGCCTTCACCTGATCCCGGTATGTTCTGGCATCGCTGACAAAGGTTTTTGCCTGCGCCATACTGGTCTTCATCGCTTCTATCGTTGCCAGCAGCTTTTTCGCATCCCCGGAAAGTGCCGTAGCCGCAGAAAGTGCAGCCTTCATCTGCTCATCATCCACGGAAACCTCATCCGCAGAGGACGGGATCTGCTGTAACTGATCGCTTAACGCCGTCAGACTGTCGGCCAGCATCTTTGCCCCGCCCTGCAGGGCATTCTTGTTCGCATCCATCTGACCCAGTGCCTTTTTAAAGGTATCCACACCGCTGTCGATGGCCTTTACACCCATCAGATACTCGCCCATACTGTCATCAAAGGCGCTTACGCCATCAAACAGCCCGGACATACCATCCACGAGCTTGCCGGACGCATCGTTGAGCTCATCCATCGCATCCGTCAGATCATCCACATCCGACAGCTTATCCGTATCCAGCTCGGAAAAGATACCTGTCGATGCCACAGTTGCCGTAAAATCCATGGAAAAATCGGTCACATCCGCTGTTACCTCCACATACTCCGGAATATCCACATCCCCTGTCGGCTCAAAATCTGCCAGCTTCAGACTGTCGGCAAGTCCCGGCATCGCATAACCGATCACCACCTGCTGCCCGTCCAGATCGACAACCTTACCATTTTCCACAGAGATATTTGTCGCTGTATCCTCATCCAGAAACAATGCGGAAAGCATCATAAACGGCACTTTGACCTGCACATTTTTCCCATCCACATGGATCGTCTGACTGGTCGTATTTTCATAATCAAAACGGATCTTTAACTTACCGCTCTGTCCCGCCAGCTTTTCCGGCGCGATCTCCTTGCCGTCCAGATAGTAGGTCAGATGTACCTTGACCGGCAGTTCATCCGTAGCTGTACCCTTATAGGAAATATTGGCTCCCTTGTTTTCCCAGAGCAGCGTGCCGTCCGACTGCTGCGTATATTCCTCATCACCCTCCGTGTTTTTGATATCGGTCAGGCTGGTCTTGTCAAGGATCGCGTCACTGCCGCCCGGATTTTTCAGTGTTACATCCACTGTGATCTCCTCCGGCGTACCGTCCGGCTTCGCCTTGACATGGACACTTTCTGTTTTGTCTCCGCTGACTGCCTTGTCCGCAGCCAGTGTGACCGTATTTTCTTCACCCTCTCCGGCGGCAGAAGCTGTGGTACTTTCCTGTACCACCGACTGCGCTTTCTGATCGGAGAATACATTCTGTCTGCCGATCTGTATACCGGAAACCAGCAGTGCCCCGCAAAAGACGACCAGTCCAAGTCTCGTCCATAAGGTCCTGTTTTTCATATTTTCCTCCACTTTATCCTGCCAAAAGCAGGTTATCCTTTACACATTACCGTAGCTGTTTTGTGTTATTCCACATTTTTCAATGCATCTGTCATCGGCACTTTCTTGATTCTGCGGTATTCCAGTGCAGCCACAACCGCATACGTTACAATACCAAGCGCAAACATTTCTGGATAGATCAACGGATCCATATACACCTCGATCCAGCCATTCATCATAATCTTGATACAGAATTCAAATACCACCCGGATCAGCGTTCCCTCGATAGGCAGACTGATCAGAATAAACAGCACGACCATAATCGTCGTAGACAGGATATATAACCGGCTGATCTCACCATTGTTATATCCCAGAATCTTCGTCATGGAAATCGCCTGCCCGTTTTTCTCAATAATGATCTTTGACAGCAGATATACCAGTACCACAAAAATCAGCACGGCAAAGCCCTCGACCAGATACATCATACTGCCCATAGATTTTAACAACTGACGGGACACCTTGGTCATGGCATCCAGATCGATCACAGAACCGACATAGCTTTCATCGATATCCGTGATCTCTGTATCAGAGAAATACCCGCCAAAATAGCTGCTGCCCAGATCAAAGGTCTGGTTTAAGTATTCTCTGCTCATAAACAGCGCCAGCGTACTGCTGTAATCATACACACCCGTAATGGTGAAGGTGTACTCATCGGATTCATATTTTTCCTTCAGAGTGATCGTATCGCCAATCTTCAGATCGTATTTATCACGGAACGCCGAGGTCATATAAACCTCATCGCCCTCCGGTTGCAGATCCACATACCGGCTGTCCGGTTCAATACCGTACAGCAGGACTTCCTCGCTCTTCATCAGCTCGTTGGACGGTTCGGTCTGTAGCGAATATGCGCTGAATTTCTCCGCATCCGGATTATCCGTTTCCACGCCGTTCATATACTGCAGCATATGGAACATGCTTTCCAGCTTCCGGTCATCGTTCATCGCATTTTCCGGTACGGACATCATATACTGGTATTTACTCAGCATACTGTCCTCGATCGTATCCTGATAATGCTGCAGTGCTGACGGGAATACCATACCGAAGATCAAAAGCAGGTTGGCAAACAGAATACCCACAAACAATACGATATAATTGCTCATATTCTGGAAGATCACACGCAGCCGGAACCGCATGAAAAACGGCAGATGATGACTCAGACGCAGGGCCCGCTTCTGTTTTTTACGGCTCAGATCTCTTCGCAGGAATTTTAACGGCGACAGCTGCAGCTTTCTGGTCAGCGTCAGTACATTGATCAGAAACATTAAGATCACAGGGATCACCGTTGTTTTTACAAAGGCATCGGCATTCCATACCGTGACAAAGGTTGGCAGACTGTAGCTTCCATAATACATACCTGCACATATATCCTTTATCACCGTATAGCCCAGAATATTACCAATTCCGGCACCGATCAGCGTCACGAGCACCGGCATCGTTGCGTAATGCAGCACAAGCTCCCGCCTCGTATAACCAGAGGCACGCAGCGTACCGATCACTGATGCTTCCTTTGTGATCGTATTGGAGATTGTCACGCTGAAAACAAAAGCCATGATCACGATCACAATATACAGGAGTACGACCATCATGGCCTTATCGGATCCCATATCCTCGCCGGTAAACTGGATCGCCTGATTCAGATAGCAGGGCACATACTCTTCCAAGGTCACTTCTTTGACCAGCAGATCCCGGAAATCATCGGCCCATTCTTTTTCCTGTATATCATCCGCTGGTTTCTGCGAATATTTCCAGGCATAACACCAGGTAAGGTCATCTTTGGTATAAGAAGAAAAATTCTCTTCGTTAACGATACCCACGCCAAATTTCAACGAATCAAACATCGTATCGTTATTGTCGGAAAACAGACAGCTGTAATCAGAAAGTGCAACCAGACCTGTGACTTTCCAGTATTTCGTGCTGTTCTGTATCGTGTCACCGACTTTCAGACCATTGTTATCGGCATACATACGGTCAATGGCAATCTCGTCGGGCTGGACAGGCAATGCACCATCCATCAGGCACACGCCGTTGACATCGTTTCTTTCCTTATATATACGCATGGTGCTGCCATTATCCAGAGCCTCTTCGGCATAAAACATTTCATACAATGTATTGCCACTCCCGGAAACGGCTTTCTTCTGCGCACGGTTCATTTCCTTTTCTGTAACGAAATGTCCGTCTTCTATGTTGTATTTTTCAAAACCATCGTTGTAGGCCAGAAGCATACTGTTATCTGCCACCAGAAAGCCTGATACGAAACCGATCGTCGTTACCAGCAAAATAAAGATAACGATATATTTTCCCAGCTCCGTTTTCATTTCCCTGAGCAGACGTTTATGTAATGGGTTCTTTCTCATCTCTTACCACTCCAGTTCATCTGCGGGGATTTTCTTTTCATTCAGATAATTTTTCAGGATCTGACCGTCACGGAGACGTACAACCCGGTCTGCCATGTCCTTGATCGCGTCGTTATGCGTTACCATGATGATGGTATTGCCATATTTCTGGTTGACGGTCTCGATCAGACGCAGGATATCCTTGGACGTATGATAATCCAACGCACCGGTGGGCTCGTCACAGAGCAGGATATCCGGATTTTTGACGATGGCACGGCCGATGGCGGTTCGCTGCTGCTGACCGCCAGACAGCTGATTGGGCAGCTTGTTACGGTGCTCATAAAGTCCCAGTGTATGTAAAAGCTCGTCGACGTCGAGCGGTTTGTCACTTAAGTAGGCACCAACTTCGATATTCTCCCGTACGGTAAGGTTGGGAATCAGATTGTACATCTGGAAGATGTAGCCGAGGTGCTTGCGCCGGTACAGGGTCAGAGCTTTTTCTTTCATGTTCCCCATGCCTTCGCCCTGGATCAGGATATCGCCTTCATCGGGGGTGTCGATACCACCGATAATATTTAATAAAGTAGATTTTCCGGAACCGGAAGGGCCAAGGAGGACACAGAACTCGCCTTTTTCGATGGTGAGCTGGATGCCGCGGAGGACTTCGATGCGGTTGTCGCCCTGGCCGAAAGATTTTTTGATGTTGTGGATTTCCATGAACATGGTTAGGGTTGGCTCTCCTTTATTATATGCAGTTATTGTTTATTAGTTTGCGCTAATAGTATGGCATTGTGGTTCTCGTTTGTCAATGGGGAGGGGCGGAAAAATCCGGCGTTTTCATGGGTTTGAGGCTGCAAGGTGTGTTTCAAAACAGTGCAACGCTTCGCCAAGCTAAGTGCCAACTTCATCTAATGCGCTCGCTAAAGCGGGCTCGCGCATAAGATTACGTAGGCACTGGATCTTGTCGAAGCTAAAAACGCACTTTAATTGTTTTGAAACACACCTTGCAGCCTCAAACCCATGAAACCGCCGGATTTTTCCTGTTTACCGAGAATAAGTTACTTATTATTTATGCAGATTGTACTCATGACGTTTTTTTGCTTTCTCATTATACTCTCGGACGATGTCGCAGGAGTGGTTGAGGGAGGTCTGTTCTTCGTCGGTGAGGGGGAGTTCGAGGATCATTTCCACGCCGTTGCGGCCGATGAGGGCGGGGACGCCGATCATGAGGCCGGTCTGGTTGTACTGGCCGTTTAAAACGGTGGATACGGGGAGGACGCGGTGTTCATCGTAGAGGACAGCTTTGCAGAGGTCGGCTACGGCGGCGCCGATACCAAATTCGGTGCTTCCTTTTCCGATGACGATTTCCATGCCGATCTGGTGGGTCCGGGCTTCTAAAAGCTCACGGGTGATATTGCCGAAGCGGGCGGGATTTTCTTTCTGAAGCTTTAAGAGCTTTTCGCCGCCGATGCGGATCTGGGACATGGGTACCATGGAGGAATCGCCATGCTCGCCGAGGGCATAGCAGGTGACACTCTTCATGTCGACACCGGCCAGTTCGCTGATGGTACGGCGCAGTCTTGCGGAGTCAAGGGATGTGCCGGTACCGAAGATCTTTTCTGCGGGATAATCATACTGTACGCGGAAATACTGGGCGATCACATCACAGGGATTGGAGATGGAGATGATGATGCCCTGAAATTTTGTCTGCTTCATATTTTTGATAACTTCATCCATGATATCTACAGAAAAGTCCAGCATATCCAGTCTCGTCTGTCCGGGACGTCTGGAAATACCTACGGCATTGACCAGAATATCCGCCTCATCCAGATCACTGTAATCTCCGGCACGGACGATTGTCTGCCGCGGCAGAAAGGCTGTGGCATCCGCCACATCCTTTGCCTGTGCATCTGCCTTGTCCTTTTCCACATCGATCAGCACGATCTCCCGGCAAATACTGCTGTATGCCAGATTCATGGCACATAAAGCCCCTACATGTCCGGCTCCAAGAATAACTATTTTACTCATATTTTCTTTCCCTTTTCTTCTTATTTTTACAGGACAGCTTTCCTGCAACTGCCCTGTTATATACCGTATCCGGTTATATTTTTATGCCACAACATTTTTCACGATACCGATCACAGCACCGATGAGCAACAGTGGAAATGCCAGCTTGATCAGCCCTCCGACCACCAGACAGATCAGAATCAGCGGGAAAAATACAACGGTAAACATTACCTTTCCCAGACCCCAGGCCATCCTTACGGCGAATACGATCATATTGCCGAAAAAGGCCAGCAGACAGATACCAAACAATAATGTCAACATAATAACTTCCTCTTTTCTCCTGCCAGCGGCAGGCTATAGCTTTTGCATATGTTTACGCTACCCCCATATTAGCTTTTTTTCCGGCGCTTCGCAACACTGCGTTTCTACTCTTCACAAATCTTTCCGAACTTTATAATTTTTTTCCTTTTCAGTACAGTCTGTGCTATACTGGTATGCAGTACTATATCTGTGGAAGAATACATTTTTGTGGAGGCATACTGCGTATGAGTAACTTTTTCAATATGGACAGTCCATTCTTTTCATTTATGAGCCGGCTGGCCGATATCGTTATTTTAAATCTTCTCTATATTATATGCTGTCTGCCGGTCTTTACCGTCGGCGCAGCTACATCTGCCCTGTACTATCAGGTTATGAAGATGTCCAAAAATGAAGAGAGCTACGTTTTCCGCAGCTTTTTCAAAGCATTCCGTGAGAATTTCAAAAAGGCCACGCTGTCCTGGCTGATCCTGCTGGTGATCGCTATCCTGCTGGTTCTGGATCTGTACCTTGCACCGGCCCTTGGCAGCGACACCGTAGTCAACGGTTTCCGTGTCATCTGCTACGTGGCCTGTCTTTTATGGCTGATCACCTTTTCGTATACCTTTGCCCTGTTTTCCAAGTTTGAAAACACGATAAAGAATACGCTGCAGAATGCGATCCTGATGGGAATCCGCCACCTGCCCTTTACCCTGCTGATTTTGCTTTTGAATATCAGCCCGGTACTGGTGATCATGCTGCTGCCGCAGTACTTTGGTATCGAGCTGCTTTTGCTGCTCTTATTCTGGTTTTCCGGTGTTGCCTATATCAATGGGCTGCTCTTTCACCGGATTTTTGCCGTATATATTCCGGCAGAAACACCCTCTGAAGACAGCACGGACAGTACAGGAGAAGAAGCATGATCATCACAAAATCAGAAATCACCCTGTCCCCGGCCTTTCCGTTCAAGCTGGAACACCGGACGCTTCTGCCCGAGGATAACCGTCCGGATCATTACCACTGGCATTCCTGCTTTGAGATCACCTATATCGTCAGCGGACAGGCCCGGTACTTTGTCAACGGCGATACCTATGTCGTATCCGATGGGGACATCATCCTTTTTAATAATATTGAGCCGCACGGCTGGGAGGTTTTACAGCCACTGACGCTGATCGTTATGATGTTCCAGCCAGAGCTGATCGCCAACGGCTTCGCCCTGCTCGACTACGATTATCTGGAGCCATTTCTGGAACGGGGTACGAATTTTAAAAACGTCCTGCCCGCCTGTGAACAGGTAACCAAAGACATCCACCAGCTGCTTTTAGATATCTCCGAAGAGGACGAGATCCACACGGTCGGCTACCAGCTGATGATCAAAGCCAATATTTTAAAGATCCTGACTCTTCTGATCCGTCATTCCCAGAACAGCCAGAAGCCGGATCGTCTGCTGTCCAGAAAAGCTCTGGAAATGAAGCGTCTTTCCAGTGTCTTTGATTATATCAACCAGCATTATACCGAACGTCTGACCCTTGCAGAGGCCGCGGAGATGGCCTTTATGAGTCCCAACTACTTTTCACAGTATTTTAAAAAGGTGACCGGTCAGACCTTCAGCGACTACTTAAGCGTTCTTCGCATCAAAAAGGCGCAAGAGCTTTTAAAAAACAGTGACAAGAGCGTTATCGACATCGCCATGGCCTGCGGTTTCCGCAACATGTCCAACTTTTACCGTATGTACAAAAAGCATACCGGCACGACGCCCAATGCCACGGAAGGGAAATAATACCGCCAGATCCGGCATGGCCCTGTCACATAAAAAGCGGAAAATAATACACAAAAAAGCAGAATTTTCAGAAGAAAATCCCTGCTTTTTTTCGTATCATAAACACAGCAAAACAAAGTACAAATACATCTGCTGCGCCACTGCGGCAGATACCGCATGAACACATTTTCATTGGAGGGTTACGATCATGAATCTTGAGAACAGCCGCTATAAAAAAGACTGGGCAAAATGCAAAGAGAAATGGACAAACTACTGGAAACACTGCAACACCGGACGTCCGCTGATGCATGTCATCTGCCGTAAACCGGATATTGAGCAGTACTTCGATGGCACACCGGCTACGGACAGCTACAAAGAGCAGATCTGCCAGGGCCGTTACTATAATCTTCCGAAGGAGCTTCTCTGGAAAGACATGGAAGATAAATACCAGAACGCAGAGCGTATGGTTGCCCGCTACCGTTACTTCTGCGAGCATCATGAATTCCTTGGCGAGAGCTACCCGAACTTAAACATCGACTTCGGACCGGGTTCCTTAGCCGCATACCTTGGCTGTGATATCGGTTTCAACGAGGATACCATCTGGTTCATCCCGTGCTACGAGGACTGGGATGATGTACCGGATTTCAAATTTGACCCGGACAACAAATGGTTCAAAAAACACATCGAGCTGGCCAAAGAGTGTAAAAAGCTGGCCGGTGATGATTTCTATGTAGATATGCCGGACCTGATGGAGAACATTGATACTCTGGCCTCCATGCGTGGTGCACAGGAGATCATGTACGATCTGATGGATGAGGAAGAAACCATCCATGAGCGTGTAAATCAGGTAACCAACCTGTACTATGAATACTACAACCGTTTCTACGATATCGTAAAGGACGACGAAGGCGGCAACTCCTACACCGTATTCCAGGTATGGGGCCCAGGCAAGACTGTCAAGCTGCAGTGTGACTCTTCCGCTATGATCGGACCGGATACCTTCCGTGAGTTCATCCAGCCGTCCCTGATCGAGCAGGCAAAGCATGCTGACAACGTACTGTACCATCTGGATGGTAAAGAGTGTATCCGTCATATGGATGCCCTGATGGAGATCGACGGTATCGATGCCCTGCAGTGGACAAGTGGTGATGCCGGCCCGGACGGTACTCTGGAAGACTGGGATGTTATCTACGATAAAGCTATCGCAGCAGGCAAATCCCTGTGGATCAAGGTGTACACCGGCGAATTCGAAGACTGGATCAAGAACTGTGACCGTCTGGTTAAGAAATACGGTTCCCACAGTATGTATCTGATGTTCCCGGAGATGAGCCTGGAGCAGGGTCAGAAGCTGATCGCTTACGCAGAAGAAAACTGGAGCGATGTCAAAGGTACATACTGCGAAGAGTTGGAAGCAAAGAGAGCAAAATAAATACAGAATTGTTACAGACAGGATTGTTTTTCAAGCGAAAGCAATCCTGTCTTTTTTACGAGTATTTGCCGTAAAATCTTTCATATATGCTGCTTTTTGCGTATTTACCATTCTGGCAAAATACCTAAACCACAAGGCCTGGATGCAAAAAATATGCTATTCTGTAAAAACTTCTTAATAATTTATTAGGATTCTTTAAAGTGGATTGATTTTTTCAAAAAACGTATTATAATTCCACCTGTAAAGAAAAATCCCGTGCTGCTTCTGCATAGGATATACAGACATTATCTGAAGAGAAAGATTTTTGAGAAAAGGAGGTTCGCTTATGCGTCACGTGAAAAGTTTCCTGCAAAAATATCCACATTGGCGTATGCTTTTATACTGGCCGGTTTTCGGACTGTTATTTCTGCTGGCGGAGCGAGGCAATATACATGCCACCTATTATCAGATGCATTGTGGACTGGATGACGTGATTCCCTTCTGCGAATATTTTGTGATTCCTTACCTGTTCTGGTTTGTCTATATGATCGGCATGCATATTTATCTGTTCTTTAAAGACGGTGAAGAATTCACCTATATGATGCGTTTTATCATCCTGACCTACTCGGCCGGACTGATCATGTTTTATCTGTTCCCTACCTACCAGAATTTACGTCCGACGACCTTTGCCCATGACAATATCCTGACACAGATCATGGCACATTTTTATCAGTTTGACACCCCGACAGATGTATGTCCGTCACTCCATGTCGTCGGCTCTCTGGCCGTTACCTTTGCCGGACTGCACTGTAAGAGATTGAAAGCGATCGGCTGGAAGGTTTTCTTCATCCTTTCCGGTATACTGATCAGTATTTCGACCCTGTTTGTCAAACAGCACTCCGCACTGGATGTCGGTGCCGGACTGATCATCGCCATCGGTGCTTGGTATCTCGTATATGCACAGGCTAAGGACACAGCATCGGAACGTACGCTGGTACATAATAAGACAGAATACTAAATCATAAACCATAAGATACACAAAACACTCAGACTTGCATCTGGGTGTTTTTTATTATGCGAGCAACGAGCCAAAGTCCGTGCTTGCACGAGACCTTGGCGACTGCTGCGATAACCATGAGAAACTCGCGGAGCGTGTTTCTTATGGTTGCCCGGCATATAAGAAAACAGAGCGCAGCATCTGTACCACGCTCTGTTTATACTTTCTAAAAGGCTTTAGCCCTCCAGCTCTTTTTCTTTTCTGAGCATTGCTTTCTGCTCTTCTGTCAGTGTCAGATCATACTTCTCACGCTGTGTGGTCGCTTTGATGAAGCTTACCGCATTGATCAGCAGGATGATCAGTACCGGGATACCGAGCACCAGTACGGAATGCTGTACGGAATCCAGACCACCGGACAGTAACAGGATGTAACCCATCAGTGCAATCGCTGCACCCCAGAATACTTTCAGGAATACCGGGGATTTCTGCTCGCCGATCTCGTTCTCAGAACGGTCAGCGGCTGTCATACCGGCCATCGTGTAAACCATGGACTCATTCTGCGTAATGAACGACATGAAGATTGCTGCAAAACCAAATACCGTCATGATCTCTGCCAGTGGCAGATTCTTTAAGTAGGCAAACAGTGCCACCGGAAATCCAAACTTCTGGATAGATTCCCAGATACCTGCGCCGTTCATCTGCTGGAAGATAGCGGATGAACCGAATGTACCGAACCAGATCACAATGAAACCGATCGGGATAAACATATTGACAAGGACAAATTCACGGATTGTGCGGCCCTTTGCCAGCTTCATCAGGAATAATCCTGTCAGCGGCGCTACTGTCAGCCACCAGGCCCAGTAAAACAATGTCCAGCTGCCTACCCAGCCCGTCTTAAATGCCGGTTCCAGATAGAACGAATACGGAACAAGGATCTTTAAATAGGATCCGATGGATGTCACCATATTGTTAATGGTGAACTCTGTACCACCGAAAACGAAAGCCCAGCCTACCAGCACGATGAAAACAACCATATTTGCCGTTGATACATATTTAATAGCTTTATGTACGCCAGAGGATGCACAGACGATACCGATAATGGCAATGACCGTAATAATAATCGGAGCCACAATACTCTGTGGTATATCCATCCCTGTTGCATACCGCAAACCTGCATCGATCTGCAATGTTGCCATACCTACGTTTACACCAAGAGTTGCTACCATGATGTACATACACAGCCAGTTGACGATCTTGCCCGGCAGTCCCTTCTCTCCTTTTTCACCAAGGAGCGGGAACAGTCCGGAGGACAGAGCGAACGGTCTCTTAGCGTTCCAGTATACAAAGGCAAAGCCAAGACCAGCGCCACAGTAGATGGCGTACGGATGGAAGCCCCAGTGGAAGAATACATAGGCCAGAGCGTTTTCTGCTGCTGCAGGTGTCATGGATTCAATACCCGCAAAAGCCGGAAAGTTGCAGTAGTTCATCAGACCTTCACCAACGCCATAGAATACAACGCCCAGCGCCATACCGGAAGTAAAGGTGATAGCGATCCATGAAAGCATACTGATCGTCGGTTTGGCATCCTTACCACCCAGACGAATCTTTCCCACTTTGCCAAATCCTGCCCACAGACAGAACACCAGCAAAGCGAAGATACCCAGATCATAGAACCATCCAAGGTCATTTGTTACAAAGTTAAACAGTACGTCGATAATCTTCCCGAAGGCCTCTGGCGCCACAACACCGATGATCAGAACGATCAGGGTCAGGACAGCCGGTACGACAAATTCGGTCTTATCGACTTTTTTCCAGAAATTTCCCATAGCTCTTTCCTCCGCTTTTACCAGATATCACCGATGGTAAAGCCGTTCGGGAACGGATCGTCCTCGTCCAGCACCCATTTGCTGTAACCGTAAATCCATCCACCACCTGCTACAGCCGGTTTGATCGCCTTGTGGCCATAGAAGTCATCGATTTCCTCTGTGATATGGCAGTCAAACTGGATACCCAGCAGACCCTCGTTGACAAACGGATCGCCCACTTTTAAGTTGCCTTTTGCATGTTCAACAGCCATCAGCGCACAGCAGCCCGTACCACATACACCACGATCCAGAGCACCTGTCCAGGTCTGCGGATCATCAAAATCTACCTCTCCTGTCGCATACCAGTTGGATGTACGCATATAGGTTCCCGGTGTTACCGGCGGCTGGTGCATAACGGACAGTGTGATACCTACACCCGGATAATCCGGATGTTCTACCGGACACTGCTCGATCGCTGCTGTTGTGATCAGCGAGGACAGCTTGGAGATATCTTTACCATTTTCCGGTTTCAATTCCAGACCGTTCGGACCATAATCCTTAAACTGTGTAGAATCGATCAGGCAGTAGAACATACCACCCCAGGCGATATCTACTTTTACCTTACCGATATGCGGTACATCAATCTCTTTGTCGATATATACGGCAAATGCCGGCACGTTTTCAAACTCAACCTTGACACATTTCTTTTTCTGCAGATCGCACTGGGCTTTGATGTGGATCACACCGGCAGGTGCTTCCAAATTAAATTCCATGATCTCTTTTGTCATCGGAATGATACCTGTCTCCAAAAGTACAGTTGCCACAGCGATCGTATTACCACCGGACATCATTGGATACTCAATCTGTTCCATAATGATATAACCAGCTTCACAGTCCTCTCTGTTGGTGTTAACCAGCAGGTTGGCACAGGTTGCAGGTATTCCTCTCGGCTCACGAAGCATCATCAGACGAATTTGATCATCATGTTCCTTGAGCCACTGACACTTGTCATATACGGTCTGTCCCGGAATGGACGGTACACCACTGGTGATGACACGCATCGGTTCTCCCTCGTGAAATTCTACAGCATCAAACATTCTTTTAATTGCCATTTTTGTTCCCTTCTTTCTTTTAAATTTTATTATATATAACTTTTTAAAGTTCGGAAATAAATTCTAATGGTTTTGTCTTTTTTATCTCCATCAGAAGGTCAACCCCAGCGAAGCCAGCAGAATACAGATCAGTGAGACTGCCATCGGCGCCAGAAGACTTGTCACGAAGACATCAATATAACTTTCCTTAAAACTGCATCCGCAGTATCTGAGCAGTGCTGCTGCTCCCGGCGGCAGTGTGTCCAGACCACCGGAGGACAGGGATACGATTCTGTGGAAGACAGGAAGCGGAATACCGGTACTCTCTGACAAAGCGATAAACTTATCACTCAGTGCAGACAGCGCAATACTCATACCACCGGAAGCGGAACCACAGATACCTGCCAGAATATTGATAGAAATAAAGATAACCAAAAGCGGACTGATCGGCAGTTTAAATACGGCATCTGCCAGATTGTTAAAGGCCGGTACAGTCTTTACGACAGAACCAAAACCAACAACTGCTGAAGTGATCAGTGAAATTTCCAGAGATTCTACCGCACCGGAATTAAAGGCTTTGATGTACTGTGGCAGTTTTACATTCTTTATACCACACAGGATCGCTACAATTACACCGGCAGCCAGAGCCACAACCGCATCCTGTTTTAATGCATTTAATACAATAACAACGGTCAAAAGCGGCAGGAATGCGATCACCGGATGCATAGTTACTTTTTCTGTCTCTGCATCCATCGGTGCATTCGGATTCTCTGTCCAGCCAAGTCCTTTCTTTTTCAGAGATCTTTCTCTGTAGGTCATCCATACGATGCCGATACCCAGAAGTAATACAGAAGCTATAATGCCAAGTACCGGAGCAGCCATTGCCGTTGTTCCGAAATACTGCATCGGAATCAGATTCTGGATCTGCGGTGACCCCGGCAGAGCCGTCATTGTAAAAGTATAACATCCTACAGCATACGCTCCCGGAAACAGGCATCTCGGGATATCTGCATCCCGGAAAGCTGCTGCTGCGATCGGATAGATAACAAACATAACGATGAAAAGTGAGATGCCACCATATGTCATGATCGCACAGGCAATGATCACGGCCAGAACAGCTCTCTTTTTACCTACGAGTTTAATAACAACGGATCCGATGGCATGGGCTGCTCCGGTAACTTCCATAAGCTTACCAAAGATTGCACCCAGCATGAAGATCATCAGGTAGCCTTCTGTAAAATCTGCGAAGCCGCCCATATATGTCTGTGTAAACGATGTAAAGACATCCAGACCACTGATCGCAGCTACTAAAACTGCACAGATGGGAGCCATCCACAGTGTAGATAAGCCTTTAAAACATCCGTAACAGAGTATAGCCAGTGCCAGTAAAATACCAAGCATTTGCATAACTTTTCTTTCCCCCTGTCTTTTGTATAAGTTTTTACTTTCTTGCAAATCGCATTTATTTTTCATGTATGCGTTTCACTTTTTATCCATTCATTTCACTGTACATGTACTGATTGTATTATCGCTCATACATTGTCTTTTTGATACCATTCCACCGCCAGCTAATACAATTAAAACGACATGCAGGTGAAATGATTTATGGCAAAATATAGACAATATGACCAATTTTCATTACGATATGGACGGTTTTACAACTAAAATGCCATATTTTGCAATTTTATCGCCATTCTACTTGTCCAGATTCCTTTATTATTATTTTTCGTATAATGCAACTATTACGACAGAAAATACAATTTTACATGCAATACTATGGACATTTTCCGCCTTACATGCTACACTTTTTTCAGACATCCGATGACGGATTCCTGTCCTGACACACATGCAGATAAAGCGGAGGTTATTTTCATGTATCATAATCCGGAACACATTTTTAATATCAACGAAACCACTCTGGAAGAATTTAATACGGTCGGCTCCCCAGGCTTTCCCTTTTATGCAGAAAAATCCATGCGTTCTTCCTATCCCATGGATTCCTATCCCTGGCACTGGCATCCGACCGTGCAGTTTTTCTATGTCGTAGAAGGACAGATCAACTACACGCTGCCCAACGGCTCCTACATTTTTAAAGCAGGACACGGGGCTTTCATCAACTCCAATATCCTGCATATGCTGAAATATCCGGATGAAAAGCCGAGTTCTTTCATCTATCTGCTGTTTAACCCCAGTCTTCTCGGCGGTGGTCTGCAGAGTGATGTCATGAACCGCTATGTACGTCCGATCATTGATAATTCTGACTTTGATATTTTTCATCTGGATCCGGATAATCCGAAGCATGTACCGATCCTGCAGATGATCCTGGCGCTGTATGACCTGTATGAGACAAAGCCCAAATATTATGAACTCTGCATTGTCCAGAATCTGTGCAATCTCTGGGGAGTGTTCGATCAGGTCAGTCAGAATTACCGCACTAATCTGATCGGCAAAATGTCATCTACACGCATCAAAGCGATGATCACCTATATAAACGAACATTACATTGAAAAGATCACACTGGATCAGATTGCCGAAGCCGGACTGTGCAGCAAAAGGGAATGTAACCGTACCTTCAAGCAACAGCTGCACACCACGCCTTTTGAATATCTCCAGCAGATCCGCCTGCAGAAAGCCTGTTACTATCTGGTCAACACGAATCACTCGGTCACAGATATCAGCGTCTCCTGCGGCTTTGGCGGGACAAGCTACTTCATCAAAGTTTTCCGGGAACAGTATGGATATTCACCGAAGGAATACAGGAATAATTTCCAGACGTATAACCCTGCGAACGGACAGTAATTCCATCAGCTACTGATTTTCATGTTCCCTATACACCAAAATCATACTTATTTCAGCGTAGCAAAGTGTGATGATGAAAAATACCGCATGATGTGCACTTTGGCTCATCATGCGGTATTTTATAAATATGTATTTTTATTTTTTCGTAAATATATATTTTTCTATTGCATTTCCCATACCTTTATGCTAATATGCAACCACACTAATTACATAGTTGTCATTTCAACATAACTATTCACTTCTCATTCTCGGAGCCAGTATTTCGGCAATATTCCCGACAATGATGCACAATTTTATAGAAAAACCGGGAACAAAAGCTGTCTTTTCGTTTATTCTGACCTGTGTTACAATGTCCGTATATGTAACCGATGCTCTTCTTTCCCGTTTTTCTATAACGAAGAAAGGAGAACACAATGCCCGTAAACAAAGCAACAAAAGCATCATCTTCCACACAGACAACAGATAACTTTCTGATGTCTCCGACTGTAGATTTCTGTTTTAAAGAGCTCCTGAGCTATCCTCATGTGCGAAAAGGATTTGTAGCTGCATTGCTTCACTGCGATCCGGATTCGATTCAGAGCACAGAACTAATACCTACGATTCTCAGCAAAGAAACCGCCGACAGTAAATATGGCATTCTGAATGTCCGTATCCGTATGGCAAACGGTACACAGATAGACCTTGAAATGCAGGTTGTTCCCTTTGCCTTCTGGGAAAAGCGGATTCTCTTCTATCTCAGCAAAATGTATACGGATCAGGTTAAAGAAGGAGATGGATATCAGGGTCTGAAAAAATGTATGCATGTCAGCATTCTGAACTTTACGCATTTTCCTGATGATACAGAATGTCATCATGAAATAGCATTCTGCGATATGCATACACATAAAAAATATACAGACCTTTTCGAAATTCATATTCTCGAATTAAAAAAACTGCCTCCGAAAGAACCGGATGAACCGTTGCTTATCACATGGCTGCGTTTCTTCGCCGCAACCAGAAAGGATGATTTTGAAAAAATGGCTGACAAAGATACATATATCAGTGATGCATATGATATTCTCAAAAAGCTTAGTGCCGATGAACGCAAACGGCTGGAATATGAAGCCAGACAGAAAGCGCTTCTTGACCATAACTCTCAGGTTATCGGATATTTTGAGGCCGGAGTAGAACAGGGCAAAGCATTGGGTGAAGAACAAGGTCGAATGCAGGGCGAACTTCGCTATAATTCACTTATAAAACTTCTTCTTGATGCTGGACGTATGGATGATCTGAAAAAAGTTCTTTCAGACGAAAACTATCGAAAGAAGCTGTTTGAAGAATTTCAGCTTTAATTTTTATATTTTCAAAGTAAAAGAAGCAGAAATGCGCAGCATTAAGCCGTATGTTTCTGCTTTTCTCTCTTTTAGCCCCGCACAGTTACCCGATTCTCCCTGTACTTCAGCGGTGTCACACCTACGAAGCCTCTGAATACCTTGGTAAAATAACTCTGGTCTTCAAAACCGCATAAAAGCGCAACCTCAGCTAATGGCACTTTTGTGTCTGCCAGCAACAGCTTGCTGTTATTGATTCTGACACGGTTCGTATAGTTTATGATGGTTTCTCCCGTTTCCTTTTTGAAGAAGCGGCACAAATACGATCTTGTCATATGCAGATAATCCGCAATATCCTGTAACTCGATCTTCTGCCTGTAATTGTTCTGTATGTAGCGGGTAATCTTGTAGATAGACTCCGCATGTGGCGTATCTTTCTTTGTAAATGTCGCCGCCATAAAATTCTGCAATAAAGCCGCCACCCATGCCGTCAGATCTTCGATATTCTGAAAACGTTCGATCCGTCCGGCAATGTCTCTAGTCAACAGATCAATAGTCTCCATATCTGCTCCCGTATCCATGGCTGTTCTGGACAGCACGATCATCAGTTCCAGGATTCTGGGTCGGATCTGTTCCAGATGATAATGATTGATCTGATACATATAGGCCAGAATCTGGTTCAGAATATTTTTTGCCTCTTCAGAATCCTGATTCTGTACAGCAGAACGCAGCTTGCGTTCCTGGGCTATCGGATAAATATAATAATCCGTCTCTGCTTCTTTTTTTATATTTTCCGTAAACAGTGCATTCAGCATCTCCTCCTGTTTCAGGAAATATCCGCTGGCTTTACCGTTCGTACTGCCCGTAATATAACCGGTCACAGCCTCCAGAATCTCTGACAGGCTCTGCACCTCTGCTGACGTAAACAGCGGCATCTGCATCGCCATATCCCTGAGTTCCCCTGTTGGTATATCCAGAAGAATATCTTCCATATTTCCCATACACAAAGGCCCTATGGTCAGTCCCCCGCAAAATTCGCCACTCTTCTCTGTCAGACACGAGCTCATCAGCACCATGCCCATCGGACACAGGGAAATACAGGTATTACTCCAGCGGTAAGATTCTGCACAGTTATTCTGGAATGTGCGCATACTGCAACATCCATTTTCCCGGATATTTTCACAGCATTTACAGAATATGGGCTGTTCTACCTGCTGCAGACAGGAAAACGGCTCTGAGCAGTCCATCACCGTACAATCCGTATAAAAAAGTCGTTTCAAATGATTTCGATATTTTTTGGCCTGTTGCAGTATATATTCTTCCATACCTGTCCATCCCCTGTTGTCCGAAAAAAGCCGCCAACCGCATTTTCTACGGATGCCAGCTTTTTCCCGTTATAAACTTCAGCTTTCTCAGATCAGCAGATCCAGCAGATGCTGCTTATAATAAAATTTATCAATCGTTGTAAAGAACGAAGCAATATTATCCATATCTGTCAACGGCGGAATATCACAGCCTGAAGAGATCAGGAAGTTTGGATACTGCTTCGTGGCTTCCAGAAGTCTCGTAGTCTCAATCCGCATCTTTTCCGGTGTACCGTTAAAGAACAGCTTCGAGGGACTGATATTTCCCATGGCGATGCAGTCTGCCGGAATATGCGGCATCATCTCCGCCATATTGATGGAATCACCGAAGTGGAACACACGGCAACCCGTCGCCAGAATCGAATCAATCAGAAGCACCGCATTGGTTCCGCAGTTATGATAGATCACGATAAAACTCTGATCCTGCACAGCATCTACGATTTCTCTTACGTACTCTGTGGAAAATTCCTGAATCAGCTGTGGTGACAGGATACCGGCCAGCGGTTCTGCCATGATCACACCATGCGCTCCTGCCTCTTTATAGGCCTTTACATAGGTAATCAGAAAATCCGTAGCTTTTCTCAGAACTTTATGCACAAGCTCCGGATCCTCATAGCAAAGAGCCATGATCTCATTAATATCCATCAGACGCCCGGCCAGTGAAAAAGGACCTGTACAACCGGCAAATACCGGTCTGTCCGTGATCAGTTTCAACGCTTTTTTCACGCCATCAATACATACGCCGGTACGCCCTGCGCCAATCTCCGGAATCTCCAATGCATCAGCGTCCTCTTCGTCCTCGATGATTTTTCCCAGAATCGTCGGGACTTCATCTGTCGCATAGGATGTCCGGGAGCCAAACGCCTCCGCTTCCACAGACAGATCCATATAGGCCGTTGACGCCGGCATATCGTACGCATCTGCCACCATTTTCATACCCAAAGCCTGCAGCGTGCTGTCATTGACCAGCTCTTTGACTGTCACATACAGCATCTGTACGGACGGATAGGAAAGTAACGGAAACGGTTTCTTTTTGTCCTGATAAATCTGTGTGTCAATCCATTTATACATATTCATAATGCCTTGTTCCCCCAATATCTTACGAAATTTTTTATCCGGATACATGCATTATATCGACACGCCATGGCAAATTATAGCACAATATTATTATATTTATAAGTATATTGACCTGTTTATTTTCATTTTTCTTTTACATTTACAGCATATCTTTTTTCCATACGCAGATGCTATTTCTCCTCCACCACATCTACTTTGTCCCGTCCAAAGGTATAGCCGATATCCACGCAAACCGCTGCGGATATGGAAAATGCAATCGAATAGAACAATGCGGACATGTCATGCAATACGCCCATTCCGATAATAAAGATCACAGCATCTGACAGAAACATCGGCAGCATGACGTTCAGTCTCTGAACATGGGATTTCACCACACGTACAACCGCTGTAGAGCCGCCCACGCTGCCTCCGGCACGCATGATCAGGCCGCAGGCTAGACCGTTTAATGCACCTCCCACAACTATTATGGCCATCTTTGCATACCCTGTCAGCACCGGCGCATACGGAACCATCAGATTCATCAGTACAGCCGATGAGGCCAGTACAAAGACGGTATAAATCAGTACTTTTTTTCCAAAGCGTCGCACACAGATGATGATAATGGGAATATTGATCAGCACATTCACTGTTCCCACCGGAAAATGCAATAACTTATACAGAATCTCCGCAATCCCCAGCGTGCTGCCCGGCACGATATTGATATTGGCAATGATTGAAGAGGATACGGCATACATTACACTGGCAGCTAAGAGAAGCAGCATTTCATTTCGCTGCGTTTTTTTCTCTGATGACATGGCAGCCTCCTTTTTCTCCCCTTTTGGCAAAAAATGCCGCAAAACCACGAGTGAAGATGATTTTACGACATTTTTTGTTTAACATATTGTTGGAAAGGGGTTTATCTATTAACACAGACGCAAGCATCTGTACTAATCAAACATTGTGTTCCGGATACTGTGGGTGGTTACGCTCCCGCAGTATCCGTCTTCCTATATCATGGAGTGCTTCATGCAAAACATTCTGCCACTGGCAGCTACTTTTGCATCGTTGAGTATAAAAAGCATCTGTGGCAGGCAGCTGCTTTTCATCATTGGTTAATACGGCCGGCCTTATCCTTATCCTCACCGGCTTATATCATGGAGTTTTTGTCCTGCGGCTTACTGTATGGACAGCAGTAAGCCACAGCACCTATTCATTCACAGTACGTTGTAATTTTAATCACCAAAAGCGATCATGTCCGCTTCCAGCGGCACATCCCCGGCAAGGGCGGCCACCTGCACGCAAGCTCTGGTCGGCTTGTAGTTACCAAAAAATTCTGCATACGCTTCGTTCATGGCCGCAAAGTCATTCCAGTCTTTTAAGTAGACATTGACTCTGGCAACGGTCTCTTTGCTTCCACCACCGGCTTCCACGATGCTGACCAGATTGCTTAAGACCAGCTTTGTGGCTTCTTTGACTTCATATACATAGGTTCCGTCTTTTGTCAGCGGAATCTGTCCGGATGTGATGATCATATTGCCGCATTTTCTTCCATGGCAATACGGCCCGAGGGCCGGGGAAGCCTGATTGCTTACTAATTCTTCGAGTTTCATATGTACTACCTCCTCATAAAGGTTACATGTCTTATTTTTTGTGAGCTTCTACATACTCGTCGATGGCTTTGGCTACTTCTTTGTCCAGAAGGGTTTCCGGAGCTTCAGCCAGACGGCGCTTCCACTCAGCGTTTGCTTTTTTCAGAACATAGGTATAGTCCTCACCGATGGCTTCGATATCTCTGTTCCAGTCGGTGTACTTCGGATACCATGCATCGTGCATCAGATCGATGGTATCTTCCTCGCAGAGGAAGTTTCCGCCACTTCCCACGTCACAGATAGTTTCTACAGCGGCTGCTTCTTCGGATACGTCGATACCCTCTTTGATGTACAGCAGACGGCTGGTAATCTCCTCATCGATGATGGTCTTCTCATAGGAAGTTGTCATCAGGGAATCCAGTGTGCCGATTTCGCCCAGATGGTAGTCACCACCGGACAGGATGTTGCACATCGTACCCTCGTATGCCTCGATACCGCACTGGATATCCGGCAGGGAGCTTTCTGTGGTGTACGGCTCTGTACGCACAGGCATATGGTAGAACTGCTTGCCCATCTCGATGGAACCGATCTGTAAGCCGACACGTCCCGGAGAACCACAGCAGTATTTTGCACCTTTCATATTGGCCGGACATGCGGCTACACCGTATCCGACCGGATTGCCCGGATTGATCAGCTGGGTCAGAACCATACCGGCCAGCTGCTCGGCATTCTGCATAACGATCGTTGCAAAGATCTGAATCGGGCCGGTAACACCTGTCGTAGTAGCAGAACCCAGTGTTACGATCTGTCCTCTTTCAGCCAGGGCTACGATCGAATCAGCAACCTCGCGGCTGTAGGCCATCGGGCTTAAGGACGGGCAGGAACCCGGAGCAAACCAGTGCTTTCCGCCTTTTTCCAGTTTCTCGCCGGTAACGATCTCCATCATGTCCATGGCCTGATGCATCTGGTCATAGTCAAACAGACGGGTATAGATCGGCTTGTCTGTGTGATTTAAGACCATACGCATAACTTCCAGATGTCTGTTTTCTACCGGAATATCGTTGGCCTCTACACCATTGTTTGTGTTGATCTTGATCACATCGCTGGCCTGATAGATCTTGGTCAGCTCTGTGCAGGACTGTAAGGTACCGGATTCCAGACCTCTGTCCAGGGTGCGGATATTGATCGGGCCGATCGGTGTACAGGTACAGTATTCTCCACTTCCCAGATCCACACTCTTTTTCGGATCGATGGCTTCGAAAACGAAATGGGACGGGATCGTGTCCAGAGCTGCCTGAATCTGCTGCTCCGTCATGTAAATCTGGCTTCCGTCTACTTTAAATCCATGTTCTTTAAATACTTTCAGTGCACGTTCATTGTTGATGTTAATACCGTTTTTCTTTAACAGGTCGCAGGAATATTCATGGACTCTGGCCATATCTTCCGGCGTGAACATGCTGAGTTTGATACCTCTCATCTCCATACTGGCAAATTCCTTTCTTTATCTTTTCATTATTTGTATTTGCGTTTCATTTTTTACAAGTTTATTATGTCTCTTTTTTCACTTTTTTAATATACACTTGTAGACAGCAAATACAATTTTAAAGACACCTATAGTAAAATGTAGCCTTTTTAAACTATGCACTTTTACCAAATCAGCATTTTAACGAGTTTATAATATAACTATTACGCCAACAAATACAATTCCAGGGCAAGTCTGTTCTGGCTGCATGTTCCATCTGTTCTTCACTGAAATACATAAAAATGATCCACCGCAGTATTTTCATATGTACGGCAACCAAAAAGGAAAGTCACCTTTTCTATCAAATGCTTTCCTTTTATGTCCTATATTCTTTTTCTATTTCAGTCCCTTATACAGATCTCCGTAGGTATAGTCCGCTTCATAGGAAGTACAGGAGGCCTCCCCGTCCAGCGTCTGTGCGAGATGCTGGATCTTGCTGACGTCACCCTTACGGCAGAGCGTAATGACACTGTCCTCATCCGAATGCAGCACTTTTGCCAGTTTCTGCTCTTTGATCTGTGCCAGAAGTGCGGTATTATCTGCCGTATGGATAATCGACAGGCTCTGTTTCTTAAAGCCATACATCGTCACATTGATCACGACGACGCAAACGTACAGATCGATCAGAGAATACAGTAACAGATCCCAGTCCCGCAAAACAAAGGAACCTGCCATAATGATGATAAAATCACCCACCATCAGGATATCGCCCATTGGCACATGGGGATATTTTTTTGAAATCAGACGGCCAACCAGTGTCGTTCCGCCGGTTGTCCCACCGCCGTCCAAGATCAGTCCCAGACCAACGCCCATGATCACACCGCCAAAAATGGAAGCCAGCATCACATCGTTCGTAAACGGCTGTATAAAAGCCAGCTTATCCATCAGGACGGAGGTCAGAAACACCGTCAGACCCGTATAGATCAGCAGTCTCTTGCCCAGAACGATTGTACCGATGATCACCAGCGGCACGTTGATGATAAAATTCAACTGTCCAATGGGGAAGCCCAGAACAGCCTTGATCACAACACCGATGCCGGTGATCGAACCCGGTATGATATGTACCGGGTCGATAAACCACACGACAGAAAGTGCATAAAGGACAGAGCCGATCACGATCTTTGCAATAGCGATCGCATCGTTTCTCCATGGTTTATTCTGCATATTTTTCTTTCTCCATCCTTATTCCTCGTACTTGATCAGCAGAGCATCAGCGATGGACACGCCCTCTTCGGTAACAAATACCGGGTTGATATCCAGCTCCTTGATCTCGTCCTTACCCATGGCAGCCATCTGACTGATGGATACTAAAAGATCTGCCAGAGCATCCTTGTCATATACCGGCTTTCCTCTGTAGCCATTCAGAAGCGGGAATGCCTTCAGATTTTCGATCATCTTCACGGCCTGCGTTTTGGACAGCGGAGCCGGAGCCAGCTGTACGTCTTTGAAAAGCTCTACGAACACACCGCCCATACCGATCATGACGCTCGGGCCAAAGTTCTTATCGTTGCTGACACCGATGATCATCTCTGCACCAGTCTTTAACATCGGTTTTAACAGAACGCCCAGCAGCTTTGCCTGCGGTGCATTCTTTCTGCAGTTATCCATGACGGTATCAAAAGCAGCTTCCAGCTCTTTCTCATCTTTGATATTCAGCATAACACCGCCCACATCGGACTTGTGCTGGATATCCTCGGAGTGGATCTTTACAGACAGCGGATAGCCCAGTGTCTTAGCGGCTTCCACGGCTTCTTCCTTCGTTGCAGCCACAGCCTGCGGCGGTATCTGCACGCCATGCTCTTTCAGATAACAGAGACTGTCGTACTCGCTTAAGCCTTTAGCCCCTGTATGTGCAGCTTCCGGCAGTGCGATCGTACCATCCTCGTATTCGAATGTTGCAAAGTCGAGAATTTTTCTCAGGCCATCGACACCATACACACCGGTCGGCATCAGCGGTGCACCTGCTTTGCGCAGTCTGTCCGCACTGTCCTTGTCACGGGTATGTTCAATATACGGAATCCAGATCAGCGGCTTGACATCCGGATCCTTTCGGGCTTCCTCCACGGCCTCTACCATATGGGTGATCGTATCGTCCCATACCTGCGGCGTGATTGTATACGCCACGCAGATACAGTCTACATTTTCATCTTTGGAAATCGCCTTGATGGCATCTACCATAACCGGCGTATTGTAACCGATACCTGCGGTCATATCAAACGGATTATTGACCGAACCGTAATCCGGAACCAGAGACTGCAGATATGCCTTTGTCTCCGGCTTGTACTCTGCCAGTTCAATGCCGTAATCCTCGGTCAGATCCGCCATAACACCGGCTTCACCGCCGGATACGCACATGAAGACGCAGCGTTTGCCCTTCGGCAGCTTAGCCAGCCAGGAAAAAGCGGTAGCCAGTCCCATCAGATCTTCCAGATCGTGTGCTTCGATGATACCGTAGCGTTTGAAGATCGCACGCAGCACCTTGTCCGCACCGGACAGGGAACCGGTATGGGAAGCAGCCAGCTCCTGGGACTTCTGGGAACGGCCGGTCTTTAAGATAACGATCGGTTTCTTTTTCAGGGCCGCCTTGCGGAATGTCTCGATCAGCTGTGCCGGTTTGGTCACGCCCTCCATATAGGCGGCTACGACCTTTGTATCTTCGTCATCAACAAGGAAATCCAGATAGTCCTCAACCTTTACATTGCAGGAGTTACCGGAAGAAATGACATGGGAAAATCCCATGGTACGGCTGTCCAGACCACCCAGTACGACCTGACCACTCTGGGACACCATACCGATATTGCCACGGCGGTCACGCTCTTCTACCAGGAATGCAAAGGCAAAGATACCATCGATAAAGTTGGCAAAACCGGCACAGTTTGGACCCATGATTGCAATACCAAGCTCATTGGCTTTGGCGATCAGTTCCTCCTGCAGGACTTTGCCTGCAGGACCAACTTCACTGTAACCGCTGGCGAAAACAACAGCTCCGCCAACATGCTTCTGTGCACACTCCTCCAGAAGCGGAATCACCGTCTTCTGGGAGGTGCAGATAATGGCCAGATCTACATCTGTCGGGCACTCTAAGATGGACTTATAGACTTTGTGTCCGAATAATTCTTCTTTTTTCGGATGGATCAGATACAGATTATCCAGATTTTTGGAAAATTTCAGATAATTTCTGGTCGTATCCCCGCCAAATCCCGGCTTGTCGTTTGCACCGATGATGGCAACGGTCTTTGGTTTTAATAATTTATCCAGTTTCATCTTTTTACCTCGCATGATCACATTTTTTCAGCACGCTCGTAGCCCAGCTTGAAGCATTTGACATTGCCCGGGCCTTTTTTCTCATAATATTTTTCCAGTGTTGTCTCAAATTCCTCGGCTTTCAGAAGCTCTGTCGCTTTAATCATGGCACCGAGCACTGCAATATTGGCACCGCGCGGATTTGCCTCGAGAGCGATACCCATAGCGTCCACACCGTATACATTGACATTGTCCGGGTAGGTTCTCTCACCGAACAGAGATTTGTTGATGATGACCGTACCACCGTCCTTTACACTGTCGATGTACTGGTCATATGTACCCTCTGTCATACAGCAGAGAATATCCAGCACCTGCGGATACGGTGTTCCGATATCTTCGTCGGATACAACAACACGGCAAAGGGCGCTGCCGCCACGCATCTCAGCGGAATATTCACTTGTCCAGCATACATTCTTACCATTGGCAGCTGCAATCTTCATTAAAATCTTTCCGGCAGTCAGTACACCCTGGCCACCAATACCAGCAAACATAATATCAGCCATTATAGAATGCCTCCTTTCTCGATATCCACGTATTCCTTCACTGGGAATACCTTTTCATTTTCTTCACGGATCTTCTTCATGGCGTCCACCGGAGACAGTTTCCAGTTGGTCGGACAGGGAGATAAAATCTCGATAATGGAGAAGCCTTTTTTCTCTTTCTGGTACTCAAAACCTTTTTTGATCATTTTCTTTGTGGCTTCGATATGCTTCGGATCATACAGCGCACCGCGGGCAGCGTATGCGATCGGATAATTCTTGATGATGTTTAAGAAGTCAAACGGCTCACCGGCGATATTAGCGTCACGACCGTTTTTACTGCTGACCGTCTTGTCCCCCACCAGTGTGGTTGCCAGGTTCATCTGTCCACCGGTCATACCGAAAATACCGTTGTTGACAACAATCATGGTGATCGGCACGTTTCTCTGTGCGGCGTAGCATGTCTCTGAGAAACCGATAACGTAACAACATCCGTCACCGGCATGTACATAGACGTTGGAATCCGGACGTACTTTCTTGATGCCGGTAGCTACGGCAGCCACACGTCCGTGCGGTCCTGCGATACCGTCACAGTTTAAGGTATCGATGGACCAGTATGCACAGGCAATATCCACCACCTGTACTGTATCTTCAACGAGTCCCATCTCTTCACAGGATTCTGCGATCAGTCTCTGGATGATACCATGGCCACAGCCACCGCACCAGCCTACCTGCTGATTGATCATTTGCGGTTTAGTCTTAACGATTTCCATATTAATAAACCTCCAGTTCTTCTTCATTGCCGGCAAGAACACTCTTGCAATAGTCTACGATCTGCTGCGGTGTCGGTACATATTTGCTGGTCAGCAGGGAATATACCGGCAGTTTATGTTTGGATGCCAGAAGCACATCCTGTGCCATCTGGGCGGAAAGGCTCATTTCTACAGTAGCCAGTGCCTTGCAGCTCTCCGGCAGTCTGGCGAATCCTTTTTCCGGGAACGGCCATACGGTGATCGGGCGGAGCAGTCCGAGCTTCACACCTGCGGCACGGGCCTCACGTACAGCGGATTTACATACACGGGAGGAAATACCGATGGCTACCAGTACCATCTCAGCGTCCTCGATCTGGAATTCTTCCCATCTCTGCTCGTTGTCGTGCATCTCTTTGAATTTATTTCTGGTCATCTTGTCGTACTCGTCATACGGCATGGAACGGTCAAGGTTTGTCACTTTGACTTTCGGCTCATCCACAGCCTTGTGGCCTTTGATCGCCCAGTCAAATTTTGTATTGTCATGCTCTTTGGCTTCCGGAAGCACAACCTTTTCGATCATCTGGCTGATACCGCCATCGCTTAAAATAATGGAGATCGTTCTGTATTTCTCTGCCAGATCAAAGGCAAGATAGGTCAGGTCTGCACATTCCTGTACGGAAGCCGGTGCGAATACCAGCTGTCTGGAATCACCGTGACCGCTGCCTCTGGTTGCGATCCAGTAACCATCCTGGCCCTCTGTGATCTCACCGTCGCCAAGGCCGTAACGCTGTACATCCACAACAACGGCCGGTAACTGGTAGGAAGACATGTAGGACATTCCCTCCTGTTTCAGATCGTATCCCGGACCGGAGGAAGACGTCATAACTCTTTCTCCACAGGCTGCTGCACCCCACAGCATACTCATACTGGCGATCTCGCTCTCGCCCTGGATGAATGTGCCGCCTCTGTCTGCCATATTGGCGGACATGTACTCAAGAATCTCACTCTGCGGTGTGATCGGATATCCGGCATAAAAACGGCATCCTGCACGTAAAGCGGATTCTGCGATAGCTTCATTACCTTTCATTAACGCAAAATTGTCTTTCATTTCTTATGCCTCCTTCACAATCGTAAATACGTAGTCCGGACACATGGTATAGCACATACCACAGCCGATGCAGAGATCTTCGTTTACCCGGATGATCTCGTAGCCTTTTTTATTTAACTCTGTCAGTGGTTCGATCGCCTGTTTTGGACAGGCACCCACACAAAGTCTGCATCCCTTGCAGAGACTTGTGTCTGTGATTGCTTTCTTCTTAGCAGCCATTTTTTTTTTTTTTTTTTTCATATTTTTATATTGCGTTTCACTTTTTCAATTTGCATTTTAAATTTATTATATTTAACGATAATTTTCAAGTGTTTTTTGTCATAAATATAACCAATTTTTCACATCCTATTTTGGTTGTTTTTTCTCTGAAACCGCTTGCCATTTTCTTAAAACACAGTTATCATGAACTAAGAACAGAAAATATAGTCATAGGAAAAGGTGCAACATGAACGAAGAAACGACAACAAAATCCATCCAGACCGTAGACCGTGCATTCCAGATCCTGGAATCCATATCCGAAAAGGGCGCACTCAGCCTAAATGAGCTGCACCAGATCGTTGGTGTCAACAAGGCTTCTCTACACCGACTGATCTATACATTAATTGAAGACGGTTATTTAAAGAAAGATGAACAGCAGGGAAAATATTACCTGACCTTAAAGCTCTACGAGATCGGCTCCAATTCTATCCAGGTATTTGACAAGATGTCGCTGATCAATACCGTGCTGGCGGATCTGAACGACAAGACCGGACGGATTGCCCAGTATTCTGTAGAAGACGGGGATCATCTCGTATGTATCCAGAGTATCGGACAGAAATCGCCATCCTTTTCGATTTATACCAATGTAGGCCGTCGTTCCCCGCTCTACGCTACCAGCGCAGGCAAGGCGATTCTGGCTGCCTATACAAATGCAGAGCTTTTACAGAAATGGAATAACTTCGACGTGCAGAAGCTGACCGACAACACCATCACCGATGTACAGGATCTGTTAAAAGATCTGGCTGCTGTACGCCAGCGGCAGTATGCTTTGGATATGGAAGAAAATGAATACAATGTCTTCTGTATCGGTTCCGTTGTCCTCGGCAGTCACAAACAGCCAATTGGTGCCATTTCTTTAAGTGGGCGTTCCATGACACCGGAGGAAGAAAAGAAACTGGCTGCGGAGCTTTTACCGGCTACCAAGCTTCTGTCAGATCTGCTGGGACATGTGTCAGCAAACTTTATCTAAGGAAAATGGCGGGAGATTTTTTGTTCTCTCCCGCCATTTTGTATTGTCTGTACAGTTTAACTTTTTCTGTCTTTTCAATGTTTCCCACAGCCATGTTCCCCACAGGAATGACCTTCCTCGTGTTCATGGTGGTGACAGGTTACATCCGCAGACACCAGCTCACCTTTCAGATAGGACTCTACCGCTTTGTCAGTATTTCCTGAAGCTCCTGCGCAAAATGTGATCTTTGCCTCCGTGAGTGCATTCTTTGCTCCTCCACCGATACCGCCACAGATCAGCGTGTCCACCTGATTTGCGGAAAGGAATCCGGCCAGGGCACCATGTCCGACACCGTCTGTATCTACAACCTGGCTGTTTTTTATCTGCTGTCCTTCCACATCATAGATCTTAAACTGTGCGGTTTTTCCAAAATGCTGAAATACCTTGCCATCTTCATACGTTACTGCAATTCTCATGATACTGTCTCCTTTGCTTTCGCATACTTGCTTCACAGGCACATTACGGTAACAATCCGTGCAACGTAAGCTACCGTCACATACGGTATAATTTCCACCGCCGATCCGCAGTGCCTTTCCCAGAACAATGCTGTCTGCAATCTTCTTTCGCGCAGAATTATAGATCAGCTGTGCCGTCGTTCTCGCAACATTCATCCGCTCTGCACAGGCTGACTGAGAAAGTCCCTCTCTGTCGATCAGGCGTATCGCTTCATACTCGTCAGCACTCAGCCATATATCTTCCTCACTGCCCTCTTCATTCTGAAATACCGTGTAAGCCGGCTCCCGGCATATTCGTCTCTGTCTGCATTTTGGCATTGTTCTTCGCCTCCCTTTTATTGGCATATGCCAATAAAATCATATTAGCACCATGCACAGATTTTGTCAATACTATGAAAAATGATAGTAAGCAAACCTCCCACTTAACCATGGATTCTCTGGTTGTGCATTTCTGCCTTACCTGTTACATATGCTTTAATTCTTCACCGATCGCAGCATAACGCTCCGTATAGATGCTCCCTTTTTCCCAGATAAAATCGAAATCATGCTGCATGCAGAAATCCTGCAATACAATTTCCTTTCCCCCCCTCTTCCAGTTCTTTCTCCACGGCTATTTTATACATAAAGGAAATTCCGCAGTCCTGTTTTAGCAATTCGATGATCGTATGCATATTTTCAACTTCGACATAATGCTTAAACTCTCTTATAGAAAGCCCGCGCACCTGCAGATTCTGTTCCAGAATATTTCGTGTCCCGGATCCTTTTTCCCGCACCAGCAGGCGTTCCTGCAACAGATCACGCATGTTCTGCAGACTTTTCGTCTGGAAGATGTGGTTGGCTGCGCATACACCGATATAGCTTTCCGTACTGTATGTGCTGTGTTCATATCCTTCTTTCCGGTAATTCCCCTCAACCAACGCAAAATCGATCTTTCCTTCATCCAGAAGTTTCAGCAGCTGTTCTGTATTTCCATACCGCACATGTAAATTGAGTGACGGATGCTTTTTCAAAAAAACGGCAAGTTTGTGCACAATCGCATATTCTCCCACCGTCATCGTGACACCCATGGATAAAGTCTCTACCCCATTTTGGGTCTCCGCAATCTCCCGTTGCAGCACTTTTTCATCATTGGCGGTCCTGTGATCGCGCTCCTGATTGGCATGGTCCTTACCCTTTTCTGGAAACAAAAAAATACCGCCGAAGCAGGTATCAAATGGACATCCAAATATATTCTCCAGGCGGCCGTCGTACTTCTCGGTTTTGGCATGGATCTCGGTGTGATCCTGTAAAACGGAAAGCAGTCTTTCCCCATCATTATCTGCACGATCAGCACATCCCTTCTGATTGCCTGGCTGTTGCACCGCTGGCTTCACATTCCGACCAATACAGCCACGCTTGTCGGTGTCGGTTCCTCCATCTGCGGTGGTTCAGCTATTGCCGCTACAGCCCCTGTCATTGATGCTGACGATACGGAAGTCGCACAGGCAATCTCCGTTATCTTTTTCTTCAATGTGCTGGCGGCCATCGGCTTTCCACTTCTCGGAAAAGCTCTGGGATTTGACACAACGTCCGGCAATGCTTTCGGTGTCTTTGCCGGAACGGCCATCAATGACACCTCTTCTGTCACTGCTGCCGCCTCCACCTGGGACAGTATGTGGCAGCTGGGAAACAATACGCTGAATACAGCCGTTACAGTAAAACTGACCCGTACGCTGGCGATCATCCCCATTACCCTGGTTCTTTCCTGGCTCCATGCCAGACATGCAGATGCAGAAAAAAGCTCTGGTAAAACCTTCAGTCTGCGACGGGCTTTCCCACTGTTTATTCTCTACTTTATTCTGGCCTCTGTCTTTACAACCGTATGCATCATGCTGGGAGCCGATGCCAGCCTCTTTGCTCCGTTAAAAGAACTGTCCAAATTCCTGATCGTCATGGCCATGGCTGCCATCGGTCTGAACAGCAACCTGCCAAAACTGATCCGTTCCGGCGGAAAACCAATACTTCTTGGTGCCTGCTGCTGGATCGGCATTACCCTGATCAGTCTTTTTATGCAGCATGTCATGGGAATCTGGTAAAACCAGATTCCCATCCTTTATCCCCGGTGATCACACTGTTTGCCACACTGGTACATAACGGAACAAACGGCTGGTTCACCAACTGGATCCAGCTGGCTTTTCTTTGCTTCCCGGTAGCTCTGTGTCTGCAGGTATTCTTCATCGGTCCGCTGGTACGGCTGATCTTTAGAACGTTGTTTCGGAAACAGCTAGCAGAATAAAAAGCCATGGGTTCCGTTTGCAGTATTTTCTGCCATACGGAACCATTTTTCTCTCTATTATTTAATTTTATTATATATCTTTTACTATCACTATTGCTTTTTCACTTTCTATATGGTAATATACTTTCATACTATTTACCTAGTATTTTTCAATTATCTTTATTTCACATCTCATTTTCGGAGCTCATTATCGAGCAATATTCCCGATTATGACACACAACTTTATAGAAGTTCGGGAATAAAAGCTGTCTTTTCGTTTATTCTGACTTGTGCTACAATGTTCGCATGTATAGCAGATTGTTTTCCTTCCCGTTTTTTCTATAACGAAGAAAGGAGAACACTATGCCCGTAAACAAAGCAACAAAAGCATCATCTTCCGCACAGACAACAGATAACTTTCTGATGTCTCCGACTGTAGATTTCTGTTTTAAAGAACTCTTAAGTTATCCCAACGTGCGAAAAGGGTTCGTAGCTGCATTACTTCACTGCACCCCAGACTCTATTCAGAGCACAGAACTGATGCCTACGATTCTCAGCAAAGAAACCGCCGACAGTAAATATGGTATTCTGGATGTCCGTATCCGTATGGCAGACGACTCCCAGATAGATATTGAAATGCAGGTTGTCCCCTTTGCTTTCTGGGAAAAAAGAATTCTTTTTTATCTCAGCAAAATGTATACAGATCAATTCAAAGAGGGCGACAGCTATCAACATTTAAAGAAATGCATACATGTCAGTCTTCTGAACTTTACACATTTTCCTGATGATACCAGATGTCATCATGAAATTGCTTTTTGCGATGTGGATACGCACAAGAAATATACAGACCTTTTTGAAATTCATATTTTTGAATTGAAAATACTGCCTCCGGAAGAGCCAGATGAACCGTTGCTTATCACATGGCTGCGTTTCTTCGCCGCAACCAGAAAGGATGATTTTGAAAAAATGGCTGACAAAGATACATACATCAGTGATGCATATGATGTTCTCAAAAAGCTCAGTGCCGATGAACGCAAACGTCTGGAATATGAAGCCAGACAGAAAGCACTCAGTGACCATAATTCTCAGGTTATCGGATATTTTGAAGCTGGAGTGGTGCAAGGTAGAGAGCAGGGCAGAGAGCAGGGTGAACTTCGCCATAATGCACTTATGAAACTTCTTCTTGATGCAGGGCGCATGGAGGATCTGAAAAAAGCTCTTTCGGACGAAAACTATCGCCAGAGTCTCTATAAAGAATTTAATCTTTGACTTCCCCCAAAAGGAAACGGTGACATCTTCCACCATGAGATGCCACCGTTTTTTCGTTCTATATCTGCATTCTTTATTCCATATCCAGCACTTTTCCCAGTGCCAGCACGGCGTTTCTGACACATTCCGGGCAGGGACAGAGCATTTTACCGGTCTCCACACCTTTGAGCTCTTTGCAGATCGTTGCGCCGCACATATTCTGAAACTCAGTCAGAAGTGCCCGGCCTGTGCGGGGTGTGCCCTTGTCTCCTGGAAGAAGTGCTGCCACATCGACTGCACCGACCAGCGCACCACAGGTAGCTTCCATACATCCCATGCCGGCGGCAAAGCCACCGCCAAGCTTCATTAACGTATCCTCATCTAATGGAAGCTGATCCGCAAACACGGTCAGTACCGCCTGGGCACAGTTACAGGCTCCCATTGCTTTTAATTCTGCAGCTTTGGCTGCACGTTCTTCTATCGTCATCTGTTGTCCCTCCTGAAATGTATTGTACAGATTGATATCTTCGTATTCTCTGCTTCCTGCCATATAGTTTAACGCATACTGTCCCCTGTCTTCAATATGTTTTTACTTCCATATCTCCTGTTTTCCATAGCCAGAGCATCTGAAACCCCAGCCAGTACATTTTGAATATAGCGATTCCCCCAGATGTATTTCATCTATATGTAAAAACGGCAGAAAAACTTCCTGCTATAGCTTTTCTGCCGTTTCTCATTTTTCAGTTTAACTCGTTTTACAGAATAGACATAAACCACTCCACTGTCTTCGGATCATAATGGGAGAAAAATAGGCTCTCGCCGCCGTCAAGGGCCTCAATAGCTTTCATCTCTTCTTCATTCAGTGTGAAATCAAAGACATCAAAGTTCTGCTGCATTCTGTCCTTATGTACAGACTTCGGAATCAGAACAACGTCACTTTGCAACAGAAAGCGAAGTGCTGTCTGGGCTGCCGTCTTGCCGTATTTTTCACCAATCTTTGTCAAAACCGGGTTGGTAAACATATCCTTTCTACCCTCGGCAAACGGTCCCCAGGATTCAATCTGGCAGCTATATTTCTTCAGATATTCGTGGGCTACCTTCTGCTGCAGGAATACATGAGTCTCAATCTGGTTGACCGCCGGTTTGATCTCAGCAAAATGCTGGATATCCAGATAACGGTCCGGGCCAAAGTTCGACACACCGATGGCACGCAGCTTACCTTCCTTATACAGCTCCTCCATCGCACGGTAGGTACCGTAATAATCGCCAAACGGCTGGTGGATTAACAACAGATCCAGATAGTCCGTACGCAGCTTGCGCATGGATTCCTCGATGGAAGCCTTTGCCTTTTCATATCCGGCATTGGTGATCCATACCTTTGTAGTCAGGAAAAATTCTTCACGGGGCAGTCCGGATGCGGCCAGAGCCTCACCGACACCCTCTTCATTAAAATAAGCCTGTGCCGTATCGATGCTGCGATAACCAACCTCGATGGCATCCAGCACACAGCGTTTTGTATCTTCAGCAGGTGTCTGGTATACGCTATAGCCCAGCTTCGGCATCTTGATTCCATTGTTCAGAGTTACATATTCCATCGTTATAACCCGTCTTTCTGCGAAAGACACCAATGCGTCATGAAACGTGTTGGCTAG
>CAVCMG010000021.1:0-49165 GCA_963603285.1 Ruminococcus bromii
ACTTATTAACCAAGATACATGTATTTATGTATCTAAAAGATATTATACGAGGAGATTGGAAATGAAGATAGCATTGGCACAGATGTCCATGACGGACAGTATACAGCAAAATCTGGAAACCTCATTGCGTTTTTGTGAAGCTGCAGCAGGGAGTGACCTTTTATTTTTCCCGGAAATACAGTTATCGCCGTTTTTTCCCCAGTATGAGAAGCGGGATGTGGACAGATATTGTCTGCAAAAGGATGCTGTGGAAATCGCAAGACTGGCGGAGATGGCGAAACGGTATGGCTATTATTTGTCGCCAAATGTGTATCTGGAGATAGAAAAGCAGCGGTACGACACATCACTTTGGATCACGCCGGACGGACAGGTGGCGGATATGGCAAAGATGGTACATATTGCCCAGGCGAAGCAGTTTTATGAGCAGGACTATTATACGCCGTCGGATGATGGGTTTAAGGTGTTTGATACGCCGTTTGGAAAAATCGGTATCGTGATCTGTTATGACCGGCATCTGCCGGAAAGTATCCGGACCTGTGTGCTGAAAGGCGCTGATCTGATCCTGATCCCGACAGCCAATACGAAAGCGGAGCCGATGGAGATGTTTGCCTGGGAAATCCGTGTGCAGGCCATGCAGAATCAGGTGTTTATTGCCATGTGTAACCGGGTGGGGACCGAAGATGCCATGGTGTTTGCGGGAGAATCCTTGGTGGTGCATCCAAGCGGGGATGTGCTGGTTAAAGCCGATGACAGGGAGCAGCTTCTGACCTGTGAGATCGACCTGCGGGAAGCAGAGGAATGGAGAGACAGAGTGCCCTATCTGGGGACCAGACGGCCGGAGTGGTATCTGTGAAGTACGCTTCTGAAAACTATAACGGATGCCAGGATTCCGATATTGGCCGGAAGAACAAAAAGGAACCGAAATGACAGAAAAGAGGGATTTCTATGGAACATGAAGACTATGTGAAAGCAATCGAACACTGGAAACCAGTCGACGCTGCGGCGGTAAAAATGCCGGATGAGAAGCTGAAAGCAGCAATCGAGGAATATATCTGTAAAAATAATATCTGTGCCCTGGCCACAGGTTCCGGCAGCCAGATCCGTAACACACCGATCGAATACAGCTATCACGATGGGGCGTTCTGGATGTTTTCTGAAGGCGGAGAAAAATTTATCGGCCTGGAAAAGAATAAGCAGGTGTGCCTGGCGATTTTCGACGGCTATGCCGGTTTTAGAAAACTGAAAGGTATGCAGGTACAGGGAGAAGCCGATATCATTGAACCGTTTTCAGAGGAATATATAGCTGCAGCTGCCTTTAAAAAGATTCCTATAGAAGCACTGAAAAAGCTTCCGCAGACAATGTATCTGATCAAAGTAGTACCGGAGCGGATTGATTTTCTGAATTCGGATTTTAAGAAGGATGGGTATGGAAGCAGGCAGGAACTGTGTTTATAAGACAAGGGGGGGACGGAAACGTCCCCCTTGGTTTTTGAGTGAATAAGTAATGTCATTTAAGGTCGGGTATATGGAAGCGCGCATGCTGTCAGATGTATTAGTTAAAGCTGTTGAATCATATTCGTAATGATATGCAGTAATTGCTGTTTATCTGTAAGTTCTTTTTCAAGTTGCTGTTGCTTACATTCAAGGGCCTCTTTAAGAACAGGTGCTGGAGCATCTATGATTTTTTTGATCTCTTTGAGGGAGAAGCCCATATCCTGAAATAATCGTATCTTTTTGATTCTGTTTTTAGCATTTTCATCATAGAGCAAATGTCCGTAAATATTTTTACCGGTGGCTTTGACGAGGCCAATTGCCTCGTAGCCCTGGACAGCTCTTCTGGAAACACCTGTTGTTGTACATATTTCCCGTAGTGTCATTGCATTCATCCATTTACCTCTCTGATAGCCTAAAATTGCACGTTACGTGCAGTCAATAGTGAACATGCATCGGATAGACAGCAGAGCGGCTTCCATTAGAGGAAATGTAAATTTCGCGAAAGTAAGAAAATGGGAGAAATTGTGCAAGATAGTTGACTGCACGTCAGGTACAGCGATATGATAAAAGCAGGTTTTTACAACAAAAGATAAAGAGGGAAGGTACAATGGTGAAAGCAAGCAAGAATATAGTGAAACTCGTAGTTGGTATACTTGTTATTTGCGTAATTGTGACGGTGATATTAGGATTATGCGGACGATTAAAGCAGGATAGAGAACCAGAAATTATTACCAAAACGACATTGGAAAAGATTATTAATGTGAGTGAATTGTCTACTTTTGAAGCTACCTATAATGGAATAGCTAAGGTTATGAATGAAGAAAAACCGGAAAATGTGGATTATTACGTTTATTATGAAGCAAAGGTAAAGGCTGGTATTGATTTTGAAAAGGTAGAGGTAACTGTTGATAATGAACAAAAGATAGTTACTGTGACTCTTCCAAATGTGCAAATTAATGATATAAATGTAGATATCGCTTCGCTGGATTATATATTTGAAAATAAAAAAGCAGATACATCTACGATATCTGAGACGGCTTATAAAGAATGTATTGAAGATGTAACGGAAGAAAGCAAAAATACACAGGCTATCTACACACTTGCCCAGCAAAATGCAAGAAATGTTATTGAAGCACTTGTTAAACCATTTATTGAGCAATTGGACGAAGAATATACATTAGAGGTTAAGTAAGAGGAAGAGAATATGAAAAAGATTACAAAAATAAGCGTTATGCTGGCTGTATGTTTGCTGTGTACTGCATGTGGAAAAAAAGAGAATACACAAAAAGAGATGTCGCCTCAGACATCCCAGATGAAAGCAATCTGCGAGTTGGCCACAATGGATTGTTATTATCACAATGTTGCGAAATATACAAAGGAAGATGCAGAAGGAATGTTATGGTGGAAAAAAGACATGAAATTCTGGATCGAATATGCAGGTGTAGTTACGGTAGGAGTGGATGTATCGCAGGTTAATATGGAAATCGACAATGATGTAGTTACTATATCTATACCACCGGCAAAGGTTCTGAGTGGAAAGGTAGATGAGACTACACTGACAAAAGATTCTTATATTGTAGCAAAAGACTCCGCAAAGATAGGCGCAGAACAGGAAAAGGAGGCGTTTAGTGAAGCCCAGAGTAAAATGATAGAAGCTGCAAGTAAGGATACGACCCTGCTGGCAAATGCACAGCAAAGAGCACAGAAACTTTTGGAAGATTATGTGAATAATATTGGGGATGCAGTTGGCAAAGAATATAAAATCAAATGGATCTATGTGGATTCCGCAGATACTGCAGAGACAACACAGGAATCATCTACGGTGACACAGAGTGAAGAACAGGAGGATTAACTGAAAGTCTGGATAGGAGAGCATTACATATGGCTGACAAAAAGTTCTTTAGCAATATAAAATCAACGGCTCAAAAGGCTGTGGCTTCTATTGATATGGAATCTATAAAAGAAAAGACAGTAGAAGCAACAGATGTAATGAAATCAAAAGCAATTGAAGTGAAAGACACGGCGATGTCTGCAAAAGAAGATTTGATGGAAAAACTTGGTGAATTAGATCGAATGCTTCAGAGTTCTATTACAGAGTACAACGATGCCTATACACTTATGAATGACAAAGGTGTACAGCTCTATATTGAACGTTGCAGAGCAGTCGATACGGTTTCGTTTGTTGAAAATCTGATAAATAGTATTGCCAATCGGCCTAAAACTTTTGATGCTGATTTTGAAGAGATTGCGTCTGACAGAAAAAAATTTACAGATTCCTGTGAATTTGCAAATAAGGAACTTCAGGAAGCAAGAAAGGCAGCTACAGGTGCCGGTGCAGGTCTTGCAGCCGGTGCATCAGTTGCATTTATGGCACCAACGGCAGCAATGTGGATTGCAACAACATTTGGAACTGCCTCGACAGGCGCCGCAATTTCAACATTATCTGGTGCAGCAGCTACAAACGCTGCATTAGCCTGGTTGGGTGGCGGTGCGGTGACAGCTGGCGGTGGAGGCATGATAACCGGACAGGCATTTTTAGCACTGGCAGGACCGGTTGGTTGGACAATTGCCGGGGCAACTCTCCTGTCATCCATTTTGATTTTTACGAGTAAAAAAGCAAAATTAAATAAGCAAAAAAATCAAGAAATTCAGGCCATCAAAGATAATACGGAACAGATTAAGGAGATGGATGCAAAAATTGAAGCACTTCTTGATGAAACGAAAATAATCCGTAATAGCCTTAATCAAATGCTGTTAAAAACGCTTCCGTTTTTTGGTACAGATTATTTGTCTCTTTCCACAGACCAGAAATATTTATTAGGTGCTGTCGTTAATAATACTAAAACAATGGCTGCAATGTTCGAAAGAACGATCGGAGAAGAATGATGCAAATTGAGTTGGAGGCTTATGTGAAAAATCTGGCAATTGATCAGCTGATTAAAACCCCGGCTGGTGTGCAACTCCAGAGTGCAGTGGATACATTGGAAAATATACGGGAACAAGTCGGTGCAATTTATAAAAAGAAAGATGAGCTGGGCATGACGAGTCTAAAGGCTATTACTGGTATCGTCTTTGCAACATTGAAAAAATTAGCTGAAGGAAAGAACATTTCCGAGTTAAATCAAGATGACTGGAAAGATATTGCACAGGTGGCCTGTAATTATGCTATTGTTGCAGATGATCGAAGGTATTCAATGTTTGTATTTGGATTATATGAACAATATATTTTGAATTCCGTAGAAATAATACAGAATATTGTCCCGGCAGATGTTATTAATGCTATCAGAGGATTAGCAGATGAACTTCATAGAAAATCTGAAATGTTTTTAAATAATGAAATTTCTGAAGTGGTTTATACAGAAGAGTGTCTTTGGATCAGCTTAGAGGCAATGATTAAATTAATTGCTTCTACGGTATTCTTATCGGGAAGCAGAGAATTGGCAGAATGGGCACAAGCATTATCAATATATACTTTTGAATATGGAAGAATGATTCTTTACAGGAAAGAACAGGAAATTGTCAATGCGTATATCGAAAATCAGTATCAATTGGATAAAAAACTGGAAGAAAAATATACAGCGTTTTTAAATGAACTTCAAAAACAGGTAGAGCAGTTTAACGTATGTATTGAAAATGCGTTTGTAGAAGATTTTAGAGAGTGTTATATGAATTCAATTCAGCTTGCATTATCGGTAGGAGTGAATGAAAATGAAATTTTAAAGAATACACAAGATATCGATGATTTTTTCCTGAAATAGCGATTAAAAATTTTAGATCGTAATTATTTAAAGTGGTATATTGTAAATAATAAAGATTAGAAAAATAGAATATTGAGTGTTGACATATGATAAATTTCTGATATTATAAAGGTATAGCAAAGATATCACATCTTTTATTTCTATGTACTGTCATTCGGCAGAAGATTTCAACGAGAAAACAAAAAAATAAGGAAAGCATGGATATGCGAAGGGAAATGGGGCATATGTTTCTGTGAACAAATTGATGAAAGGGTATCAATTCGTCCTTGGTGTATCTTGCGGGAAAGGGGACGTTTATGACAACGACATGGATGAATGAACAGCAGGATGTTATGCCGGAATTTGAAAATCCATATAAGCCAAAGGAAAATCGGGAGGTAAAAAACAGTGTGCTGCTGGATCTGTTTTGTGAGCATGAGACAGCGAGGCAAAATGAAATTGCTTTGTACAATGCCCTGCACGACGTGAAATTACCGGATGATACGGTGGTGAACAAGGTTAGGGTAAATAATACGGTATACCTGAATTTTAAAAATGATATTTCATTTGGAATCAACGGAAAGGTAATCGTGCTGTGTGAACATCAGTCTACAATCAACAATAATATGCCACTCAGGGATCTTTTGTATATCGGCAGGATCTTTGAACAGGTAGTGCCGATAAAGGACAGATATAAACGAGGGCTTGTGAAACTTCCGGTGCCGGAGTTTTATACTTTCTACAATGGAAAAGCAGCTATGAAGAAAGAGAAGGTGTTGAAATTATCGGATGCCTATCTGCTGCAGCCAGACGATCCGATGCTGGAGTTGGCGGTGAAGGTAATCAATATTAATACAAAAGCCAGGCATCCGCTGCTGGAAAAATGCGATGTGATGCGACAGTACAGTATATTTATAGATACGATTCGGAAGTATCAGGAAGCCGGGGATACAGAGCCATATAAATCTGCGATTCAGGAATGTATTGAGAAAGATATTCTGGCAAAGTATCTCTGAGAAAATGGGAGTGAGGTGATCAATATGTTACAGGCAGAATATGATTATGAAATGGATATTGAGGTGCAGAGAGAAGAAGCTTTCGAAGAAGGCAAAGTTTGTGGAAAAACTCGTGGCAAAATAGAGGAAAAGACGCAGTGTATTTTAGAAATTTTATGGATGAAAGGTAAGGTACAGCCGGTGCTTAAACAGAAAATTTGCGAAGAAAATAATATAGATACATTAGCGAACTGGTTTACACTGGCATTGAGAAGCAATACGGTGGATGGTTTTGCAAAAGCAATAGAGTGCAGTGGAAAATTTTAAAAACAGGAGAGATATGGAAGTTTATAAACATACCATTGAGGAGTGTATGAAAAATATCTGAAAACTATAACGGGTGCTAGGATTCCGATATTATACGGGCTGCCTTTTGGCATGGTAGAATATGCGTATTCTAAAGAAAAAGATTCGCCAGAGTGCAAGACCGGGATAAGGAGGAAACCATATGTCTTATATCGTACCATTTCAGAATGTATCGTTATTTGAAGCAACATTTAAACACCAGATTAATAAAAAGACCGGAAAAGTGGATGAGAGAAAGTTTGTCTTTCAGAAAAAGTTTGGCAAAGATCTGCCAGTTGAACCGGACAGATACCGTTTGATCTGGATGGCCGGATGCCCGCATTCGAACAAGGCGGTTCTCACCCTTCGACTTTTGGGGCTGGACAGAGTGATCAGTGTCGGGGAATGTGGCGTGCTGCGAGACCCCAGAGGCTGGGTATTTTCCAAAGATCTGGGAGAAGTGGATCCTGTGTTAAAGATTCATTATCTGGATGATGCCTATCTGAAAGGCGACCCGGAATTTACCGGCAGGTCAACAGTACCGGCGATCGTAGATATTGCGACGGGAAAAGTTGTGCAGAATGAAGCATGGGAGATACCGAAATATCTGATCACCGACTGGAAAGCGTATCATAAAGAAAATGCACCGGATCTGTATCCGGAAGATCTGCGGTCTGAGATCGACAGCACGAGTGAGTATCTGAAAGGTGTGAATGCGTACAGCTGTGGATTTGCGAGATCACAGGAAGCTTACGATGAAGGATATGCATCCTATTTTAAGATACTGGACGAGCTGGAAGAACATCTGGCGACCAGACGCTTTTTGCATGGCGATTTTATTACGTTAAGTGATATTCACCTGTATGTGGCACTGATTCGTTTTCATGTAAATTATCATCTGGTATTTGGCGTAAATAAAAAGCGTCTGGAAGATTATCCCAATCTTTGGGGCTACACAAGGGATTTGTATCAGACAGAAGCTTTTTATGAATATACAAAACTGGAAGATATCAAGCTGCATTATCAGTTGTCTCCGCATATGCGGGCAAAGCTTGGCAATGTGTATGGCCTGCTGGGTGTGGGACCGGATGAGCGGGAGTTGCTGAAGCCGACGGGCCGGGAAGCGTTGTCAAAGCATACAGAAAAATTTCTATATCAGAAAGAATACCGGGCGCTGTACCAGCACAAAATTGTAGAGACAGAGCTGCAATATCTGGAAAAAGATCTGCTGGAACCCATCGCAAAAGCGGCAAAGGCAACATTCCAGACAGATCTGGACAGATGGGCCTGGCAGATACGGGATGTATTTGAAGCTGTTGACAGACGGCTGGGGACAGCTGACTATCTTGTGGGAAATACATTGAGTGATGCGGACAGACTTTTGTATAAAACGCTTTTGCGGTTTGATTATATTTACTACTATATTTACAAATTAAATTTTGCAAAGACGTTTGACTATGAGAATATCAGGCGCTATGAAGTGCGGTTAAAGGATCAGGTGGATGTAGATATACAGAAGGAAAAGGAAGAGGCATTCAGACAGCTGGATGAGGATCGCAATCCGTACCATCTGGTGTTTGGCGGGCCGGAAGAACGGGTGTGAGAAACAGAGAAAACGTGTTAAAATAGAAAGAGCAAAAAGAAACAGAAATGGCAGAAAAGAGGGATTTCTATGGAACACGAAGACTATGTGAAAGCAATCGAACACTGGAAACCAGTCGACGCTGCGGCGATAAAAATGCCGGATGAGAAGCTGAAAGCAGCGATCGGGGAATATATCTGTAAAAATAATATCTGTGCCTTGGCCACAGGTTCTGGCAGCCAGATCCGTAACACACCGATCGAATACAGCTATCACGATGGGGCGTTCTGGATGTTTTCTGAAGGCGGAGAAAAATTTATCGGCCTGGAAAAGAATAAGCAGGTGTGCCTGGCGATTTTCGACGGCTATGCCGGTTTTAGAAAACTGAAAGGTATGCAGGTACAGGGAGAAGCCGATATCATTGAACCGTTTTCAGAGGAATATATAGCTGCAGCTGCCTTTAAAAAGATTCCTATAGAAGCACTGAAAAAGCTTCCGCAGACAATGTATCTGATCAAAGTAGTACCGGAGCGGATTGATTTTCTGAATTCGGATTTTAAGAAGGATGGGTATGGAAGCAGGCAGGAGCTGTGTTTGTAAGACGGAAGCTTATAAACATGCTATTGAGGAGTGTATCGGGAAAGATATTTTGGCAGAGTATCTTCGGAAAAACGGAAGTGAGGTAATCAATATGTTACAGGCAGAGTACGATTATGAAATGGATATCGAGGTGCAGAGAGAAGAAGCGTTTGAAGATGGCGTGGCCCATGGAGAAGCCCGTGGAAAAGTGCAGGGAATTCTGGAAATTTTACAGATGAAGGGTGACGTGGATGCAGCACTTCAAAAAAGAATCAATGAGGAGCAGGATATACAGGTGCTGACAAGATGGTTTACACAGGCTTTACGGGCAGATACTGTAAAGACATTTGAAAAAGAATTGCAGTAATGAGGAGCAACAGGAAAGGTTTAAAAGTAGTTATGGGATTTCGCAGTGGCTGGCAAAACGTGCGGAGACAACGGCGCCAAACAGACAGCTGGCCATGGGAATTGCAAGAAAACAGGGAACATGGTATTGTCTGTAAAGATACATTGTACCGTAAGGAAAAACAGGGAGAGAAACAGTAGCATATGAAATACAGAATTGTACGAATCGATGAAGACATAGACTTTGGCTGTGAAGAACGAAAAGAAAGCACCCCAGTTATGGCAGTAGTCCTTCTGGAAGATGAAAACGGAACCCGACAGCATATACGACAGATTGATCAGTATCTGTATGACAACGATATCAATGAAGGGGATCTGGTGCAGCTTACAGCGAGCGGAAAACTGGTAAAAGAGTAATATAGTTATAGTGGTAAAAGTAAACCGAACAATATAACTTAAGAATGGTGTTGTAATATTCACTGATATTTGGTGCATTTTATTTTAAAAGGAATTGCAGCAGATGGTTATTTACACTGTCTATATAGTGAAAAGAATGGATTCCCCAAAGTCAGAAAAGAGCAGCGGAACAGAGGGGAGATGTCTTTCAACTAAGCGACTTTAGCTGAGCAAAAGGAACCTCCACTGGAGCTTCCTTTTCCATGCTAAGGCAGTAAGTGTCCGAGACTACAGGCTCGGACCGACGGAGCCGGAGCGAAGGGGAAAGATATCTCCCCTCTGTTCCGCTGCTCTTTTCGTCCGTCTAATTCATAGTACCGACGTCCTCCATCAGTTTCTGCACCTCCGTCGGATCAGTGCTCCAGCTTGTACAGAAACGTACACATACATGTCCATCATCAACTTTATGATCAAACTCAAAAATATACGATTTGCCCAAATATTCCGCCTGCTCATTCGTCAAAATCACAAATTTCTGATTCGTCGTATTCTTCGTATACATAGAAAGCCCCGCATCAACAAATGCTGCTTCCATCTGCTCCGCCAGCACATCCGCCTGTTTCGTGATAGTAAAGTACAGATCGTCCTTAAAAAGCGTATAAAATTGCAGCCCCAGCAGCCATCCCTTCGCCAGCACACCGCCACTTTGCTTGGTGTATGTCCAGACCCCCCGGCGAAGCTCAGGATTCACAATAACAAGCGCCTCCCCCATCAGGCAGCCGCACTTGGTTCCTCCAATATAAAAAGCATCCGTAAGGCGGGCCAGATCAGCCAGCGTAACGTCGCAGTCACTTGCCGACAGCCAGTAGCCGAGCCTTGCACCGTCAAGGTAAAGATACAGACCGTACTGGTCACATACCTTGCGGATATCTTCCAATTCCGCTTTCGTATAGGTCGTGCCATATTCCGACGGCGAAGATATAAAGACAAGCTTCGGTTCGGTCACATATTCCGGGCAGCCGATGTCCTGGTAGCTTTTTGCTTCGGCAGCAATAAGGTCTGCGGTTAGTTTACCGTCTACAGCCGGCAGGGCAACAATCTTGTGACCAGTATGTTCTACAGCGCCGGCTTCGTGAAGATTGATATGTCCATTGGTAGCGCTGATGATACTCTGATAGGGACGCAGGAAAGCGGATAAGGCAATCGCATTGGCCTGTGTACCGCCGATCATAAAATGGATATCGACATCTGCCCCATTAAGGTGTTGGCGGATAACTTCTCTGGCTTTTTCACACCATGGATCGTAACTGTAGCCGCCATAGCTTTCTGTATTGGTTTCCAGCAGTGCTTTTAAAATTTCCGGGTGTGCGCCGTGATTGTAGTCATTATTAAAACGTATCATAGGTAGCCTCCTGTGGGTAGAATGGTGTATACTTATGCGTATGGATATACGGATTTTGCTGTGTATGGGAACATGTGAGCAAAACTGTACGTTGTCTATTATATAGAGTCAGCGAAAGTTAATCCAGTGATAAATGAAAAATTGCTGTCAGATACTGTATAAACAGTAACAGAATGTTTTGGCACTCATCAAAAAGAGTGAGCAGCATGGCAGAAAAAATGCAGGTAAAGAATGAGGAGTACAAGATGGCAGGCTATCTGATCAAAGATACAACAAAGGAAAAGAGGAAAAAGATCGTGGAGGAAGCCCTCGGCAATATTGAGGCCAGCTGCGACGGCTGCATGGCCGGACTGGCGGAGATGTATGAGGAATATATCGACGGCAAAAAGGAGATCCGGGAGATCAATATGGCCTTCAATGCCAGATATGTCCGCGGTGACATGGATCGGGAAGAGAGAAACAGCTGTCCTATGTAGCAGCAGCCGGGAAAGCAAAAATGTGGAAAGGGGGAAAACAGATGGCATCTGAACATCAGGAAAAAACCAGATATTACATTGCCATAGATCTGAAATCATTCTATGCCTCTGTGGAATGTCGTGATCGCAGGCTGGATCCGATGACTACGAACCTGGTCGTGGCGGACAAAAGCCGCACCAGCAAAACCATCTGTCTGGCGGTTTCCCCTTCCTTAAAGGCTTACGGGATCGGCGGTCGTGCCCGGCTGTTTGAGGTGGAACAGGTGGTGGCAAAGGTAAATGCACAGCGGAGAAAACAGACGCCGGGCGGACGGCTTTTGCACAGATCCAGCGATGACCGCATCGTCCAGGCAGATCCGTCGGTGGCTTTGGATTATATTGTTGCACCGCCACGGATGACCCATTATATGACATGCAGCACCGAGATCTACAATATCTATCTGCAATACTTTGCCCCGGAGGATATGCATGTGTATTCGATTGACGAGGTGATGATCGATGTGACATCGTATCTGGACACGTATAGTATGTCGCCGCGGCAGCTGGCCGGGACAGTTATGCGTAAGATCTATGAGAAAACAGGGATCACCGCAACGGCCGGCATCGGAACCAATCTGTACCTGTGCAAGGTGGCTATGGATATCGTAGCAAAGCATGTGATGCCGGATGCGGACGGTGTACGTATCGGTGAACTGGATGAGATCACGTACCGGAAGCTTTTATGGAGTCACCGGCCGTTGACGGACTTCTGGCGGGTTGGCCAGGGCTATGCCAGAAAGCTGGAAACCTACGGACTGTACACGATGGGCGATATTGCCCGCTGTTCGCTGGGAAAGCCGGGAGAATATTATAATGAGGATCTTTTATATAAGCTGTTTGGCATCAACGCGGAGCTTCTGATCGACCATGCCTGGGGATGGGAGCCGTGCCGGATGGCGGATGTGAAAGCCTATAAGCCAGAGACAAACAGTATCTGCTCCGGGCAGGTGCTGCAGTGTCCCTATTCCAGTGACAAGACCCGGCTGGTCGTGCAGGAAATGGCGGATATGATGGGGCTGGATCTGGTGGATAAAGGTATGGTGACGGATCAGCTGGTGCTGACGGTCGGGTACGATATCGGCAATCTGACCGATCCGAAGATACGCAAAAGCTACAGAGGGCCGGTGACGACAGACCGTTATGGCCGGCAGGTGCCAAAACATGCCCACGGCACGCAGAATTTAAAATATCCGACATCCTCATCCATGCAGCTGATGACAGCGGCAGAAGAATTGTATGATCGGATCATCAACACCCAGTTGCTCGTACGGAGGATAACTCTGACTGCAAACCGCGTAGTTGTGGAAAACTCGGTAAAAAAGCAGGAAACCTTTGAGCAGATGGATCTGTTTACGGACTATGCCCGGCGAGAAGCCGAGGAGAAAAAGGAGCAGCAGGAGCTGGAAAAAGAGAAAAAGCTTCAGCGTGCGATGCTGGATATCAAGAAGAAATATGGCAAAAATGCCGTGCTGAAAGGCATGAATCTGCAGGAAGGAGCGACTGCCCGTAACCGAAACGGCCAGATTGGCGGGCATAAGGCGTAGGTCAGTATGGAGAAAGAATCACAGAAATATGAGGACATCCTGTATCTGCCCCATCATCAGTCGGAGACGCATCCGCATATGTCACTCTATGACCGGGCGGCACAGTTTTCGCCGTTTGCGGCGCTGACCGGACATGAGGCGGCGATACAGGAGACACAGCGGCTGACGGAGCGGGAAATGCAGCTGGACGAAAACGTGCTGGAAAAATTAAACGAGAAATGGCAGTGGATCGAAGCCCATCTGTCACAGCAGCCGGAGATTACGTTTACCTGCTTTATACCGGATGCAAAAAAGGACGGTGGCAGCTACCGACAGGTGACCGGCCATGTAAAAAAGATCGACTGGTATGAAAAAAGGATCGTGCTGGCCGAAGCCGAGGCACTGGAAATCAGCCATATCGTGGAGATGGCCAGTCTGTTATGGGAAAATGTGGAATTTTAAATCAGTAAAAAAAGTACAGATAGCAGGAATAAAGTGTGCTGCGTTGATCTGAAAATGGTATAAATGTGAGTAAAACAGAATCTGCCAGACAACGCTTTACACAGATCAGCAATACGGTATACTATAGAAAATAAGTAGGAAAAGCTATGTCCGGTTACGAAAAACAAAAGAGCATTGCAGCGCGGTAAGTAGAACATAGCATTTAAGAAAGAACAGTACAAGGAGGGACAACCTATGCCCGCATTATCAACAAGAACAGATACATTTACGGATTCTGTCATCCGCCGGATGACAAGGGTATCCGATACATATCATGCGATCAATCTTTCCCAGGGGTTTCCGGATTTTGAGCCGCCAAAGGCGATCACGGACCGTCTGGCTGAGGTGGCAAAGGAGGGACCGCACCAGTACGCTGTGACCTGGGGTGCGCAGAATTTCCGTGAGGCGGTAGCTGCGAAACAGGCGCATTTTTCCGGTATGCAGATCGATCCGAACCGCGAGATCGTTGTAACCTGTGGCAGCACCGAGGCGATGATGGCCGCGATGATGTCGGTATGCAATCCGGGGGACAAGGTGGTTGTGTTTTCCCCGTTTTATGAAAATTACGGTGCGGACGCTATTTTAAGCGGAGCCGAACCGATCTATGTGCCGCTCGTACCGCCGACATTTACCTTTGATGCGGATGTGCTGGAGGAGGCGATAAAGCAGCCGGGGGTCAAGGCGCTGATCCTGTGTAATCCGTCCAATCCCTGCGGTAAGGTGTTTACAAGGGAAGAAATGCTGACGATCGCTGAGCTGGCGATCCGGTATGATATTTTTGTGATCACGGATGAGGTGTATGAGCATATCTTGTACAAGCCACATACCCATACCTATATGGCGACGCTGCCGGGCATGCGGGAACGTACGATCATCTGCAATTCGCTGTCCAAGACGTATTCGATCACCGGCTGGCGTCTGGGCTATGTGATCGCGAGTCCGGAGGTGACGGAGCGGGTAAAGAAGGTGCATGATTTTCTGACGGTTGGGGCAGCGGCTCCGCTGATGGAGGCGGCTGTTGTGGGTCTGAAGTTTGACGACAGCTATTACCAGTGGCTGCAGGACAAGTACACCCATATGCGGACGCTGTTTCTGGATGGACTGAAAACGGCCGGTCTGCAGTTTGTGGAACCGCAGGGCGCTTACTATGTGCTGGTGGACATCAGTGAGTACGGTTATGCAGATGATGAACAGTTCTGTATTGATCTGGCAAAGGAGGTTGGTGTCGGTGCAGTGCCTGGTTCAAGCTTTTTCCGGGAGGATGTCAACCATCTGATCCGTCTGCATTTTGCAAAGCAGGACGAGACCCTGAAACAGGCACTGGATCGTCTGCAGGATATGAAGAAACTGAAAAAGTAAAGTAGGAGAAAGATCATGGCGATACCCGCAGCGAAAAATTTCACAGAAGAAGAATTAAAGCATCTGATCGAGGATGAAACGGCCAATGAAGCTCTGGCCACAGAAGCCGATGCCGTGCGCCGTCAGGTATATGGGGATACGGTATTTGTCCGTGGTCTGATCGAATTTACGAATTACTGCCGGAATAACTGCTATTATTGTGGTATTCGAAAGGGTAATGTACAGGCGGAGCGGTATCGTCTGACAAAGGAAGAAATCCTTGCCTGTGCCGACGAGGGCTATACGCTGGGCTACCGTACCTTTGTGCTGCAGGGCGGCGAAGATCCCCATTATTCGGATCTGGAGCTGTGTCATATCGTAGAAGCGATCAAGACGCTGCATCCGGACTGTGCCGTAACTTTGTCCGTGGGGGAGCGCAAAAGAGAGAGCTACCAGATGTATTTTTCTGCCGGTGCAGACCGGTATCTGCTGCGGGAGGAGACGGCGGACGTCTGTCATTACCGGCAGCTGCATCCGGAGCCAATGGATGGTGAAGCGAGAAAACGCTGTTTATGGGATCTGAAGGAGATCGGTTATCAGGTGGGTGCCGGATTTATGGTCGGTTCCCCATTCCAGACAACGGAGCATCTGATCAAGGATCTTAAGTTTTTAAAGGAATTACAGCCGGATATGATCGGGATCGGGCCATTTCTGACCCATGCGCAGACACCTTTTGCTTCTTATGAAAATGGCAGTGCGGCCAAAACGCTGCGTCTTGTGTCAATCCTGCGCCTGATGTTTCCCTATGTGCTGCTTCCGGCAACGACAGCGCTCGGTACGCTGGATCCGCTGGGGCGTGAAAAGGGACTGAAAGCGGGGGCCAATGTGCTGATGCCGAATCTGTCGCCGGTGACGGTGCGGAAAAAATACGAGCTGTATGATAATAAGATCTGTACTGGGGACGAATCCGCCCAGTGCCGGAACTGTCTGGAGAAGCGGGTGGAGAATGCCGGCTACCGTATCGTGACAGACCGCGGCGATGTGCGCAGGTGATTAAGGAATTTGTCGAACTGCATAAAAATTCAGGGATTATTCAATGATTTCGATTGAATCGCTGAAAATACAAGGAAGTGCGCATTTGAACTTGTATGGTTAAAAACGAAAGTGTATAATGCGGGTAATCGAGATCAAGTAAAGGAATCGAGAAAAGAAAGAGTATATGAGGTGAACATTATGAAAAAAGCAGTAGCAATGATGATGACAGCAGCTCTTGGTATGTCTGTTTTGGCAGGATGCGGCAGCTCCAGCAGCGCAGCAAGTGCAGCAAGCGAGGCAGGTTCTGCAACAAGCGCAGCTTCCACAGCCAGCGAGACAAGCACAGCCAGCGAAGCAACATCTTCCGCAACAAGTGAGACAAGCGCAACAAGCGAAGCAACATCTTCCGCAGCAGCTGAGACAACAGCAGTATCCGGTGATTACAAGCTGGCAACCGAGGGAACTCTGACCATGGGTACCAACGCAGCTTTCCCGCCGTACGAATATTATGATGGAGATACTATCGTAGGTATCGATGCTGAGATCTGCCAGGCCATCGCTGACAAGCTGGGTCTGAAGCTGGAGATCCAGGATATGGACTTCTCCTCTCTGGTAGCCGCTGTACAGTCCGGTAAGATCGATATTTCCGCAGCCGGTATGACAGTAACAGAAGACCGTCTGAAAAACATAGATTTCACAGACAGCTATTCCACAGGTGTACAGGTTGTTATCGTTCCGGAAGATTCTGATATCCAGTCTATCGATGATCTGCAGGGCAAACTGATCGGTGTACAGGACGCTACAACAGGTCATATTTATTGCTCCGATGATTTTGGCGATGAGAACGTTATTCCGTACAACAACGGTGCTATGGCTGTACAGGCTTTGAAGGACGGCAAGGTAGACTGTGTTGTTATCGACCAGCAGCCGGCTAAGAGCTTTGTAGAAGCTAACGAAGGCTTAAAGATCCTGGATACAGAGTATGTAACAGAGGATTACGCTATCGCAGTAGCAAAAGACAATACAGCACTGAAAGATGCGATCAACACAGCACTGGCTGAGCTGAAAGAGGACGGCACTGTACAGTCTATCCTTGACAAATATATCAAAGCTGAATAATCCGATATACAGACCGAACGGCCAGATATACGAAACATCTATGAGCGGGACATGTACGAAGTGTTCCGCTCATTTTTTGCAGAGAATATATAAAACGGTGTAAAAAATATCGTAAAAGAGAAGTTTTGCACATGTTCTGTAAAAAATGACAGAACCGTGCATTTTCCGGTAAACAGAAGCGCAATTTTCTGGTATACTGAAAGTTATATTGGACTTTATGAGAAAGGGGGACACCGAACAATGTTTGAAGATTTACAGACTGGCTTTTATCAGACCTTTATTCTGGACAATAACTACAATTATTTCGTACAGGGTATCGGTATTACCTTACTGACGACTGTACTGGCATTGCTTATCGGTTTGGTTCTGGGTATCGTTCTGGCGATCATCCGTTCTGCCCATGACCAGCAGCAGCAGGGAAAAAGGAAAAACCCTGTATTAGGTTTCTTTAATGTACTGGCGAGGATCTACCTCACCGTCATCCGTGGTACACCGACCATGGTACAGCTTCTGATCATGTGGTTTGTCATCTGGGCAGCTGCAAGAAGTACGACACAGAATATGGTGACCTGTGCGGTACTGACCTTCGGTATCAACTCCGGCGCATACGTGGCAGAGATCATCCGTTCCGGTATCATGTCGATCGATGCCGGACAGATGGAGGCCGGACGTTCACTGGGCTTAAGCTATGCAACGACCATGCGCAGCGTTATCATTCCGCAGGCTTTCAAAAATGTACTTCCGGCGCTGGGCAATGAGCTGATCACCCTGTTGAAGGAGACCTCGATTGTTACCGTTATTGGTCTGAAGGATCTGACAAAGGGCGCTATGATCATCCAGGGTAAAACGTATCAGGCGATCGTGCCGTATCTGGCCATTGCCCTGATCTATCTGGCTATGGTTATGATCCTGACAGCCATTCTTGGCAGAGTAGAGAGGAGGATGAGACAGAGTGATCACCGTTAAGAATCTGACAAAATCTTTTGGCGACAACCATGTCCTCAAAAATATCAACGAGCATATTGCACCGGGAGAAAAGGTGGTTATCATCGGGCCGTCCGGTTCTGGTAAATCGACCTTCTTGCGCTGCATGAATCTTCTGGAAGTACCGACCTCCGGCCAGATCATCTTTGATGGCCAGGATATCACCGATCCGCATGCCGACATCAATAAGATCCGCGAGCATATGGGTATGGTATTCCAGCATTTTAACCTGTTTGCCAATCTGTCTGTGGAGCAGAATCTGACGCTGGCTCCGGTTAAGCTGAAGCTGATGAGTAAGGAGCAGGCCCACACAGAGGCGATGGAGCTTTTACAGCGTGTCGGATTGCCGGATAAAGCGGATGCCTATCCGTCCCAGCTGTCCGGTGGACAGAAGCAGCGTATTGCGATCGCCAGATCCATGATGATGAAGCCGAAGATGATGCTCTTTGATGAGCCGACATCGGCGCTTGATCCGGAGATGGTCGGCGAGGTTTTAAATATTATGAAAGAGCTGGCGCATGAGGGAATGACGATGGCCGTTGTTACCCATGAGATGGGCTTTGCCCGTGAGGTCGCTACCCGTGTCCTGTTTATGGACGAGGGTGTGATCATGGAGCAGGGCACACCGGAGCAGATCTTTTCTGATCCGAAGGAAGAGCGTACGAAGAGCTTTCTGGCCAGCGTATTGTAAGGTGACATCATGAAACGAATTTTATGTTTTGGAGATTCTAACACTTACGGACATAATCCGGCAACGGAGGGGCGCTTTGATGAGACGGTGCGCTGGACAAAGCAGCTTTCACGGCTTCTGGGCGAGGATTATCTGGTGGTGGAGGAAGGGTTAAACAGCCGTACCGCAGCCATCACACCGGAGGACGAGCCGTATCTGAACGGTCTTAAATATCTCGCGCCCTGCGTGCGCAGTCATCAGCCGCTGGATCTGGTGATCCTGATGCTGGGAACCAACGATATGAAGACCTGCTTTGCCATGACGCCGGAGGGTATTGCCGAAGAGATCCGCAGTCTGATCCGTTGTGTCCGGGAGGCCAACGAAACAGCCACGAACGGTAAAGCGGACTGTAAGATTCTGGTCGTATCGCCGTTTTATATCCGCGAGACGATTGCCGATCATCCGTACCGGGAATATTACGGGGATACCTGGGGTGTGGAGCTTTCCCATAAGGTTGCACCGTATTATGAAAAGGTTGCAAAAGAGGAGGGCTGTGCCTTTATCAATGCTGCAGAACATGTTACCGTCAGCCCGATTGACGGTCTGCATCTGGACGAAGAGGGGCATTGCCGGTTCGCAGAGCTGATGGCCGGTGAGGTGCACCGGCTGCTGGACTGACAAAACACGATGCGCATATTTCAGCAAAATATAAGGCTGCAAAGACTGCCGGATACTTCAAAATCGTGAAGTATCCGGTAAAAAATGCTCAAAATACAGGAAAACTTGTATTTATGTCTGTTCATTTGCAGATTCTTTCTATATAATAGGTGGATATTCATAAAAAGGAGATGGAGAATTATGGACAAGAAGAGAGGAAGTTTTACCGGTTCTCTTGGTTTTGTACTGGCTGCAGCGGGAAGTGCAGTCGGACTCGGTAATATCTGGCGCTTTCCCTATCTGGCCGCAAAGGACGGTGGCGGCATTTTTCTGCTGGTATATCTGATACTGGCACTGACCTTTGGTTACACCCTGCTGATAACCGAGGTTTCGATCGGAAGAAAGACAAAGCAGAGCCCGCTGACAGCATACAGAAAGCTGCAGCCCAAATGGGGATTTTTAGGTCTGATCGCGTGCGTCGTACCGATCATCATCATGCCATATTACTGTGCGATCGGTGGCTGGGTACTGCATTATTTTACCGCATTTCTGACAGGAAAAGGCGGTGCAGCCGCACAGGATGGCTATTTCACCGGTTTTATCACCCAGACAACAGCACCGCTGATCTTTATGTTTATATTCATGGCAGCAGCTTTTGTTATCGTCTATCTTGGCGTGGACAACGGTATTGAGAAATGCTCCAAGATCCTGATGCCGGTGCTTCTGGTTCTGATCATCGGTATCGCTGTCTTTGGTCTGACCATCAACCATACCGATGAAAACGGCGTGACAAGAACCGCGCTCGAAGGCTTTAAGATCTATGTTATCCCGAATTTCAGCGGCATGACCATAAAGAAGCTGTTATCGATCATTGTGGATGCCATGGGCCAGCTGTTTTACTCGTTAAGCGTAGCTATGGGTATCATGATCGCCTACGGCTCCTACATGAAGGACGACGTCAACATGAACAAGTCCATCAACCAGATTGAGATCTTCGACACCGTCGTAGCCTTTCTCGCCGGTATGATGATCGTACCCGCAGTATACGCCTTCATGGGCACCGAAGGCATGTCCGCCGGACCGAGCCTCATGTTCGTAACCCTGCCGAAGGTATTCAACGCAATGGGCGGCGTTGGCATCGTTGTCGGCATCGTATTCTTTATGATGGTACTGTTTGCAGCGATCACATCTGCCGTATCCATCATGGAAGCTATCGTATCCAGCTTCATGGATCACTTTCACATTACCCGCAAAACCGGCTGTATCGCCAGCGGCGTGATCTCACTGGCCATCGGAATCCTCGTCTGCCTCGGCTATAACGCCCTGTACTTCGAGTTCCCCCTGCCAAACGGCTCCACTGCCCAGATCCTCGACATCCTGGACTACTTAAGCAACAATATCCTCATGCCCATCGTATCCATCCTGACCTGCATCCTCATCGGCTGGATCCTTGGCCCGAAGCTCGTCATCGACGAAGTAGAAAAAACCGGCTGCAAAATGGGCCGCAAAACCCTCTACATCGTTATGATCCGCTTCATAGCACCATTGATGCTGTTTATATTATTCTTACAGAGTGTAGGAATCTTATAAAAGCAAAGTAATGAAAAACGGTAGAGATAGAACTTCACCTATCCCTACCGTTTTTTCGTCCCGTCCTCTTTCACTTTTTCACTTTTTCCAAGTGACTTCATATGGTACAATAACGACGGTTCCTAAAAAAAGGACATTTCCCATGCACACTCCCACCCAAAAAGAGAGGATATATATCTATGCAAACCACAGCTATCGGCATCCTGATTCCCTTTATCGGCACCACCCTCGGCGCCGCCATGGTATTCTTCATGAAAAATGAAATGAGTACCCGCCTGACCCGCATACTCCTCGGCTTTGCCTCCGGCGTCATGCTCGCAGCCTCCGTCTGGTCCTTACTGCTGCCCTCCATCGAACAGGCCGAAGCCGCCGGACACATCCCCTGGCTGCCCGCATCGATCGGCTTTCTCGCCGGTATCGGCTTTTTGCTTTTGCTGGATACGATCATCCCGCATCTGCACCGTGATGCTGAAGCCGCCGAAGGTCTGCCGTCCAAATTAAGAAAAGACACCATGCTCTTTCTCTCCATCGTCCTGCATAATATTCCCGAAGGTATGGCCGTTGGCGTTGTCTTTGCCGGCATACTGGCCGGAAACGAGAGCATTTCCCTGGCATCTGCCGTGGCACTTTCCATCGGTATTGCTATCCAGAACTTCCCCGAAGGTGCGATCGTTTCGATGCCTCTGCGCACACAGGGCCACAGCCGGATGTCTGCCTTCTGGTATGGCACAGCCTCCGGCGCAGTAGAACCGGTGGCTGCCGTGATCACGATCCTTCTGACCGAGCTTCTGGTGCCGATCCTGCCCTATCTTCTGGCCTTTGCCGCCGGAGCCATGATCTATGTGGTCGTGGAAGAGCTGATCCCGGAGCTGCAAAGCCACGGCCATTCCAATATCGGTATCATCGGTCTGGCGTTTGGCTTTGTGCTGATGATGATCCTGGACGTTGCGCTGGGCTGAATGCAGAAGAGCCACAGACAAAAGAATACATCTGCGGATCATGTGAAAAATAACAGATACGATATATGTAAGGAGCTTCTATGGAAATAAAACCTATCGCATATATGCACAGCGATTTTCCGAGTAAATTTGGTATTCCCCGGCAGAGCGGTCTGGTCGAAGAATTAAAAGGAAGGATCGTGTTTGAAAAAGAATATGCCGTCCCGGAGGCTTTCCGCGGGCTGGAGGGCTATTCCCATATCTGGATCGTCTGGGAGTTTTCCGAAGCTGTGTGTAAAAGCTGGTCACCGACCGTGCGCCCGCCGCGCCTTGGCGGCAACACCCGTCTGGGTGTTTTTGCCACGCGCTCGCCGTTTCGCCCCAATCCGCTGGGACTGTCCTGCGTAAAGCTCGAGGGCATCGAGTACGGCAAAAGCGAAGGCCCCGTGCTGCTGGTTTCCGGCGCGGATCTGATGGATCAGACCCCGATCTACGATATCAAACCCTATCTGCCGCTGGCAGACTGTCATCCGGAGGCATCGTCCGGCTTTGCCGCCCATACCACAGGGCATCATCTGGAAGTAGAACTGCCGGAGAACTATGCTGCCTTTTTTACAACGGGGCAGCAAAAGGCACTTGCCGGTGTACTGGCAGAGGATCCCCGCCCTTCGTATCAGCATGATCCGGCCCGGGTCTATGCCATGCCTTTTGCCGGATATGATGTTTGTTTTACCGTTGACGGGGAACAGTTAACGGTCTGTGGTGTCCGGGAAATTCGACGGGAAAAAGAGCGGTAATCCATAGCGGAAAAAAGAAAAACAGACCTTGTGCAGGAAAAGGAACAACGTTTCTGGCTGCTGTATATATTTACCGTAGGCAGCGCCTGGGATTTCTGTTATAATACTGCACGAAAGAGGTTAGTAAACGATGAATTATATTGTATTTGATCTGGAGTGGAACCAGTGTCCTTACGGAAAGGACAGAGAGAATACGAAGCTCCCCTTTGAAATCATAGAGATCGGCGCGGTAAAGCTCGATGAGAATTTTCAGAAGGTTGAGAATTTTCACTGCCTGATCCAGCCGGTCGTATATAAAAAACTGCATTTCCGCACCCAGGATATCATCGGTCTGACGATGAAGGAGCTGGAAAAGGGCGTGCCGTTTTACCGGGCGATCCGCGAATTTATCAGCTGGTGTGGCGAGGATCCGATGTTTGCCACCTGGGGCAATATGGATCTTCTCGAGCTGCAGCGCAATATGAAGTATTATGGCGTATTAAAGCTGCTTCCCGGGCCGGTCCGGTATCTGGATGTGCAGAAGCTGTTTGGCCTTACCTTTGAGGATGTGCATCTGCACCGGTCGTTAGAGTATGCCGTGGAGTATCTGCATATGGAAAAGGATGGAGAGTTTCACCGGGCGCTGGCGGATGCGATCTATACGGCCAAGGTGCTGGAAAAGGTAGATCCCCATATCCGTGAGGTCTATTTTTCTGTAGATACTTACCAGAATCCGAAACGCCGCGAGGATGAGCTGCAGCTGTCCTTTGAGACGTACAGAAAATATATTTCCCGGGAGTTTCCGTCCAAGGAGGATGCGATGCACGACCGGGAGGTTACCAGCACGCGGTGCATCTACTGTAACCGCAACGCCAGAAAGAAACTGCGCTGGTTTTCCATCAATGCCAGACAGTATTACTGTATCGCCAACTGTCCGGAGCATGGCCTGATCAAGGGCAAGATCCGGATGAAAAAGACGGAAAGCAATACCTACTATGTGGTAAAGACGGTCAAGGCGATCAATGAAGAACAGGCGGAGGAGATCCGTGAGAAAAAGGCGACCCAGCGGGTCAAACGAAAAATACATGCACGGCATAAAAAAAGCAGGGCAGATTGATTCAGTTGAACGATCTGCTCTGCTTTTTTACGGCACAAAAGCCAAAGCTCTGTGCCGGTAAATTCTCAGGATTTCTTTTGGGTTTTATGGGCCTTTGCAGCCGTTTTATGTGCCTGGGCGGCGCGGCGTCTGGCCTTGCGCTTGCGGCGCTTGCGTCTCTGGACGGCGCGGATGATCGAGCGCACCAGAATGATGATGTACAGGACGATCGCGATCGCCAGGATACCGGCCAGACCAAGCTGCCACGGGGTCAGATTGGTGAGCAGCTTACCGACGATACCGGAGGCCGCCACGGTCGTATCCGAAGTCTCTACAGTGGATTTGGCATGGGCGGATTTTAAAAGCCGCGGCATTTCCTGGGCAGACTGATAAGAAACCGAAGCCGGATCCGTCAGACTGGCAAACAGCGGACTGACGGGTGCGGTAAATGTGCCGACGGTCGTATCATGCCAGGTATAGGTATGGGTGATATTCTGACCGTCTACGGTACCGGAGGCTGTGACATCCGACAGGGAAACCTCTGTTGGTACGGTGATCTCGTATTTGGTGGTATCTGCGCTGCTGGGCGTCAGATGATACAGCTGTGTCGGAAACAGCAGTGTATCGGCCCGGTCGGTCATATCCACCGGCAGGTTGGTGAAATTGTCAAAGCCATAATCCAGCATCGAGGCGGTGTCCTTGTAATACTGGGAGCCGTTTGTCCGCAGACTGACGCAGACCAGCGTCCGGTCATCCTTTGTCGCGTAGGTAACCAAGGTATTTAAGGCTGCCTGGGTAAATCCGGTCTTGCCGCCTACGGCGTATGGATAGTAGTAGCTTTCATTCTCCTTCAGCATCTTGTGGTGCTGGGTACAGTAGCGCTGTTCACCGGACATATTGGTGGTGCCGATCGTATGCTTTAAGGAACCAGTCACCTTGCGGAAGGTCGGATTCTTGAACGCGGCGGCAGCGATCAGGGCCATATCATGGGCGCTGGTCTTGTGCTCCTCGTTCGGCATACCGTTGCTGTTGACAAAATGTGTATTGGTGCAGCCAAGCTCCCTGGCCTTTTCGTTCATCATATCGGCAAAGGCGGCTTCGGAACCGGCGATATGCTCGGCTACAGCGATGCAGACCTCGTTGGCGGAGGACAGCATCATCGCGTAGAGACAATCCTCCATCGTAAAGACCTCACCGACGCGCGCGCCGATACGGGAACAGTTCCAGGCAAGGCTGTTGATGGCGTTGTCGGAAAAGGTCACCTGCTCGTCGAGGGAGCAGTGCTCGATGGCGAGCATCGTGGTCATGATCTTGGTGATACTGGCCGGATACAGCGCCTCGTCCACATTTTTGGCGTACAGGACAGCGCCGGTGTTGACGTCCATGACGATGGCGGATTTGGCGTAGACCTTGGGACCCTGAGGCCAGCCGTCGATCTTGTTGGAATCTACAGGTTTGGCATAATTGATCTCCATCTCGGTCGGCTCGGCCTGTTCGGTCTTATCCGTGGTGGCCGTGTTTGTCGTGGCGGTAGCGGATACGCTGACCGGAGCCAGAAGCGTTGTGGCCGTGAGAGCCAGTCCGAGAAGGAAACTGTATAGTCGTTTCTTCATTTGCATCTCCTCAAAAAGTAACATTGGCATTTAACCATAGTTGCATCCATTATAATGTTTTTTTTCGTATATAGCAACCTCCGGGAGCAGATTCCGGCATTGTGCACGGAAAATACTGGAAAACAAGGGCTGAATTTGTCGGGAAAACCTTGACAAAGCCCGGGGTTGCGCTCATAATACCATGTGAAAAAGCTAAGATGGAGACAGTAGATGTGTCAAAGCGATCCTGCAGAGAGCCGGAAAAGGTGGAAACCGGCGGATACAGACACAGTCGAAGATCACTCCGGAGCTTCCTTTCTGAAAGACCAGTAAGAGAGGACGGTTCTCTTCCGTTATCTGAGAGCGCGTATGTTGGTATGCAGTAACAGGTGGTTGCGATAAGTTTATTCAGCTTTCGTCCTTTTGCAGGGCGGAGGCTTTTTCTTTTCTATACAGAAACAACGCGTTTTATCATGGAAACACAGCAATACAGGAGGTATCAGGATGTATCAGAAAGTATCTACAGACCTCAACTTTGTCCAGAGAGAAAAGGAAGTTGAGAAGTTCTGGAAAGACAAAGACATTTTCAAGAAGAGCATGGAAAACCGTAAGGAAGGCGAAACCTACACCTTCTATGACGGACCGCCGACAGCCAACGGCAAGCCGCACATCGGTCACGTACTGACCCGTGTTATCAAGGACATGATCCCACGTTACCGTACCATGAAGGGTTACATGGTGCCGCGTAAAGCCGGATGGGATACCCACGGACTGCCGGTAGAGCTGGAGGTAGAGAAGCTTCTGGGTCTGGATGGCAAGGAGCAGATCGAACAGTACGGTCTGGATCCGTTCATCACCAAATGTAAGGAATCCGTATGGAAATACAAGGGTATGTGGGAGGATTTTTCCGGCACCGTTGGTTTCTGGGCCGATATGGACAATCCGTACGTTACCTATGACGACAACTTTATCGAGTCCGAGTGGTGGGCTTTAAAGGAGATCTGGAACAAGGGTCTTCTGTACAAGGGCTTCAAGATCGTGCCGTACTGCCCGCGCTGTGGTACGCCGCTGTCTTCCCACGAGGTTGCCCAGGGCTACAAGCTGGTCAAGGAGCGTTCCGCTGTTGTCCGCTTTAAAGTGAAAGGTGAGGACGCTTATTTCCTCGCATGGACGACAACACCGTGGACTCTGCCGAGCAATACCGCACTCTGCGTAAACCCGGAGGAGACATATATTAAGGTAAAAGCAGCTGACGGCTACACCTATTATCTGGCAGAAGCCCTGGCTGACAAGGTACTCGGCAAGCTGGCCGAAGAGGGCGAAAAGGCTTACGAAGTACTCGAAACTTACAAAGGTAAAGACCTTGAATACAAAGAATACGAGCCGCTGTATGCCGTAGCCGGTGAGCTGGCTGAAAAGCAGCACAAGAAAGCCCATTTCGTAACCTGCGACAGCTACGTTACCATGACCGATGGTACAGGTATCGTACACATCGCTCCGGCCTTTGGTGAGGACGACTCCCGTGTGGGTCGTGACTACAATCTGCCGTTTATCCAGCTGGTTGACGCCAAGGGTAATATGACAGACAACACACCGTACGGCGGCGTTTTCGTAAAGAAAGCCGATCCGATGGTACTGACAGACCTTGACAAAGAGGGCAAACTGTTTGATGCACCGAAATTTGAGCATGATTATCCGCACTGCTGGAGATGTGATACACCGCTGATCTACTATGCGCGTGAATCCTGGTTCATCAAGATGACCGCTGTAAAGGATGATCTGGTAAGAAACAACAATACCGTCAACTGGATTCCGGAATCCATCGGTAAAGGTCGTTTTGGTGACTGGCTCGAGAATATCCAGGACTGGGGTATTTCCCGTAACCGTTACTGGGGAACTCCGCTGAACGTATGGGAGTGCGAAGGCTGCGGCCATATGGAATCCATCGGCAGCCGTGCCGAGCTGGCCGAAAGAAGCGGCAACCCGGACGATGCGAAGGTCGAGCTGCACAGACCATATATTGACAAGGTGACCTTCACCTGCCCGCACTGCGGCAAGACAATGAAGAGAGTACCGGAGGTTATCGACTGCTGGTTCGATTCCGGTGCGATGCCGTTTGCACAGCATCATTATCCGTTTGAGAATAAAGAGCTGTTTGAGAAGCAGTTCCCGGCACAGTTTATCTCCGAGGCCGTTGACCAGACCCGTGGATGGTTCTACTCCCTGATGGCAGAATCCACCCTGCTGTTCAACAAAGCACCGTACCAGAACGTTATCGTTCTCGGCCACGTACAGGATGAGAACGGCCAGAAGATGAGTAAGTCCAAGGGTAACGCTGTCGATCCGTTCGATGCACTGAATACCTACGGCGCCGATGCGATCCGCTGGTACTTCTATATCAACAGTGCACCGTGGCTGCCGAACCGTTTCCATGGCAAGGCCGTTATGGAAGGCCAGAGAAAATTCATGGGTACCCTGTGGAATACTTACGCCTTCTTTGTTCTGTATGCAAACATTGACAATTTTGATGCTTCACAGTACACCCTGGAGTATGATAAACTGAGCGTAATGGATAAATGGCTGTTATCCAGATTAAATACCGTTGTCCGCGAGACAGACAACAATCTTGCCAACTACCGCATCCCGGAAGCTGCCAAAGCACTGCAGTCCTTCGTGGATGAGATGAGTAACTGGTATGTCCGCCGTTCCCGTGAGCGTTTCTGGGCAAAAGGCATGGAGCAGGATAAGATCAATGCTTACATGACACTGTACACCGCTCTGGTAACGATCTGTAAGGCAGCAGCACCGATGATCCCGTTCATGACTGAGGAGATCTACCAGAATCTGGTATGCTCCATCGACAAGAACGCACCGGAAAGTATCCATCTGTGCGACTATCCGACCGTAAACGAGGCATGGATCAACACAGAGCTGGAGAAAAACATGGATGAGCTGTTAAAGGTCGTTGTTATGGGCCGTGCAGCCAGAAATACCGCCAATATCAAGAACCGTCAGCCGATCGGCAAGATGTACGTCAAAGCACCGTACGCACTGGACGAGTTCTTCAAGGCGATCATAGAGGATGAGCTGAATATTAAAGAAGTCGTTTTCACCGATGACGTTGAGAATTTTGTTACCTACAGCTTCAAGCCGCAGTTAAAGACCGTTGGTCCGAAATTCGGCAAGCTGCTCGGTAAGATCCGCCCGGCACTGGCCGGTCTTGACGGCCAGAAGGCGATGACCGAGATTAAGGAAAACGGCAAGCTTACCCTGGATCTGGGGGATGAGAAGATTGAACTGCTCGAGGAAGATCTGCTGATCGACATGGCACAGATGGAGGGCTATGTATCCGAAGGTGACAATACTGTGACTGTAGTACTGGATACGAACCTGACACCGGAGCTGATCGAAGAGGGCTTTGTCCGTGAGGTGATCAGCAAGATCCAGACGATGCGTAAAGAGGCTGGCTTTGAAGTAATGGACAAGATCCGCATCTCTGTTGCAGGCAACGATAAGATCAAAGAGCTGGTAAAAGCACACCAGGAGGAGATCCAGAATGAGGTTATGGCCGACGAGACACAGTACGATACACTGTCCGGCTATGAGAAGGAATGGAAGATCAATTCCGAAAATGTGACACTGGCTGTTGAAAAACTGTGATAAAGAGGAGGAATGTGCAACATGTCAAACTATCCGCAGTTTGAAAAGGAAACATTCAAAAAGAACGTAAAAGATAATGTAAAGTCTCTTTACAGAAAGACGATCAAAGAAGCAACACCGCAGCAGGTATACCAGGCTGTATGCTACACTGTAAAGGACGCCGTCATCGACGACTGGCTGGCGTCTCAGGATGCTTTTGAAAAGCAGGATCCGAAGATCGTGTACTATATGTCCATGGAGTTTCTGATGGGCCGTGCCCTGGGCAACAACCTGATCAACCTCTGTGCGTATGATGAAGTAAAGGAAGCCCTGGATGAGCTGGGCTTTGACCTGAACCTGATCGAGGATCAGGAGCCGGATGCGGCTCTTGGTAACGGTGGTCTGGGGCGTCTGGCCGCATGCTTCCTTGATTCTCTGGCAACGCTTGGCTACTGCGCTTACGGCTGCGGTATCCGTTACAAATACGGTATGTTCAAGCAGGAGATCCAGGACGGTTATCAGGTCGAAGTACCGGATAACTGGTTAAAGGATGGCAATCCGTTTGAGCTGCGCCGCCCGGAATATGCCAAAGAGGTCAAATTCGGCGGCTATGTCCGTGTGGACTATGACCCGGTAACAAAGCGCAACCATTATATCCAGGACGGTTACCAGTCCGTTATGGCGATCCCGTACGATATGCCGATCATCGGCTACAACAACCATGTCGTAGATACGCTTCGTATCTGGGATGCCCAGGCAATTAACGACTTTGAGTTAAGCTCCTTTGATAAGGGTGAATACAGAAAAGCCGTAGAGCAGGAGAATCTGGCCAAGAATATCGTTGAGGTACTGTACCCGAACGATAATCATTATGCCGGTAAAGAGCTGCGTCTGAAACAGCAGTACTTCTTTATTTCCGCCAGCGTACAGACAGCGATCGAGAAATTCAAGGAGAAACACAGCGACATCCACGACCTGCCGAAGAAGGTAACGTTCCAGATGAACGATACCCATCCGACCGTAGCCGTGGCCGAGCTGATGCGTATCCTTGTCGATGAGGAAGGTCTGGAATGGGAGGATGCATGGGATATCACAACCCATACCTGTGCCTACACCAACCATACCATCATGGCCGAGGCTCTGGAGAAATGGCCGATTGAGCTGTTCTCCCGTCTGCTTCCGCGTATCTACCAGATCGTAGAGGAGATCAACAGAAGATTCCTGATCGAGATCCAGAACAGATATCCGGGTGACCAGAACAAGATCGCCAAGATGGCAATTATCTACGACGGTCAGGTCAAGATGGCACATCTGGCTATCGTCGGCGGTTATTCTGTCAACGGTGTAGCCCGTCTGCACACGGAGATTCTGGAGAAACAGGAGCTGAAGGACTTCTACGAGATGATGCCGGAGAAGTTTAACAACAAGACCAACGGTATTACCCAGAGACGTTTCTTAAAGCATGGTAATCCGCTGCTGGCTGACTGGATCACGGAGCATATCGGCGACGAGTGGATCACGGATCTGCCAAAGATCGACAAGCTTTCCCTGTATGTGGACGATCCGAAGGCCCAGCAGGAATTTATGAATATCAAATACCAGAACAAGCTGCGTCTGGCCAAATATATCAAGGAGCACAACGGTATCGACGTTGATCCGCACTCCATTTTTGACGTACAGGTAAAACGTCTGCATGAGTACAAGAGACAGCTGTTGAACATCCTGCACGTTATGTATCTGTACAACGAGATCAAGGATCATCCGGAGAAGGATTTCTATCCGAGAACCTTTATCTTCGGTGCAAAGGCCGCTGCAGGTTACCGCACAGCCAAGCTGACCATCAAGCTGATCAATACCGTAGCTGATGTTATCAATAACGATGCGTCCATCAACGGCAAGATCAAGGTTGTCTTTATTGAGAACTACCGTGTCAGCAACGCAGAGCTGATCTTTGCCGCTGCCGATGTATCCGAGCAGATCTCCACAGCAAGTAAAGAGGCTTCCGGTACAGGTAACATGAAGTTCATGTTAAATGGTGCGCCGACTTTGGGAACCATGGACGGTGCCAATGTAGAGATCGTGGAAGAGGTTGGTGAGGAGAATGCCTTTATCTTCGGTCTGTCTGCACAGGAGGTTATCAACTTCGAAAATAACGGTGGTTATGATCCGCATTACTATTTCAATACAGATCAGGATATCCGCCGCGTGCTGATGAGCCTGATCAATGGTACATTCCATCATACGGAGATGTTCAGAGATCTGTATGATTCTCTGCTGACTGATAAGTTTGGTAAGGCAGACCGGTACTTCATTCTGGCTGACTTCAAGTCTTATGCGGCTGCACAGCAGAGAGTGGAGGAGGCTTACCGGGATGAGAAGAGATGGGCACGGATGGCTATGCTGAATGTGGCTAAGTCGGGTAAATTTACTTCTGACCGTACGATCCAGCAGTATGTTGACGAGATCTGGAAGCTTGACCGGGTGAAGGTGGAGCCGACGGAGAGTAATTTCTAATTGTCTGATTGACGGACGAAAGAAGGGGCAGTATATGTTCACACTGAAAACGCAAGGCGTTTTTAAGCGTTTTCAGCGTGAACATATACTGTCCCTTCTTTCTGTTTTTTCGCAGGAATTTAGAATGTACGAGGGGGACGGCTGCACGTTCATCCCGGGGTGGGGGCGCTGGGGGTGTGAGGGACGGGAGGTGGTGGTGGAATTGACAAGGTGGTGGCAGTGTGCTAAACTGTTTTTTGATTATAATTGCTTGCAGTATGTACAGTAGTACATGGAAAATATTGAGGTGAGTACATTGGATAAGGCGGAATATCAGGTTAAGCTGGATCAGCTGAAGGAGCTGGTTGCAGAACAGGATTATGACAGTGCGCTGGATCTGGTTCAGGAGATTGACTGGCGGCGTGTGAAGAATATCCGGACGCTTTGTATGGTTGCTGATGTTTATGAGGCCAACGATATGCTGGAGGATACCAAGAGGATCCTTTTGCTGGCGTTAAAGAGGGCTTCTATCGGCAAGAGCATTCTTTCACGGCTCGTGGAGCTGTGCCTGCTGATGAATGATACGGCGGGGGCATCCGAATATTATCAGGATTTTATCAAGGCGGCGCCCCGGGATGCGGCGAGATACCTTTTGCAGTATAAGATCCTGAAGGCGAACCAAGCGTCTTTGGAGGAACAGATCGATGCTCTGCACGATTACAAAGAGAGTGAATATACCGAGCGCTGGGCGTATGAGCTGGCAAAGCTGTACGATCAGGCGGGTATGACGCAGGAATGTATCGAGGAATGCGACGATATCATCCTGTGGTTCAGCGAGGGCGTGTATGTTGTACGGGCTATGGAGCTCAAGATGAAGCATACGCCGCTGACACCTTCCCAGCAGGACAAATACGACCATCGTTTTGAGACGATGCCGGAGCTTCTGGAAAAGGAAGAGCCAAAGCCCATTAAGAAAAAGAAAAAACCGGAGCCGAAGCCGGAGGAACATACGGACGAAGCCGATGAAGCAGCTGCAACTGTTACAGACGAAGCTGTCGCAGCGCAGGATACGCCGGAGGAGATCCCGGAGGAACCGAAAAAGCCTTCTGTGATCGAAGAGTTTACCAGTACGATCGATCTGCAGTCGAGACTGTCAAAGAGTCTGAAAAAGGTGATCGGCGGCATGATCCATGACGATGATGATGACGATGAGCCGGAGACGAAGGAAAAGGAAGCTGAGGAAGATCTGTACGCCAGAGTCGAGACAGACCGTTATGCACCGAAACTTGAGCCGGAGCAGCCGATCGAGAGCGGTGTACGCCGTGAAGAGGTGGTTACCAGACCGGATTCCCGGCAGAAGGAAGAGGAAAAGACAGACGATGACGGACTGGATTTCTCCTCTATTCTGGAAGCACAGGCTGACGCTATCGTGGATGGAAAGGATCCGCAGAGTGTGACAGCACCGGTCAAAGCAGCAGAGCCGGAAACCGATGATTTTGATCTTTCCAGTGTATTGGAAAGTGAAGTGGCCGATATTCTCAAAGAAAAGGATGCACCGGCAGAGCATACAGAGCCAGAGGTGGCACAGACGATCGATCTGGAGAATGCGATCGTGAAGGCTGCAGCCGAAGAGGACAGGCAGCCGAAGGAAGAGGCAGCGGATACGATGCCGTCCTTTGATCTGGAGGATGCGATCGTAAAAGCAGCCACCGAAGAGACAAAGGATGCCGATGAGACACCGGCAGACGAGCCTGTTCCGGACAAGACAATCAATCTGGAAGACGCCATGTACAAGGCTCCGGCGGTAGATGTGCCGCATGCGACGCTGGATCTGTCCAAAGAGATGGAAAAGCCGCAGACGGAGACCACAGAGAAAAAGGACGATGCCTTTGATCTGCAGGCTCTGCTTGCTGCAGAGGTCAGCAATATGGTAGCCAACCCGGTACAGCCGGAGAAAGAAGCTCCAAAGGCACCGGCCAGACAGGAAACGGTCGAGGAAGATCTGGTCAGACAGCTTGAAAAAGAGGCTGATCGCACGATCGAGCACAGCGAGATGGTGAAGGAAACACCGCAGGATAAGCGTATCCGTATTATGCGTGCCGCTCCGGCCAACCGGATGAGTGAGGAGCAGAAGCGGGTATTTACCTATTTTGCCAAGGTACCGGGTATGGATTCCCAGATCCTGGAAGCGCTGATGACCGCATATAACGGCGCTGTATCCAAGACGTCCCGCCATGGCAATATCGCTATCATGGGCCGCAAGGGTACGGGAAAGACCCGTCTGACCGAAGGCCTGATCAAGGCTTTATGTAAGGAATTTGAGCTGTCCGCAGCCAAATTTGCCCGCATTCAGGCGGATGATCTCAACGAAAAGGATGTTGCACAGGTTGTTGCCAAACTGTCCGGCGGTTTCCTCGTGATCGAAAAGGCCGGCCGCATGACAGACGATACAGTATTCAAGCTGAATCAGGCGATGGAATTCAGAACTGACAGTATGATCCTGATCATCGAGGATGAGAAGGATGATATGAAGAATCTGTTTGAGGAGCATCCGGAATTTGCTGAAAAGTTCGATGCAACGATCAAGATCCCGGTATTTACCAACGACGAGCTGGTTACCTTCGCCCGTACCTATGCCGGTGAATGTGGCTACAAGATGGATGAGATGGGTATTCTGGCCCTGTACACGATCATCGGTGCCAACCAGAGCGTGGAAGAGCCGGTATCGATCGCAAAGGTCAAGGAGATGGTGGATGCAGCGATCGCCAAAGCCTCCAAGGGCGGACGTAAGATCGGACGTAAACTGTCCGGACGTCAGGTAGACCGTATGAACAGGATCATTCTTTACGAGAAAGATTTTGAACTGTAAGAGAAACGATACAAAAGAGGACTGTGTCGAGGGCATGGTTCTCTTTTTTACTAAGAAAGACTGCCGGGACATACACCGGCGGACAGGGAGGAAAAAATGGAGAGAGGAACAAAGCCCTGGCTGGGACAGCCTGCAGAGACGATCCGGGTGCTGCAGAAATATGATTTTGTATTCCGCAAGCAGTTCGGACAGAATTTTCTGATCGATACCCATGTGCTGGACAAGATCATCGACGCCGCAGGGATCACAGAGGATGATTTTGTCATCGAGATCGGTCCCGGTATCGGTACGCTGACCCAGTATCTGGCGTATCATGCCAGGGAAGTGCTGGCTGTGGAGATCGACCATGACCTGATCCCGATTCTGGCTGATACGCTGTCAGACTATAAAAATGTACATGTAATCAATGAGGATATTTTAAAGGTCGATATCCGCGGGATGATCGAAAAATATAATGGTGGAAAAAAGGCAAAGGTCGTGGCAAATCTGCCGTATTATATAACTACGCCGATCATCATGGAGCTTCTGGAAAAGAGGATCCCGGTGGAGTCCATCACCGTTATGGTGCAGAAGGAAGTGGCCATGCGTATGCAGGCACAGCCGGGCAGCAAGGATTACGGCGCGCTGTCGCTGGCTGTGCAGTATTATGCTGAACCGTATCTGGCCGCCAATGTGCCGCCAAACTGCTTTATGCCACGCCCGAAGGTGGGTAGTGCCGTGATCCGGCTGACCTGCCACGATGAAGCGCCGGTACAGGTGCAGGACGAACATCAGATGTTCCGGCTGATCCGGGCTTCCTTTAACCAGCGGAGAAAGACGCTGTTTAACGGGCTGCGGAATGCCGCGGATGTGGGTTACAGCGCTGATGATATCAAAACAGCGATCGCTGACTGCGGCTTTTCGCCGTCCGTCCGCGGAGAGGCGCTGACGCTTGCCGAATTTGCAAAGCTGTCGGATACGCTGACACAGTGCAGAAAGTAAAAAAGGACATAATGAAACCGGTCATCTGATATCTGGATGGCCGGTTTCATCATTAAAGGAAGGAGTGTCGCTATAAGCGACGCATGAAAAAGAAATATATGAAACTAAAAAGTACTTGTAAGCTTTTTGATGGTTACAGTATATCCAGAAATTATGTGCAATTTATAGTGAAGTTGTAAAGAAAAAATGAACAAAGCTCAAAAGAATTGTGAATATCCGGGATTTCTCCGGCATAATCTGGTATGATGTACTGGATACAAAAAGGCAGCAGAAAAACAGGAGTAAAAGATATGAAGATAAAGAAACAAGTCCTGGCCGGTGCACTGGCGCTGGCAACAACCTTTACCATGAGCGTACCGGCGCTGGCCGCAGACAATAACTACTGTGTCGCACTGGGTGCAGATCTTTCCGCGGAGGAAAAGAGCAAGGTTCTGGAGATCCTGGATGTGTCCGAGGATGAGCTGGACGGCCATGAGGTGACCGTGACCAACAAGGAGGAGCATAAGTACCTTGACGATTATCTGTCATCCTCCGTTATCGGCAGTCGGGCGCTGTCCAGCGTCTATGTGCGGGAAGCCAGCGATGGTTACGGTATTCAGGTGACGACACACAATATCACCTACTGTACAACCGGTATGTATGAGAATGCACTGGCCACAGCGGGCCTCAAAAACGCCACAGTGGTCGTTGCGGGACCGTTTGATCTGTCGGGCACAGCAGCACTGATCGGCGCTGTAAAGGCGTACAGCGAGCTGTCCGGCGAACCGATCCAGGCAGAGGCTCTGGAGGCAGCGACAGATGAGCTGGTAACGACCGGTGAGGTTGCCGAGAATATCGGCAGCTCCGACGCAGAGGCGCTGGTAGGTGCGGTAAAGGATACGATCGTAGCCGAGGGCATTACCGATGAGGACGACATCAATAAGGCGATCGACGATACGGCAAAGAAGCTGGACATCACACTGAGCGATGAGGATAAGGCCAAGATCAATGAGGTGATGCAGAAGGTCGGAGATCTGGATCTGAATGCTGACCAGTTAAAGGAACAGGCCAAGCAGCTGTACGACAAGCTGGGTGATCTGAACGTTTCCAAAGAGCAGGTGCAGGGCTGGTTTTCAAAGCTTCTGGCATGGTTAAAGCAGCTGTTTTCCTAAGGACAGTTACAGCGCAGGATACGGCGGGCCGTCCGGTGCCGGAGGGCAGGTTTTATAGTGAAAAATATGGTAAATGTGCACAGAAGAATGAAGAGGAAACCGTGAAAATTGTACAAACTTACGGCGAAAAACGTTTCGTTCATAGTTTGTTCATATATCAATGATAAGATAAAGACAGTTAAGAAAGACATTTTCTTACAGATAATATTTTTTCATAATAATTGCCCCGCAGGCCGAAAGGCTTACGGGGCACTCCTCATTTTATGGGGGATTTTGCAAAAGAAAACAGGCGGCCGAAGATGGCCGCCATTTTCAGTTTGTTATTTTTCAATGCCTTTGCGGGCGGGCAGTCCCTGATCAAAGGGATGTTTGACCTTGCAGATCTCAGAGACGTAATCACAGGCATCAATCAGCGCCGGGCTGGGATCGCGGCCGGTGAGGATCACCTCAAGTTTGGCCGGGCGTTTTTTCAGAAAGTCCAGCAGCAGAGCTTCGTCAAAGAGACCGGCACGGATCGTATAGACCAGCTCATCCATGAACAGAACGTCGTATTCTTCCTGACAGGCTTTCTGCGTGATCATGGCAAACTGCTTTTCGTAGTAGGCGCGGCGCTCTTCCTTTTCCTCTTCGGACATCTGGAAGCTGAATTTTTCCTGGGGAAGACCGTTAAGGACGGTGATTCCGGGGATATGGGCGAGAGAATTTCTCTCACTGGTATCGTTATTCTTCATAAACTGATAGATCAGTACTTTGTAGCCGTAACCGGCGGCGCGTACGCACAGTCCCATGCCTGTGGTCGTCTTTCCCTTGCCGTTGCCGCAGTACAGATGGACAAAGCCTTCTTTTTTTTCTGGCATATAAGATTCCTCCTGCTATGGTGATAAATATATACTGCCTTTATGATACGCCAATATCGGGACTTTGACAATGGAGAGTTTGGAATGGGGATGCCGGGGCAGCTGCCTGAAAGGCTTTGCCGGATAAAAAGGGGATGAAAGATGCGGGCGGAATATGGTACAATGGGGAAATACAGGAGGACAGGATAATGACGATATTTTCTATGGCATGTTATGTGATCTTTGGCTATCTGGTGGTGGCCGGGGTGCTTTTGTACCGGAAGGGTTTTATGAAAGATGTCGGTACGGCGGAGCAGTCGAAGTTCACGAAGGAATCGTTAAAGAGTTTTGAGAAGCCGGGGGCGGTTTGCCTGGTGCTGGCCGGTGTGGCCGGTGTTTTGTTTACGGCGTTTTCGGATGCGGGGATGCAGGGGCCGGAGATTGTGGCCGGAGTGGCTCTGGTGGTGTTTCTGGTGGCTTATTATGTGTTGCGGATGAAGAGACTGAAGAAGAAATAGGACGGACGCAGGAGGTTGTAACGGCAGAGGGTGTGTGTTCTGGTTCCAAACAAGTGCAACGCCTGTCTGAGCTAAGCGCTAACTACGACTAAGCACGCTCGCATAAGCGAGCTCGCGTGCCAAGTCTGCGTAAGCGCTGGATCTCATACAGGCTAAAAGCGCACTTTGCATCGTTTGGAACCAGAACACACACCCTCTGCCGTCACAGCCTCCTGCTGACTTTGGCGGTGGTTGCGGGCTCGCCTGGCGGCATCGCTACCTATGAAAAGCTCGCCTGACGGCATCGCTTAGAGTTTCTTTCCGAGCATTTCGGGGTTGGTGGCGTGGGTCAGGGCAGTGTCGCGGGTGATGCGGCCGGCTTTATAGAGGTTTAAAAGGCTGGTGTCCATAGAGATCATATCCGGGCGGGCGGAGGCGTAGAGGAGGCCTTCGATCTGGGGGATTTTGTTCTCACGGATCATATTGCGGATCGCGGGGGTGACGGTCATGATCTCGAATGCGGGAACCATGTGGTCATCCACGGTAGGTACAAGCTGCTGGGATACGACGGCGTTTAGGGTCGTGGACAGCTGGATCGCGATCTGGTGCTGCTGGTTGGCGGGGAATACGTCGATGATACGGTCGATGGTATTGGCGGCACCAAGAGTATGCAGGGTGGACAACAAAAGATGGCCGGTCTCTGCAGCGGTCATGGAGACTTCGATGGTCTCGTAATCGCGCATTTCACCGAGCAGGATAACGTCCGGACTCTGGCGCAGGGCAGCGCGCAGGGCGGTGACGTAGTTTTCGGTATCGACATTGATCTCACGCTGGCTGACGATGCAGCGGTCGTGGCGGTGCAGGTATTCCAGCGGGTCCTCAAGCGTGATGATGTGGGCATCCCGGGTATGGTTGATGCGGTCGATCATACAGGCGAGGGTCGTGGATTTACCGGAACCGGCGGTACCAGTGACGAGGACCATGCCGCTGTTGGTGTGGCAGAGCTCCAGTACGGATTCCGGGATGTTAAGCTCGGCGGGATCCGGCAGCGTAAAGGTGATCACACGGATCACAGCGGAGTAGCTGCCGCGCTGTTTGTAGGCACTGACACGGAAACGGGAAACCCCGGCCAGTGCAAAGGAAAAGTCATCGTCTCCTTCGCTGGAAAGGGGCGTAAAATCCCGGTTTTCTGCCAGTGTATAGATCTCGTGGAGCAGCTCGTCGGTGTCCTTGGGTAACAGCCGCGTGTCGTCGATCGTATGGATCAGGCCGTTTTTACGGAAGGAAACCGGACGTCCGGCGACGATAAATACATCGGATGCCTGTTCTTCTACGGCTTTTTTTAACAATTCTTCTATTTTCATTGTAATACCATCCTTTTTTCAGTGTTACATTACAGCCAAAAGAGGCTGTCCGGCAGGGGGTTACGGACATAAGAGCCGAAAATCAGGGCGTCATGACCCGGATCGTATCCGTGGAGGACCAGTCCGTCGTCTTGATCGTCTGCCAGCGGGTGATCGTGTAGTCCTCGGGTGCATCAAGGGATGCCAGATCGACGGCTACCGCGATGGCCTGGGTGTCCGAAAAGCTGATCTGCCAGGAAAATACGGTATGGCCGTTTTCCTGTGGCGTAACTGCTACCAGAATATCCCCGGCTGTGGTCGTTACGGTTACCGCAGAAGCAGTCACTGCCCGGGTACACAGCGACGGCAATGCCGCCAGGATCTGCTGGGAGGCATTGTCCGCGGCGGTTTTGGCGGTGACGCGGTCGGCTTCACGCTGGCTGATCCGGTAGTTGCTGCGGGCCGTGGTGACCGACAGTGTGGCAAACATGACCAGACACAGAATCAGAAAGATCACCAGCAGCAGGGAAGAACCGATATTGGGAACGAAGGCTCTGCTTTTTGGGGATTGCATATCAGTCATCGATCCTGTGAACCCATTTTGATTCTCTGACATCACAGATCACCTCCCGGTATATATTTGTCGACGGACAGGGTATACAGCGGGCTGACAGAGGCAGACGGTGTGTAGTGCAGGATCACGGTGAGCATCTGGCCATCCATAAAGCATACCGCCGTGAGCTCATCCGACAGCTGCAGAGTCTGCGTACCGCCGTCTGTCAGAAGTGTTGTAAGATCGGCCTGACAGCCGGGATAGACCGTATTTATCCGGTCAGAAACCGTTTCCAGAGAATCCCCGGAGGCGATCGTCTCGGAGGCTGTCGTACAGGCGGCGACGGCTTCTGTCAGCTGGGAAGCCTCCCGGCTCATCAGCCGCGCCCTGACAAAGAACTGGACACAGACGCTGCTGGCTACAGCAAAAAACAGGATAGAAATGATCAGCTCGATCAGAAACAGACTCGAGCCTCTGGCAGTAGTCCTACGGTTCATAGATAACTCCTTTTCAGGATAACGCATGGCTGCGTACGGCGATCACCGTATGGGCAGCTTCGTTGTCCGTGGAAATACAGGTAAAAGCATACAGATTCTCCGCCACGGCCTTCATCGAAAAGGAACGTACCGGAAGGATCGAACGTCCGGCGGCAGCAGAGGGCGCTGTGTCGGCACTGACGAAAAGCTCTTTGAGCTCGCCGTCCAGAACATAGATATAGGTACAGTAAGAAACATTGTCCTGCGTCGTACGCAGGCAGAGCGCATCCTCGCCGTCCAGCGTCGTCAGCGAAACACCGCCGTCGGCATCCGCCTGACTGATCTTTTCCCGGATATAGGACAGAGACGTCTGCGCGGTATAGTTCACGGAGGATTCCGTTGTGGTTTCCTGATAGACATGGGTAGCCAGAAGGATCACCGTCAGCGCCGACAGGGCAAAGACAAAAAAGAGGGCGATCGGAAACAACAGATCGATCACATGCTTTTGCTGGTGGGAAAACCGCATATTACCGCACCTCCCCTTTCTTTTCGAGAATCGTCACATCCGGATAAATATTGGCACCGCTTACCCGGTAATCCACAAAAAAGAGCGACTCATCCCAGGTCAGCCCGTAACGGGTCTTCAGATAAGCCAGATCCTCCGGGTATGCGCCTTCTGCGGCGTAGCAGTATGTGATGGTACGCCGCAGGGCATTTTCCAGATTTTCCTTCTGCCGTCTGGTGGAATCCGCGGAAAAACGGTCCAGACTGACATAAAAAACGATCAGTACCGCCACAAACAAAAGCAAAGACCACAGATGGCGCTTTGGCCGTGCCGATTTTGGTTCGTAAGCAAAACGTGTCATAGATGCAAACTCCTGTTGGATAACTTAGATACTGGAAAGAATGCCCATCAGCGGCAGCATGACCGACAAAAGGATCACGCCGACGATCAGAGACAGGGCGATCACAAGGGTGGGTTCCAGTACGGCCAGCATATTGGAAAGACGGGTATCAATCTCATCCTGATACATACCGGCGATCCGGCGCATCACCTGTTCCTGATTACCGGTGCGCGCACCAAGCGTGATCATACGGGCGTATGTGCCGGTAAAGATCCCGGCCTCATGCAGGGCGTCGGCCAGCTCTTTGCCGTCGGCCATCAGCTGGCGGCAGGCATCCAGCCTCTTTGTAAAGAACGGATCGTCATTCAGTTCATAAGCCAGCTCCATACTGCGCTCCGGCATCAGACCGCTGGATAACGTCAGCGCCATAACATCGGCAAAACGGCAGGCCGCCGTCTTTTCGTAGATGGATCGGGTAAAGGGCAGCACATGACCAAGCTTTGTCATAAGGACCATCCCCTTCTTGGTCCGCAGCCCGAAAAACAGAAAAGCGGCGATAATAAACAGGATCACGACAAAGACCAGCGCATTGGTGTGCAGCAGATTGCCCAGATGCAGCAATGTCCGCGAAAAACCGGTCATTTCCGAACCGAGCTGTACAAATACCTGATTAAAAATAGGCAGCACCTTGATCAGCAGTACCAGAATGATCACCACCATCATGGCGGCCATAAACAAAGGATACGTTACCGAGCCTTTGATGCTCTGGCGGATGGCATCCTCTCTGGCATAATGGGTGGATAAGGCATCCATCACTGTATCGAGCGTACCGCTTTCCTCACCGATCTGTACCATATGGACCAGATAGGGCGGAAAAATGTCTGCCGCGGCAAAGGCATCGGCCAGACTGCCGGTTTCGGTCAGCCGGTCCTGCATGGTGTTTAAAATCTGCCGTTCCTCCTCCGACTGTGCATCCTCCAGCATGACAGAAATACCTTCGATCGAGGAAATACCCGACTGCAGGATCAGCGCCAGCTGCCCGCAGAAAGCGGAAAGCTCCTGGTCACTGAAGGGTCTGAGGGTTTGTATTGAATTCGCCATAATCGCCTCCATGTATACTTAATAATTGTATTTTACCGTGTAATTGGAACCGTCACCCACGTACTTTTTCACCGAGGATGCCGAATTGCTGGCGGCCAGCGTCGGATCCATCAGAGACCAGCTCTTGCCGTCAAAGGAAATGATATTGTCCACCCAGCCGGATTCCGTCAGATAGACACTGATCCAGGCATGGTACGCCTGACCACTGTAGCCCACCTCCAGCTTGGTGGGGATCGCCTGCGACCGGAGCATCGCCGTCATTAGCGAAGCGTAGTCAAAGCAGATCCCGGTACCCCTTTCCATCGTCTGGTCGATGTCCGGGATATAATCCGTCGGCACATTCTCGGCCAGCTGGGCATCGTAGGTGATGGATGTGGTTACATAATTGTAGACCTTCTCAACGTAATCCAGATCGTTGGAGGACTCGTCCGACAGCTCGATACCGTACTGGACGGCCTTGCTGTCCTTTGTATACCAGCAGTACAGATTCGGATATAAAAAGGGCTTAAATTCATCCGAAATCTGTACATTCGTACTCCAGGAGCAGGCCAGCGCATACATATCGTCATATGCATGCTCAAGAACATCGATTCTGTAGCTGCCACTGCCGCCGGAAAGCGGAAAAGTGGCTATATCGCCGACAGTAAGTGTATAGCTGTAGATCGTATCCGAAGGATCTGTAATCTGCACCCTGGTGGAATCCGCGCTTCCGGAATAGGAGATCATGATGTAGCCCTCATCGGTGTGAGAGGCATCGATTTTCACATCCTTTTCCTCTTTGGTGACAGTGCCATCGGCTGATGGTAAGAGAAAATCGGCGTGTGTTGTCCGGTGTTCCCCCCCGGCAGCATTGCCGCCGGCCTTTACGCTGTCACCGCAGCCATTTAATACAGACGTCAGAAGAAAACAAAGGAGACCCACGATACAGAGCCGTGATCGTACAGCCTTATACAATACAGCTCTCATCGCAGTGCCTCCTTTGGTTGACCGTGTGCATTGCAGGGTTAGTAAAGTGACAGAATCAGATGCAGGACATTATCTGCCTGATCCGGGATATAGATATTCATAGCTTCCTCAGGGTAACTGAAGTCGATCTCACCGGTTTCTTCATTATAAGATACCGGGAGAACCCGTTCACCGGAGCTGTTCAGCGCATATACACCATTATAATCGATGCCGGAATCTGTATCCTCAACAAACAGCGTGATGTTATTCCCGGACTGCTGGTTAGATAACAGCACAGGCGTTTTGGTGTCGACCTCATCCACTGTCAGAGTAAAGGTATTGGACTGCTTATTCTTCAAAACGACCGTAATCACCAGTTCACCATTGGCATCCGGCTCGATCTGGTAGACATGGCTCGCCGTCTCATAGACCGGTATGTTATGGCCGCCAAGCGTAGCAGTTACACGAGCCACCGGAATCAGTGGCGTATTGACCCGCACCTCATAGATAGGGTCATACCGTGTACCGGTGGACGTTGTATCTACGGTAAAGGTGGCAGGAATAAACCAGAAAGGCAGCGTGCAGAACAGAAGGAAAACGATCAGAAGGATCACCTTTTGCAATAAAAAACGCTCCTTACGGTAATTGCTGTAGGAAGTCAGCACAGACAGAGGGACAGTATTCGGCTCTTTTTCACAGGCATCGAAGATATTTCCCAGCATAAGGGCAGCTGTCTCGTCGTCCAATGCAGGCTGATTTTTCTTGGATTTATGGAAAAACATGGCGAATCACCCCTTTTGCAGTATCTTACTCAGCCGCTTTTTGCCGCTGGCGAGATATCTTTTTACAGAACTGCGGCTGATATCCATCATATCCGCAATGTCATCGAGTGTCATATTGTTGATGTACTTTAAAGTAATGGCCTGGGACTCGGAAAACGGCAGATTGAGGATTTGCCTGACCAGATATTCCTTCTCATCAATGTGGATCACCTGGCGTTCGGGGTCACGGGAATGATCCGGCAACGTTGGCACCGTATCCTGGTACAGTGAAGTCTCCGCATCAAACCGGTTCTGCCGCTTCTGGATCTGGAAGCAGACACGGAAAGAAATCTGGTTGAGCCAGGATACGAACAGACGGGGATCCTTTAGCTTGTCCAGACTTTTCAGTACAGATATATAAGTCTCCTGTACAGCATCCTGGGCGAGAAACTCGTCCTTTAAGTAGCTGTAAGCGAAACGATATTGCTTCTGGTAAGTCGCTGCGTAGAGCTCGGCAAAAGCATCACTGTCTCCACCCTGGGCCCGCTTCACGACATTTGCCAGATATTGATAATCTAATTCTGCCATGGCAGTCTCCTTATCTGGATTCGTTTACTGTAGTGTCATCCTGCGGATGATCCGGGCGCTTTTCATGGATGCGCCTGTCGGACAGGGCGATCAGCTCTGTAATCGTATTCACGGCACTACCCTCGTCAAATGCGATACCATACAGATAAGCCATGCGGCATTTGGGATTCATCTCATTATATAACGCTACTTTTTGTTTTACCCGGGTTAGGAAAAAGAGGAGCTTGTCCATGCTGCCATTTTTAAAAAGTGCAAGGAACTTATTACCGCCGTTACGGCCAACAAAGCAAAGATCTACAGATGTTGTCTGTAAAATGGTGGAAAATTCACGGATCATTGCATTGCCCTGTGTATGCCCATAGACCTTGTTGATTTCAGAAAGATTGGTCATTTCAAACATAATACAGCCTATCTGGGGATCCAGAGGCTTGTCCAGATATTGTTCGATCAGCGCATCACAGCTGTAACGGTTGGCGATACCGGATACTGGATCTGAATGAACAGCAAAATCCAGCTCGCTGAAATCTCTCTTGTAGGAGGTCATGTAGGAAAAATCAAGAAAAACTCCCACAAAAGAAAGAGCCAGAACAATCCAGAGCAGAATACAGATCAGACGAAAACTGCCATCATTGGCAACCAGATGAAAAACCTCCGGATTTATCAGAACCACACTCAGACAGATCACAGCCAGAACAATAAATAAAACCAGCTGCACTGTCTTGAAAATATTGTACCTTTTCATAATCGCTGTCACTCCTTTGCAAACTGTAAAGTTAGATGGTCTTATTATACCATGAAATGTGTGAAATACAGCAGTTTTTTGTGGGATAGAAAGAAAAATACTTGTAAATACAAATAAAATATACTATACTATAAACATAAGCGGATGATACGAATGTCATCGACGAAGCATTATCTGCACATTTCAAAAATGCCCCATTCCGGGCCGAAATTCCAACTGTACAAATCAAATATTGAACCCGACAGGTGTATCCATAATCATATCGGATACGATTTGCCCGGGAGAAAGGAAAAAAGTGACAGCAGCACCAGAAAGTACAAGTAAATATCGTAAAGAATGCCGGAAAGTTCTGGCCAATCTGACTATCATGGATGATACTTTTATGAGAAATGTCCTAAAAAAGCCGGAATGTACAGAATACATCCTGCAAGTGATCATGAACAGCCCCGACCTGCAGATCACCGAACCCGTAATCCAAAAGGATTTCAAAAATCTGCAGGGCCGTTCCGCCATACTGGACTGCGTCGTACAGGATAAAGACGGCAGACAGTATAATCTGGAGATCCAGAAAGAAAATGAAGGAGCCACCCCGAAACGCGCAAGATATCACAGTGGCCTGCTGGATATGAATACTCTCAAAGCGGGAGAAGAGTATGATAAATTGCAGGAATGTTATGTGATCTTTATCACCCGGGGCGATCCACTGGGGTATAAGTTGCCCATTTATCATGTGAGCAGAAATATCGAAGAAGTGAATTGCAGCTTTCAGGATAAATCTCACATCATATACGTGGACACATCGAAGCAGGATGATACCAAATTAGGCCACCTGATGCATGACCTGCACTGCAAAAATGCAGATGACATGTACAGCAAAGTGCTGGCAGACCGGGTGAGAGAACTGAAAGAAACACAGGAAGGAGCAGAAAGTATGTGTAAAGAACTGGAAGATTTAATTGAACTTGGAGTTGCCGAAGGAAAAACAGAAACTCAAAAAGAAGTTGCCATAGCCCTTGATCGAAGGGGTATGCACCTGGACGAGATAGCAGAGATTACGGGAGCAAAAGCAGCAACCGTCCGCCTCTGGCTCGACAAAGACCTGAATCCCATAAAAGAATAACCCATCCTCCAAAGGCTGTGCCAAAGAGCAATCTTTCCACAGCCTTTTTTCTATATAAAGTCATATCCCGTCACCTCCTGCATATATACATAAACAGAGCAAACCCCGGACAGGCCCTCCAATGTTCCGGCAAAAACAGGAACATTGGACAGAGTTTCTTCCTATTATAATAAGAAAGCATATACCCGCCCCGCGAAAATTTTTTGAAAAAAATGTAAATTTGATGAGCCTTTTGTGCCGCCTGAAAACACTTCATAGATATAAAGGGGGTACTATATCCAAATATCCCCATAACCCATATTCTGTAACAACAGGATAATATATATTCAGTGAGCAGAATCCAGAAAGGAGAAAAGAGTATGAAAAAGAATCTCAAAAGATGGCTGGCTCTGTTACTCGCGATCGCGATGATCGTAACAAGTGGCGCTTTCACGAATCTGACCTATCTGCGTGCAACAGATAGCGAGACTCCGCAAGCAGCTGCATCAGCAGAGACCCAGCAGGAGACCAAGACTGAGGAGAAAGAAAAAGAGAAGAAACAGGAGGTCAAGGTCGAGGCCAAGGACGACAAGGCCGCCGAAGAGGCCAAGAAAGCTGAAGAGGAAGCAAAAGCCGAGGCCGAAGCTAAAGCAGCAGAGCAGAAGAAAGCTGAGGAAGGATCCACAGCCGAAGAACAGAAAAAGGCCGGGGAGACAGCCAAAGCTGACGACCAGAAAGCAGACGAATCTGCAGAAGCTGCAAAATCCAGCGGGGAAACCAGCACAGCAGAAAGTGTAATTCCGGCAGAAGTTATACAGGAGGATCAGCAGGCTGGTGAATCCGCAAAGGAAGAAAATAAAGAGCAGACACCTGAACAGAGTCAGGTAGAAGAGACAGTTCCGGAAGAAAGCAAGACGGAAGAAGCCGAAGTAAAGACATACGAAGTAAAAATAGAAAAACCGGATGTTGAAGGTGGCTCTGTTAAAGTATGGTCTGACGGTGACAAAACAGATGTATCCAATGGCGGTACACAGACTGTAAAAGAAGGTCAGACTTTAAATATCCAGATCACAACCAAAGAAGGCTACGCTGTAGAAAAGGTTACCGATCAGGATGGAAAGACCATCGAAGCAAAAGACATCAAAGATAATACATACAGCTACGAGCTGAACGATGTTAAAGAAAATAAAACACTGAATATTTCATATAAAGAAGAGAAACAGGATGAAGTTGCTTACCCGGCATTCAGTTACAGTGGAAGCAAGGATGGCGTGACAGCCAATATCTCCGCACCGGAAGGTGTCCTCCCGGAAGGAACGACAGTAGAGCTGAAAGCCCTTTCCGCAGATGACAAGGCAGCCATCGCAGCCGCAGCCGGATGTAAGACATCGGATATCCTCGGACTGGATATCACCTTTAAATATGAAGGAAAAGAAATCCAGCCGACAGGCGATGTAAAGGTTTCCTTCTCCGCATCTGAGATCAAAGATGCAGATGAAGTCAGTGTATACCATGTAAGTGACAGTGGTTCTGTTGATGAGATCGGCGGTTCCAAGAATGGTGCAAGCGTGGGTTTTACTGCAGATAGCTTTTCTCCGTATGGTGTGGTGGTGCAGGCCGCTGGAGGAAGTGCAACGTTTAATCCGACAATCTCAAATGCAAGCGTTGTTTACTTTAATTTTCATAATACAAGCGATGCTGCAAATATAACATTCACACCGGTAACTGGAAAATTCACAGTTGAAAATTATACAACGAACAGCGATAAGGGATATATCCTCTTTTTTGTAAAACCTGCAGAGGGTTGTCTGATTACAGGACTTGGTGCAGCTGGAGCCGGTGAAATGTATGTTCCGGGATCTGGAGCATATGGTAATATTGCTGGTTATCCAAATCTCAAGAATATTATGGATAAGGCAGCTGCAGCGGGATACAAGGGTGCCTTTGGCTACTATAGAGACCGAGGAACCTCAAATTACACAATGGATTTCAATGTCACTGGACAGAAGCCATCACTGAATGTTTCCGCAACAAGCGATAAAACAGAAAATGTTAAACCGGGAGATAAAATTACATTTACAGTTACACTGACTCCTTCCGTTGTAGGAACGTTCAAGGCGAAAGATGTAAATGTGAACTCTGTCACCATTAATGGGCAGACTGTTACTATCGACAATCTTACTTATAACGCAAGTATGGGTACTTATACAGGAACTGTAGAATATGAGGTCACAGAGAGTGCCTACGAACAGGGGCAGGTACAACTGGTGGTTAATGCGACGGCAGATTATGAAGGTACGATCAAATCTGCGGCAGCTTCTGTTACAACAAGCGCCTCAGTAACAACTGAGGGAAGATGTACTTGTTCGCTTGCTACGAAGGGCAGTGTTGTATATAAATTTGTAAGTGCTAATGGTATGACACTTCCTACAGCAGTGACTGAACAGTTGCCGAAAGATAATGGAATTCATTACGCAGGAGATATTATTAAGGCTAAGTCTGATACCATAACACAGAAAAAGGTCAGAGACACCGATGGCTACTGGACATGGGACGGTTGGGATGCAGACTCAAAGGTGATGCCTAAAGACAAAGGCCTGCAATTTATCGGAACATGGAAATTCCATGAGTTCAAGGAAGTAACGGTAGTAGCAAAGCGTACAACCGTACCCTATGATGGAAATGAACATGAAGCTAATGGTGTGGAGACTTACGTGTTCACCATTGATGGTCAGACATATACAGTCAGTGGATTAACAACGGAGAACCCGAAAGAAACGAATGCTGGAAGTTACTCAAACAATATCACTGGAACAGCAAAGGTTACGGACGCTAATGGCAATGATGTAACAGATGAATTTGTTGTGAAAACTCAGGATGGCAAGCTTGAGATTACACCGAGAGATGTAACTTTAACGAGCAAGAACCTTAGCAAGCAGTATGACGGAAAAGCACTTGTCAATGGAAATACACCGCTTGCAGTAGAAAGTGGCTGGGTAACGGGAGAAGGTGCAACCTACAACTTCACCGGAAGCCA
>CAVCMG010000022.1:0-47081 GCA_963603285.1 Ruminococcus bromii
TTTTGATTTGTCGACTTTGTCACAAAAATCATCAAACTCTTTTTGCTTCTCTAAATCAGGAACAATAATCTTAAATTCTTTTAACCAGCCTGTATTTAAGTTTGGCTGCCCTCCACCTTTTACATGATCGGCAACTTGTTTTGCAAAAAATTCATCACGCATCCAATGTTTAAGATAATTGCATGTAACAGCTCCTTTACTCCTTAAAAAGCCTAAACTCACAAATGTGCATAATTCCAACTCTTCTTCCAAGATTACAGGATGTCCCAAATTAGAGCCCACTCTCGAAAACAACACATCATTCACTTGCGGTTTCGAACCTTTTGGTGCCCTTTCAAATTCTTCTTTTGAAATATATTTCACATCAGACAAATCCAAAAAATCTCCAGATGTGTTTTTTGCTGATATAAACATTACTCCAGAATCCACATAAGTTGGTGTATGTGTTATGCCCAAATAAATCCCTGCAATATCATTGATTGTCATATATGGTAATGATTTTTCATTATGACTTTGATGTCCAAACATCTCGACAAATCGGGCTTTAATGAGTTCGTCTAACAAATTTAACTCGTTCTGTCGTGCGTCTTTTATCTTATCTAATTTTTTTAGTTCATCAACAATATATCTTTGCTCGTTCTTACTTCTATTTGGTATTCGCATTTTACGCATAGCTGCTTGTGTTAATTTCTGTCTCGTTGCACCATTAACCATTCCATCAACTTTGTAAAACATAAGTGCATAGCATAAATAATCAACATCTAGTCCATCTTTAGGTTTAAGCACATGAGCATGATTATTAACCCAACATTTTCCAGAAACTCTATATGCAATAGGTCTTTCTTTCGAACCAAAATTGCCTCCATCTTCTGCAAGCAATACAAGTTCATCATCAAAAATATAATCTGCAACATAATCCTGAATACCGTTCGCACCATAATAAGGATATTCTCCTTCTTCTCTATTAGATGCCGTAATAGGTACTCGTAATGAATCAAGTATTTCACAACAATCTTCAATATAGATTTTATCCATCTACCTCATCCCCACAAATCCGAATTTATTCATTTAATTCAGCCTCAATTTCTTCAATGGTAGGCATACTACCTCTGAACTCTTCTGGTATAAGTTTTGATAATTCATAACTAGAAATACCAAGTGGCTGGCTATTAGATTCCAATGCATACTGGGCTTCTACTTTATCCATATCTTTACAAATCAGAAGTCCCAAAGTAGGATTATCAGTTTCTGTTCTCATCTGATGATTAACAGCCACAACATAAGTTCCCAGTTGACCTGCGTAAGAAGAATCAAATTTTCCTGTCTTTATTTCTACAACAACATAGCAATGCCTTTGGGTATTGTAAAATAACATATCTATAAATTTTTCAGTATCTCCTACCTCAATTCTCACTTCCCTGCCCATATAAGCAAAGCCAGTACCTAACTCCATAAGGAAATTATTAACTTTCTCTATAAGCGCATCCTTTAGTTCTTTTTCATCATACCTTTCACGCAAAGTCAAAAAATCAAAATTATATGGATCCTTCGTAATTGCTTGCGCTAAATCGCTCTGTTCCATCGGAAGTGTATTAGAAAAGTTAGTTATTGCTTTGCCCTGGCGTTCATACAAATCCGTTCCTAAGAAGTTTAATAAAACATCTCTTGACCAATTGTTTTCAATAGTCTTTCCGATATAAAACAATGCCTTTGCAGAATTTCCTTTGCATTTATCAAGTATTATTTTATTATGTCCCCATGGAATTCTAAAAATGATTTGTAAATCATCCCCAACTTGGGGACGATTTACATCTGTAATCAATTCGTCCTCAACCTGAGGACAAATCACTGCGTCAGGATACATCTCATAAAAGTATCTCATATATTTCAAATTAGTTGGCGAAAATGATTTCACATCTGGCAAAATGGATTTCAAATCGTCACTCACTGTTTTATAAAATCCCGTTCCATATCCGAACTGTTCACTCATAGATGAAATGTCTTTACCAAATTTCCAATAAAATCTTAGCATCTCATCATTTATCTTCATAGAAGCCCTGATTTGGCTTTTTCTAAAATCAGAGGATATTCCGGCAATCCACTTTTTATATTCATTATCAGCCTTAATCAATTCACTCATATACAATCCTTTCCGCTGTGTCAGTTCGACAATTCTCGATTATTGTCTCAATAATTTCTCCAACGCATCCATTTCCTGTCCAATCTGTTTCTCCAATTCCCGGATATTAGCCAGAATCTCTTCTGTCGGCGGATACTCCACCGGAATGTATTCCACTTCCTTGTATTTGTTAATACTCAGATCATACTCATTATCCACGATATCCTGCTTCGGTACCATAAAGGACTTGTCCGTGCGCTTTCTGTCCTGTTCTTTATCCAGATGTTTAAACCTTTCGATAATGTCCGGTATATCATTCTCCGCTGCGGGTGTACGTTTATCATCCAGACTGAATCCATCAGCTGTCATGTCATAGAACCATACCTGATCCGTACCGCCGTGCTCTGTTTTTGTAAAAATCAGAATGGCTGTCGATACGCCGGCATACGGTTTAAACACCCCGGAAGGCATTGAAATCACTGCTTCCAATCGCTGATTTTCAACGATTTCCTTACGAATAGATTTATGAGCCTTTGACGATCCAAACAGCACGCCATCCGGAACGATACAGGCACAACGGCCGCCAATTTTCAAAATACGCAAAAACAAAGTAAGAAACAGTAGTTCTGTCTTTTTCGTTTTACACACTTTCAAGAGATCTCCGGATACTGTTTCGGCATCCAGACTTCCCTTAAAGGGCGGATTTGCCAATACCAGTGTATACATGTCTTTATCTGCATTCTGATCTGACAGACTGTCACGATATTCAATGTATGGATTATCAATACCATGTGTCATCATATTCATCGCACCGATACGCAGCATGGTTCGATCCATATCGTATCCGTGAAACATATGATTCATGTAATGATCTCGTTTCTGCCGGTCAAAAAAAATCTCGTTTTTCTTTGTTTCTTTTAAATATTCGCCTGCAGCCACTAAAAAACCAGACGTACCACAAGCCGGATCACAGATAATTTCATCCGCTGTCGGATCCATCATTTCCACCATCATCCGAATAATATGTCTCGGTGTTCTAAACTGTCCATTCAGGCCGGACTGTGCAATTTTTGATAACAGATATTCATACACATCGCCCCTTACATCTGCTGTCTGCATTTCATTCATCAACGCATAGATTTCATCCAGTGCATCCACTACTTTTGACAGTAATAATGGTGTCGGTAATTTAAAAATCGCATCATCCATATATTTGGAATATGCACTGTCTTTATCTGTATGCAGCGATTTAATAAACGGAAATACCCATTCCTGCATAACAGAATACATACGATCTGCCGGAAAATCATGAAATACTGACCATTTTAACTGCGTTCCATCTATACTTCTTCCACCAATCTCCACTTCATTTGTAAATATACTCTGGTAAGGCAATCCCAGAACGGCACTCTCTTTTTCCCGTTTATTATCCGAATCATCCAGATCATGTATAAACATCAGATACGTGATCTGTTCAATAACTTCCAGGGGATTTACCAGACCTCCGGCTGCAAATATATCCCATAAACTGTCAATCTTATTTTTTAATTCTCCTGTAATCATCGCATATCCCCCTGTCTATGATTCCATTCATATTTTGTATATCTTCCGCCGCCAATTTTTACGATTTCTTCAGCGGCCAGCAAATCTGCCAATGTTCTCTGTACAGTTACCTGGCTGATATCCGGGCATTTTTCAAGAATTTCCCGTTTTGTCATCATTCCCGCTGTATTTTGCAGAAGTTTTCGGATTCTATCCGGTTTTGGCATCGCATCATTAGTCAAAATCTCCACTCTCGACGTAAATTCCCGATATGCCCCCAACACAATACGCAACATATAACTTACAAAAGGTTCATAGTTGTTCTTTGCTTCGTGCCATTCTACAGAACTCTGCTGCAGGCAATCATAATACTGCTCTTTTGTTTTTTCTATCAAATGTTCTATACTGATATATTTTCCTACAATATACCCCGCTCTATACAGTAACAATAGCGTCAGCAGTCTGCTCATACGTCCATTCCCATCATTAAACGGATGAATGCACAGAAAATCTAAAATAAACATGGGAATCAGAAGCAACGGATCTACCATTTCCGTCGTCAATGCAGCATCAAAAGCGACACAGGCCATTTCCAGACTCTCTGCAGTGGCCCAGGCCGGAACAGGATTAAAACGAATTTTTTTGTTTCCTGCTGTATCAATCTCTTCAATGATATTATCAACATTTTTGTATTTACCACCGATATCGTAGCTGGCAAATTTGTACAGATCCCGATGAAGCTGCAAAATCATCGCAGGTTTTAACGGAATGTGGTCGTGATCTTCATGAATTGAATTCAATACATCCCGGTAACCTGATATTTCCTGCTCATTTCTGTTTTTTGGTCGTGTCTTATCTTTTACCAATGCACGAAGTCGATCATCTGAGGTATAGATTCCTTCAATTTTATTAGAACTTTCTGTACTTTGAATTTTAGCGATTTCGACTAATTGTGTAAGTGCATCTGTTTTCGCTTCAATGAATAACGTCTGCTTACCTTTAAATTCATGAATCTGTGTGAGCATAGCCACGATATCCGGCGTTAATAAACATTTCCATTTTTCTTTATATTCAAATGTTCTCACAACTTATCCCCTTTATGTGTTTTCTTTATCTCGAGTATATACTTTTAATTATATCATTGTCAATTTTAATTTGATCATTTTTCATATAATGATTAAATTGAAATCAAAATGATCAAATTGATTTTTAAACATTTCTATGTATGTTTACCTTTCAGACACTCAAAACCATTCTACTGGATCATTTTTCATATCTACGACACTGAAAAAGGCTGTTGCTCCCGACACAATCCGTTCGAAAACAACAGCCTTCACTTTATCTTATCTGTGGTACTGTTTTGCATATACCTCTGCTTCCTTTATGCAATTGTTAGCCATCTGGCTCCTTACATATGTTTATAAGATCTGTCACACATGCCTTTCACCTGTGGTTACTGAATCTCCTTACCAAAGCTCTCGTAACATTCTTCCATGAACTCTTCGATCTCTTCAAAAATCTTTAACATAACAAACGCCTCCTTATTACCTGCTTCGTTAACCTGTAACACTTTAGGAAATCCGGCCTGACTTCTTTTGTTATCTGTATCGTAGCACCGTTTTCTGCAAATGTATAATACGCAATTTCAACATTCATCATACTTTCAAGGTATGTTATTTTATGTTATATACCGCTAAATCATCCAACATTCGCCAATATAACATGTGACTTTCCAACATTACATAAACCTCGCCCAGAACAAAATCCACACGAGATACCACCAGCCTCTGTTCATTGTTCCTATTTACGCATCTTTGGTCCAAAGAACAGGCTGGCGATCCAGCCAAAGATCAGGGCTGCGCTGATACCGGCGGCGCCCGCTGTAAAACCACCGGTAAAGATGCCCAAGAATCCATCCTTGTCCACGGCTTCTTTTACGCCATTCCACAGCACATTGCCAAAGCCAAGCAATGGCACAGACGCCCCGGCTCCTGCGAAATCCTGAAACATATCATACAGACCTACTGCCCCCAGCACCGCACCGCTGCATACCAGAAGCACCATTACCCGCCCCGGCAAGAGCTTTGTTTTATCCAGTAATATCTGCACCAGTGCACAGATGGCTCCACCAACAAGAAATGCCGTTATATAGTCCATGATTTTCTCCTTTTCGAATTTCCACTACCCATGACTGATTTGTACCTTAAATATCATTTGCTATTCTGTTTTTCATATACACTTTTCGCCAACTGTAGTGATATTTGTACATTTACTTTTCCTTTTCACGCTTTTCATACCGCCTCAATACACACCGCATGTGCGATCGCCGGTATCGTCCTTCCCTGGGCAAAGCTGACTTTGGAAAGCAGCGCTCCCGTCGGCACAAACAAGATGCGTTTCCATCCCTCTTCCTTCATCCTTGGCAGAATATACGCCGTCAGCACCGATGCCGCACAGCCACATCCGCTTCCTCCGGCATGGGCATCCTGCTTCTTGATATCGTACATTCTGAGTCCGCAGTCATCATGTATCTTTTCTATGTCATACCCCTTTTTTGCCAGCTGCTCGATCAGGATGCGGCTGCCCGTCACACCGAGATCCCCGGTAAATACGGCATCGTAATCGTCTGGCTTGCGCTCCATATCTCTGAAATGGGCTTCGATCGTATCGACGGCCGCCGGAGCCATGCAGGCTCCCATATTAAAGGAATCCTTCATGCCGTAATCCACAATCTTCCCCGGCGTCACCGCAGTAATCCCCAACGATTTCTTTCTTCTCCCCAGCACGCAGGCTCCGCCACCGGTTACCGTCCACCCAGCGGACAGCGGTCTCTGGTTACCGTATTCCAGCGGAAATCGAAATTCCTTTTCTGCACTAGCAAAATGGCTGGATGTGACGCACAGTACATATTCTGCCTGACCGGCGGCCACCATGCTGCTGCCCAGGATCAGTGTCTCGCCCATCGTGGAGCAGGCGCCAAACACACCGAAATATGGAATTTCCAGCTCCGACATACCAAAAGAGCTGGCTACGCCCTGTGCTTCGAGATCACCGGCAAACAAATACCGGATCTGTGTCCGTTCCAGTCCGCTCTTTTTCAGTGCCGTTTTCGCCGCCCGGATCTGCAGCTCACTCTCCGCTTCCTCCCAGCTGTTCTCCCCGAACATGGGATCCTCCACGACCTCATCAAACAGAGACCCCAGCGGCCCCTCGCCTTCCTTTTTCCCAACAACAGAACCTTCTCCTTCAAAATATACCGGTATCTCATAGGCTATGCTTCTTTCACCTTTCTGCATACGCACCTCCACATCACATTTCTCACAGTATGTCCCGGGATATACAAAAATATACCAACCTTTCTCCTGTAAAAAAGCTGCTGATTTCAAAAAGTCTCTTACAGACTCTTCAAAATCAGCAGCCCTGTATTTCTTTTCACACCCTAGTGTGACTTCAGCTCCTTCCAGAGCTGGCTGTAATATCTTTCATCTTCTTCACCCAGATACTTGTAAACCTCGCACTTATCGAGTATCTCCTGATCCGGGAAGATCGTGTAATCCTCTTTTGTCTCTTCATCCAGCGCATCGTACACGGCCTTATTCGGTGTTGCATAGTAAATATAGTCAAAGTTCATCATGCCGATATCTTCACGGTTCATGAAATCAATGAATTTCTCTGCCGCCTTCTTATGCTTTGCCGTTTTCGGGATCATAAAGCAGTCAAACCAGATATTGGATCCTTCCTTCGGCACACAGTAATCCAGCGCATCGTTGGCTTCCATCGCTGCCGTTGCATCGCCGGAATAGATCATCGCCATCGCCGCATCACCGGAGATCATCGCATCCCGGGACTCGTCCACAAGATACGCCATGACATTCTTTTTCTGATCAAACAGCTTCTGCTGTGCATGCACAAGCAGATTCTTGTCCGTTGTGTTGATGGATTCTCCCATCAGCTTCAGCGGAGCAATAAAGGCATCACGCATACTGTTCTCCATGATGATCTGGTCACTGTACTTCGGATTCCAGAGGATATCCCAGCTGTCCACCTCTTCATCTACCATCTCGGTATTATAGCAGATACCCACCGTGCCCCAGAAATACGGCACAGCATACTTATTCTCCGGGTCAAAGGCCCGACAAAATTCCAGATATTTCGGATCCAGATTGTCGTAATATTCCATATCCGCTGTATCAATCTCCTGCACCTCACCGGCAAGGATCATCTTTTCCACCATATAATCGGAAGTACAGATCAGATCATAGTCGATCGCTCCGGACTGATACTTTGTATACATATCCTCCGGCGTCACGTATTCCTCATATTTGACCTTGATGCCTGTCTCCTGCTCAAACAGATCCAGCACATCCCGGTCGATATAATCGCCATAGTTAAAGACGATCAGTGTGTCATCCTCCCCGGAAGCTGCAGCTGTGCTTTCGGTCTCCCCGCTGCCATTCTGCGCACCACAGCCGCACAAAGCCAGAGCTAAAAGCATACTTCCTGCCAAAACCGTCCTTTTTTTCATATTTTCCTCCACATATCCTCTCTCCATGGTTTCAAAACCTCCGTTTATGAGGATATTTTTCACTCTCTGTTAAGCCTCTTCCTGCTTTGCCGAAATCCGGTTCACCACAAACAGGATCCCCAGAATCGCCAGAAACAGCAGTGTAGACATCGCATACATCTCCGGATTGATACCACGGCGTACCTCCTGGTACAGCATCGTAGAGATCGTATTGATACCGGCACCCTTGGTAAAATACGTGATAATAAAATCATCCAGCGAAATCGTAAACGCCATCAGAAAGCCGGAAAAAATCCCCGGTACCAGCTCCGGCAGAACCACCTTGACAAACGCATAGACAGGGCCAGCCCCCAGATCCAGTGCAGCCTCATACGTCGTCTTGCTGGCCGAGCGAAGTCGCGGCGTGACATTTAAAATGACATACGGAATGCCCAGCGTCACATGACCGATCAGCATCGAGGCATACCCCAGGGACATAAACCGGACAAACAGCAGCATGATCGCAATACCCGTAACGATGTCCGCATTCAGCATCGGAATATTCGTGATCGTCGTGATCACGGACTGTGCCCGCTTGCTCATCACCGTCATGCCGATGCATGCCAGCGTACCGAGGATCGTAGCGATCAGCGCTGCCGATGTCGTCAGAATCAGCGACGTCTGCACAGCATGGATCACTTCCTCATTCTGGAACAGCTGGATGTACCAGTCGAATGTAAAACCACCCCAGACCGTACGCGCCTTTGACGCATTGAACGAACAGACGATCAGTACTGCGATCGGTGCATATAAAAGGAAAAAGATCAGTCCTACATAAAATTTCTGGAGAAAGGATTTTGCTCTTACCATATCATCTGTCCCTCCCCTGATTTATCGTATTTATTCATGATCGCCATACTGATAAAGATAAAGATCATCAGCACGATTGACAGACCGGAACCCAAGTTCCAGTTATTCGTCAGCGAAAATTCCTGATCAATGACATTACCGATCAGAAGTACCTTGGAACCGCCAAGGATATCTGCGATAACAAACTCGGAAATACCCGGCACAAATACCATGACAATACCACTCAAAACGCCCGGCACAGACAGCGGCAGGATAATATGCAGAAATACCGTCCTGGCATCTGCTCCCAGATCTCTGGCCGCCTCGATCACACTCTTGTCGATCTTGCACATCACATTATAGATCGGCAGGATCATAAACGGCAGATACTCATACGTCATACCGATCAGGATCGCCGTCTTGGAATACATGATATGCAGCGGTTTGATGCCGAAAAAGCCAAGGATGGCATTTAAAATACCGGTATTTGACAGGATCATCTGCAGCGCCATGATACGCAGCAGGAAATTGATCCACATCGGCAGCATAAACAGCATGATGATCGTACCGCTTCTTCCTCTGGCGGTATTACTTAAAATATAAGCCAGCGGATAGGCGAGAATCAGGCTGATCAGCGTGGAACCAAAGGCAATCAGAATCGATTCCCACAAGGCTTTCGCATGGATAGGATCTGCGATCGCCAGAAAATTGTCCAGGGTAAACTGGCCGTCGCCGCTGGTAAATCCATAATACAGGATCATCAAAAGCGGCAGAATGATAAAACCGACAGCCCAGACCAGATAGGGACCTGTCAGCAGCTTTCTCTTATTCGTATTCATCGATCGGCACCGCCTTCTCATCGTCAGACTCCGGCTTGTTCATGATCTGGATATTGAACGGATCGACATAGATGCCGACCTTTTCCCCCGGCTGATGGGCAACCGTACTCTGTACCAGCCACTCATAGCCGTTGGCCATAACCTCCATCTCATAATGCACGCCCTTAAAGATCAGATTGGTCACTACGCCGTCCAGATGCCCCTTTCCGGTCACACCAAGGATCACATCCTCCGGACGGATCACGACATCGACCGGTTTATTTGTACCAAAGCCGGTATCGACACAGGGGAATTTCACACCCAGGGTTTCCACCAGCTTATCCTCGATCATGATGCCGTCGATGATATTGCTGTCACCGATAAAGTCGGCGACGAAAGCATTCTCCGGTTCATTGTAGATATCCTCCGGCGTACCCATCTGCTGGATATAGCCCTGGTTCATGACAACGACCGTATCCGACATGGTCAGTGCTTCCTCCTGATCGTGGGTAACATACACAAACGTGATGCCCAGCTCATTTTTCAGACGCACCAGCTCATACTGCATCTCCTGCCGGAGCTTTAAATCCAGCGCACCAAGCGGCTCATCCAAAAGCAGCACCTTTGGCTCATTGACGATGGCACGGGCAATCGCGATACGCTGCTGCTGTCCACCGGACAGGGACATCGGATTTCGCTTCTCATACCCCTCCAGATTCACCAGCTTTAACGCATAGGCAATCTTATCCTTAATATATGCATCCGTCTTTCCGCTGATTTTCAGGCCAAAAGCGATATTATCCGCCACGGTCATATGGGGGAACAGCGCATATTTCTGGAAAACGGTGTTCAGATTTCTCTTATTCGGTGCCAGACGGGTAATATCCTGTCCGTCAAACATGACACGCCCCTGATCCGGCATAACAAAACCGCCGAGAATACGAAGTGTTGTCGTCTTACCGCATCCGGACGGTCCCAGAAGTGTCAGAAACTCATTCTCATGGATGGTCAGATTCAGATCATCCAGTATCATCTCCCCGTCAAACGATTTGGAGATATGTTCAAAATCGATCAATGGCTGTTTACTCAACTCTCAATCCTCCTGTGTATATGTGCACCTGCAAACCGCCGCAGCCTGCTTTTCCTTTCCTTTTTCTCAGATCTGCCGCGCTTTCACTCTCTTACAGATGCCTCTGGTTTTAAAAACTCGGTGGTGTGCTGACCCAGATCAGCTGTGCTCCGGAATCGGAGCTGATCGAATGCCGCTTGGAGGGTACAAAGTAAAACGACTCTCCGGCCCGTACCGGAATCAGCTTTTTCCCCAGATGGATCGTAATCTCTCCGGCGATCACATAACCAAACTCCTCTCCCTCATGGGGGTTATCCGGGTATGATGAACCACCCGGCTCCAGCGTCAGACGTATTGGCTCCATCTCATGCTTCTGGGCATTGGGGATAATCCATTCGATCCGCGCCTTTCTGTCCGTTTCCTCTTTGACGAAGTAATCCTCCTGTGAAAAGGCGATCTGTTCGTCTGTCTCGTCCTGAAAAAAGGTGGCAATATCCGTACCGAGACACTGTAGGATATCCACCAGCGTAGCAATGGAAGGTGAGGTCAGATCGCGCTCCAGCTGGGAAATAAATCCTTTCGAAAGCTCGGTGCGGTCGGCCAGCTCCTCCTGTGTCAGACCCTTCTGTACACGAAGATCCTTGATTTTGCTGCCGATTTCCATGCAAACCTCCTGCTTGTAACTCATGTGTTAGTTCTATGTAATATTAAAAATGGAGTTTAGTAAAACTAAACTCCACAGGAATTATATCGCTTTTTGTAAGAAAGTCAAGGCTTATTATTGATAAATTTTGAGTTTATTTTTGCTAAACTCAGGTGCTATCGTTTTTGTGTATATCGCATGCAAATTTTTTGTAAAATTTCCTGTCATTCTATGGCATTTCCGATACAATTTCTTCATTCTACCGTAAAAGAACCTGTCCTACCACACTTTTACATATCCTTCTGCAGCGTTCCCATCCGGAATCTGCGGATCATTTCTCTGGTCAGGCTGGAATAATCCGGGATTTCCGGAATTTCTTCGGGTTTCAGCCAGACGGCCTTTGAAAGCTCGTGATCGTCCAGACTGATCCTGTGGCTGCCGGACAGTCTCGCTGTATAGCCAAGCATCAGGTTTCCGTCAAAGCCCCAGGGCTGGCTGTCATAGTACTTGATATGTTCAATATGAAGTCCCGTCTCCTCCAGAACCTCCCGGGCCACACACTCTTCCGCCGTCTCGCCGATCTCCACGAATCCGGCCACCAGCGCATACGCCGCCGTCTTACGTCCCGCATACTTCGTCAAAAGCAGCCGTTCTCCATCCGTCACCGCTACAATGATCGCCGGAGAAATCTTCGGAAACATCATATTCCCGCACTTCGGACATCGCATCATCCGCTGTGCCTTATCATGCACCGCCTTCGTACCACAACATCCGCAAAACTGCACCGACCGATACCACTGGTACAGATGTCTCGCCGTCATCCCCGCAAACGCCTCACTCACCGGCATCTTATCCCTCAGCTGTATCGCCGTCACCGCCTTAAACCCGGCAAACGCCTTCTCCTCAGCCACCGCCTTCGCCAGAAAATACATCCTCCCATCCAGCGAAAACAGATACACATACTCCCCGATCTTATCCTTCACTTCCCCATAATAAGGAAACCGAATCTCCCCGTCCTTCTCCTCTAACAACAACCTGTCCTCAAAAAACAACATCACACAACTGTCATCCGTAATCTCCACAAACCGATACTGATTATCCAGCATCTGCGGCGCTATCTCATGTATCATCTTCTCATAACCTCCATCACATTTTCTATACTTAGTTAGACTCAAGACTTTTCCCCTCGTCTTCTCCGTCCCGTACTTAACCCAGCGTTCCTCACAGACAGGGAAACTGCCGGATATGTCAGCACCAGTCCTCTATGTTAGATTTCTAGCAACTTTACCTGAGTAAAAGAAAGCTCCACTGGAGCTTCCTTTTACATGCTTAGGCAGCAAGAGTCCGAGACCTCAGGCTCGGACCGGCGCAGGCGGAGCGTAAAATCTAACATAGAGGACTGGTGCTGACATATTCGGCAGTTTCCCGTCCCTTTTATTTTTCTTTCTGCATCTCTTCGATCATCCGCGGCATACACCCCGTCCCATAATCCATGACACGTTTCACCCGGCTGATCGTAGCCGTACTGGCACTGGTCTTATCCAGAATCTCCAGATACACCTTGTCCTGCAAAAGAAGACTCATCACCTCATATCTCTGCTCCATAGCAGATAACTCTGTCGGTGAACACAGATCCTCAAAGAATGCAATGCATTCGTCTATATCCTGAAGCTTGAGGATAGCTTCAAACATTTCCCTTACATGTTCTTTTTTTACAATCTTTGCCATACCAAATGACACCTCCACGTTAATACTCTCATTTTAACACACTAAAGTGCGTTGGTAAACAGGCAAAAAAGATACTTTTCAGACAATTATGCATATTGCATCAAATATTTCTTATCCCCAGGCATAAAAACTGCCCGGCATTTACCAGGCAGTCAAACTAATTTTTATAATATTAAAATACTTTCGTTGTCCACTGTGTGCAGTCCCATACCTGCGTGGCCAGTCCTTCGTAGAAATCCGGCTCATGGCAGACCATAAGGATACTTCCCTTGTAGGCCTGCAATGCACGTTTCAGTTCATCCTTGGCATCCACATCCAGATGGTTCGTCGGCTCGTCGAGTACAAGGACGTTGCTTTCACGGTTAATCAGCTTACACAGACGTACCTTTGCCTGCTCGCCGCCGCTCAAAACCTTAACCTTGCTCTCGATATGCTTCGTGGTCAGTCCACATTTGGCAAGTGCCGCACGCACCTCGTACTGGGAAAATCCCGGAAATTCCTGCCACATTTCTTCGATGCAGGTCGTATTGATACTCTGATCCATCTCCTGCTCAAAATAGCCGACCTGCAGAAATTCTCCCTGCTCTACTTCGCCGGACAGCGCTGGGATCAGTCCGAGGATGCTTTTTAACAGTGTCGTTTTACCAATACCGTTAGCTCCGGTCAGAACGATCTTTTCACCTCTTTCCATCTGCAGATCCAGCGGTGAGGACAGGGGTTCATCGTAACCGATGACCAGCTGCTTTGTCTCAAAAATATATCTTCCCGGTGTGCGAGCCTCTTTAAAGTGAAATTCCGGCTTCGGTTTTTCAGCAGCCAGCTCGATCATATCCATATTGTCGAGCTTCTTCTGGCGGGACATGGCCATATTTCTGGTTGCTACGCGGGCTTTGTTTCTGGCCACAAAATCCTTGAGGTCGGCGATTTCTTTCTGCTGCTTATTGTAGGCAGCTTCCAGCTGGGCCTTTTTCATGGCATAGACTTCCTGGAATTTGTCATAATCTCCCGGGTAACGGTTCAGTTCGCCGTTGTCCATATGATAGATCAGGTTAATGACGCTGTTTAAAAACGGAATATCATGGGAGATCAGGATGAACGCATTTTCATAATCATTGAGATATCGTTTCAGCCATTCGATATGCTCAACATCGAGGTAATTGGTCGGCTCGTCAAGGAGCAGGATGTCGGGCTTTTCGAGCAGAAGCTTGGCCAGCAGGACTTTGGTTCGCTGACCGCCGGAAAGCTCGGTGACGTCACGGTCAAGGCCGAGATCCAGTAATCCTAATGCTCTGGCGACTTCTTCTACTTTACTGTCGATCATATAGAAATCATGGGCATCGAGGAGGTCCTGCAGGGTGCCGGACTCTTCCATAAGGGCATCCATTTCTTCGGGGGAGGCTTCGCCCATGAGGCCGTAGACTTCGTTCATGCGGGTTTCCATTTCATAGAGGAAGTCGAAGGCGGAGGCGAGGACGTCGCGGATGGACATGCCTTTTGTCAGAACGGTATGCTGATCGAGGTAACCGACGCGGACATGTTTGGCCCATTCGATTTTGCCTTCGTCGGGCATGAGTTTTCCGGTGATAATATTCATGAAGGTGGATTTTCCTTCGCCGTTGGCGCCGACGAGGCCGATGTGTTCGCCTTTCAGGAGGCGGAAGGATACGTCGGTGAAGATGGTGCGGTCGCCGAAGCCGTGGCTTAAGTGTTCTACGGTGAGTATGCTCATTGTTTGATTCTCCCTTGGAATTTATCTTAACAGTCTGATTTGAAATTATAACTGGTTTATGTTGGTTTGTCTATATGAAAAAGGGACGAAGAAAGAGAGAAAACAGGGTGGGCATATACAGTTGTTCTCTGCGCTCCGCCTCCGTCGGTCCGAGCCTGTGGTCTCGGACTCTTACTCGGCAAAGTCGCTTGATAACAACTGTATATGCCCACCCTGTTTTCTCTCTTTCTTCTGTGTATTGAGGAAATGTACTTTGGCATACAGAACTATTTCATTATGTTCGTGCATGCGCAATCAATTATATAATCTCACGCATCTTGGAGCTGCCAAACAAAACGCTGCATTATCCTCGTCTTGCTTTCTGTTACAGTTCCTCGGCGCTGAGCTTGGGATCTACGTGTACCATGCAGTGTTTGACTGCGGGGAATTCTTTTTCAATGGCGTCGTGGACGCGCTGGGCGATGGCGTGGGCTTCGGTGAGGGTTTTGTTACCGTCGGCCTGGATGACGACGTCGAGATAGATTTTTGCACCGAAGAGGCGGGTTTTCATCCAGCCGATGCCGTCTACGCCGTCGGTGTTCTGGATGACAATGAGCATCTGTTCCATGGTTTTGACGTCACAGGAGTGATCGACCATTTTGTCTACAGCGTCTTTGAAGATGTCATAGGCTGCTTTGAGGATAAAGACGCAGATTACAACGCTGGCTACGGAATCCATGATGGGGAACCCGAAGCGGGCGAAAAGGATACCGATCAGGGCGCCGATGGAGGAGAGGGCATCGCTTCTGTGATGCCATGCATCTGCTTTCAGAGCGCCGGAGTTGATCTTATTGGCTGCGTGTACGGTAAAGTGGTACATCCATTCTTTGACAGCGATGGATATGATGGCGGCCCAGAGGGCAAGCATGCCGGGTACGGCCAGATGGGCAAAATCGCCGCTGATGATGTTGCGGATACCGGCAGAGCCGATTCCAAGACCGGTCAGAGCCAGGATGACAGCGAGGATGATCGCGGCTACACATTCCAGCCGTTCGTGGCCGTAGGGATGTTCTGCATCTGCTTTTTTGCCGGAAATATGCACGCCGATCATAACGATGATGGTACTGAATACATCGGATGCGGAATGAATGGCATCGGAGACCATTGCTCCGGATGATGCTACAATACCAGCTACCAGTTTCAGAATAGACAGTGCGAGATTGATAATGATACTGATGGTGGAAACCTTCATGGCGACTTTTTCGCTCTGGTTTTCCTGGGCGTTCGGATTTACAGTTGCAGCTTCCATAACGATACCTCCTGATGAATAGATAAATACTTCGCTGCGGTTTACATTGAACCGTGTGTTTTCTTTTTGCACAGGCTTTCTACCTGCTCGGTCCCTGCCTTTTTACTTCTGGCTTTACCTTTTTCATCAGTAGTTTTCCTTACAGACGCGCTGACTTCTTAACACAAACTGTCTGCCGTTTTTACCTCATCCTGGCAAACAGTTTCTTTTTATTATGGTAAAGGAACTCAAAATAACGTAAAAAGGCACCTGCGGGACACAGTAATCGTATCTACTGTCCCACAGATGCCTGTCGGTTCCTCTATATCCGAAAGGATCTGCTGTCACACATCAAGGTGACCCGGCCGTTCCGGTTCATTACACCGGCGCCTGTTCAGTTTGTACTGTAGCGATATGCAGTGCAAAGAGTTCTTTCCTATAAGATATGCAACATTCACAAAAAAGTCAATGCTAAATTATCTAAGTTTTTCCTCATCTTTATTAGCGGTCGATAGTTTTCTTTAGTTCAGGGTTACTTACTGTCTGCATTTCTTTGAATATCTGCATACATTTTCTCCAATGTATTCATCTTCAGGAAGCTGGATACTTTACAGTTTCTTCCTTTCAAAAGGCCGGTTCCGGAAGTTTTCTTTCCGGTCTTTATAATACTCCCTCATCTGTCCGGTGATCTGCTCCATTTCCTCATGTAACTCCCGGGCAGACACACGGATCGCACCATGTCCCATAACAATCACCTGCTCCAGACCATCGGAGGTCGCCACACGGACCTTATGTTTCTCCGCCAGCTCTTTGGACGTCTTTTCGATATAGGCATCGGCCGTCTGGGCTTCCTTTGTGTAAACGACATGGATATTGTGGTACATGCCTACCTCGCCCTGGCCGCCTTTGACCTTGTAGGCATCAAATACACAAATCAGCTCACAACGGGTATAACCCTGATAATTGCACAGCATGTCCATCAGCTTCAGTCTGGCGGCATCGAGATTGTCCTTTGCCAGCAGCTTTAATTCGTCCCATGCAAAGATGATATTGTAACCGTCTACCAGCAGATAATCCTTCTGTATGCCCTGCGGACGGCTGTGCGCCTCTTTATACGCTGCGGTCGCTGCCCGCTTTGCCTCACTGCTGCCACCCGGTCTGCCATAGCTGACTTTATGGTATGACGGAATCTGGCGCTCCCCTTTTGAACCAAACGTCCGGTTAAAGATGGCTTCCAGCTCCCGGTCCTCTTTCCATGAGCCATACAGGGAATGATCCTTTGGCACAGGAGCACGGTATACCGGTTCCAGTACTTCTTCCTCCTCCGGTTCGTCTGTCACAAAACCACTCTCCACATGCATGTGCTCCGGCACTTCATTCCATTTCACAATATAACCGGCCCCGTGGGCACAGAAAACAGAATCCGGCGTATTCTCCACATCTGCCTCCGGATCATAACCGACAGCCTCGATCACTTCTTCTGCATTATGGCACGGTTCATATCCCTTCAACGTGCAGCTGAAATGTCCGCGCCCTTTCGTATAGGCATACACCTCTGTCATATAGCCCCTCATCCCGGCCACCGGCGCGCTTCCGGTCAGGATAGCCGTCTCATCCTCGATTTCCGGGGCATCAAACTGCCCGTTCATCTTCTGGATATCGGACATGGCCCGGCCCAGCTGCTCCTGCGGCACCTCCAGCCGGAAGCTGTACCATGGCTCCAGCAGTACACTTTTTGCCTGCATCAGTCCCTGCCGCAGCGCCCGGTACGTTGCCTGCCGGAAATCGCCACCCTCGGTATGCTTTGTGTGGGCACGCCCGGTCAGTACGGTGATCCGCATATCCGTGATCGGTGAACCGGTCAGCACACCGATATGCTCCTTTTCCACCAGATGGGTCAGAATCAGCCGCTGCCAGTTCAGATCCAGCACATCCTCGCTGCACGCTGTGGCAAAGGTCAGCCCGCTGCCCCGTTCGGCAGGTTCCAGTAACAGATGCACCTCCGCATAATGGCGCAGCGGTTCAAAATGCCCGACGCCCTCCACGGTATTTTCGATCGTCTCTCTGTATACGATATTACCCGGGCCAAATTCCACCTCGACATGAAACCTGTCCCAGATCATCCGTTTCAGGATTTCCAGCTGGACAGCACCCATCAGCTGTAAATGGATCTCCCCCAGCTTTTCCTGCCATACGACATGCAGCTGCGGATCCTCCTCCTCGAGAAGCTTCAGATTTTTTAACAGCTGATGTATATCTGTGCCTTCCTCCGGCAGCACAGCATACGTCAGCACCGGCTGTAACAGCGGCTGCTGTAATCCCTTCTCACAGCCGAGTCCCTGTCCCGGCCAGGTTTTTGTCAGTCCCTTTACGGCACAGATCGTACCGGCCTTTGCCGACTCTGCCAGCGTATATTTGCTGCCGGAATACAGGCGGATCTGATCCACCTTTTCTTCCCAGAGCTCATCCTCTGTCACTTTACCGCCACTCTTTGACAGTGTATTTCTGTTATCCAGCATGGATTTCACACACAGCTCGCCGCCGGTGATTTTCATATGTGTCAGACGGTTGCCCTGCTCGTCGCGGGATATCTTAAACACCCGCGCACCAAAGGTATCCGGCCAGCTTTTCTGCACGCCATAGGCGGCGATCCCATCCATAAGCGGCCGTACGCCCTCCTGTTTCAGTGCCGAGCCAAAGTAGCAGGGAAACAGCTTTCGCTCCCGGATCAGCCGGCCCAGCGTATCCTGTGAAAGTGCATCCGTCTCCAGATATTCTTCCATCGCTGCTTCATCATTCATCGCCGCCGCTTCAAAAAAGTCCGTATCCGGTGTATCCGTAAACTCCAGACAGGCTTCATCGAGCCTTTTGCGGAGATTTTCCATCAGCTGCGCCCGATCCGTACCGGCAAGATCCATCTTATTGACAAAGAGAAAGACCGGCACCTGATGCTGCTTTAACAGCTTCCACAGGGTTTCCGTATGCCCCTGCACACCGTCACTGCCGCTGATCACCAGCACCGCCGCATCCAGCACCTGCAGCACACGCTCCGCTTCCGCCGAAAAGTCCACATGTCCCGGCGTATCCAAAAGTGTAATCTGTGTATTCTTCCACGGCAGGATCGCCTGCTTCGAAAAGATCGTGATGCCCCGCTCCTTTTCCATCGTATCCGTATCCAGAAATGTATCCTTATGATCGACCCGCCCCATCGTGCGGATCTGTCCCGTTTCATACAGCATACATTCTGACAGTGTCGTCTTTCCCGCATCGACATGGGCCAGAAGTGCTGTGCACAGTTGTTTTTTTGTATCTGTAGAGGTCGTCATACAAATGCCCCTTTCTCTATTGTTTTCAGTTTCAGGCCGTCTCCCTCTGCCGCAGGAAGCTCCACACAGCCACACCAATGATGATCACATAGCCGATCACACTGTACAGATCCGGAATCTGTCCGAGGAAGAAAAAGCCGAGGATGGCTGCAAATACAACCTGCGTGTAATCAAATACCGAAATTTCCTTTGCCGGGGCGAAATTGTAGGCCGCCGTAATGGAAAACTGACCGCCCGCTGCCATCAGACCGGCACCGATCAGGCACAGAAACTGCTGCATGGTCATCGGATGATAGTCGAGCAGCAGATACGGCACCAGCACCAGACAGGAAAAGCTGGAGAAAAAGAACACGACCCGCGCACCTTTTACGCCCTGCTTGCCCAGCTGCCGCACACAGGTGTAAGCGATACCGGCTCCCAGACCACCCATAACACCGATCAGCGAATTGATATTCTGAAAAACATCCAGCGAAGGCTTGATGACAAACAATGCACCGATAAAAGCGATCACAACCGATATTTTCTGCACAGTATTCGCCTTTTCCTTCAAAAACAGTGCTGAGAAAATAATGACAAAAAACGGCGACAGCTTATTCAGCATCGAGGCATCGCTGACCAGCAGATGATCCACGGCATAGAAATTGCAGAGGATGCCAACCGTTCCGAAAACAGACCGCAGAAGCAGCATCGGCAGATCCTTTTTCCGGTACGACAGCTTTTCGCCGCTTCGCATCAGAATAACAAAGGCAAAGATCATAGCGATCAGATTCCGGAAAAAGCTTTTCTGCGGTGCCGGAAGATCACCCGATAATTTTACAAATACATTCATGGCTGCAAAGAAAAATGCGGCGGCCATGATACTTAACATACCTTTTTGTTTGTCTTTCATTGTAGAACACGCTCCTTTTACCGTCCTAAAGTATAACACACTTTTTACGGTAACACTATGCGTTGTTTTTATACGCCATTTTAAGCATAAATAATCCGCTGCACCTGACTGGCAGATACAGCGGATTTTCAAACATGTATTATTTAAAAATATTCCCGGCTCCGTTCGACTCTGCTGCCATGCCGTTTCTGGCCCAGACGTAGCCTTCCTCTTCCAGAAGCTCCTTTCCGTTATCTGAAAGCATCCAGTCCCGCAGTTTCCGCACCGGACTGTCCTGCGCTTCCGATGCCCGGATGGCCATGTAGAAATCATTGACCAGCGGGTATGTGCCGTCCTCAATCGAAGCATTCGACGGTGCCACATCGTTCACCTTGATCATCTTCAGGTTCGGATCAGCCTTCATCTTATCCGCATAATAATATACCGAAAAGCCGATGGCACTTCCCGTTCCGTCAAAGGAAGCTACGGATTCAATCAGCGTTCCCATCGTAGTCACCAGCATATCCTGCTCCGGTTCCATCGGTGTTTCTCCGTTCATGACCAGCTTATTTAATAACGTCTGGCTTCCGGAAGTAGAATTTCGCTGAAATGCACGGATTTTCCCCGGTTCACCGCCGACCTCTGACCAGTCGGTGATCTTTCCTGTGTAAATGTCTCGGATCTGATCTACCGTCAGAGATTCGATCGGATTATTGACATTGACAATAAATACAAGACCATCGCGCCCCAGTGTATCGATCTCCAGCTCATCAAATTCTGTTGTATACTGGTCTTTAATCTCCTGCGGCGGCTCATAGGAAATGATCAGATCCATATCCTTATACAGAAGCTTGCCCCAGCTGGTGGATGTGCCACCGCTTTCAAAGCTGTCTGCCAGATACACCTCCGCTGTATCCGCATCTGCGCCCGTCAGATTCTCCATCATACGCAGCAGCAGAGGCTCATTCGCCAGCGAACCATCCAGCCGCGGATAGGTATCCTTGTCATAGCCATCAATTGTCAGCTTTACTTTTTTCTCTGCTGTTCCATTTTCATCTGTATCGGATGCATTTCCGGCTTCTGCATTGTCTCCTGTAACCGATGTACTGCCGGTATCTGCGTTCGATGCTGCAACCGTACTTGCTTCACTGACGGCTTTTGCACTGTCCGGTACAGCCTCACTGTTTCCCGCACTCGTATTCCCGTTACCGTTTCCTCCGCAGCCGACAAGCGCCAGCAGCACTGCGCAGCCCAAAGCAACCGCTTTCTTATATTTCATCTTGTATATCCCCCTTTAATCATCATTGCCCATTTCATATTTTGGCACTTTCCATACCCAGTTTCCTTTTGCATCGATCAGCCCCATCGACAGTCCGCGTGTAACGGAAATCTTTCCATCGGCCAGTGTACCGAAAGACGAAGCGCCCTGCATCAGCATCGTACCGTCCGTGGTAAACAGATCTGCCCGCACATGCATTTGTTCATTATCCAGATAATACTCTCCTGTCCAGAGACTGACATGCGCTGTATCCTGTCTGTCATACAGCGGGCGGACCGAAACGTACTTTCCTTCCGGCAGCACCGGCTGCAGATTCATGTCCAGCAAACATTCTTCTGATCCATCATCTACAACAATGGCATCCTCATAGAGCATCACATAACTTACATTTCCTACAGCTTTTTCAGCAATACACGTTCCATGGCGGTCTAATTTTTCCAGCTTGCCGTCTCGGACAGCTACAAAGAACGGAGACGCTGTCTGCATTTTCTCCCCGTCGTACGCTGCTCTTGCCTCCATGATCCCGTACTCTCCGGACAGTGCTTCGCCCGTTTTGGCATCATACAGCCGGTACAGCAGGCTCTCGTCACTCTGGTATGTACCACAGATCGCAAGCTCACCGTCATAATACCGTGTCTCGCCCATCCAGAAATAAGGTGTAAAATCACCGCCATCCCCGACGGACGGATCATATATACTGCCGTCACAGCTGACATAGGGCTGCAATATCATGGTATCGTCAATATAGCTGTTCTCTACATTTTCGATTTTTCCAAGCTTCTTTCCTTCCGGTGAGTAAAAGGTCAGACGGTACAGCGAGTCTTCCGGTTCTTCTGCCACAATATAGTTCCAATACGAGGAAAATGTACAATCCTTATCCAGTTCATCCTGCAATGCGGTAAAATCATACAATACATTTCCCTGTGCATCGACAGTGAACATCGATTTACTGTCCTCAGACCGCACAACTACAGCCGTATCACTCACTTTATTCATATAGTAGACATTGGCTCTTTCTTCCCCCGTTTTCACGTTTCGGAGTTTTCCATTATCATCTTCAACCTCTGCTGCCATGCCGAATTCCATGTACTTCTGCATCCGCACCCAGTCACCGAGACAGTCCATATACTGTATCTCTGTCCAGTCAGAAATCAGCTTTCCGTCCGGATCATACAGCCGACTCCTCATCTTTACATCGTACTCCCATTCCCCAAGCTTTGTGTACGTCCTGTAGGCCGCCGCATAATACTTTGTTTCCTGCGTCAGCACATCCCGGATCCAGGATACGTGGATATCCTTTTCGCTCAGAAACTGTCCCGCACCATTCATCGTAAAGCTGGTCTCATCCGTTGACTGGTATTCATATTCCTGCGCAGCCGCTTCCAGCTGGGCATGTGTCGGCGTACCATCTGAATAAAAATCAAACGGCTCTGCTGTCGCATCATCCGCAGACACGACACTGCTCTCCCCTGCATCTGTGCCAAAGACTGTACTGTATGCCGGCAATGCCGAAGCACTGCCCTCCGATACACCAGAGCTTTCTTTTACTTCCCCGCCTGCTCCGCAACCGGCCAGCAGACCGGCCAGCAGACACAGAACAGGCAAATAATGCCTTCTCTTAAAACTTTGCAAGTAAACTCCCCCTTTCCAGCTCCTGCATTCTTCCTGTTTTCCTACCTGAAAATTATACCGACCACACCACGGTATTTTCCATCGGATATCCGTACTTCTGCTTTCAGTATATCGGAGCCACTCACCTTTTACAATGTACCAAACACCAAACAATTCTTAATTTTATACTTCTAAATCCGCATTCCATATTTTATCTCGGAACAATGTCAGTTTTTCCGGAACAATGTCAAAAAATCTTTGATATTGTTCCGACAAATCCTGGTATTGTTCCGATAGTACTTAACATTGTTCCGAAAACAGCGCTACTATTCTATGACATAAAAAACAAGTACCGGATAAACAAATCCACGGTATAGTCTCCCTCATTGAAACTACACCGTGGATCAGTTTGTTTATTATCACAAAACTATGTCGCCATTGATCGGCTTTTTATCCATATACTGTTTTTTATTGTTCTATAAGTATAGCTGTCAGATTTTTTATACCCGTGCATACAGCTGCATCACCCGATGCACCTTCTCCACCAGTGCATCCGAAAAAGCATCCTTCTCCATCCGCCATGTCCAGTTGCCACCCAGCGTTGACGGATGATTGATCCGCGCCTCTTTGCCAAGTCCCAGATAATCCTGCATCGGAATCACCGCAAGATCAGCCACACTGCCGATGGCCAGACGGATAAAATCCCAGACCTTTCTTTCCTTCGTATGGTCGGCATTATCCATGTATTCCTCTGCAAAGGCATAATCCTCCGGCGACAGCTCATCCAGCCAGCCAAGCAGCGTCGTATTGTCATGCGTTCCGGTATATACCACACAGTGATGCGGATACAGATACGGCAGATAATTGCTCGCCTCCCTCGCATCAAAGGCAAACTGGATGATCTTCATACCCGGATAACCGGAAGCCGCCAGCATATCCATAACCTCCTGCGTCAGATATCCCAGATCCTCTGCAATGATCGGCCGCTGTCCCATCTTGGCATTCACCGTATCAAACAGCTTCATCCCCGGCCCCTTCTCCCAGTGACCGTTTTCCGCTGTCGGATCACCATACGGAATCGCATAATACGACTCAAATCCCCGGAAATGATCGATCCGCACTACATCATAGATCGTAAAACACTGCGTCAGCCTCGTCAGCCACCACGCAAATCCCGTCTCTTCATGATAATCCCACCGGTACAGCGGATTTCCCCAAAGCTGTCCCGTAGCCGAAAAAGCATCTGGCGGACACCCTGCCACCGCCGTCGGCACACAATTCTCATCAAAAGCAAACAGCTCCGGATTCGCCCACGCATCCGAACTGTCCAGCGACACATAAATCGGAATATCCCCGATAATCCGTATCCCCTTCTCATTCGCATACGCCTTTAAACTCATCCACTGCTTATGGAACATAAACTGCTGGAACTTATAAAAATCAACCTCCCGGGCCAACAAAACCTTCTGTACCCCCAGCGCCTTCGCATCCCGCGTCTTCAGCTCCTGCTCCCACTGGGTCCAGCAGATACCGCCCTTCGCATCCTTGATCGCCATAAACAGCGCATAATCCTCCAGCCAGTACGCATTTTCTTCCACAAACGCATTGTACGCCTCATCCGGAACAAACCGCGCAAACGCCTTTTTCAGCACCACCGGGCGATTCTGATACAGCCACGCATAATTGATCCCCCCATCCGGAACCTCCGCTTTCACCCCGGCACACTCTGCCTCCGTCAAAAGTCCCTCTTCCTTCAAGGTTTCCAGATCAATAAAATACGGATTCCCCGCAAACGTAGAAAACGCCTGATACGGCGAATCCCCATACCCCGTCGGCCCCAACGGCAAAATCTGCCAGTACGACTGTCCCGCCGCCACCAGCTTATCTACAAAGTCCCGTGCCTCCCTCGAAAAGCATCCGATTCCATACTCCGAAGGCAACGAAAACACCGGCATTAAAATTCCTGCACTTCGCTTCATACAATCTCTCCTCCTGTTTCTCAATCCTCTAAATTCATTCTACACAAATCCAACCACAACATTCCGTCCCAGACTTCCATAACCAGGTTTGCCGCCCTCCGCCATGCCGCACATATATATGTAAGAATCAAGCGACTTTGCCTGAGCAAAAGGGACCTCCACTGGAGCTCCCTTTTCCATGCTAAGGCAGTAAGAGTCCGAGACTACAGGCTCGGACCGACGGAGGCGGAGCGCCGATCTTACATATATATGTGCGGCATGGTGGAGGGCGGCAAACCGTCCGTCTTATCCCTTCACAGCGCCAGCCACAACACCTTCAATGATATATTTCTGGCACACCAAATAAAACACAATAATCGGAATAATCGAAATAACAAGCACGCCCATCATAGCTCCCATATCCACAGACCCATAACCGCCCTTCAGATACTGGATCGCAATAGACAACGTCTTATACTTCTTCGTATTCAACACCAGCGACGGCAACAGATAATCATTCCAGATCCACATCGCCTGCAGAATAGAAACCGTAATACAAGTCGGCTTCATGATCGGCATAACCACCTGGAAAAACGTCTGGATCGGCGTACACCCGTCGATCATCGCCGCTTCCTCGATCTCCAGCGGAATCGACTTCACAAATCCCGTAAACATAAAGACCGCCAGACCCGCACCAAACCCAAGATAAATAATAATAATGCCCCACGGATTATCCATATGCAGCATATTTGCAATCTTGGACAGCGTATACATCTCCATCTGGAACGGCACAACCATAGCGATCAGGCATGCCATATAAATGACCTTTGTAGCCGCATTGCGAACACGCACCACATACCATGCCGTCATCGAACAGCACAGAATGATCACCGCCACCGACAGCACCGTAATAAATACCGTCCAGCCAAACGCCGGAATAAGTCCCGTCTTCTTGATACCGCGGACATAGTTTTCCAGTCCCACAAACGTCTTATTGTTCGGCAGCGCAAACGGCGCTTTACTGATATACGCCTTTTTCTTGAAAGAGTTGATCACCACAAGGATGATCGGATAGACATACAGCACACTGATGATCGTAAAGATAACAGTCAGCAACGTATGATGTTTGCACAGTTTTTTCTTTTCCATTACTGCTGCACCTCCTTAGATGTACTGATACGGTTCTGGACAATGGCAATGATCGTTACAAGGATAAAGAACAGCACCGCTTTCGCCTGTCCGACGCCCTCGTAGCCGGTTCTGCCATAGAACGTATTGTAGATATTTAACGCCAGCATCTCTGACATCTTGCTCGGCGCACCGTTGGTCAGCGCCAGGTTCTGGTCAAACAGCTTGAAGCCATTGGTCAGTGTCAGGAAAGAACAGATTGTGATCGACGGCATAACCATTGGCAGGATCACGTTCTTGAGCACCTGGGAGGATGTCGCACCATCCATCTTGGCTGCCTCGATCAGCTCGCCCGGAATATTCTGGATACCGGCAATATAGATAACCATCATATAACCGACCTGCTGCCACAGCGTCAGGATGACCAGTCCCCAGAAGCCATAGGTAGACGAATACGTCAGCGTACGGTCAAACATGGCCAGAATACCGTTTAATAACAGCTGCCATACATAACCAAGAATAATACCGCCGATCAGGTTCGGCATGAAAAATACGGTACGGAATACATTGGTACCGCGAAAGCCCTTGGTCAGAAGCATGGCTACCGCAAAGGCCAGCACATTGATCAGCACGACCGTAACGATCGTAAATAATACCGTGAATACCAGAGAATGGGTAAAATCACTCTCCTCAAAAATCTTGATATAGTTGGCAAGTCCAATAAACTTTGCGTCCGTAACCGTCGTGAATTTACAGAAGGATAAATAGATGCCCAGTAAGAACGGGGCAATAAATCCGATCGTAAATGCAATGATCGTCGGCAGGACAAATATCGGAAAATACCGTTTAATTGCTTTTTCCATAAAAGTTTTCCTCTTTCATTCCCTGAAAATGGCGGGCAGGAACACCTGCCCGCCACCTTCGTTTGCCTTCAAAAGTTGCTGTTTTGTTTTATTTACTGTGCATTTGCTGCAGCATACTCTGTAGCCCATCCGTCAACGAAAGCAGTCTTTACTGCATCCCAGTCGCCTGTGCCCTGTGCATACTCAAGCAGTGCGGAACCAACACCGTTTTTCCAGTTCTCACTCGGCATTGTGGTGAAGTTCCAGCTGACAGCTGTCTTGCCGGCTTTGGTGTACTCATCGTTAGCCTGTACCAGCGGATTCTCCGGAAGGTAATCATCGAAGGTGCTGAACGGTGTTACAAAGCCCATTTCCTGAGCCAGTGCTTCGCGTCCTTCGTCACTCTCAACAACCCATGCCATAAAGTCCAGTGTAGCCTGGATATCGGCCGGATCAGCCTTGGCGTTTACACACCAGTAGTTCTCAGAACCTGTGCAAAGTCCCTGATTCTCTTCGCCTGTAGCTCCGATGTAGATCGGCAGCATGCCAAGATCTTCGTCAGCCACTTCGTTGTCCTTGATATCGTTGTAAGCCCATGTACCATTCTGATAGAATACAGCCTCACCCAGAGCGAACTCGGAAGCGGCGTCCTCACCTGTCTTGGAGGAGATCATGCTCGGCTCACATGTTGCATTGTTGATGTACAGATCCCAGATGTTTTTGTAGTTGTCAAGGTATGTACCCTCGATCGCATCTGTGGATGTGATACCTTTGTCTTTGTACTCATAGTAGATCGGCAGGTTTGCCAGATGTGTCTTGAATCTCCAGTCAGAGGAGGAATCCATACCTGCGGAAGTAAAGGCACCTTCTACACCCAGATCATCTTTGTTGGCCTGGATCTCTTCGGCAACTGTTTTCAGTGCGTTGAAGTTGTTCAGGTCGTCGATGGATTTGATGGTTGCATAATCCTTGCTGAAGTAATCGTTCAGAATCTTCTTATTATAGATGATACCGTAAGTCTCGATAACGTATGCGATACCCTGTACAGCATCGCCATCTTTCAGAGCGTAGTCATCGCTGACCAGATCGCCGTAAACCTTGCTGCCGGACAGATCGTAGCAGTAATCCTTCCATGTAGCCAGACCAACCGGGCCGTTTACCTGGAACATGGTCGGTGCATCGGATTTGGCCATCTCAGCCTTCAGAGTGGACTCGTACGTACCGCTGGCTGCTGTCTGTACGTCAACCTGTACGCCGGTCTCCTCGGTATATTTGGCTGCAAGATCAACCCACTGGTCTGCCTGCTCCGGTTTGAAGTTCAGGTAGTATACCTTACCGCCCTCTGCGGAAGCTGTCTCAGAACCGGCGTCGCTGGCTGCCGGTGTCTCACTTGTTGCACTGCTCTCTGTTGCAGCACTGCTGCCGGATGTTGCTGCTGCACTTCCTTCTGCGGAAGAAGAGCTTCCACAGCCAGCCAGTGTACCTGCTGCCATTACAGCTACCATAGATACAGCTATAAAGCGTTTCATATTTCTCATTTTCTTTTCCTCCTTGTTTTGTAGTGTACCCTTTTCTTGATGGTTTTATTTTATCGGAAGGAAGAAATTTTCGATATATCAATATTTTTCGATACATATCAGAATTTTATGATATCTGAAAACCATCGTATATATTCTGCATTTCTGCGATATTTTATCCCATATGTCCCTGTGCTTTTTCTGCATACATTAAAAGACAGAACAGCATCTGTTATATGCCATCCTGTCTTTCACAGTTTATTATTCTGCTTCTGTACTGTTTTTCGCCTGCCGTATTTCGTTCGCTCTGTCTGTCAGCTCCTGCCCGCCCTGGGCGTACCAGTCCTGCACATACTGGTCAAAGGTATCCACACTGGCCTCACCCGTAATGATCTGGATAAAGGTTTTCACTGTCAGATCCGTAAGTTCATCGCTTTTCAGCGTATTGTATTCCTGCGTATAGCCTTCATTGACATATTTGACACGTGCATTCAGAATCTTTCCCACGGCCACCACACGGGAGGTATAGGCCGCCCACAGAAAGCCGGTGCGCTTCTGTCCGTCCGACAGATATTCCTGACAGCTGTTGTAATACCCCTGCTCCAATACGGTCAGGTCTTTGTAGGCTATCCGCTTCTGCATCGCATCAAGAATACGCTTCGTGGTACGGAATACCGCATCCGAGTAGTCCGTATTGATCAGAAACGGCGTCGCCGCCTGATCGACGTTCATTCCCAGATACTGCCCCACGCCCACAGCTTCCTCCTTGCCATCATAACGGGCATAATCAAACAGTGCGGAAATAATCTTCGGAATGATCTCCGGATGCTCGTAGCCTTTGCGGGCTACGATACAGTACTGCCGTCCATAGGATAAAGAGGTCTGGATCTCATTTTTCTCATCCGTGAACAGATACGGTTTCCACCGGGCATCCCCGTCATTCAAGCCGGAAAGCGGTGAATCTGCGGCCCACCACCAGCCAAAAAACGCACCGCAGCGCTGCGTGGCCAGAAGATCCGCCATATTTGTCTTTGTCCGCAACATAAAGCCCTGATCCAGTACCCCTGCCGCATACTGCTCATGCAGATATTCGAGCGCCTCTTTCATTTCCGGTGCAACAGAACCATTGACCATCGTACCGTCCTCTGTCTCCAGCCATTTGCCCGGATACGCATGGAAATAGTCAAACAGTGGATCCAGTGAAAAACAGCTGTCCGACTGTCCGATCAGGCTCGGTGCAAAGGCCAGCCCCACATTGCCCTCCGAACTGTTGCCCGGATTTTCCCGGACAAAGATCCTTATGATCTCCATCGCCTGCTCCATCGTCTGGGGTTCGGACAGTCCCAGCGCATCGATCCAGTCCTTTCTCAGCCATAAAAGATTCGGCCCGGTATACACCTCCGTCTCCGGAAACGCCATCAGCTTCCCGTCATACGTGACCATATCCAGCTTGTCCTCGCCATAGCTGTCATACATCTCCTTGATCCGGTCACTGGTGCATGTTTCATAGACACCGCTCAGATCCTCGATCATATCCTGCTGCACTAAAAGATCCAGCATTTCCTTACTCGTCACCAGCATGATATCCGGCAGCTCACCCTCCTGGATCGCCATCGTTTCCAGCTGCTCATACTGCGTACCGCCCAGCCCCTCAAAGGCATCCTTGTTCTGTACGTTCAGAAGCTCCCGCAGATAGCGGGTATAATTGTTATCCTCGTAGGTATCCGCAGAGGGCATGTTGGAATTATTTTCCGACGTCATCTTGCCCAGCGTATACGTCACCAGCTCGGGATAGCGCCCCAGCGGTGTCGTCATGGCCGTCTGCCATTTTGCTTCGGCCGTCGGATCCTTCTGATCTTTGGCCGTACTCTCGGCTGCAGAAGTTTCAGAAACCGCATCTGCTGTCTGTTTTCCACAGCCACCCAGCATACAGCCGGCAATTGTCCCCAAAACAGCCAGATATATACACTTAGTTTTCCATCTCATCAATAATACCCTTTCCGCTCTCCGACAGCTGCTTCGGAATAAAGACCGTCACTGTGGTTCCCTGTCCCGGCGCACTCTCAAACAACATCTGCGCTCCGTTGCCATATAAAAGCTCCAGACGTTCATTGACATTGCGCACGCCGTAGCCACGGGCTTTTACGCTCATCAGCGACTGGCAGACCTCCGGCTCCATACCGACACCGGTATCCGTGATCGTCCAGACAAGCCGCAGCTTCTCCTCACGACAGCGGATCGTAAGCTTCTTTTCACCCGTATCCTTCAGATTCAGACCATGCTCCAGCGCATTTTCCACCAGTGGCTGCAGCACAAGTTTCGGCATTTTGTACATATACAAAGCTTCATTTACGTCATATTCCACAGAAAAATCGTAATCGTGCATGACCAGCTGGATATCCAGATACGACCGGATATTCAACAGCTCGCTCTCTACTGTGATCAGACTTTTTCCTTTATTTAACGTCGTCCGGTAAAAATCCGAAAGAGCCAGCGTCACATGGCTGATATCATCCTGTCCTGCAGCCAGCGCTTTCCAGTTGATCACCGACAACGTATTGTACAGAAAATGCGGATTGATCTGCGCCTGCAGCGCCTTCATCTCCTGCCGCTGCTGCCGGATCTTGCCCTCGTACACCTCACGGATCAGCGTATTGATCTCATCCAGCATACGGTGGAAGCTTCGCACCAGAATACCGACCTCATCCCGGGAATCATCCTCCAGACAGATCGTGCGGTGCTCCGGATCGACCGTATCCACGCTTCTTGTCAGCGCCTCGATACGGCGCACCAGAATCCGGCTCATATACCGGCTGATCAGAAGGATCGCCAGCAGACAGAAGCCGATAACCAGAAGGATCTGCCCCAGCATGACCATAAATTCCTGATAGATTGCCTTTTTCTCCATATAAATACAGACCGACACCGGCAGACTGCTGATCTTCTGGGTCAGAATCATATACTCGTCCGCCAGCTCCTCATAGGTCATATTCTGGGCAAAATCCGCGTTCTGAAACAGGATGCGGTTTTCGCCATCCACCATCATAATGCCCGCGCCCTCTTTTTCAAAATACTGCAGCGGGTCGGTAAAGCTCTGCAGATTGCAGTATACGCCAAGATACGCCTCCGACTCATGAAAGCCCGGGAAGCTGCGGATCGACAACAGCTGTTCATGGCTGTCATCCGGCCACACCCACAGCGCACTCTGGGCTGTCTTCAGCTCATTAAACCATGACTTTCCCTCGATCTCTGACAGCGGTGCCAGCGTCGTATCGTGGGCGATCTTTATATTATCCGAATAGATCGTCAGATGATCGATACCGTCATGGTAGAATTTCGGCATATTCAAGACCGGATCCACGACCTTTGTATAGTCATAGTATACATCGTATTTTTCTTCCTGGGGCTTGTCCAGAATATCCTGCAATTCCGAATCAAACACCGTATACGTCAGCAGGTTGACATAGACATCCACCTGCCGTTCGATCGAATCGCAGACCTGCTTTAACGAAACCTCCATGGATTCCCGCTCCCGTTCCGACAGGATCTTCCGGAAGCCACTGACCATAAAGGAAGCCACGATCGCCAGCGGCACCAGACCGACAATGATCATCACATAATTGATCTTTCGGCGGTATTTCATATTATGGATACGGGAAAGAAAGTCAGCTATCCAGCGTTTCATCGTCTTTTCCACCTTTCCGGTAACGCTCCGGACTCATACCGGCATACTCCCTGAAGCTCTGACAGAAATAGGACACATTGGAAAATCCCACCTTCTCGCACACCTGCACGATCTTCATATCCGTCCGGGTTAAAAGCTCCTTCGCCTTTTCCATACGGCACTGCCGGATATACCGGCTGATCGTCATGCCGGTTTCCTTCTTAAATATATAGCTTAAATACGTCTGGGACAGATATACCAGCGCCGCCAGCTGATCCGTCCGGAGCTCCTCATCCACATGATACCGGATATAATGGCGCACCCGCTCAACGTCGCTTCTGGCCGCACCGTCATCCTCCACACAATGCTTCTCAAACCGGCGGATACAGTCCTCCACCACCGTACAGATGCTGCTTAAATTGGCAGACTGGTAGACCTTTTCCACATCCGCTTTCATCTGCTGCGACCCCAGCGCCTGCATCTGCTCATAAATATCCCGCAAAAGCTCTGTAAAAATAAATTTGATATACATCTGGGAGTCCATCGAAGCCGACCGGATCTGCTGGCACAGCTTGTAATAGCAGTCCCAGACCTTCGGGATCTCCTTTTTCTGTATGGCTTCCCGCAGAAGCTTCTGGAAATCCGTCTTATCTGTCCGGACCGCCGTCTCTTCCTCATCATCCCGGCTAAAGCCAAACACCCGCTGATCCAGACGGTAAAATTTATCCTCCATCTGGTTTTCCAGCTCGGCATACAGCTGCGGATAGCTTTCTGTCCCACGGCTTTCACGGCTGACAGCCATATAGGCCGTGATACCAAATTCCTGCTGCAGCCATTCGACCAGTGTCGCGCCAATCCGCATATAATTGCTCGCCGCATGAGTATAAAACAACAACAGCAAATGATTCATATCCAATGACAGAAAACCGATCTTACGATTTAAAAATGCAGGAATCTGTTCCCGTAACAGCTCCTCTTTTTCCTCTATACTGTTATTCTCCGTTTCCAGAAGCATCATGCACTGGATCTGGTGAAACAGCTTTGCATACGTCTCATTCTCACAGATCAGATGGCTGTACTCCTGCTTACCCGTTTCCAGATACATCTGCAGGTAATGCCGGTACAGATAATCGTTGCTCTCCTTGTGCTGCGCCGCTTCCTTCTCCCGGTTCTCGACCTCCTCCACCATCGTGCGGATCGTACTTTCAAATTCCTGCGGCTTGACCGGCTTTAAGATATAATTGCTCACGCCGTACCGGATCGCTTTCTGAGCAAAGGAAAATTCACCAAAACCGCTGAAAATAGCGATGGGAATCTCCTCGTCCATCTGCCGCACCCGCTGGATCAGCTCCATACCGTCCATCTGCGGCATCTTGATATCCGTCAGGATGAAATCCACCTTTTCATGTTCCAGCTTCTGCAAAGCCTCCACACCATTGGCGGCCTCCACGACCTCAAACTCCTCCGGCATCCGTCCCAGCAGCATTCGGATACCGCCTCTCTCGATCCGCTCATCGTCCACAAGCAAGATTCTGCGCATAGTACCTTCCTCCGTTTTTCCCTTCTGAGGTTTATTGTACCAGAGATAGTGGGAAATAACTACCATATACGAACGCAAAACTGATCCGCCGGACCAGATTTTCCTATGTATCGCAACAGAAACAGGGGACAGACCGCACTTTTTATGGTCTGCCCCCGTATTTTTACCCGTTATGTTTTATTTGTTATGTTTTCTGTCCCAGAACTGGTTGACCAGACGGGCCTCATTTCCATATTCCAGCATCAGATGCTTCATATGCATTCTGGCATATTCCTCCGGCGGTAAAAGATCCGGCAGCTTGCTTCTCACGATCTTTCCATTCTGAATACCCACACCGGAATACAGACGGATACGCAGCTCACGTCCTTCCGGCACTTCGCGGAGGTAATTAATGATAATAACCTCAATCGGTTCCTCCGAAATCCGGTCCTCCAGCACCGGATAATTCTTCCAGTAATTACCGCTAATCCAGACGCACTGTGGATCGTTCTCAGCCACCTTGTCAAGATCGATGCCAAACAGACTGACGTCCACACAACTGGCATAGCCTTCGATATCGCTGATATTCTTCATATTCAGACGACCATAGCCGAAATCCTCGATACAGCCATCCGCATAAGAATAATAATGGTAGCCCGGACACCATATCTTGTATGCCAGCGCACCCTCCAGCGCAAATTCCTTATTGTAGGCATCCATCTTTTCATTGGTTCTGCCCGGCTGAAGGATTCTGGCTGCGGAATAGGTCACGCCATCCGGCAGAACACAGTAACCGTTTTCCACCTCGCACGCTCCGGTAACATTCATATGCTTTGCATAATCTTCCGGTGCAAACGCATACTGCACATCCATCGGCGATCCGTCAATGATACTCTTTTGTTCCTCTGTCAGCGGATCCTTCTGATAATACAGATCCGCATATTCCGATGCCTTTTCCTCCGGCGTCAGATCGGTTGTCAGCTGTTTGATTTCTTCAAAGGACAGCTCGCCAAATTTTTTTAACGGCAGACTGGCCCTTGGAATAAGTGTAATTACATCTTTTCTAAATTCTGATCCCATAGCTTTCCCTCATTTCAAAATCGATCGGGTTTCCAGTAATCCTTCCCGGATATCCTTCTGCGGCATATACTCAAGGCCCATATATCCGGTATAGTGAAGCCTCCTGATTTCTTCAAAAATCCAGGCATAATTTAACTCACCTGCAGTTATTTCCGCCCTTCCGGGATTTCCTGCTGCATGAAAATGTGCAATCTGCTGTATATGCTCACGGATGGTCCGCGTCACATCGCCTTCTGTAATCTGCTGATGATAGATATCAAACAGAAGCTTTACATAAGGACTTCCCACCTTGTCCAGCAGCTCAAAGGCATCCTCCGACCGTGAAAGATGATAACCCGGATGGTCTACCCGTACATTTAATGGTTCCAGTGCCAGACGGATCTCTGCCTTTTCAGCCTCTTCAGCTGCTGCCTTTAAGGTTTCTGTCAGATTTTTTCTGTGTTCTTTTTCCGTGATCTGTCTGGCATAGCTGTCCTGATACCATCCCGCCTGCACAATGAGGGTCGGACAATGGAGTCTTTTAGCCACAGCAAGGCTTTCCTGCAGCCCCAGAATATACGCCTGTCGCAGACTGGCATCTCCCAGATTGATAAACCGCGTACAGAATGCTGCAACATCCAGCCGGAGCTTTTCCTGCATTCTCTGTAAAGCATCAATATCCTTATCCCACCAGGACCAGAATTCAACCGCTGTATATCCGGCATCTGCGACAAGCTGCATGGCCTCCATCAGAGGGTACTGACCACATACGGCATCTATACAAACGGAATACTTCATACAGCACCTCTCCCTTCTTTATACCTCCTGCACCGGCAGCTCCAGCCAGGACGCATGCTCGCCACCCATGTGGATCACATGCGTGCCTTCTGTATTGGCTGTACCGATCGAGCGGCCCTGCTGCAAAATACCGGTATTTTCATTGCCGATCCGCAGCTTTAACTGCTCTCCCTTTTCAAAATGCATACCGATCGGACGGATCGCCAGCTCCACCTTAACAATCTCTCCAGCCTTTAACGGTTCCGGCTTTTCAAAGCGCTGTACCGGTATATGTGCCTCGGATTTTTCCGGATCCAGCTCCCGCAGGGACACACGTACTCTGCCTTCATAGGAAGTAAACGGTCCCATATAGCGGTTTTCCGGTTTACAGCTCCAGGCGATCCACTCACCGTTCGCATCACATTTTCCGATTTCCACAAACAGATCCATATCGCTGCAATCTCTTCCCTCTGCATACAGACACACATTCGGATAACCAATCAGATCCACGGCCTGGTCAAAGGTACAGGTATAGGTTACAGCTGCCTTTGGATCATCACCGGCATAGCTGATTTCTGCTGCTTTACCGGCTTTTTCTGACAGCACGCCCTGTTCACCCAGATACAGCTTCTTATACTGCACCGACTGCGGCGGGAAAACAGTATCGCAGATATTGGTTTTATCCTCACCCTGCGGATTTAACACAGCGTACCGTACCCAAGGTGTCTGCTCCCAGCCATTTTCCTCATGTTTCAGATAATGGTCAAAAAACAGCTTTAATTCCTTCTGGTTTTCCGGGCGGTAAAAATCTACCCATTCCGTACTGTTATGTACCCGAAGCCATTTTTCCTTCGATCGGATCTGACGGTAGGACCTGAACGTACCGTTGGTATGGATCGGATTCGTATAGCTTGCCACAATATATGTGGGAATATCAATATCCGTCAGGACAGCGCGCTTATTTTCCCAGTAGCTGTTCATCAGCGGATACGTCTCTGCCATCGTCGCCATATCATCGATCAGCGTCTGCCCGTGCATACAGTTGATTGCCTGTCTGGGGAATGCTACATCCGCAATCCCGCCCTGCAACAACGTTTCTCTGTAGGCGTCTGTCTGTCCTTCCCACGGTGCGATTGCCGTTAAATGCGGCGGCTTCTGATCTGCCGCAAACCACTGCACAATCGTCAGATAGGAATTTCCGGCCATGCCGACACAGCCATTACACCATTCCTGGGATGCCAGCCACTCGACATAATCGTAGATATCTTTTCCTTCGTTTGTGCCCCAGTGGAAGATATTGCCCTCCGACATATAGGCACCTCTGGCGTCCGGATGTGCCACAGCATACCCCCATGCACACCAGACGGCCGGGTCTACACCCTCCTCCTTCTGTAAATGGGACAGGTCATGCTCGTTATAGCACCAGTCATTATCAATATTGGATTTGCCATACGGACTCCAGGAAATGATCGCCGGAACCTTACCGTCACATACCGGGCGGTAAATATCGGTATACAGGGTCACATCATCCCGCATCTTCATAGCCACATCCCGCTGCCACAGCACATCACAGGTCAGCGACACATCACCCTTCGGATCCCGGTAGCCCTTTTTCAATACAGTTTCTGACGGACAGAAGCCATTATAAAAGCCTTTCGGATCGGATAACGGCTTTGGCTTTGTCCAGATCTGCTTCCATTCATTCATCTTTATCACCTCATCAGATCAGGCCGGAAACCAGCTTCACATAGCGCTCCAGCTGTACGATTGCAGCCTCATCCCAGCCTTCATATTCGCTGGCAATATAGCCGTTAAAACCAAGTCTTTTAATCTCCGGAATAATATCCTCGTACGGAATACTCGGGTTATGGCAGTTCTCATCCAGATAGTGGAATTTGCCGTGGATATACGGTGTGCAGGGGATCAGTCGTTTCAGATCCTCCAGCGTCGTTTTCGGCTGATAATGATCCACAATATCCTCGATCACCGTCTTTTCATATGCAGTAAAATCATCAGTAGCCATGATTTCCTCTGCGCTCAGCTTCTGTGTATTCAAGCGCACAACATCAGCCAGCTTGTCCTCACGGAAACCGCCGCGGATATAGTTTTCGATCATCTGCGGATGCGGCTCATACTGGAAGATGGAGAAATCCGGTACGATGCCCAGATAGCCTTCTGTCTCCGGATCCTCCATGATCTTCAGATATTCCTCCCACACCGGTACATGCGGATGATGTGGCGCGTGCATCTCGATACACAGCTTTACGCCAAGCTTTTTGCATACCGGAAGCATCGCTTTGAAGTTCTCCGGCTTGATCGCATGCTGGGTACGCACCAGATCGGCACCGACCTTTTTGGCAATGATCATATCTCTTGTGGTATGCTCGATGATCTCTTCATCCGTCAGATCCCGGTCTTTATGGATACCCATATCAATATAGGCACTCCAGGAAACCAGATGCAGCTGGTACTTGTCCAGCAGGGCTTTAAATTCTTCGATCCAGGCATCGGATATATTCGGATATTCCGGTGTCATCTGTGCAGCTACGATCTCGATACCTTCATAGCCCATCTCATGTGTTTTCTTCAGAATCTCCTCCAGATCCATCAGACGGAGATCATAAAAATAACTGAAACTGTAAATCGTACAACCAATTTTGATCTTATTTTCCATAACGCACCTCTCCTATTTCACAACCAAAGTCTTTGTGCAGTCCGAAATTTCCACACCATATTCTCCCTCGTAACCGGTATAGGGGATACGATGCTGCATATGTACATGTACGGTATGCTCGCTGCCTGTTTCCAGTCCCTCCAGATTGACCACCCGGATCACGGCATCATCCCGGATCCACCAGTATTCTTCGGTCATATCCTCCAGCTCGGAAAGCAGAAACTGCTTGCCGTTCAGGCGAAACTGCACGCTGCTGTCCTCGATCCTTTTCCCGTCGATCTCAAACCACAGATCCTCGATACAGCTGAGGTAGGTTCCCCTGTAGGTCGGATAATGGATTTTAAATTCATAGCCGTATACAACGCCTGCAGCGTCCACATTTTCGATTGGTGCATCACACAACATATACTTGTCCCACTGGGCAAACTGTGTCATAAACATATTCCTGGTCCTCCATTCTTTTTATAAAACGTCCGAAAAATCCTTCATATAGCTCTCGATATACTGTTTTCCCTGCAGGATTGAGGTAAAGATCGCTTTCTGGTCTGTCTCAAAGGATCTGTCCTCGATTTCCAGACACACCGGGCCGTCATAACCGATATCCCGTAAAGCACTGATATACTTGCCCCAGTCCACATCGCCGTGTCCCGGAATCTTTGGTGCCATATAATCCAGCGGGTACGCCATGGATCCGCAGGCCTTCAGCTTCTCCGGATACAGCTTGATATCCTTGATATGTACATGGAAGATTTTGTCTTTAAAGTCATAAATCGGCTGGATATAATCCATCAGCTGCCATACAAAATGGGAGGGATCGTAATTGATACCCAGATTGTCATACGGCAGTACGGCAAAGATCTTTTTCCAGTTTTCCGGACTGGTAAAGAGATTCTGTCCGCCCGGCCACTGGTCTGTGCCAAACAGCATCGGGCAGTTTTCGATAGCGATCTTTACGCCGCGCTCTGCGGCAAATTCCAGGATCGGCGGCCACACCTCTTTGACGATTTCCAGATTTTCCTCCACCGTCTTATCCTGCTGCCTTCCAATAAAGGTTGTCACCATATTGACGTCCAGCTGTTTTGCGGCTTCGATCACCTTTTTCAGATGTGCGATGATCTCACTTCTTCTCTCCGGATCCTTTTCCAGTGTGTTGGGATAATAGGCCAGCGCTGAGATGGCAACACCCTTTTTTTCACAATATGACTTGATATGTTCTGCTGCCGCATCGTCCATATGCTCCACATCGATATGGATAACACCGGCATAGCGTCTTTCGGCCTTTCCCTTTGGCCAGCAGGCAACCTCCACACATTTAAAACCATGGGCTGCCGCAAAATCGATCATCTCCTCAAAGGACAGACTTTCCAAAATTGATGTAATAAATCCAAGCTTCATCTTTCTTCTCCTTTACGCCTCTACATCTACCCACTGTCCGGTCTTTGCACTGTCAGCGATTGCTTCACACAACAGCATCTCATGCAATCCGTCTTCGAGCGTTGCATATTCATATACGCCATCCGGTGCTGTCAGACTGCTGTAAAACTGCCGGAATACATTCTTAAAAGCATCGGCAAATCCCTCAATATGACCGGACGGATAAGAAGCCAGACTGGCTGCCTGTCCATGCATCAGAGTCGCATCCTTTGTCAGAATCTCGTTTGGCTTGTCCCTGTAGCCGATCCACAGATTGTTCAGATCCTCGGAAGTCCAGCTCAGCGCCCGTTTGCTGCCGGCCACATGCAATGTCGTCGTATTTTTCTTCCCGGCAAATACCATGGAAACCAGCATACTGCCGATCGCGCCATTTTCAAATTCGACCATAACCACAGCTTCGTCCTCTGTATCGATTGGCATATCCTCGTAGGCCTGTTCACTGTTGTTTTTTACAAAGGTTTCGATTTCGCCCAGCGGACGCTTACGCACCGGATATACGGTTTTGAATTTAGCGTTGACTCTCTTAATCTTTGAGCATGTCACAAATTCTGCCAGATCCATCCAGTGGGAACCGATATCAGCGATCGCCCGGGTGGAACCGGTCTGTTTTTTGTCCAGACGCCAGCTGTAATCGGTCTCATACAGTAGCCAGTCCTGTATATACTCGCCATGCACCGAGAAAATATCTCCGATACCATGTTCTTTAATGATCTGATGCATTTCATTGGGGGCCGGATATAAACGGTTATGCAGATTGATCGCACCCTTTACACCCTTTTCTCTGGCCAGTTCAACCAGCTCTTTTGCCTCCTCCACAGTTGTGGTAAACGGCTTCTCACAGATAAAATTGACACCATGCTCTATCGCAAACTTTGCAATATCGTAATGGGTAAAATTCGGTGTGCAGATATGGATACAGTCCAGCTCACACTCTTCGATCATCTTGCGGTAATCCGCATAGGCTTTTTCAATATACAGCTTGCCGGCTTTTTCTTCGGCGCCATGCGCATCACACAGGGCAACGACTTCGACATTTCCCAGTCTCCGAAGCATTTCCACATGAATACTTCCGATAAAACCGGCTCCTATAATTCCTGTTCTTATCTTCTTCATTGTCTTTTCCTGCACTTTTCTTTAATATGTATGTGTTTTTTCGTATTCCTGCTGCATGGTATTGCCCGGTTCTACCATAACCTCAATCTTGTTACCTTCCGGGCATACCATCCAGATAATCTCGCAACGGTCAAGTCCCATATTTCCTGTGGCACTGCCATCCACCGGCAGCTTTACATCCTTCATAAAGGGCTGCGGGCAGCAATACACGCCGTTCTTTCCCCAGGCCACGGTAACCTCCGGGATGCCCTTTACCGTCAGGGCAAAATGGCCCAGCAGGTCATCGTCATATACTTTAACCGGATTCTCACTCTGGATCAGCTCCACATACTGTCCGAACTCTCCTACCGTAAACAGTACCCTGTCCTTTGTCTCTTCTGTCACCACAAATTCCATGGCCTGCAGATACAGCTTCATCGTTCTCAGATCATTGACGTAGATGCTGATACCTGCCAGAGAGGTAAAGAGGCGTTTCTTCTCACTTTTATGTCCCGGGCGCTCCACCAGACGGATCTTTACACCAGAAGGATCGGTGATATAACCGTCTGTTACGGTAATTCCTTTCGCCTCCAGCTGTGCCACTGTCTCCTGCAGATTTTCACAACCAAGACCAAAGGAATGCAGTACCGTATCCTCATGTTTTCCCAGCGGCTCTGTCTTAAACTCCGGCGGATTGATGACCGCATTGAACATCTCAATATATTCATCCGGCGCTACACGCAGGTATGTCAGCCAGTGGTTTTCATCATCGGCATTGTGCTCGCCCAGCTGCAGCATATCCTTGAACTGCCCGACCTTTAATTCAAACATCTGCTCAAAACCGAGTTTTTCACAGTAGAAGAAAAGCGCTGCATCCCAGCTTGCCGCCTGCAAAGATACATGAAATAAATTATTGATCACACCCATGATTTTCTCCTTTCCCGTCGATCAGGCATCTGCCTGCACCTTATGTACTCTGACTCTGTCCAGAAGACGGGATCCTTGTCTGTCCAGAATGATCGCAACGATGATAACCAGACCCTTGGCGATCTTCTGCCAGTTGGAATCCACACCCAGAAGGTTTAAGGAATTGGAAATTACCTGGATCAGCAGACAGCCGATCAGCGTTCCGAATACATTGACCTTACCACCCTCCATCGGCGTTCCACCGATAACAACAGCGGCTACACAGTCCATTTCCATACCGGCTCCGGCACCTGTCTGAGCGGATGCGGTACGTCCGGTCAGCAGCAATGCAGCGATACCAACGCAGACACCGGTAATAATATATACGGTATATGTAATCTTTCTTGTGGAAATACCACATACGCGGGCCGCCTTACGGTTGCCGCCGCAGGCCAGTGCATACCGTCCAAACTTGGTTTTCTGTACCAGCACCATCATGATGATAACCATAATGATCATCAGAAGGATCGGGAACGGTACGGGGCCGACTTTTCCACTGCCGAAGAACTTGTACCAGTCCGGAAGTCCTGCGATACTCTTGGAATGACACAACAGCAGGTTGATGCCCTGATATACCATACCCATGGCCAGCGTAACAATAAACGGTGCCAGATCAAAGGTCTGCGAAACAAAAGCATTGACAAATCCGCAGAAAGCACCAATCAGAAGTGCACTGACGATGACCACACCTGCTGAAACGCCATTAACAGACATCATCGCCGTTGCAATACCGATCATACCGAGCATATAACCAACCGACAGATCGATCTCTCCGGAAGCCAGTACAAGTGTAAATCCCAGTGAAAGGACACAGCTTGCACAGATCTGACGGAAAATATTGGAAATATTCCGCGCGGTAAAGAAATCACCGTTCAGACAGCTGACGATAGCCACAAATATAATAAGAATGACAACCGCTTTATTATTCATCAAAAGCTGTAATACGCTTTCTGAATCCATTGTTTTTTTCTTCATAGTCTTCTCCTGTTATCCTAATGCATGTTTTCCTAATAAATCCTGTGTTGCTTCCGAGCCCTGGCATTCCAGAACGATCTGGCCATTCCGGATGACAAAGATCCGGTTGCTCATACCCAGGATCTCCGGCATTTCCGAAGATACCATAATGATCGCCATACCCTGCTCTGCCAGCTTGCCCATGATCGCATACAGCTCAGCCTTTGCTCCGACATCAATACCTCGCGTCGGCTCATCGAGAATAAGGATCTTTGGCTCCGTCAGAAGCCAGCGGCCGATGATCGCCTTCTGCTGATTACCACCGGACAATGATGTGATCAGCAGATCGAGATTGGCTGTTTTCAGGCTCAGATCCCTGACCATCTGGCTGACAGCTTTCTTTTCCTTTTCCGTATTTACCATGCCAAGTCTGCTGCAATACTGGGAAATATTGGCCACAGACATATTATCCTTTACAGATGCCGTCTTTATGATACCCATATCCCGTCGATCCTCTGTGACCATCGCCATGCCAAGCTTTACAGCATCCTTTGGCGAATGGATATGTACGACCTGGCCATCGACCTTGATCTGTCCGCTTTCCACCGGATCTATACCGAAAATACCGCGCATGATCTCACTTCGTCCTGCACCAACCAGTCCGGAAAAACCGACGATCTCTCCGGCTTTCACCGAGAAGCTGATATCGTTGTAGCCCATTCCGCTCAAATGCTCCACCTCAAGGAGCGTCTTGCCGATCTTTGCATGGAACGTCGGATACTGCTCTGTCAGATCCCGGCCAATGATCATACTGATCAGGCTGTCCTTATCTGTCTCGCTGCACTTTCTGGTTCCGATGTAACAGCCGTCGCGGTATACCGAAACCCGGTCCGATACCGCCAGCAACTCCTCGATCTTATGCGTAATAAATATAATCGCAATCCCCTGTGTTTTCAGATCCTGCATTACCTTAAACAGTATCTTTGTCTCTTTATCCGAAAGGGAGGATGTCGGCTCATCCATGATGACAACTTCCGCGTTGGAAGAAATCGCTCTGGCCAGCTCGATCAGCTGTGACTGTGCTACCGTCAGATTGCTGACCAGCTCATTCGCCCGGATATCGATCCCCATTTTATTCAATAGTTCTGTAGTTGCTTTTTCGCGTGCTTTCTTATTAATAAAGCATCCTGTCATAAACGCATCTTCCCTGTGCAGCCATATGTTTTCTGCTACCGTCAGGGTAGGCACCAGACTGATCTCCTGATGGATCATGGAGATTCCCGTTGCAATGGCATCCGCAGGGGAATGAAAATTTACTTCTTTTCCCTTAAAATAAATCTCACCGGTATCTTTTTTCAGATCACCCATGATGATATTCATCATCGTGCTTTTTCCTGCACCATTTTCACCGATAACAGCATGTACCTCTCCCGGCAGAACTGCAAGGCTGATATCATTCAGGGCAACAACTCCCAAAAAGCTTTTTGACAGGTGCTTCACTTCCAAAATATATGAATCCTGCATGAAATCTCCTTTCAAAAAGGAGCAGCGCCTGTACGCCGCTCCTTATACTCACCAACTGCTGTTATTCTTTTGTTACGGTATATAAGTTTTCTGTCGTATATTTTACTTCATTGCCTTCGCCCTGGATCTCGCCTGTTGCGGCTTTGACCATAGCGTCTGCACACGCAGATGCAACACCGGCGAAGTCAATACCAACGGTAGCTGCCTGCAGACCGGATTCTACATTGGATTTACCTACATCAGAAGCATCGATACCAAGGATGATCACATCGCTTCTGTCTGCTGCCTGGCAGGCATTGATAACGCCCTGGGCCTCATCATCATTTACACAAACAATAACATTGATCTCCGGATGGGAAATGAGCCAGTCCTCAGCAAGAGACTGGGAATCATCGGTATTCCAGTTTCCTTCACCGCGGATTACTTCTGTTGCATTGTCGTGCTTGTCGATGAAATTCTCAACAAAGCCATTGGTTCTGTCCTGTCCGGCTACGTTACCGGCATCACCGGTAATCAGAGCTACATTGTATTCTGCAGACTCATCAAAAATGGTGTCCATATATTCTGCCTGCATCTGGCCACATGCGTAGTTGCTGAAGCCTTCGTACAGATAGGTGTACGGTGCTTCCTGGTCCAGGCTGACACCGATACCTACCGGAATACCGGCATCCTTGCAGGCTTCGATCGCCGGGATGATACCGGCATCACCTACAGAGTTCATAATGTAGATAACATCCGGATTCTTTGCAATCTGGCTCTCCACATCACTGATCAGGGTAGCGATATCGCTGTCTGCATTGGTCAGGGTGTACTCGATATTATAATCTGGATAATTGTTGTCCAGACAAGCCTTGATACCGTTGGTCAAGTTCGTCTGTCCATCATCCAGGATCGCCCATGCCATACCGATCTTGAGATCCTTCTTGTCGCCGTCGGCTGTTGCTGATGCACTGCCATCGTCAGCGGTGCTGCCGGAAGCATCTGCTGTACTTTCCGTTGCGCTTGCACTGCCCGCATTGCTCTCCGAAGCTGCCTGACTGCTATTGGTGCTTCCACCACAGGCTGTCATCGATACCACCATTGCTGCTGCCATGATTGCTGCTACTGCTTTCTTTTTCATTTTTTGTTTCGTCCTTTCTCTTTTTTATTGTAATTTGCATTACGTTTTCACTTTGTTTTCATTTGCATTTTAACTCTTTTTTGCCTATTTCGTCAATATATCGAAGTATAGTTCCTATATTTTCGGCTTTTTGACACTTTTTCCAGTTTTTCTATGTAATTATTGCACATTTCTTTTTCAGTTTTCATGAAAATATTTTCATATTTTTCATTTTTCTATTGCAATTTTGCAAACTGGTGGTATTATATAAGTAAGATATGATTCAAAGAAAGGAACATCCGATGAGCACAAGACCAATTAAAATAGCAGATATTGCCAAGAAAACCGGCATCTCCAATGCCACCGTTTCCCGGGCCTTAAACCATCCGGAAATGGTCAACGCTGCAACCCTGCAGCTGATCCAGGATACTATGAAGGAGATGGGTTACACGCCCAAAAAGACACCGGCCAGTTCTTCTTCCGAACTGACACAGAAGCTGGTGATCGTCAATGTACCACAGATCAGCAATCCCTTTTACAGTGAAGTACTGCGCGGTATCTCCGAATCTGCAGCCAACCATTCCGTACGTATTCTGATCAACCAGGATCCTCTGGTTACTGAAGCGGACGTTTCCTCTTTTCTGGCCTTCTGCAAATCTCTGCATGTCAGTGGTTTGATCCTGTGTTCCTCGCTTTCTGATCCGGATCAGTACCAAAAGCTTGGTGCAACGATTCCGCTTGTTCAGTGCTGTGAGTACAATTCGGATGATTTCTCCTATGTCAGTGTGGATGATTATATCGCCGCCCACAGCGCCATGGAGCATATTTATTCCCAGGGGCGCAAAAAGATCGCCTTTGTCAACGGTCCGCTTCCTTTCAAATATGCCAAAGAACGGCAGCGTGGCTACCTGACCTTCATGGATGATATGCATCTGGAGCATCTGTCCAGCTGGTGCATCAATCTGCCGGAGATCAGCTACGATATCGCCTTTGCTTCCATCTGCCAGCTGCTGGCCTCCAGCTCCCGGCCGGACGCTATCTTTGCCTCCTCCGACCTGATCGCCGCAGCCGCCTTAAAAGCTGCCCGCCAGTACCATCTGCACGTACCGGAGGATCTCATCGTAGTAGGTTTCGATAACATAGAAACTTCCGTTATATGCTATCCGTCCATTACCACGATCAGCCAGCCACGTTTCCAGATCGGCTATACCGCGGGAGAAATCTTAAACGACCATATGACCTCCTCTGTGGCACACACACAGCACATTCTGTTAAACACAGAGCTTATCATCCGCCAGTCCTCCGTACCGACTTCCATTGTGGAAAAACCGGCAGATGTCACGTTGTATATCTGATATTCTTTTACACAGAAACGGATCTGCCTCATTTTTATTCCAAAAAAGCACAGATTTTCGTATGGAAAATCTGTGCTTTCTATAATGATAAGCCGATGAACGGACTCGAACCGTTAACCTGCTGATTACAAATCAGCTGCTCTGCCAATTGAGCCACATCGGCATAT
>CAVCMG010000023.1:0-45898 GCA_963603285.1 Ruminococcus bromii
TAGAGCACTTGGCTACGGACCAAGGTGTCGGGAGTTCGAATCTTCTCACGCACGTTTCTGGGATTAGGCCGGAAACCTTGTAAATGCAGGGTTTCCGGTCATTTTTTCATCCGGAAACACCGAAAAAAATTAGAACAAACAAAATGTTCTGTTTTTTAGTTACATTTATTCACATGCCACAGCCCGGATCCGTTCCGGTCCGTTACTGTATTCCGTCCGGTAGCCCGGTGGCACGATCAGAAAGTCTTTTTCATCGAACTCACCTGCCACCATCTTTTTCAGCATCCGGTTTTCTCCGGTAAATTCCTTATACTGCAGGTTAAACCGCCCCGCCACATCCTCCGCCAGTTTCCGCTGGCTGCAATCATCAAACGTGTCTGTACGGATATATCCGACTCTGTTGTATGCCGCATTCTGACAGTCATAGATCAGCCGTGACAGTTCTCTTGTCAGCACACGGCAGGCTATGATATGTATCTGCATGTCTCTTCCTCCTGTTCATACATGATTTTTTTCATAACAAGCAGAATTTTTCCTGTCTACCAGCTGCTGTTAAAGTCTTATGCACGCACAGACTCTGGCTCGTTGCTTACACAAGAAAAAACAGAGAATCGCTGTTTTCGATGACAGTGTGGCGATCAACATTCTGATCAAAGCCTCCACGTTTCAATCTACGTTTTTCCAGTCCCTGACAGCGGACAGTATTCTGGCACAGTTTTTTACCCATGTGCTGTACAAAAATACAGAAGGCAACTACCTGATCTTTCATTCCAGTGACGATGTACAGATCCGTTCCGACATTGAAGATCTCTATATAGAATACATGCGGCATGAAAAATACCGGTCAGCGTTCTTAAACGCCCAGCTTCTGCTCCTGTGGGCAAGGCTTTTACGCTACCATGACGAAGACATCGACTGCATCCTGACAAAACAGACCTCCGGCTCCACGATCCCGGAGATTCTGAACTATATCAGCCAGAATTACCATACCGCCACCCTGCACGAAACAGCCGCACACTTTGGTTACAGTGCGTCCCATTTCAGCACCCTGATCAAAGAAAGTACCGGCCGCACCTTCGTACAGATCATCAAGGACATCAAACTCGGTCAGGCCTGCCGTGCCTTGCGTGAAACCAGGCTGAACCAGCCTTCGATCTGCGAGCTGGTCGGCTACGAAAGTCCCGAACATTTCATGCGCATGTTCAAAAAAGCCTATGGTATGTCACCGGGCGAATACCGCAAACGGGAAAGTCATAAGATTTTGAATTAGCCAGTGTACCGCTGCATTTACACCGGTCTGTTTTAATACGAGGCAACAAAAGTCCCGCTGACAACATATTTTTTAACTGTTGTCAGCAGGACTTTTTTTACCTCCGTTTTCTCCAGCCACTGATCCAACGGAACCTCTGTTTTGTTTTCAGCCACACACTTTCTATCCGATTGCTGCCGCATATTTCATGATCGCCTCTTCTGACGCTTCTTCACGGGACAGTTCACCAGTCATTTTTCCCTCGTGCATGACCAGAATGCGGTCACAGACGGCCAGAAGCTCCGGAAGTTCGGAAGACACCATCAGCACACCGATGCCCGATGCGGAGATATCCCGGAGGATCTTGTACACCTCTGCCTTTGCTCCGACATCGATACCTCTCGTTGGTTCATCACACAGAAGAATCTCCGGATCATTTCCGATCCATTTGGCGATAATGACTTTCTGCTGGTTACCACCGCTCAACGTCAGGATCTTGTCATCCATATTTCCGATCTTGATCGAATATTTCTCAATCATCTGCTCCATCAAGTCTTTTGATTTCTTTTTACTCAGAAATCCCTTATTGGAGATCCTGTCGATTACAGACAACTGGGCATTCTCCTTAATCGACATACTGGTGATCAGGCCATCATCACGTCTGTTTTCCGAGATCATGCTGATCCTGTGGGCAATGGCCTCTTTTGGTGAGTGGATCGACACTTTCTCACCTTTAATATAGATTTCGCCACTGTCCAGCTTGTCCGCACCGAAGATGGACGTCAGCACCTCTGTACGGCCCGCACCGACAAATCCGGCCAGACCCACGATTTCTCCCTTGTGCAGGGTAAAGCTGATATCCTGAAATTTCTTTCCATTGCACAGACTTTTTACCGTCAGCAGTTCTTCTTTTGTCGCATGAGTGTTTCTCCACTCGGATTTATCAATCTGACGGCCTACCATCAGGGTAACGATATCATCCATCGTGACATCAGCCACATTTTTTGTCACGACGAATTTACCGTCTTTAAACACGGTCAGTCTGTCGCCAAGCTCCATGACCTCTTCCAGTCGATGACTGACATACAGTACCGTTGTCTGTTTTTCTTTCACCAGTCTGCGGACGACAGCGAACATGACTTCTCTCTGGTCGTTCGTCAGTGCCGCCGTCGGCTCATCCAGAATCAGGATCTCCGGCTCAAAACACACGGCTTTCACAATCTGTACGATGGACTGCTCCGCAATGCTTAAAGACTCGAGAAGAGCCGTAGGCTCCACATGCAGATGAAACATCTCCATCAGCTCTTTTGTCTTTTCATTCATATGCTTTTCGTTCAGAAAGCATCCTTTTGTCGCCTCGGCAGACCCCAGGAAGATATTGTGTGCAATGCTCATGTTCAGGCACAGCGGCACTTCCTGATGGACAATGGCAAATCCGAGTTTTTCCGACTTGCGTATCGAATTGATCTGCTCCGGCACACCATTGATGCAGATCTCACCCTCTGTCGGTGTGAATACGCCACTGCACAGATTGATCAATGTGGATTTTCCGGCGCCGTTTTCACCACAGAGACAGTGGACTTCTCCCTTCTCCACAGAGAATGAGACATCGTTTAAGGCTGTCGTACCGCCAAACCGTTTTGTAATATGTTTAAATTCAATGATCGGTGCCATACTATCCCCTACCTTTTCTCGTCTTTTCGGTGGATTAGCGTGTCGATCAGCACAGCGATGATAACAACCACGCCGATGAAGCCATCCTGCCAGAATACCGGTACATTCAAGAGTACCATACCGTTTTTCACAGTTGCCATAATGATCGCACCGAGGAATGTACCAAGGATCGTACCACGGCCACCGCTTAAGGCTGCACCACCGAGGATAACGGCTGCGATGGCATCCATCTCACGACCCTCACCACTGGTGGTGGTAACGGTATTTAAGTAAGCCGTACTGATCAGTGCTGCCAGTGCGCATAAAAATCCCATCATGGCAAAGGCGATCAGGCGGGTGTTTTTGATATTGATACCGGACAGATGAGCCGCTTTGTCATTACCGCCGGTCGCATAGACTTTATATCCGTAACTTGTCTTTTTCAGCAGAATATGTGCGATCACAAAGAAGATCAGCATGATAAAGATCTGTACCGGAATACCGTTGATCTTCGCTCCCATTTTCCATACCCAGCTGTTTGTCGCACTTTCTGGGAACTGGCTGATACTCTGGCCATTTCCGATCGCATAGGCAAAACTTCTGTAAATTTTCATCGTACCCAGTGTAACGATGAACGAAGGGATTCCCAGTCTTGTCACCAGAAGACCGTTGAAGCAGCCCAGAGCCACGCCACACAGCAGCACCAGAAGAAACGCTATGGATGCCGGTACGATCTGATTTTTGAACAGGAAACCGCCAAACATCGCACAAGTGGCAAACAGTGAGCCAACTGACAGATCCAGTTCTCCGGCAATGATCAGATAGGTCATGCCGATCGCCATGATACCGATCTCAACGGTCTGGCGCACAATATTCACAAGATTTACAGGTTTTAAAAATACCGGGGAGGCGATGCTCAGTGCGATCATAATGATCACCAGTACAAGAAATACACCAAATTCCCTGGCATTTGTCAGTTTCAGTTTTTTAGTCTTCATCTTCCGCAACCTTTCCCATATGTACTACTGCTGCCCTTTCGGGCAGCAGCTGTATTGTCATGCAGATTATATATTGCTTTTTTTCGGAGTGTGTGCACGCACTTATTCCGGCTGAACATCGTTGACGTTGTCTTTTGTGATCATCTGCGCACCAGTGTCAATGTTCAGGAAGTCAGAACCGTATTTCAGGTTCATGTAGCACTCATATACAGAGTAGTACCCCTGCAGGAACGGATTCTGTCCAACTGTCAGCTGCACGCTGCCGTTCTTGATATGGCCGAGCATACCTTCTGTCAGGTCAAATCCGGCACCGTATACTTTGCCGCTTAAATCATAATCTTCGATAAAGCTTCCGATGGCTTCTGAATACACATCCACACCAAGGATGGCTTTCACGTCCGGGTTGGCCAGATATGCATTCTCAATAACGGAATACGCATTTGTCAGATCCGTACCGATATCAATGGTCGTAATCTTTGAGATACCCGGATATTCCTCTGCCGCTTTGTCAATACCGGCTTCACGGGCGATCAGCGCACTGTCGGTCGGTCCGCAGGATGCTACGATATAAGTACCTTCACCACCCATCTGGTCAAACATGTATTTACCCAGGCTGTAACCAGCTGTCTCATAGTCCTGTCCGACAAAGCATTTTGTGCCACAGTCTTTGGCATCCTGGTTAAATCCAACGACCGGAATCCCCTTGTCATTGGCTTCAGCAATGACATTGTTAAATCCGGACGGATCCCAGGTAACCGTGGCGATCGCATCTGCACCGGAAGAAATGGCTGTCTCGATCAGACCCACCTGCTCATCCAGAGAACTTGCCGTGTTCGGTGCGGATACGGATACATTGACACCGAGGTCTGCGCCTGCGGCCTTTGCGCCTTCTGCCATCTTATTATAGAAGGAACCTGCCAGAGAATGCAGAACGACAGATACATTGTAATCTCCGTCTTTCGTCTGCGTCGCAGAAGCTTCTGCCGCAGATCCCGCCGCGCTTTCTGCTGCCGCACTTCCCGTTGTGCTGCCGCCTGCCGCATTGTTGTCTGTTGTTCCTGTGCTTCCACATGCACATAAGGAAAGTGCCATTGCTCCACCAAGTACCAGTGCCATCATTTTGCGTTTCATGTAAAAATCCTCCTCTACATTGTAAAAATATATAATTTTCCGGGTTATCCCCTGAAAGTTTGAAATACAGTTACTGTTTCCCCATTAATTATCGTAGCTTGCTCGCTCTTCATAAAATCCCGGTGTGATACAGCCCGGTTTCTGGAACCATACCTTTGCGTCGATACCGGCTTTTAAAACCACGTTGCCCCACGGCATCAGATTGCCTGTACGCACGATATATTTTGCTTTTGGCAGATATTCTGCAAAGAAATCATAATGCGGCATCGTCTTTACTTCCATCGTCTCGTAGCGTTTATGTACCATATCCTCGATGGCTTTAAAATGCTCCGGATTAAACTGTTTCTGTTCCTCTGCCACGATGATATCTTCAAAAATAAATTCATCCATGATCAGATCCAGTACCTGTGCAATCGTCGGAAGATCCTGTGCGATGGCCAGGTCAATGCGCTGCTCCGGGCGGGCGATCGGCACACCTGCATCGCCGATCACGATGTACTGCTCATGCCCCATGTCTGCGATAGCAGCCATCAACTGTTTGTTGTAGATTCCATGTTTTTTCATGCTTTTTTCTCCTGTATCAGTTGTTCTGCTTCTTTCCGGAACGGTATCGACTCGACCACGCCATATTTTGTCACCGACAGGCCTGCCGCCGCATTGCCAAACTGTACGGCATCGATGATATCCTTCCCTTCGGCAATGGCCACGCAGAAGGCGCCCGTAAAGGTATCGCCTGCGCCCGTCGTGTCAACGGCCTCTACCGTGAACCCTGCCACCTTTTTATCAAGATCGGTCGTCTTTATATAACAGCCTTCATGACCCAGCGTCATAATGACATTTTTCACACCCTTGTCCGACAACATTCTGACCACCTCTTCATCTGGCCGTGGATCATCACTGGCCAGCCCGAGGATCAGTCTCGCCTCTGTCTGGTTCGGTGTCATATAGGTACAGTTTGCCAGCAATTCATCCGACAGTGGAGAGTACGGTGCCGGATTCAGTACAAATGCAAGGCCAAGTTCCTTACACTTTGCTGCTGCGTATTCCACCGTCTCCATGCTGGTTTCCAGCTGCATCAGAAGCAGCTCGCAGTTTTTAAGTACCGGCACCATCTTGTCCACGTCCGCCGGTGAAAATTCTTTGTTTGCCGCAAAATCGATCACGATCTCATTTTCACCTTCTTTGTTGACCAGTACCACGCCAGCTCCTGTCGACATTCCTGTTTCACTTCGTCTGACGGCGGTAGCATCCATGCCCTCTTCTTCAAACAGCTTCATCGCACCGTCACCAAACGTGTCGTTTCCGATACAGGTTCCATACATGACCTGTGCTCCCATTCTGGCTGCAGCCACAGCCTGGTTGGAGCCTTTTCCTCCATGGCACATGATAAAATCATGGCCGGGAACCGTCTCTCCCGGAATTGGAAAATGATCTCCGGAGATCGTCATTCCCACTGCATAGCTTCCTATGACTGCTATCTTTTTTTTGTCCATGTCCTCATCCTCTTTTTTGCATCCTCCGCTGTACAGTTACCATTCGTGCAGGTATAGGATTTTTTACACTGACACAGTGTTTTCTGTCAGTCAGATGCTTTTTTCTTACTCTCTGTAAAATTCCGGTTTGCCATATTTCAGGGCCGTGTCAAAGACCGCCATGATCTTCTCCGGCGAAATGTCCGCCTGGATATTATGTATCTGGGAGTAAACAAAGCCGCCGCCCGGTGCGTAGCACTTGATCATGGCCTTGCATTCCTCGATGATCTCATCGATCGTTCCGTGCGTCAGTGTCGTCTGCGTACTGCAGGCACCGCCCCAGATCGTGACATTCTTGCCAAATTCTTTTTTGATCTCATATGGATCCATGTCGGCGGCCTCTTTCTGCAACGGATTTAAGATGTCATATCCGGATTCAATGATATCGCCGATGATCGGGTGGATACTTCCACAGCAGTGCAGGGAAATATGGACATCTTTTTTCTTTTTCCGGATGGCTTCATTGATCCTTGCATGGCGGGGTTTGAAAAATTTACGGTACAGATCCGGGGATAACAGCATGCCTCTCTGGGAACCGAAATCGTCATTGTTCTGTACAACCTGTACATAGTCACCGACAGCATCCAGATATTTGTCCATCATGGCGATGTATGCATCGGTCATCTTGTCCAGATAGTATTCGATCAGCTCCGGCTCGCAGTAAAGATTTTCCATAAAGGTCTGCATGCCCCAGTCTTTCCATCCTTTTTCAAACAGGCTGGTACTCGTCGCACCGGAAATACAGAAATCCGTATTCTCGTAAATATCCTTTGCCCGTTTTCTCAGCCAGTCGCACTCATAATCTGTGATCCCCGGCAGTTTCAGATTGGCATCGATATCTTCTTCGGATTCTGCTTCCTGCAGTGGATTGTAGCATTCATCAAAATACAGTCCGTCCTTTGGCCGTTTTGCCAGAAGGTGTCCCTCGCTGTCAAACACGCCCAGCGTTCCACCGCCGATATCCACCGGATTGAAAGCTTCTGCCAGCATACAGTCACCACCGTCACAAGGCAGCTTGCCCGGTTTCATCTTGTCAATTGGAATACCGATCGAAGGTACCAGCCGCGGCAGGATCACCACGTCACTGCCCAGTCTTTTCAACAGATCAAAATCCGCATAAGCCAGATCCTGTTTCACGTCAAAACAGATCGTGTCCGTTTTGATGCCCAGATACTTTTTCAGCTTATTGTACGCATTCGCATTGATACCTGTTGATCTGGAAGATCCGAGATCAATCGGAACCCGGTCTGTCTCCTCATGATTCAATGCCATCAATACACGTTCTCTTGATGTTAATCCCATCATTTGCTCCTTTCCCTGTCCTACACCTTGAAACTCTATTAAGTAAACGTTTAACCATTGAAATTTTATCTTTCAACGTCAACCTTTCACTTCTTTTTTCTGTCTTTTTGTCATTTTGCCGGATACAGGTGTGATTTTCCACCTGCCGGAATGATATCCGGCTGTACTGTATCACAGATCTGCCCCGTCTTATGATTTGCTTTTGCTTTCTCACAGCGATTTAAGTAAACGTTTAACCTTTGAAAAAACCATGTCACTTCCGCTTTCAGATTTCTTTTACTCTTTCCGAATGCTTCTTCCCTCATGGAACGTTGGCTGCTGCCGGTAAAGCTTCTGTTCTAGTGAACCGCCATCGATCATCGTCATCATACATTTCCCGGCGGCCAGTCCCATATTCCGTGCACAGAAGTCAATCGATACGATCGATGGTTCATGGGTATCTGTCAGCATCGTTCTGTCCAGTCCCAGTACGGAAATGTCTTCCGGTATTCTGTAGCCCTTCTTTAAGATTGCCTTGCAGGCTCCCAAGGCCATCATGTCATTTGCCGTGACCAGTGCCGTAAACCCCCCCTGCTCCAGAAGTTCTTTCGTAACGTCAACGCTCTGCTGAAAACCATAATCACCATATCGTGTCAGTTTTTCATCGGCCTCAAGTCCGTAGGCTTCCATTCCGGCCAGATATCCCTGATATCTAAGCCCCGCATTCAGCGCATTCCGGTTACCTTTCAGAAAAGCGATCTTTCTGTGTCCCTGCCGGTAGAGATAATCAACCGCCATTTTTCCTGCCGCATAATTATCGACCTGGAACTGACAGACATCTTTGAGCCCTTCGCCGTAACGCTCCAGTGCGATCACGGGAAAATGATTTTTGTGAAGCTCCGCCAGAAGCTCATTGTTTTCTTTATTGTTCAGTGTGGAGACGATCATGCCGTCCACCAGACCGTTGCTCAGGCTTCTGATAAACTGATCTTCCTGTTCCTGACTCTCGTGTGTGTTGCACAGCAACAGGCGGTAGCCATATGGATTCAGATACTCTTCCAATCCGGCAAACAGTTCCTGAAAAAAGTAATAATGGATATCCGGTACAAGTACGGCCACCAGATTTGTCTTTCTGGTCACCAGTGAACGGGCCATGGGGTTTGGTGCATATCCCATTTCATCCGCCACCTGCCGTATCCTTGCTTCCGTCTCCCCACTGTATCCTCCACCGATATGGTTGAGCACGCGGGAAACTGTCGCTGTGGATACGCCACATATACTTGCCAGATCTTTGATTGTCACTCGTTTTCCTGATTTTGCCATGTCTGTTCTCTGCTTCGTTTTATTTGAGTAAACGTTTACTCTGATGAGAGCATATTCTCTTTTTCACCATCCGTCAATCTTTTTTCGTCATTTTTTTCGTTTTTATTCATTCACACAATCTTCTTTTGGTATTTTTGTGCAATCCACTGATTTTTTATACAATCTTATGATGTATTATACAATCTTCCGATCCCTTTTACATGCAAATCCACTCAAAAGAACTCCACTGGGGCTTTCTTATATATTCTAAGGCAAAAAAAGAAACCGGGAAGTACATCCTGCATATAAGCGCACGGTATGCACCTCTCGGTTTCTTTTTGTGTTGTTTTATCTGTTGGCTTTTCAAACGCTCCGGACATTTTTTGCCATTCGCATGTCTTTTGTTTACATATGTTCTTTCTGCATCATCAGCCCCGCCACAGCCAGAAGCGTACAGGATACCCAGATTGCTTTCAGCCCGATATGCAGGGAACAGACTCCACCGATACCTGCACCAACGGCAAACAGCAAAATGATGCCATAATAGTGCAGTGTCTTGTGCAGTGCTTTCCACTGGTGGTCACGTATAAACATGGACAGGCTCTCCGTTCCGCTTCTTAAGTTTCCGATGCACATTGTGCTGGCATAGGCATATCCCTTCACTTTACGGAAGCTCTGTACCTGCATGGCGCAGGCAAAAGACACCAGCATTGTGGCCGCCAGATTATGTTCAGCCGGAATAAAACCTACCAGTAACAGCAAAACCACTTCCATTACGATGATGATCTGCCGCCAGTGGATCTTTGTCGCCGTCTTATACGCATGTCCGATCCGCTCCGCCACAAACACACCAAGGGCAAAGGCAAACAGCGGAAACAAATAATGGATCCCTTCTTTCCACTCTCCCATCATAAAATGCTGGCTCATCAGCACCACATTTCCGGTCTGGGCATTGGAAAACACCTTATTTCGGACATTATACGTGTAGGCATCCTGAAATCCACCGGAAATCGCCAGTATCGCACTTAACAGAAACGTTTCCGACGTCTGGATCAGCCGCCGCTCTTTGTTTTTGTCCAGCTTCATCTCTCTTTTCCCCTTCCTTTACACACCGCATCCTGACAGATGCTGTGCCCTCTCTTCTGCAAAAAATCCGACACATTGCTGCAAACAGCGGTGCCGGATTTTGTATCGTATTTTACAATATCTTATGCCAGAAATGGCTGAATATCTTTTTCCAAAGCTTCCATATTCTGATATCCCACAGGTACTCTCAGCTCCAGCACCCGGTTCAGATCGATGGAAAGGATTCCCATCAGGGAACGGGCGTCTACACTGTAACGACCTGCTGCAATATCCAATGAACCATCATATTTTGAAATTTTCTTGACAAATTCGCCAACTTTTTCAATACTGTTTAATGATAATTTGAAAGTCTCCATAATAACTCCTCCTCAAACTTTCATATTATAAATAAAACTGTCCTCATGTATTATCTTCCCGATACTTTAACAGAAAAAGAGACATTTCTTTATCATTTTTTCCAATCATTTTACATGTATCTTATATTTTTTATAATTTTACTGCTTATTCTGTCCCCAGATTCGCCTGGGCTGTATAACATTCACGATATTCTCTGGGCGTTACACCTGTAATCTTTCGAAACACCGTACTGAAATGACTCTGTGAGCTGAAGTTTAATACAAAAGCGATCTCCTGTAAAGAATTATTTGTATACATCAGCATACTCTGTGCCACCTTGACCTTTTCCTCCAGCACATACCGCCGGATCGTCTTGCCGGTACTCTTATGGAACAAAAAGGACAGATAATCCGCATTTATGCCAAACTGCTCTGCCATATCACTGACCTTGATCTCCGACTGCAGATTCTGGAATACATAATCCTTTACCCGTGCCACAACAGGATGCGGCAGCTCTTCCTTATGCTTGTGTTCATTCACCAGACCGGCCAGCTTGTACTCGGCCTCACGCATGACCGCCTCAATCTGTTCAGGCTGCGACAGTGCTTCCGTCATACGGATATAGCTGTCACACACAGTAAAGGCATTCTCCGCATTAATCCCGCCGGCGATCGCTGCACGGGAAGCCAGGGTGATCATAGAAATAGCAATATTTTTTGCCTGTCGCACCGGATCGGAGGACAGCTGTCCCCTCTCGCCTACTGTTGGCTCCGCAATCACCTGGCGCAATGCCTCCACATCACCCTCTGTAATGCTTTTGAGCTCTCGCACCTCCTGATTATACGGTGTATGGGCCACCTCCTGTTCCTGACGGCTGATCATTGTCTCCACCAGATTCTGCTCCAGACGGTTTCTCATCTCGCTGTTGAGGAAATTCCGTTCCCAGAGCTCATCTGTTGTCATTTTAATCCCCGTCACCAGATGGAACAGTGCCAGAATATTGGAGAAAAAGTATTCCCGTGAGCAAAAGGACAGGCGGAAGCCATCCTCAGGATTCAGATGATGATTCTGTATCACCTGTTTGTTCAGCTCCGCATAGACAGGTACAAGGCTCACTGGTCCGATGATCATCGTACATCTATATGCCATACGTATCACCACATACACGATCTGCTCGCAGTCATAGTACAGATGCGGGCAGTCTTTCCAGCCATAGCCAAACAGAATACGGAAAAAATCCGTATCCCACATCACTGGGTCCTTATCATCATCCAGTGAACCAAACTTTTCCAGAATATAGCCATCCTTGTCAAACACCCGGATGACCGCATGTGTCTGCACAACGAACTTACTCACAATATACCGAAAATCAATTGTCTCGCTGATACAGTCATTCAGATCGACCATGGCATCCATCCCCCTTTTTCTTTTTATCCTATCACATTCCGGCAGTATCAGGCAAATCAAAAACCATGCCGGTTTCGCATATTTTTCACCGATCCGCAGATACTGTTACCAAAAACGAAAGGACACATGTATGGATTATATAACACTGCTTTTGCAGACTCTTTTATCCTTTATTGTACTGTTTATTCTCGCCCGTTTAAGCGGCTACCGGCAGATCTCCCAGATGAGTATGTTTGACTATATCAACGGCATCACGATCGGATCGATCGCTGCCGAGATGGCCACAGGACTTGAAACACACTGGTCCTATCCGCTCACAGCGATGGTCGGTTACGGACTTCTGACGCTTCTGGTCTCCTGTATCAGCGCCCGTTCCCTTGCCGTACGCCGCTTTATGACCGGAGCTCCCATGATCCTTCTGCATAACGGCACGCTCTACAAAAAGAATCTGAAAAAAGCCCATATCACTGTCAATGAAATGCTGGAGGAATGCCGGATCAGCGGCTACTTTTCTCTGAATGAGCTCCAGACGATCCTGCTTGAGAGCAACGGTAAATTCAGCTTTATTCCCGCCGCCGACAACCAGCCTGTGACCACAGGCGACCTGCATCTGCCGGTGGAAGCCGACTATATCCATGCCAATATCATTATCGACGGTACGCTGCTTGCGCAGAATCTCAAAGCCATCGGCCGGGATGCCAACTGGCTGCATCAACAGCTACAGAAAAACGGCCTTTCCGGGATATCCGAAGTCTTTCTGGCTGTATTTGAACAGCCGGATACACTTCTTGTCTACCCGCAAAAGGCCGATCAGCTGCCTCCGGATATCCTGTCCTGATCAGTCCAGCAGAAAACAGCTGGTATACGCAATCGTACACGGACCATAATAATATTTCATGCCATTGTCCGTACAGACCTGATTCACCAGCATGCCATAGGATTCCATCGAAGATACGGCTTTTTCCGGAAAACGGCAGGGCGCATCCGGATAGGAACAGACCTTGCAGATCGTACAGGCTCCGGCTCCCAGAGCCAGCATATTTGGATACAGCTCCTGCAGCTTCGCTCTGACCGCAAAAAAGTGTTCCTTATGGGCAGCCTCTGTGTCCATCATGGCTTCCACATCCATGGAATCCTCCAGTTCACCGACCGTCTGCACCAGAATACCATGTTTGAAAGCCCGGACACGGCTCTCACACTCCTCGAGCGTACCGCATCCCGGCGGGCAGGACCAGCATTTTCCGCACATGCCGCAGGTATTGTCTTCGCACATCTTGCGAACCTCCGGCATCAGATGGATCGTATCACAGTCAAGCTCGCCTACATGGGTAAATCCAAGCTCTGTAGCGATTTCTTTTGCCTTTTCATAATCCATTGTAAAACCCCCTTATATTAGAAAAGGCTGCCGGATGACCGACAGCCTGTTTCCTGTTTTGATAATTTAGCAAGCACCAACCAGCTTTTTAGCCAGAGTTGCTGCAGATGCTGCATCCTCAGAATATCCATCAGCACCAATCTCATCAGCGAATGCCTGAGTAATCGGGGCACCACCAACCATGATCTTGATATCTTTACGGAAATCTTCTGCGTTCAGAGCTGCAACTGTGTCTCTTAAGGACGGCATAGTTGTTGTCAGCAGTGCGGACAGACAGATAACTTTTGTATCCGGGTTTTCTTTGTAACATTCAATGATCTTCTCGATCGGAACATCAACACCAAGGTCGATAACTTCGAATCCAGCGGACTCGATCATCATAGCAACCAGGTTCTTACCGATATCATGAAGGTCACCTGCAACTGTAGCGATGATCAGTTTACCAAGAGCACCTGTGGAACCACTTCCAAGATGCGGTTTCAGAACCTCAACACCTTTCTTCATTGCACGAGCTGCTACCAGCATCTCCGGAACGAAGATCTCGCCGTTTTTGAATTTCTCACCAACAACAGCCATAGCGTCGATCATACCCTTGTTCAGGATCTCGATCGGCTCACATCCAGCGTCCAGAGCTTCCTGTACTGCTTTGCCAACTAATTTAGCTTTACCTTTTTCAACTAATGCTGCTACTTCATCAATCTGAGACATAATATTACCCTCCGCTAATAAAATTATAGATTTATTTAAACAGACAGTCCTCAATATCTGCTTAAACCGTTAGAAATTATTTTACCGGTCCGATTTCTCCGTCACGGTATGCACTGATATAGTTCATGCAGAAATCATCCTCGCCCAGTAATGCGATCGTAGCGTAGATCAGACCTTTCAGATCTCTCTCTGCGTACTCGGACGGATATTTCTCTAGCAGGCTTGCTGTCAGAGCGTCTACATCGTACTCATCGTACTCATCCATCTCAGCCTCGATCACTTCGTGTTTCAGACCAAGTACTGCGTATGCCGGAAGAACGTATTTTTTGTTCTTCTCCTGAACCTTTGCTTCGATCGGAGCCAGATCCATATCAGCTACAACGCCACCGGCTGCCTGAATAGCCTCAGTAGCCTCGATCAGACCCATCAGATCCTTGTTCAGCGGATCGAAGATAGCGCTGTCCAGACCACAGTTCATAGCCAGAATTGTGAAGCCCTGATTTACCAGTTTACGAACCGGCAGGTTGAAAGAAATGTTGCTGACAGCACCTGTGATATGGATATCCGGGTACTGTTTTCTGATGGTGCTCATAACCTCTTCGTTCATGGCGATACCATCTTCGGATGTACACAGCATCTCGATCAGCGGATCGATATGTATACGGCTCGGAGCAATGCCATACTCTTTGGCCTTAGCCATTAAGTTGTCAAATACTCTCAGTCTGTCTGCTGCAGATTTCGGAATACCGGTATCGTCGCAGAGCAGTGCGGCAACTTCCCACTCGGTATCAGCGATAGCCGGGAACAGGATGTCCACCTTGTCACCCTCCATAGATACGGAGTTGATCAGGCCAGGTCTCTTGCAGTACGGGAAGATCTCTCTCAGTACTACCGGGCTCGGGCTGTCCACTGCGATCGGAAGATCTGTAACTTCCTGGATGCAGTCGATCATCCATTTCAGTGTTTCGACCTCAACATCCTCTTCTACGGATGCACAGCAGTCGATGTAGGTAGAGCCAGCCTCAGCCTGGGCTTTTGCTCTGGATTTAATCAGCTCTGCGTCTCTGTCTGCGATAGCCTGTGCTACGGACGGAATAGAGCCATTGATTTTCTCACCAATAACAATCATTGATATAGCCTCCTAAACATTATATGCCTATAATACCACGTTCCTGTGAAAAGGTAAACAAATATTTTATGCATTCACTGTACTAAGTTATTCTTTTTACACAACCCAGCTGTATGCCAAATTGAATATCCTCTACATATTTTACATTAATTCATAATCATTCTCATCAAGAAACATCAATTCGTCTACATAGGTATCATTGAAATCCGGATCAGCTGCAAGTTCAAGGAACTCGACACGTTCATGCAGGCCGCCGCTTCTGTCATATTCCGGCTCGTTGAGCACGGCGATACGCGCGCCCTCACCTGCAGCATTGCCGATCATATGTATCCTGTCAGAAAGCTCTGCGGGAAGCAGACCGATCCTGCAGGCGCTGGATGCCCGCATATAGTTACCGAAAGCACCGGCGATCAGGATTTCTTCGATATCGTCGACCGCAATCCCCATCTTTTTGCACAGCAGGATGATACCGGCCGCGATCGCTGCCTTGGCCTGCTGTACCTCTCCGATATCCTTCTGGGTCAGATAAACCTTGTCGGTGATTTTGAAAGCATTCTTTCCATCCACCTTGATGATGCAGTCCTGGTTGGCGATCGCACTCTCTGTCTCCAGCTCATCCGGATCCATCAAACGGCCCGTATCCTCGACAAAGCCCTCTTTTAACAGCATGGCTACGATATCCATCAGACCCGATCCGCAGATACCGACAGCCTCGGCATCACCGATCGTACTGTACATGACCTTACCGTCCTTCATCTCGATATGGTCCACAGCGCCCTTCGCGCCCCGCATACCGCAGGCGATCTTGGCTCCTTCAAAGGCCGGTCCTGCCGCTGTAGAGCAGGTGATCATACGTTTTTCGTTGCCCAGCACCATCTCGCCGTTCGTACCGATATCGATCATCAATGTCATCTTCTCCCTGTGCTCCATATCGCAGGCGATCAGACAGCCCACGGTATCCGCACCGACAAAACCGGCGATATTGGACAGCATCAGCACTGTACCTTCCGGATGGATGGACAGATCCACATCCTTTGCCCGGCAGATGATATTCTCCCGGACTGCCGGATTATACGGTGCGTGAACCAGCGATGCTGGGGAAATATTCAGGAACAGATGATGCATACAGGTATTTCCTACGACTGCGATCTGGTAGATCTGGGTACGTTTAATACCCGCCTGGTCAGCCAGCTCTCCCAGCATCTCATCTAACGCTGACCGGATACAGCCGGCCAGATCTGCACCACTGTCATTATTTAAAACATGATCACTGCGGGCGATCACATCCGCGCCAAATTTTGACTGCGGATTCAGACGGCTGGTTACTGCCAGCTGTTTACCCTTAACACTGTCCATCAGATAGCCGACCACAGACGTTGTACCGATATCAAAGGCAGCCAGATAACAGATCGTTCCCATTTCAGCCAGTTCCATCACCCTGTTTTTGCAAAGGATCACTTCTGCCTCCCGGTTATGCGCTTCCATAAACGGATAGATGGAAGAGATCACTGCCGGGGAAGCCACAAATTCGCCCTGCGGACGACCGGTTGCCCCAGAAAGTGCCTGCTTTAACAGCTCCCATTCCGAATCGCTGTTTCCTACCTTACACCGCTCATCCTGCACGGTCACGTGCTGGATCATGGGCATGATCGGGATCTTGCGCTCCACGCCGGTTGTTAAAAGGCTGTGGCCTGTTGCCTTTAAGGATGTATCCACACGCATATCACAGTCGGTATGGATCTGGCAGGCCTTCTGTACGCCGTTATACTTGGCGCTCTCCACCGTCACCAGACACTTGCCACAGGTACCATGACCACCGCAGGGTGCATCCGGCGCCGCATCCGCCCGGATCAGTGCATCCAGAAGGGTCGAGGTCTCATCGCTTTTGAAGCTGCGTTTTTCTTTTACCAGAGTAATCGTATATTCAGCCATTTCTTCCTCCCGAAAAATCTTCTTTTCTCCATCATAGCACATCCGGTTTTTTTTTTCATTGTAAGTACAAAAAAAAGACAACCGGGAAGTTGTCTTTTTTCAGAGAACCATATTCTCTTTTGGTGTAGCAAAAACTATATAATGTATTGGGGGGTTTTTACGTTTTTTATTATATCCTCCGTCTCCCCAAAAGTCTGCACAAAGTTCATAAAAATCATATGATGTTTTTGTCAATTCTGCACAATTTCTTTTGTTTCTGCTGATGCGAAAATTTCCTCAAATTCATCACGGCCGATCTTTTCTTTCTCGAGCAGTGCCTTTGCACAGCTGTGCAACACATTCTCATGTTCCATCACGATCGCACGGGCTTTCTGGTAGCAGTCGTTGATGATCTGGCGTATCTCATCATCGATAGATGCCGCCGTTGCCTCACTGAATCCTTTTGTATGGCCGAGATCCCGTCCGATAAATACCTCGTCAGAATCATTCTCATACGCAACCAGTCCCAGCTTCTTTGACATACCGTATCTGGTGATCATGGCTTTTGCCAGTGCTGTCGCCTGTTTGATATCCTGTGACGCACCTGTCGTGATATCTTCAAAGATCAGCTCCTCAGCAATACGGCCACCCAGACATACCATGATATGCTGCAGCATCTTACCTCTGGTTTCAAACATATCGTCCTTTTCCGGCAGCGGCATCGTGTAACCGGCTGCTCCCATACCGGTCGGGATGATGGAAATCGTATAGACTGGCTCCATATCCGGCAGTACGTGAAACAGAATCGCATGTCCGGTCTCGTGGTAGGCGGTGATCCGTTTTTCTTTTTCGGAGATTACACGGCTCTTCTTTTCCATACCGATGCCTACCTTAATAAAGGCACTGCGTATATCCTGCTGTCGGATATACAGACGGTTGTCTTTCGCTGCAAGGATCGCCGCTTCGTTGAGCAGACTTTCCAGCTCAGCTCCGGTAAATCCGGCTGTTGTCTGGGCGATCTGGGTCAGATCCACATCTTCAGCCAGCGGCTTGTTCTTTGCATGAACCTTGAGGATCGCTTCACGTCCTCTGACATCCGGCGTGGATACCGCTACCTGACGGTCAAAACGGCCCGGTCTTAAGATGGCCGGATCCAGTACGTCCACACGGTTTGTCGCCGCCATCACGATGATGCCCTCGTTGACACCGAAGCCGTCCATCTCTACCAGCAGCTGGTTTAAGGTCTGCTCTCTCTCATCATGGCTGCCGCCCATACCGGTGCCACGCCGTCTCGCCACGGCATCAATCTCGTCGATAAATATAATACACGGACTGTGCTTCTTGCCCTCTGCAAACAGGTCACGGACACGGGATGCGCCAACACCAACAAACATCTCCACGAAATCCGAACCGGATATACTGAAAAACGGTACGCCGGCCTCACCGGCAATGGCTTTTGCCATCAGGGTCTTACCGGTTCCGGGAGGTCCTACGAGCAGTACGCCCTTCGGGATACGTGCACCGACTCTTGTATATTTGGATGGATTTTTCAGAAAATCTACGATTTCTTTTAAATCTTCTTTTTCTTCTTCGAGTCCTGCCACCTGCTCAAATGTGATCTTTTTATCATTTTCATCCGAAAGCTTTGCCCGGCTCTTGCCGAAATTCATCATCGACATGTTGCCGCCACCGTTGCCTGCGGAGCGGTTCATAAACATCATCATGACTACAACGACCGCCAGTGACAGAAGCACCGGCAGAATAATATTGCTGAGGATGCTCTCGCCCGGCACATCGTCCAGTATATACTGGACATTGCTGTCCTGCAAAAGCTGTTCGACCTCCTTGACATCGCTGACATAGAACCGGCAGGTTCCCGATCCGTTCAGTTCCACCTCCACAGCACCGGTAGGAATCTCCCGGTTCGGCCGGATTTCGACAGAAACAACCTGTCCGTCCGCTACATCCTGTTTAAATTCCTGGTAGGAATATTCACCGCGTGTGGCGATATTGCCGGACAGATAAATAAACAACACGACAAGTCCCACACAAAACAGCAGATATATTCCCCATACCTTTGGTTGTTTTTCCACTGAAACTATACTCCTTTATCCCTGCGTCATGCGCAGTTATCCTTATTCTTCCCCGTCCTGGCAGATCACACCGATGTAGGGAAGATTGCGGTATTTCTGCGCATAATCCAGACCAAAGCCCACAACGAACTCGTCCGGGATATTAAAGCAGACGTAATCCGACTTGACATCGACCACACGACGTTCCGGCTTATCCAGCATACAGCAAAGCTTCAGGCTGGCCGGATGACGGTCCTTTAATACCTTCATCAGATAATGCAGCGTACGTCCGGTATCAACGATATCCTCTACAATCAGAACATCCTTGCCCTGCAGCGGCTCGTCCAGATCCTTGATGATCTTTACAACGCCGGAGGACTTGGTGCTGTTGCCATAACTGGTTACGGCCATAAAATCCATCGTTACCGGAACGGTCAGACGCTTGGCCAGTTCACAGGTAAAGAAAATACTGCCTTTTAAAATACCGACAAGGTGGACACATTTTCCGGCATAATCCCGGTTCAGAACAGCTGCCATCTCATCCAGCTTTTTGGATACTTCTTCTTCGCTTAATAATACTTTGATCTTATCACTCATCTTCACACTCTCCTGTGATTTTTATCTCGAGGATCCGCTTTGTCTCCTCTGTTACTTTGTAATCTGCCCCCAGTCGTTCTCCCGGCAGCCATACCACATGGGAGCCGTCGGCAATCAGCCAGAGACTGTCTCTTCTGTGCTGGGGAATCTTATGGTCGATCAGAAAACGGTTCAGCTTTTTGTGATGTCCCACCGCATCTATACACAGAACATCCTCCGGCTGTCGCTTCCGCAGAACCAAATTCGTTTTGATTTTATCATAATCCACCCATTTCGTATACGCTTTTTCCATAATTTTTCCGGGTTTGGCCGGATACAGCGAAAGCGTGACCTGCCAGTTCCCCACAGTATACGTCTCACCGGGGCGCAGCCTATAGCTTTCCCCGCCGTCTGTCTGTGGCTGTACGCCAACGCACACACTGTCCTCTTCACGCCAGGCCATTCTTCCTCCCGGCAGCATACAGCTTTTGCCACAGTTGGCGTTAAACAGCGCTTTTACCTGCCCAGCATGCTCCCTGGTCAGATCCTTACGGCCTTTGGCCGCCCGGACTACAGCGCGGTAGCAGATCCTTTTTTGCATCAGCTCATCCTGCTGCATCAGTGTATCTGCGATCCGCAGATAGCCGGTTTCTTCCGTCACGTTCTGCTGCCAGATGGCTTCTTCCTGTTTTCGCAGATAATTTTCTGTTTCCTGCAGATCAAGTGCCAGCGCCGCAAAATGCACCACCGCTTCTGCATTTATCTTTTCAAGCAGAGGAATCAGCTCACAGCGGATCCGGTTTCTCGTATACGTGGTATCTGTATTGGACTCATCCTCCCGCCAGGCAAGCTTTCTCTGCCGCAGAAAGACACGGATCTCTTCCCGGCTGACGCAAAGCAGGGGACGGATGATACGTCCCTGCACCGGCCGGATCCCTCCTGCACCGGTCAGACTGCTGCCTCTTGCCATTTGAAACAGCATCGTCTCCGCCTGATCGTTTCTGTGATGGGCCACTGCAATGGCCCCGGCATCCCACGACGCCGCCAACTCATCAAACAGCCGGTAACGCAGCTGCCGGCCGGCTTCCTCCAGACCGATACCGCACTGTCTGGCCTCCTCCTTTGCCGATACCTCGCAGATCTTATACGCAATTCCGTATTTACAACAGTAGTCTTTCACAAAAGCAGCATCTTTATCCGCACTTTCGCCCCGGATCCCATGATGGACATGAACGGCAAACAGTGTCAGACCATGTGCCGCAGACAGCTCACGCAGGATCTCCATAAGGCAAAGTGAATCCGCGCCGCCGGAAAATCCGACCAGAATCCGGCCATTCTCCGGCAGCATGGCCCACTGTGTCATGAACTTTTCTACCTGCTGTATCATCTGTCTTTACTCCTGTTTTTCCCAGAAACCGGCCACAAGCACGGTCATATCATCGTTTTTCTTATCTTCCTGATCTGAAGGAACCGCTGCCAGAATTTCCTCACTCATCCGCTGCGGCGGCTGTTTTTTCAATCCTGACAAGATCTTTTCCAGCGGTTTTTCCATCCCGGTATCACCAAAGGCATCGCTCACGCCATCTGTAACCATAACAATATAGTCCCCCGGCCGGAGCTTTACCCTGAGCTTTTCATACCCGGTCTTTTTTTCCAGTCCCGGCGCCATTGCCGGAAGCTCCACCGGCTGTACATGCCGGTTCCTTATAATATAGGAAGCAGCTGCACCGGCTTTCATAAATTCACAAATCCCCGTATACAGATTGACCTGACAGATATCCAGTGTGGCATACTGTTCTCCCTCCGCCTGCAAAAGCAGTGTCGTATGCAGCATCTGAAAGGTCATTTCCTTGGAAAAACCACACGCCATGAATTCTTCCAGCAGATTTAAGAGCTGTTCGCTGCTTTCTCTGGCGCTGTCGCCGGACCCCATCCCGTCAGAAAGACACAGATGGGCCTGTCCGTTTTCCGTAAATATGCTGTAATTGTCACCACAGACCGTCTGGCGGCTGCCCGGCCGGCGACTGATTCCGCACAGCAGTTCAAAGCGTACCGTCTCCGTAAAGCTGTACAGCATATATTCTTCCCCGATATAAGTCTTCTGCCGCGGATCCGCCGTCATATGCCGTCCGCTCCGCCGTTCCAGAAGTCTGGTGATTTCCTGTACCGGAACATTCTTTTTGCCGCTGGCCTTCATTGTCACAAAAAAGCTGATCCGCTTTGTGTCTCTTTCCAGCACCCATATATCGCCGATCTGGACACCCAGACGGTGCGCCGCCGTTTTCAGCTGCTTTTCCATCGTCCGGCCCAGAGGCTGATAACGGGTGGATTCCCTGGCCGACTGCCGGAGCATATGGGCGATCTCTCCCAGCTGCATGGCCGTCACAAGACGCACATCGGCAAGCCTGTCCTTCCAGAACTGTTCCCTGTGATACTCCTGCACGCAGAACCGCAGCGTCTGCATCGTTTCCCTGCCCCGGCTGCACCAGCTGACCCAGTCCGCAGCGCTTTTCTCGTAATCCTCTTCCCGGTTATCCTCCAAAAGCCCGATCATACGACCGGCGCAGGCTTTGCGGTGGATCCGACCGACCCGGTCACAGTTTTTGCGATAGCTGCAGTCCGCGCATACCTTTCTTCGAAAACCGGCCCAGATACTGTCGCTGTCCCTTTGCCGGTCCGGCTTTTTTGGTTCTTCCTGGCCGATCGTACGTGCCAGCGCGCCAAAGGCTTCCGCCTTCAGCCATAACATTCTGTCCTGGGGCATTTCCTGCATCCATGCCCGTTCTTTATACTCAGAAAAAACTTTTGCCATGCTCCACAACGCCAGTACCAACCCGGCCGCGAGCATGGCAAATAGTATTTGCTGCATATACCGTCCCCCCTGACTGTAGTGTCAGGAGCCATTATACAGAAGCCGGTCTGCAAATTCTGTCAAACCATGGCGCTCTGCAAATTATTTTGATTCTTTAAACATGATCTCATCATCTGTGACAAGTCCGAGCTTTTCCCGGGCGATCTTGGCGATATATTCGTCGCTCTGCATGTATTTGCCCTGCTCTTTGATGGTATTGGCCCGTTCATTTTCTGTCTCGATCTGCGTTTCCAACGTCTGGATCGTATCCTGATTGGCCTGGATCGTCTGTTTCATGGATCGGCTCTTTACGATGATCACACCCAGTAATACACATACGATCAGTACGATCATCAACATACCGATCAGATTCTGCCGGTAGCCTCTGCTGGCACGGTATGCCCGTTTCTTATATCCTGCTCTCGCCATTATGCTTTCGTTCTCCCCGGCCATCTCTTTTCCTGTGATGTGTAAAATGACCATATAACGTGATTCTACCTCTTTTACCATGATATTTCAACCATTTTATACAGGCACAGACAGCGAAATACAGTTTTTTTACCGGCAATGTCAGATAATGCAGGACAAAGGAACCCGTCTTTACCACAAATCGACCAAGCAGCAGCTCATACAAAAGGCCCCCGACCACGGCCGCCGCCAGCCAGTCCAGCCGGATCCTGCCATCCAGATGCCGCACCATAGCGTCAAAATACAAAAGACCTGCGCATATCCAGAATACCAGATCCTCTGTGTCCCTCCACCGTCTGGTGTGGGGACATGTATTTCTGAATATACGCAGGCCATCATACGCCAGTCCCGTACATACGCCGATACCCAGCATGCGAAGAAGCACATAGAAGTCCTGCAGCGCCTTTACCCTGTCGTCCATCAGCGAAACATCCTCTGCCAGATACTCTTTCCATCGGCTCTGGCCGCTGTGCCTCTGGCATACTGTATGCTGTCCACCGTGCCTGTCAGCATGATGCAGCCCGTTTCGACGGACAGCTGGCTGATATGCAGTTCTTTTCCCCGGATCGTCAGGCGTCCGCAGACCGTATCCAGACGGATACCCTCCGTGTCAAAAGCCAGCACTTCCTTTACCCCGGTGATCCTGCCCGATGCGCAGCCTGAAAGCTGCAGTTCATGCTTTCCCTCGGTTTTATTGTCCGGCATAGCCCATACTTTCTTTTCTTTCTATCCAGTGTATGAAACGTGGCGGTCTTTCATACCATCAGATATAGCGGTACAGCTCCTTTGCCTCTTCCTTTTTCACCGTATCCTGTACGTCAAGGATCTCGGCCTTGACTGTACGGGTACCAAACTGGATTTCCAGCACATCGCCGCTTTTGACCGCTGTGGACGCCTTGGCCGGCTTACCGTTTAACAGCACACGCCCGGCATCACAGGCCTCGTTGGCTACCGTTCTTCTCTTGATCAGCCGGCTGACCTTTAAAAATTTATCTAATCTCATCTGTTTCCCCCATGATAAGCGAAAAGCCGGACAGTATCCTGTCCGGCCACTTTTTATGCGAATTATTTGTTCAGCATATCCTTTAAAGCCTTACCAGCTTTGAATTTCGGAGACTTGGAAGCTGCGATTGTCATGGAAGCACCTGTCTGCGGGTTTCTTCCCTCTCTTGCTGCTCTCTCGGAAACCTCGAATGTACCGAAGCCTACCATCTGGATTTTCTCACCTTTTTTTAATTCTTCAGCAACAACATCCTCAAATGCCTTCAGCGCTGCCTCAGCACTCTTCTTGGACAGTCCGGCCTTCTCAGCCATAGCTGCTACTAATTCAGTCTTGTTCATTTCTAATTCCTCCTGTATTCAGCAAATCATCCTCGTGTCCAGACTCCACAGGGAAATTCCCAGACCGCATGGACATACTGCTTATCTTCATCTTCACGAGTCTCTCTTCATGAGATGCACATCAATACTTATATAACGAATAACCCCGTTTGTCAAGGAAAAAACCGCATATTTACAGGGTTTGCGCGATATTTTCGACGAACTGGCTCCAGTTTTTCTGCTGCCGCAGGATCTTTACCATTTTCTCCATATTTTTTCCCGGAGGCATGGTTTTGGAACTCTGCATATAATAATTGGCCAGCTTCCAGTTTTTCCATGGATAACACAGCCGCAGGCCAAGATCCATCTGTTCTTCCCTCGGCAGCGGCCGGATGTCCTGATACCATTTGAGCATCTGTTCAAACAGCTGGAAATTCCAGTCATTCTTTTCCAGGATCTTTCGCATGTACCGGTACAGATCCGCACTCTGCTTTTCAAAGCTCCATTTCTGGAAACCGACCACCACCGGCTGCTGTCCGCAAAATAAAAGCGTATGATGTGTAAAATCTCCGTGGCACACGCCGGTCTCTCCACTTAAGGCAGCGTTTGCCGCCAGACCATCCATCTGCGCCACAGCCGCCTCGCCCTGCCGGATAAAATCAGGCATTGCATCTGCCAGAAGCTCCTCAAAAGCATTTTTCTGCCGCCGTTTCTGCAGATACCGTGCCGTCCGTTTCATTTCCCGGTTATGCCTTAAGCAGTCCTCGTACAATGACGGCGGTGCATACTGCTGCTGGTACGGAATTTGCATCACCGTATGTATCTGGGCCAGCAGTCTGGCACCCTTGCGAATATCGGCGATCGCATGCGTATCACATTCCCGGCCTCTGTACCAGCACCGCAGCGTATAGACTGTCCCGGCCCGGTCTCTGCTGTACAGCTCCCCTTCCAGATTCGGAAGGAGCATATCTGTGCGGGCAATATCGCTGTCCTCGATCCGCTCCTGGATCAGTTTCTGCCAGATCAGCTTCTGCACAGAGCCGGGATATTCCTGTAAAATCCGAAGGCCGTCCTCCGTCTCACAGATCCACGCTCCCCGGCCCCTGACCAGATTTTCTGTATGGATCCCATATTTTTCGAGTACTTCCAATTCATATCGATACAAGGCAATTCCCCCTCAAATCCATTTTGCGTTGCGTATTAATCTATGAATCCGCATCGCCAAATAGAAGAGAGGGGGAATATTTTATCGTATATTCTGTTTTATTTTAGTACGCACGGCCCCAGTAAACCAGCTTTTTCGCCGGTTTTCCACAGCATACGCACACATCGTCGATGGCTTCGCCGTTGAACGGGATACAGCGGGATGTTGCGGCTGTATCTTCCTTGATCTTGTCCTCGCATGCCTGATCGCCACACCACATAGCCTTGATAAAGCCCGGCTTGTGCTCTACGATATCTGTAAATTCTTCGTAATTGTGTGCCTCGTAGGTATGGGAATCACGATGTGCACGGGCTCTTTCCAGCATCTCATGCTGCATCGTATCCAGAAGCTTCTCTGCTTCCTGTGTCAGATCTGCCAGCGCTACAACTGTCTTTTCACGGGTATCACGGCGAACCAGTACGGCCTGACCGTTGGCCAGATCCTTCGGTCCCAGCTCCACACGTACCGGAATACCACGCATCTCTGCCTCAGAGAACTTCCAGCCCGGACGGTTGTCGCTGTCGTCAAGATCTACGCGGATACCGGCGGCCTTTAACTCGTCAAGCATCTCGTGGCACTTGTCCAGAACGCCCTCTTTATGCTGCTGTACCGGAATGATACGAACCTGTGTCGGCGCAATACGCGGCGGCAGTACCAGACCGCTGTTATCGCCATGTACCATGATGATTGCACCGATCATACGGGTGGTGAAGCCCCAGGATGTCTCATATACCGGTTTTAACTGGTTGTCTTTATCTGTATACTGTACGCCGAAAGCGCTGGCAAAGCCGGAACCAAAGTTGTGGCTTGTACCGGACTGTAATGCCTTGCCGTCATGCATCAGAGACTCGATCGTATAGGTTGCGTCTGCACCAGCGAATTTCTCCTTGTCCGTCTTTTTACCGCGGACAACCGGAATAGCCAGAACCTCTTCACAGAAATCTGCGTAAACATTCAGCATCTGTACGGTTCTTGCCTCGGCCTCCTCCGCTGTGGCATGTACGGTATGGCCTTCCTGCCATAAGAACTCACGGGAACGAAGGAACGGTCTTGTGGTCTTTTCCCAGCGGACAACGGAGCACCACTGGTTATATACCTTCGGCAGATCGCGGTAGGAATGTACCTCGCTGGCGAACAGATCACAGAACAGTGTCTCGGATGTCGGTCTGACGCACAGACGCTCCTGCAGCTTTTCCTCACCGCCGTGGGTAACCCAGGCTACCTCCGGCGCAAAGCCTTCGATATGATCCTTTTCCTTCTGTAACAGACTCTCCGGAATAAACATCGGCAGATATACATTCTGTACACCTGTCTCTTTGAATCTGCGATCCAGCTCATGCTGGATATTTTCCCAGATCGCATAACCTGCCGGTTTGATGACCATGCAGCCCTTGACGCTGGTATAGCCGCAAAGCTCGGACTTCAGAACAACGTCTGTATACCATTGTGCAAAATCTTCCTCCATGGAAGTGATGGATTCTACTAATTTCTTTTCCTGTGCCATATAACTCTCCCTTTTGCTTCTTATAATTGGATCTCAATGCTTCTTCCGGAACGGTTGTACTGGTAATAGCGGACGCCTGCGGCATCCATCATACGCTTGGACGCGATCGTGGACGCGGAATCCGCATACTTGTCGCTGTCATAGATCACTGTCGTGATCCCCGCCTGAATGATGGCCTTTGCACATTCATTGCAGGGGAACAGCGTGACATAGATCTTGGCTCCCTCCAGACTGCCGCCCCGGTAGTTGAGAATAGCATTCAGTTCACTGTGTGTCGTGTAAAAATATTTATTGTTCAGCGGATCGCCCTCTCTGTTCCACGGAAACTCATCGTCTGAGCATCCTTTCGGGAATCCGTTGTAACCCATAGATAAAATCTTGTTGTCCGCGCTGACGATGCACGCGCCAACCTGTGTATTGGGATCTTTGGAACGCATGCCCGACAACATGGCAACGCCCATAAAATACTCATCCCAGGTCAGATAATCCGTCCGTTTTCCTGTCATCCGGTATGTCCTCCTTATCCTCACTGTCTTCCGGTGCTGTGTCCTCCGGCAGCATATCTATTCTTTCCGACTCTGCAGCCTGCACAGCAGCCTCTTCCTGCGGCATAGCTTCTGCACTTTCATTCTGTGTAACCTGTTTTTCCGCTGTGGCATTGTCCCGGATCGACAGCTCGTTTAAACAGATCACCAGCTCATCCAGCAGCTTGTCCATCCTGACGACCCATTCCTCATAGGACTCCACCGGCTCACCGTAAAGCGGCAGGATATCGCCGGAATAATGGATAAACTCAGCCAGCGTATATACATGTCTGGCATTTTCAAACGTTTCCCATATTTTCAGCTTCTGCCGGTCCTCCATCGTAAGGATCAGCACATCGTCTGCAATATCGTCCTGCAAAAGCTGTCTGGCCGGAGTATCGTCCACAGGATAACCGTAGGCCTCCAGCACCGCATGGGCTTTGGCCTCCAGTGGCTCCGAAAAAAGAACCACCAGCCCCCTGGATTCGATCTCCAGCGGGTTCAGCAGATATTTGCTTTTCATGATGATCCGTATCATAGCGGAACGGCAGGTGCCGTCACTGTCCACAAAGATCACTTTACTGTAAGGCATAAAACGACCTCCTTACACCTGTATTACCTGATGACCGGCCGCCTTGAGTAGACGGTTCATGATCGCCTGTCCCATCACCGGCGTACTGAAGGATTCCGAAAAGATCCGGGTCACCTCCAAATCATCAAACCGTCGCAGCACATTGTACAGATGACGGGCGATGCTCTCCTCATCCGCTCTGGCGCCGATACTTAAGACCACTTCGGCCCGATAAGCATCCTTTGTCTCCTCCGCAGCGATCACACCGCAGTGCTCACCCTCTGCTGTCAGCTGTTTTACCCTGTCGTTGATGTACGCAGCAACGGCTTTCGCCTCACCTTCCACGATCACCAGATCTGCCTTCGGTGCGTAGTGTTTGTATTTCATGCCCGGTGCTTTGGGATGGATACCGGAATTTTCCGCGATCAGTCCCTTATCCATCTGGACATCACCGATCACCGAGGCGATCATCGTCTGGGTGATATAACCCGGTCGCAGGATTGTCGGGATTTCTTCTGTAAAATCAACGATCGTCGATTCGATACCGATACCGACCTCCCCACCGTCAAGGATCATGTCGATCCTTCCGTCAAGGTCGTCGCGGACATGCTCCGCTTTTGTCGGACTCGGACGCCCCGATGTATTGGCACTCGGTGCTGCAATATAGCCTGTACTGGCAGCGATCAGCGCTCTGGCAACCTCACTGGACGGCATACGCACTGCCACGCTGTCAAGTCCCCCGGTCGTCTCCAGCGGTACTCTGTCATTTTTTTCAAAAATCATCGTCAGCGGTCCCGGCCAGAAAGCCTCGGCCAGACGCTTTGCCTGTTCGGGCACTTCCTTCACGATACCATACAGCGCATCCATATCGGCGATATGAACGATCAGCGGATTGTCCGACGGACGTCCCTTGGCACTGTAGATCTTTGCGGAAGCCTCCGGATTTAAGGCGTCACCGCCCAGACCGTACACCGTCTCTGTCGGGAAAGCCACCAGCCCACCCTTTTTCAGGATATTGGCCGCTGTCGTAAGCCATGTTCTGTCTATAGTTTCTGTGTCTGCTTTTGTATATATTGTCTGCATAGAATTTCCTCGTATATTATGCCATACTTTTTATATTATACCATTATCCGTTTCAAATGAAAAGCCAAAAAGCAGCAAAAGAACCGGTATCTGCTACCGGTTCTTTGCTGTATATATGGCTCTGTTATTTCTGCAGGCCGTGGGTAAACTGATGATATTTCAGCGCCATGGCTTTATTGGCCTTGTACCATCTCTCATAATACGGATGACGGAAGCCTTTGGCATTGTTCTGCAGCTGTACATCGACATCATAGTAGTAAACAGATCCGCCGACCCGCAGCCAGTTCCAGTAATGACCGGACTTAGTGCCATTGCTGTTGAGATAATATCCGGCACAGACACCGCCTTCGATACCGGCATAGTTACACAGGATCATAAAGGCATCTGCTGTACGGTTACACTGTCCCACACGGGAATTGAACCACAGCTTGGCCGTATTCTGGAAGCTTGTATGACGGCTGTCTGTATAAGCGCCGGTCGAATATTTGATGCCTGCACAGTAGATCAGCTTGACATACTGGGCCTTGCCTGCTGCCACCAGTCGGTCTGTGCTGGCTCTGTATGCCTGAATTTCAGACGACAGTGCATTCAGATTGTAGTACTTTTTATAATTGGTATGGGAATCATGCACATGCTTAAACTCATGGCTGACCCAGTAGTAGATCCGCTGTACCTTTTCATCTGCACTCATGGAAGCGGTCACACCGGCCTCACGGAGCATCATCTCTGCCATATAGTCCAGCTGGGCATCCCCTGTCAGACGGGCCACACCGGAAGCAGTTGTCTCCATATCCTCCGCCGGTGTAACCGTATCGTTGGATGGTGTTGTGGACGGTGTTGTAGACGGCGTCGTGGATGGTGTTGTTGCAGGCGTTGTTGTCGTTGTTGCCTTTCTGGACACCTTGAAGCTCGTACGCTTTGTGGTACCGCGGTTTTTCTTTCCGGCCTTGCCGGACAGATATACCTCTACTCTGTATGTACCGTTTGGAACCAGCGTGGACGCTGTAAGCTTTGCTGTATTTCCGGCACTCGCTTTACCGTTCCAGGTCAGCTTTTTGGTACCCTTGCGGGACAGATTGGTCAGCGTCTGCTGGTAAACATACTTGCCCTTGCTGTTTAAAATACGGATACGCATCTTCAGATTCTTGCAGGAGGATGTCGTATAGGTAATGGAACTCGATGCATATGCACTGCCACTCTTTGGCGCACTTACTTTCACTTTGGATATTTTCATACTTGCGGCCTGGGCAGAAACCGGCTTCACACACAGTAAGGCCATCATACCCATGCATACCAGTAAAAACCGCAGCAGATGTCTGCTATGTTTTTTCATGATTTTCTCCTTTAATTGCAAACTTTTTACCAAGTTATCGTCTATTGTAACACATTCTTAATATTCTGCCAACCCCACGCCCTTATTTTTCCAGATACTGCTGTATCCCGGCACAGATCGCCCCGGCGATCTTCTCCTGCACAGCTTCATCCTGCAGCTGCTTTGTCTCCGATGGATTCGACATAAAGCCACATTCCACGATCAGAAGCGGAATCGTCGTTTTCCGCAGCAGATAATAGGAATCGTTGGCCTTGCTTACCCGCCTGTTTGTGGGATCGACCTGCCGGATCAGCTCGGCCTGCATCAGCCCGGCAAACCGTCTGCCCTCTTCGGAAGCCGTATAATAAAAAACCTGTGCGCCGGAAGCAGATGTATCGGTAAAGCTGTTCTGGTGGATGCTGACTGCACAGCGCGCACCGGAGGTATTGATCTTTTCACAGCGCAGGCACATATCCGCTCTCTTCTCCTCGGCCATCCCGTTTTCATGCACCATCTCATCTGTCTCCCTCGTCATGCAGACCGTAATCCCCTGCTTTTCCAGCTTTTCCTTTACTTTTTTGGCAATCGCCAGATTGATATCTTTTTCCAGCGTGCCGTCAGCCGCTACCTTTCCCGGATCAGCGCCGCCATGTCCGGCATCCAGCACGACATCCGCAGGTGCACTGGCTCTGGCTGCTGTCGCCTTTGCTGTCTCCCTCGACAGCAGATATATTGCTGCCAGAAGCAGCACTGTCATTACGATTTCGATCGTTCTTTTCTGCAATATAAAACATCCTGCCGGCTTTTTCCTAATATATGCCCGGCAGGATGTCTGTATCCTTTTTTATTCTTCACTGAAAAACAGTTTTTTCATTTCTTCTTCGGAAATATCCTCATCTTCGTCAAAGGACTCCTCTTCCGGCTCCTCTTCCCCGGCGATACCCTCTGTCGGTATCTCTTTTTCTGGCAGGTCGCCGCCACATTCCTCTGTCAACTCATACAGCGACTCCGGCATCGTCGTCACGATGCGGTGTACCTCTTTGTAGGATGACATAAAGCGCTTCTGGGCCTGATTGATCAGTTCCACGATCTCGTTCATCTCATCCTGTACAGCGATGTACTTTTTCTTGCCGTCAGCCAGCTTTTCATTGACCTCTTCCTGTACCTTTTCGATGCGCGCTGTGGCTTCGCGCTCTGCCTCGGCACGCATCTTTGCGGCCTCTTCCTCCGCATTTTTCAGGATCTCGTCCCGCTTTGTCTCCGCTTCCTTGATCATGGCATCCGCCTGGATCTGGGCATTAAAGATAATACTGCCGATCTTCTCATAATTATCCACATATTTCTGATACTTTTCGGTAACATCCTGCTCCAGCCGTTCCTTCTGGGCTTCCTTCAGCTCCAGACGCTTTGTGAGCTCGGCCAGCTTCTCATTTTTCTCTTTGAGCTCTTTTTCCAGACGCTTCTTTTCACGGAAGGCACTGTCCTTGAGCTCTTCGACCTTCTGCATGACATCGTCCTTGTCAAAGCCGCCCATCAGCGTGGTTTTAAACATCTCATAATCCCCCATATACACTCCTCCTTATAAATACTGACTTATCACAGTCCAGATTTCACTGCTTTCAAAGCCCAGCTTCCAGAAAGCGCCTCCGGCCAGCTGGTATGTATCGATCAGCTTCAGCTTTTCTTCCAGAGACTTGTCATCCTCCAGCCACATCTTCTGCAGATTCTGCTCTGTATCCAGCTCGGCGATATTCTGACCGGACTCAGCATCCCAGTAGATATCCATCCCCTTGTCTTTCGCATAGGCATTGGCATCTGTCATTCCCAGTGTCTGACACTCCAGTGAACCATTGTCATAGCTTTCGATCCACAGTCTGGTGTAAAACGGCATAGCATTGATCACCTTGGCAGCCGGTACTTCCTGCAGGGTCTGTTCGATACCTTCTTTTACAAAGCCGATCGAAGCATTGGAGCCTGCTGTTTCGCTGCTGGCTGTATTCTCATCGTATCCCATGATGATCACATAATCGGCCACCTGTCCCTGCACACTGCGGTTATAATGGTAAGAAAACTTCGGTACCGGATCATCGATGGAAAAGACCAGTCCGTTCTTCCGGCAGGCGATGGAAAGCTCACGGATCAGCTCGGTGTAGTACACCGCCTGATCGGCTTTGATGGACTCAAAATCCAGATTAATACCGTCCATACCACAGGCCGTTGCCTGTGCGATCAGCTGGCTGATCATATTGGTACGGGCCGCTGTATTGCTCATAAAGGCCGTCGTATCGATCTTATTGGTAAAGTTATCGATCAGTCCCCAGACCTCCACACCTGCGGCATGTGCCTGCTGCACATAAGCGGCCGATGCCAGAGAGGTGATATTACCGTCCGTATCCGCTACGGTAAACCAGGTCGGTGAGATCACATTCAGTCCTGTGGCTGTGGAAAGCCGCTCTCCGAGAGCGTCATTGCCACTGGCATATGTCATCTGATGCCATCCCAGACTGATCTTATGGTCTCTGCTGATGGATGTATATTCCGGTGCATTTGCGGTAAAGCCAAGCGCCTTTGTCTCCCCGAGATCGCTGTTGGCAGCATAGCCGACATATCCCTCATGGCTCATAACCTTTGACCACTCATCACCGCTCTCCAGCAGATATACGCTATTGGCAGCGGTCAGCACCTTTGCCTTTTTGGAATCCTCTGTACGGACACGGATCCCGCCCTTTTTCTCATCCGGCTTTGCGGCGTCTGCAGTCTGTGCCTGCGGATCGGTCATGACCACGATCGTCTGTACATCGCCGTGATTCGTATCCAGATACAGATCCATCACCTGCGTCAGATAGCTCAGGTTCACATACCATGTATCGTTCTGGTTGATGACTGCAGTCAGCGCTGTCTCCACATGCTGTCCGGCCTCGGTATCGTATCCCGCTGTCCCCGGTGTAAAATACCAGATCTCATCCGGTCGCGCCAGCATGCCCTTCTGGCTGGCCTCGTCCACATACAGCGGACTGTTTAAAAGGCTCGCCGCCTCCTTCCACGGCAGGAAATACCCCTCCTGCCCCTCTATTATCACAGCCTTTGTTTCTGCCTGTTCTCCATCCGGCAGTACCAGCGTATAAGCGCCCGCCTCCTGCGTGCCGAAATAGTCAGAAACATCCGCATAAGAATCTCCCATAAGCTCTTCAAAAGAGCCGGTAGCCAGTCCCACGATCAGCAGCACGATCGCCGCACAGATAGCCAGAACGGCCACAGTTAACTTTTTTTTCATTTGTTTACCCCTTAATTTCCTAAAAATCGACATTTCTATTATAGCAACTTACGTGCTGTTCGTCACCAGCATTTCGGCTTTTTCATAAAAAATTCACCCGGAAGGTTTTTCCAGACCTTCCGGGCCGCAATGTCACCTGTCAGACTTGATCCACTGGAAACTCAGGCGTTTCACTCTGCCATTTGCGTCGCACTCATATTCTCTCATATAAGTGCCTTCCTCCGCGGTGATACAGGCTTTGGCAATCTTCTTTGGGCTCGATTTTTCATTGCCAAGCTGCAGTTCAATCCCTTTTTTCTGATAGGCTTTCAGTTCAGCTTTTAATTTTTTCTTTGCTTCTGCCATCTCATTTCGCCACTTCCTTAAAATATTTGTGATACATCATTTTATTCCTTTCCGGACATATTAAGATAGACCCATTCGGCTTTTGCAGATACACTGTGCTATATTTGCTTACCTTGTATGGGAAATCTGCGGTGAATACCGCTGAAATGAAAAACAGGATACATTGCGAAAAAGATCATTTTACACATCTCCTTTCCAGCACACTGTTCTGTGACTATGATTATAGCTTGTTTCAGCTGAAAAAGCAATGCATTTTAACTATTTTTTTCATCTTTATTTTTTTGTAAAATATAAAAAAACAGTGAACTTCTTTACAGTATCCAAACATATGGTATATAATGAACAAAACATTGGAAATAGTGTATACATGATACGTTTCGTGACAGATATTTCCTTCTGTCACAGTGCAGACAATGAGAAGTAAAAGGATGTGATCATATGAAAATCGAAAGAATCAGCGATACGCAGATACGCTGCACACTGTCCCGCGAGGATCTCGCTACACGGCAGATCAATTTAAGCGAACTGGCCTATGCCACAGACAAAGCCAAGGCACTGTTCAGGGATATGATCCAGCAGGCAAACGACGAATTCGGTTTCGATGCTGAAAATCTTCCGCTCATGGTAGAAGCCATACCGATCATGCCCGATAGTATTGTATTGATCATCACAAAGGTAGAGGATCCGGAGGAGCTTGACACCCGTTACTCCCGCTTCTCTCCCAGTAACGATACACCATCCCGCACAGATCTTTTGGCACAGATGGTAGGCGCAGACGACATCATCGATCTTTTCCATAAGCTCTCCGAGGCCGTAGCGCCAAAGAAAGCCACCAAAGACACCCCATCCCAGGCCGCATCCCAGCCGGATACCGCCTCCGATGAAAAATCCGTGGATATCCTGCGCATCTTTGAGTTTTATTCTCTCAACGATGCGATCCGGGCCGCCGGTGCCATGAAAGACCGCTATCACGGGCACAATACCCTCTACCGCTTTGGTAAGGACACCTGCTACCAGCTTGTCCTCCACCAGGCCGGTCAGAGCCCCGAGCTGTTCAACCAGCTCTGCAACCAGCTCTCCGAATACGCCCACGGCGAACCCTTCACCGAAGCCAACGAGGCCTACTTCAAAGAGCACGCCCGCTGCATCATCCCCGAAGACGCCCTCACGAAATTATCACAGTTAGCTTAACAGCTAACTGCGACAATTTCTGTTATATCGATAACCAGAAAAAGAGAGTGTATATAATGTTCACCCCGCAAACGATTAAAAACGCCTTTCGTTTGCGGGGTGAACATTATATACACTCTCTTTTTCGTCCGTCCGAAATCAACCCAGAAAATCATTGATCTGGTCAACCAGCAGATCCGCATCCAGCCCATGCACCATAGCCGCTTCCTCCAGAGATTCCCCCTGCGAAGACGGACACCCGATACAATGCATACCGGCCCGCATCAGAATCGCCACAATATTCGGATCGATCTGGATCAGATCCGCAATAATCATATCCTTCGACACTTTTCCTGCCATATCCATTCCTCCTCATCTGTTCTATGCGCCTCATTATAAAGAACTCCATCCCGCTTGGCAACCCCCGATTTATGATTAGTCAAAACTCACTCTTTTCCTTATAAATACAGGGAAAAATTTTCTTACGGTTATGCATAACTAAGTACTTGTTTTCTCGGAGAATATAGTTTATCATGGTCAATGACCCCGAAAATACAGGGATACGTCAATACTTAAATCGATTAAGGAGGATTCAAAAATGGCATACGTAATTACTGATGATTGTGCAATGTGTGGAACATGTGAGGGCGAATGTCCGGTTAGCGCTATCAGCGAAGGCGATGGCAAATATGTAATCGATGCTGATACATGCGTAGAGTGCGGTACATGCGCAGCTGCCTGTCCGACAGAAGCTATCAAAGAGGCTTAATGATCCTTTGCGGATATGATGAAGCGCCCGGAGTTTACTCTGGGCGCTTTTTCATATGTCTTTTCTTTTTATCCGCTTCCTTTGCCTCCTCCGTCGCTGCGATCATCCGCCGTGTATTCTGCTGCCTGCGGATCGCCTCGTCCAGCCGACGGTATCTCGCCTCCCGGTTTCTTGTCAGCGCAACCTCTTTTACCACCCGTTCAAGGATCTGATAAAACTGCTGCTCCTTTTCTTTCTTTTTCTCTGTTTCTTTATCTGCCTGCACCGGCTGCTTTGACAATATGGGAGTATCCAGAGTTTTCACCGTTTCCGGCGATGTTATTTCCCGTTGCGCAGCTTCTGCCGCTGCCTGCTGTCCTGACGACCTTTCCTCTGTATGCTCCAGTGGGCTGCCCTCGCCGTTTCGTATCTGTACCTCCCGGATCTCTTTCAGCGACAGACCTTCCTCTTTCAGTCTCTGTATCTCACGAATCTCTGCAAACTCAGCTTCTGTATAACAGCGATGGCCCTTGCGGTTTCTCCGGACATGAAGGATACCTTCCTCCTCCCAGTAGCGCAGTACATACGACTCCACCCCGCTTCTTTTCGCCGCTTCCGAAATAGAACATCCCTGTTCTTTCATAACCGTCCCCTCTTTCATCCGCTGCAGATCTTTTGCAGATCCTTCCTGTATTATACCTCCGGCCTGTTTTCCCCACAAGAAAAAGCCATCCAAATATTACGACATATTCAGACGGCTTCTTTGTATTTTCTTCTTTATTCCCGCTCGATATCCGGGATCTGATCCTCGGATATCGGATCGGCGAACTTGGTGTATTCCGGGATCCATACCAGACTGACCGTACCGGTCGGGCCGTTACGTTGTTTGGCAATATTGATCTCGGCGATATTTTTCAGCTCATTATCCGCATCGCGGTTATAGTACGCATCACGGTAAATAAACATAACCACATCGGCATCCTGCTCAATGGCTCCCGACTCACGAAGATCGGACAGCATCGGTCGTTTATCATCTCGCTTCTCCACTGCACGGCTCAGCTGTGACAGGGCAATGACCGGGATCTCCAGTTCTCTGGCCAGCGTCTTTAACGCCTGGGAAATCTCCGAGATCTCCTGCTGCTTGGAATCGGAATGGCGGTCTGCCTCCATCTTCTGCAGGTAGTCAATCATAACACAGTCCAGACGCTTCTCCAGCTTCAGCTTCCGGCATTTGGAACGCATCTCCGATACGGAAATACCCGGTGTATCGTCAATGATCAGCTTGGAACCACCGATCTTGTCCGCCGTATATACCAGCTGTCCCCACTCGGTATCACTTAAATTACCGGTACGGATATTCTGGGCATCGATATGACCGTCACAGGCAAACAGACGGTTAACCAGCTGCTCCTTTGACATCTCCAGACTGAAGATGCAGACATATTTGTCATCGTGCAGTGCCATATGATTGGCGATATTTAAGACAAAGGCTGTTTTACCCATGGACGGACGTGCTGCCACCAGGATAAAATCCGACGGATGAAAGCCCGCCGTACGGCGGTCGAGCTCACGGTATCCGCTCGAAAGACCCGTAATATGGTTGGAGCTTTTGGACGCCGCATCAATGGAATCGAGCGCATTCATGACGATCTCCCGGATCGGCGTAAATTCGCCCTTATTACCGCGCTGCAGAAGCTGGAACATCTTCTGCTCCGTCGTGGCCAGAATATCGCTGACATTTTCCTGATCCATATAGCAGGTATTGGCAATCTCCTCATTCAACCGGATCATCCGACGCAACGTCGCCTTGTCGCTGACGATATTGGCATAATATTTGACGTTGGCCGAGGTCGGTACCGCATTGACCAGCTCGCTGATATATTCCACGCTGCACAGCTCGTCCGGCACGCCATTCTCCCGCAGACGGTTCTGCAGGGTAATCAGATCCACCGGCTGTCCCTCGGTATACAGCTCAGCCATCGCCGTAAACATCGCGCCATACTGCTGCTGATAAAAATCATCCCCTGTCAGGATATCCGTCGCTACCATGATCGCATCACGGCTCATAAACATGGCACCCAGCACAGACTGCTCTGCTTCTGTATTATGGGGCATGATCCTTTTAATGACAGCTTCTTCCAAGGTCTTTCCTCCTACGTCACTTCTTTACGTTCACACCGGCATTATCCAGACGATGGTGAACGCTTATTTTGCTTCCTTCACAACGACCTTCAGTGTAGCCGTTACCTTCGGATGCAGCTTGATGGTCACATTGGTTGTACCCAGCTCTTTGACAGGTGTATCCAGCGCCATTTTCTTTTTGTCGATATCATAGCCCAGCTGTGCTTTGGCAGCCTCGGCGATCTCCTTTGTGGAAACGGAACCAAACAGCTTGCCGTTATCACCTACCTTGATGGCTACTTCTACCTTCTTGTCAGCCAGCTCTTTGGCAAATTCCTGTGCGGCCTTTAAGTTCTCAGCGGCCACCTTATCCTCATGTGCCTTTTTCAGCTTCAGATCGTTCAGATTCTTCGGTGTTGCCTCCAGTCCCAGCTTTTTGGGGAACAGCATATTTCTGGCATAACCGTCACTGACATTAACGATCTGATCCTTCTTTCCCAGACTCTTTACATCTTCCAGTAAGATTACTTTCATTAGATTTCTCCTCCATCTGTCATTTCTTTTAAGGTCGTTTTTAACAGCATCCGGGCCTCTGCAATGGACTTACCCTTCAGCTGTGCACCGGCAACATTCATATGTCCGCCACCACCCAGACGTTCCATAATAATCTGTACATTTACCTCATCGATCGCTCTGGCGCTGATATACACGGTATCCTTAAACATGGTCAGCACAAAGGACGCTTTGACGCCCTTTATATTGAGCATCTCATTGGCCGCCTGCGCGCCGACGATCGTCGGACTCTCAATCCCTTCTGTCGGGCATACGGTAATAGCGTAACATTTATCGTACAGCTCCGTCTCCGATATCGCCTGGCCCTTGGCCTGCAGGTTTTTCATATCCTCCCGGAACATCTTACGGATACGGGTAATATCCGCACCGTTTCTCCGCAGAAAGGCTGCCGCTTCAAAGGTGCGCACGCCTGTCTTTGTCAGGAAATTGTCCGTATCCACCATAATACCGGCATACAGACTGTCGGCCTCGATATTACGGATATGGATACTGTCATCGAAATACTGCAGGATCTCCGCCACCATCTCACTGGCAGAGGACGCATACGGCTCAATATAGGACAGCGCCGCGTTCTGGATGATCTCGCCACCCTGTCTGTGATGGTCAAGCACCACGATCGTCTCCACCATATACAGAAGCTCCTCGCACTCTGTATAGCTCGGACGGTTGGTATCCACCACCACCAGCATCGTATTCATATTGACCATTTCCTTGGCATCATGCCCGGAAATAAACATGTCATTGCCATACTCTTTATCCTTGACAAAGGCATCCATCAGCGGGCGGATCGCCGTCGTCGGATGATCCACAACGATATGAGCCTGCTTACCCAGCGTCCGGGCGGCACGGTAGATACCGATACCAGAGCCCAGTGCATCCACATCCGGCAGCGAATGTCCCATGATCAGGATACGCTCCTTATGGTTCATGATCTCACGCAGCGCATGCGCCTTGACCCGGGCCTTGACACGGGTATTTTTCTCCGCATGCTGCGACTTGCCGCCGTAAAAAGCCAGCTCCTCACCGCTCTTTACCACTACCTGGTCACCGCCGCGGCCCAACGCCAGCTCAATGGCCACGCGGGCATATTCACTGTTCTGGATCATTGTCGGCGCATTCTCACCGATGCCGATACTTAAGGTCACGGACATATCGTTGCCGATATTGACCGCCTTTACCTCTTCCAGTACGTCAAATTTCTTCTGCTGCAGACCGGTCAGGGTCTTTTTCTGCATAACGACAAAGAATTTGTCCTTTTCCAGCTTTTTGACGATCGCATCATTGGACAGGAAATACTTGTTGATCCTTCGCTCGATCAGCGCTGTCAGAAGAGAACGCCGCACCTCATCGACACTCTCCATGGCCTCTTCATAGTTATCAATATACACAAGGCCCGTCACCAGCTTTTCATCCTGATTCTTCTGGATATAGCTGTTGAGCTCCGTAATATCCATCAGATACACCGCCAGCATACTGAACTGTCTCGACTGGATCTCCAGGATCTGGGAACCTTCCGCCAGTTCATCCACCGGCAACGGCTTTAACTGCATACGGTAATCCCGGCCATCCCGGCTCACAAAAAACTCCCGTACCTGCTCATCCGAAGGAAATCTCTCCGGGATCACCTGGGAAAAGATCGTTGAGATACACTTGTGGTAATCCTTATTTTTGCCGATGATGTCCATAAACAGCTTATTCATCCATAAAAATCTGCCCGAGCGGTCGATCAGCGCATATGGGATCATCATATCCATCATGATCTTTTTCTGTACCTGTCCGTAATTGGTGGCAAAGGATATCATCTCATCCACGAACCGGTTACGCTGCGTATAAAAGATCAGCCATGCAACCAGCAGATACACCAGATCCACAATAAAAGAGATCAGCCCCGCCTGTTTATTCACAAAGAAAACACCGATACTGCCCGCTGCAAGCAAAAGGAACAGATAATACGGCCATCGCAGATAAAAATCAAGAAAACCTTTAAAACGAATACCTTTATTCATACTGCCTCCATAGCTATCCGTTATTATACACTCCCCTAAGCGATAATATATCGCATTATACCATTTCCACAGAAAATAAGCAACTTCTGTTCACATCCAGACGCTATGGTTCCTGCAAAAGGACAGACGATAAAAAACATACATCACGAGTTTCTCACAATTTTCGCACAAAAAAGGCATGCTGCCAAAAGCAGCATGCCTGATCATGTACTTACTGATACAGATTATTCAGCAACGTACGGCATAATAGCTACGTGTCTTGCTTTCTTGATCTCTACAGTCAGAGCTCTCTGATGTTTAGCACAGTTGCCTGTGATACGACGCGGAAGGATTTTACCTCTCTCGGATACATATCTTTTCAGCTTGTTAACATCTTTGTAGCTGATCTCGTTGTTCTCTTTACCACAGAATACACAAACTTTTTTTCTTCTGTGACCGCCTCTTCTCTTCATCGGAGAATCCGGTCTGTCGCTTTTATTGTAAGCCATTGCTCTTTACCTCCATTATTTCATATACAAACTAATTGAACGGCAGCTCCTCTTCGATTCCATCCGGAATATTCATGAAGCCATCTGCGCTTGTGGCCTTCGGAGCCGGTGCAGATGCCTGTCCATAATTGCTGCCTGCAGAATAATTGCCGCGGTTGCCGTCGCTGACGCTCTTGCTCTCGGCGAACTCCTGCTCTTCTACTACAACATCCGTTGTGTAGACCTTCTGTCCGTCACGGTTAGTGTAGCTGCCGGTCTGGATACGACCTACGGCTACGATCTTTGTACCCTGATGCAGATATTTCTCTGCAAACTCTGCGTTTCTGCCGAAAGCAACGCAACCGATAAAATCAGCTGTCTGGTCACCGTCTCTGCGGAAACGTCTGTCTACAGCCAGCGTGTATCTGGCAACTGCTGTTGCAGATTCGCCTGTAGAATAGCGGATATCAGGATCTCTGGTTAAACGGCCCATTAAAATAACTTTGTTCATATTGTCCTCCTATGTGTAAAACACAAGCTTCATCAACAGTTACGATATAAGCCTTTAATGGGTTCTTATTCGTCTTTTAATTAAGCTTCTTTCTTAACGATAAGATATCTTAATACGTTGTCCATGATACGAACGTGTCTTTCCAGCTCAGCCGGGCATGTCTCAGCAGCTTCGAACTGGATGAAATAATAGAAGCCCTCATTCATTTTCTGAATCTCGTAAGCTAATTTCTTCTTACCCCATTCTTCAACTTCTGTCACTGTGCCGTCGTAACGAGCGATATATCCTTTCGCTTTCTCAACAACAGCTTCGCGAGCTTCGTCTTCAATTTTCGCATTCACAACCAAACATAATTCATATTTGCTCATGCTTCTTACCTCCTTTTGGTCTCTGGCCCCCTGAACTACAGGGAACAAGGAATAAAATAATTTATCACGAGTCGATATGATACCATATCCAGCCTGGGAATGCAAGGAAAATCTGCGGATTTTGTTGTTTTTTTGAGTGTTTCTGATTACTGTCCTGTATCACCCTTTTTTATATGTTCCCTGCAGTTTTTCTCCACAAGCTTTCTCGCCACCATAATCTGATGACCACAGCCCTCACATTTCAACCGGAAGTCTGCGCCCACGCGCAGGATTTCCCAGTTAAAGCTGCCACAGGGATGCTTTTTCTTTAATTTTACAATATCACCAACTTCAAATATCATACGTCACCTTACCTGTACTTTATATTTTCTTATACTTACAGACCATATTCTGATTTTCTTTTCATAACAATCTAATCTATATTGTCTTTTTTTGCCACAATTATCCCATCCGTTATAGCTCTCACTCCACACGAATAGCGCCCAGCACCTCCCCGATAGGCTCTTTAATCACAAGATCGGCATGAGCATCTCTGGACGTCGCACCTTTATTGATCAGCACAACCGTATCTCCATGAAAATAGTCAATTAGTCCGGCTGCCGGATATACAGCCAGCGATGTACCACCAACGATCAGAACGTCCGCTTCAGAAATGGCCCGGATCGATTTCTGGATCGTATCTGTATCCAGCCCTTCTTCATATAAGACAACATCCGGCTTGATCACACCGCCACAGTCGCAGTGTGGCACCCCTTCCGTCTTCATCAGATCTTCTGCACTGTAAAAACGCCCGCACTTCATACAGTAATTTCGAAGCACCGACCCATGCAGTTCATACACGTTTTTGCTTCCTGCCTTCTGATGCAGACCATCAATATTCTGCGTCACCACAGCCGTCAGTTTGCCTGCGGCCTCCAGCTCTGCCAGCTTCAGATGTGCCGCATTCGGCTCGGCGTCCGTGATCAGCATCTTTTCCCGGTAGAACCGATAAAATTCTTTCGTATTTCTCATAAAGAAGGTATGACTTAAAATCGTTTCCGGCGGATAGTCGTATTTCTGATTGTACAGTCCGTCCACACTGCGAAAATCCGGGATTCCGCTCTCTGTCGATACACCTGCACCACCAAAGAAAACAATCCGGCTGTGTTCATCGATAATTTTCTGTAATTCTTCTACTGCTGTCATAGTTTTCCCTCCTTTTCAAGCATCCATAAACCTTTATCTATTCTGTTCTGTCACACTTTTTTCGTTTAAAACATTTCCTATATAATAGCACACTTTTTTTATACATCCAATCAGAAGCGCTATTTCTTCACATTGACCCATAGATATAGATTGTCATAAATGTCATTTTCATTCAACGTATCCTTTTCTTCCAGTTGTGGCTGGAATCTTTTGCCCGCATGCAGTATAGTAAAGATGCTATACAGACAAAAGAAGTCTGTTCGACATACTATCCTGAAGCAGCTGTTTCACATGTTTCATGTTTTCATATTGCTTCATAAAAGAGGAAATGCTATGACAGATCATATTCTTACATCCATACAGACACACACTGCGGAACTTATACAACTCCGCCGGGAATTTCATCAGATACCGGAAACAGCGTGGCATGAAATACAGACTACGACAAAGATCCGCTCTTATCTGGAAAAACTGCCGCTTACACTGTCTCCATTGCCGATTCCCGGACACGATACCGGCGTACTGGCTGTTTTATCCTGTGGCGATGGTCCCGTAGTTACCTTACGATTTGATATCGACGCCCTGCCGATACAGGAAACCAGTGCCCCGTCCCATCTGGCTGTACAGGAACATTTCCAATCCAAATATCCCGGTCGTATGCATGCCTGTGGACATGACGGCCATATTGCCATCGGACTTCTGACTGCCGCCATTCTCTGCGAGCATAAAGAAGATTTCCATGGTACAGTACAGTTTCTCTTTCAGCCTGCCGAAGAAGGCTGCCGCGGAGCCAAACCGATCGCAGAAAGCTATCTTTTAAACAATACCGACTATTTTCTTGCCGGACATATTGTTCCGGCATCCCAATATCCGGATGCTGACGGGGATTTCATCATGGTTGACGGTTCTTTTGCCACAACCAAGCTGGATATTTCGCTACTTGGCAAAGCTGCGCATGCAGCTCATCCCAAAGAAGGCCAGTCCGTCATGCCTGCGCTGGGCGGATTGCTTACTGCCATGTATGGTCTTGTATCTCCAGCTCGCGAGGATATTATTTTAAATGTGGGAAAATTACAGGCAGGAACTGCCCGGAATATCTTAGCCGCCAAGGCTGATATTGAAATAGAAATGCGTGGTATGATCACAGAAAAAAATGAGCAGCTGACTGAAAATGTGCTTTCCATCATCCAGACCATTGCCACACAGCATAAAGTCACTGTTGAAACGGAAATTACCGGCAGTGCACCCTCTCTGGAAAGCTCCGCGTCACTTACAGACAGACTGTATGCTTATTTTCAAAAAGGATCTTCTTTACATGTCTCTTTACAAAAAACAACACGTTTTCTTGCCAGTGAAGATGCTTCTCATCTAATGGAACGTGTAAAAGTGCACGGTGGACAGGCCGCTTACCTGCTCTTTCCTGCAAAAACGACCGCCGTACTGCATCAACCCGACTATTCTTTCGATGAAAATGTTTTATTACGGGCGGTCACTTTTTATGTACAAGCTCTGCTCTATCTGTTACACTAACTAAAAAGTAGCACAAATATGCCTGACAAACCAAAACACTCGCTCGGGCATATAGCAATCTTTAATAGCGTAGCTGTATACCCTGGCCTTCGATCCAGTCTTCAAGATCGTCTCTGGCATCCTCGGCCCAGGTTTCTGCTTTGTCTGCAGGCTTTTCCTGCTTTTGAAACTCCTCCGTATCGGCATAAAACCGGTCCGTCTGGTCGAGTTTATTGTAATTATATTTATAGCCGTCACTCATACACTCTGCCTCCTGCAATACTTTTGTTTATTTTATCAGATTATGACTGGTCCGGCAATAGACAACCAAAGAACACAGAAAGGACAACTATGACACCACAAATACTTTTATATAACATCATAGATCCGGAAAGAAAAAAGAAAATTAAAGGCATCCTTCTCCGTCTGAGAGTCCGCGCCCGCATCATTGAAAAAGAAGCCTATGCGGATCCCATCGGAAAGGCCGCCGGTATGGATGTATCTGTATCCACAGAGTCCAATATTCCTGCTGATGATTTCAACGACGAAATGCTCGTTTTCTGCTTTTTCTCAGACAGTCTGCTCAACCAGTTTCTCCTTGGAATGCGCAAAGCCGGAGTACAGATCCCATTAAAAGCCATTCTTACGCCTTCCAACTGTAGCTGGAACAGTTACATGCTACATCAGGAAATCTCTGCCGAGCACAAAAAAATGCATGCAGAGAACCAAACGCAATAATACATCTTCTATCTTATATGAAAAAGCTGTTATAGTTTGCGCTATTCATCCACAAACTATAACAGCTTTTTGTCTCTTCTATTCCTCAAACTTTATGCTGATTCTTTCACATTGTTCGTCAAAGTGCTTTTGGGCAATAAAAAAGCACCTGTTATCAGGTGCTTTGAGAGGCGCGAGCCGGATTTGAACCGGCGGATACTGGTGTTGCAGACCATTGCCTTACCACTTGGCTATCGCGCCATAAGTGACTCCTACGGGATTTGAACCCATGTTACCGCCGTGAAAGGGCGGTGTCTTAAC
>CAVCMG010000024.1:0-42646 GCA_963603285.1 Ruminococcus bromii
GGCAACGGACTCTGACTCCGTCATTTTCAAGGTTCGAATCCTTGTAGCCCAGCTAGCGACTCACTACCGTGAGTCGCTTTTTTAGTCTAAAATTCCCGCTGGATATACTTTACCATACACACGACAAAAAATTGTCCTTGCCAAAAGCTAAAGAGGCTGTCGCAAAATTATCAAAGAATTGATAAACGAGCGACAGCTTCTTTTCGGTCATTTGTGCAATGTACAACCGCAGTGTGCACAATATTTTGGAAGAGACCAGCTTCCTTTTATAATATAACCACATTTAGGACAGCGATAAAAAATCAGGTCTGAAATTAGCAAAATAATAGTACATATTACTAATAACCCAATACATATGTATGCTGGCCACGGAAAAGCTTCTGTATATACCACTATACTTAAAGTAGGCAAAATCAGTATTCCAATTAAAGTCGTATTTGAAACTATTTTAGCTATATAATAATACGGTTTGTTGAATAATTTTTTCATGTAATAGATCCTGGATAGTCTGGATTAAGTAACGAAATTGATTTTACTGTTTTTCCCTGAATACCCTTTATTACTATTTTTTTAATACGTGCTTTATTATATTCTCCTCCATTAATATATGCGGATACTGCTTTTGCTGTACTGTTATAGTTCTTTGGAATGGCATTAATATTATATTTTTTAGTTACCGAAGACGCAATAGCTCCATTTTTTCCAAAACTAAGAGTCGGTGTAACAACTGTGATTGATGCCGTTGCCTTGCTATATTGAGCCGCTGCTGGCGTAGTATTCCCAGTCAAGGCATCTAATTCAGCCAGTGTTATTGTTTGGATACCATGTTCGTGTAATGTATCCGTAAGTTGATCTGCATATTCATAATTCTGTTCCATCAATGCAGTATTACGATCATCAATTAAATTATCAATATCATTATAACTAAAATCAGAATCTGCATATTCGGAAACTGAAGTTTGTGAAACAAGATCTGCCGAAGCCTTTGCCTCCATAGGACAGAACAACAAAGAAACTATGGTCATAAAAACGATACATTTTTTTACCATTAGATAATCCTCCATTTATAGTTTTGTGCTCGTCAATTGACTAACATTAGTTTATGGCATACTTTTTTTAGTACTATCATATAAATGTAAAAAAAATAAATATTTACCGTAAAAATTAAAGTCTATAGAAAATTGTTTCAAAAGTAGCATTATCAAAGACTTATTCTCATAACGTAAAAGTATATAGCACAACAAACTGTTCGTATATTCCGAAATACACCTATCATCCCAATTATCATTGTATACCCATATTCCACAACAATCTTTCCCCAAACGCACAGCAGGCGCAGCCGCCCTGTGCAACAAACTCTCGCGCCCTGCCATCCCCCCATACCTCCCGTCCATCACATCCCTACCACCATGCCACCATGTCTTCAAGCGCCGATAAAAAACTGCCGCCACTGTGCCCGCTGCCGGGAGGCTGTGTCCGTGTGGGAAAAATCGTAAAGCGAGCATTACTGGTTCTTAGTGCGCAAAAAAGGGAAAAACAGGGGCATCGGCCGCTTACCAGGCGGACGATGAGGCGAGCCTGAGCTGGATTTGCATCAGCAAATCCGGCGAATCTCGCCGGTACCCTGTTTTTCCCTTTTTTGCACACTATAGAACCAGTTTGCGAGCGTCCGATTTTTCCCACACGGACACAGCCTCCCGGCAGCGGACACAGTGGTGGCAGTTTTTTATCCAGCCTACCCCTCTATCTCGCCAAAGCATCATACAACGCCCGGATAGCCTTCTCAAAATCCTCATTCGCCACCCCGATCGTACAGTTAATCTCATTTGACCCCATATCGATCATCTTAATATTAACGCCAGCATCCCCCAGCGCCCCAAAAAACCGCGAAGCAATCCCGCTCACCGACCGCATCCCCTTGCCCACAACCGTGACAAGCGCCAGATCCGTATCCAGCGTAATCCGGTCCGGATTCAGCCGTCTCCTGAGCGACTCCATGATCCCGTCTTCCTTCTTCTCATACTCCGCCTTCGACATGATTACACTGATCGTATCAATCCCCGCCGGCATATGCTCAAACGAAATCCCATTCTCATCAAACGCCTCCAGAAGCTTCTTACAGAAGCCCACCTGCGCATTCATCCTGTGCTTCGCAATACTGATCGCCACAAAATCCTTACGACCCGCAATACCCGTGATCGGCGTCTCCTCCTCCGGGCGGATTCTCCGGCAGATCAGCGTGCCATTCTCATCCGGCATATTCGTATTGCGGATATGGATCGGAATCCCCTCCCGGCGCACCGGATACACCGCATCCTCATGAAGCACCGTAGCCCCACGGTAAGCCAGCTCCCGAAGCTCCGAAAACGTCATCACATCGATCTTCTTCGGGTTTTCCACAATATGCGGATCCGTCAGCAGAAATCCCGTCACATCCGTCCAGTTCTCATAGACCTCCGCCTTGACAGCCCGTGCCACCAGCGCACCCGTCACATCCGAACCGCCACGGGAAAACGTATGAATCCGTCCCGACTCATCTGCCCCGTAAAAGCCCGGGATCACAGCCGCCGAACAGCGTCCCAGCCGCTCCTTTAACAGCGCATTCGTCGTCTCCGCATCCAGCGTACCGTCCTTATGGAAGCGGATCACACTCGCCGCATCCACAAACTCATAATCCAGATACGCCGCCAGCAGGATACCGTTCAGATATTCCCCGCGAGAAGCCGCATATTCGCTGCCGATTCCACGGACAAACGACGTTTCCAGCACCTTCAGCTCATCCTTTAAAGACAGATGCAGCCCCAGATCCTCGATGATCTCCTGATACCGGCCACGGATCTTCTCCAGAGCCTCTGTATAATCCTCCCCGTGCTTTGCCTTGTCATAGCAGGCATACAGAAGATCCGTCACCTTTACATCGTCCGGGTTTCTCTTGCCCGGTGCGGACGGCACGATATATCTCCTGTTCGGATTCTGTTCTATAATATAGCGGATCTTTTTAAACTGTCCGGCATCTGCCAGAGAGCTTCCGCCAAACTTCGATACCACCGGTTTTGTCATTGTCATTTTCTTTTTCTCTCATTTTCTCCGTATTTGGCATATTCGCCATTCCCCTGTTGTTCACATATCATCCCCTGTACAACAGTATTTTTACTATAGCATACAAACGGCCGGACAGCAACCTGCCCGGCCGTTTTACAGCCATCATTTTCCACACACCAAAATCACTTTTCAGCGTACACACCCAGCAGCTTTTCTCAACGCTTCTTCAACGCCTCCGTCATTCTCGAAAGCGCTTCCCGCAGCTGATCCTCCGGGCAGCCATAATTAAACCGCGCACTCTGCGGATCGCCGTACATTTCACCGCCCGACAGCATAACCTTTGCCTCTTTCATAAAGAACTCCGCCGGATTTTCCAGTCCCAGACCACGACAGTCCAGAAATGCCAGATACGTGGCTTCATTGTGCGGTACTTCGATACCGTCTGTCTCCTGCACCCAGGCTTCCACGATATCCCGATTCTTACGCAAATGCTCCCGCAGGCCCTCTTTCCACTCGTCGCAGCTGCCGTCATACAGCTTTCTGTAGGCCGCAAGAGTCAGTACATTAAAGCTTGCGCAGGTACCTAAAAGCTCATGCTCAAACCGTTCGCGCAGCTCTTTGTTTGGAATGATTGCAAAGCCCAGCGGCAGTCCCGGTACATTGCCGATCTTGCCCTGGCTGCCCAGTGTAATACTGTGCTCCCTTGTCCATTCGCTCGCCATAAACGCCGGTGTATGCTGTCCCTCCAGCACCAGCTCGCAGTGAATCTCATCACTGATCAGCAGCAGATCATGCTTCTCACAGAAAGCTGCCACTTCGAGGATCTCTTCCTTTGTATAGCAACGGCCGATCGGATTGTGCGGGTTGCACATGACAAAGGTCTTGACCTCCGGTGTGAGCTTTTCTTCCATCGCTGCAAAATCCATCGCAAACTGTGTCCCGTTCTTCTTCAACGGCACCTCGATGACCGGACGTTTGGACTCCAGATATACCTCACGGATATGATTGTACATCGGAATAAAATAGGTAAAGCTGCCGCCCTGCATCTTAACCGCATTGGTCATACCCGGCATAACGCTCGGAATCCATACGATCCAGTCCTCTTCCATTTCTGCACCGTACAGCTTTTTATAATGCGCTGTCACCAGCGTTTTCAGATGCTCTTCCTTAAAATCCGAATAGCCAAACAACGGATGGGCTACACGTTCTCTAATCGCCTCCTGCACTGCCGGAGCCACCGGGATATCCATATCAGCCACCCACATCGGCAGCACACCCTCTCCTGCGGCATCCCATTTGATACTGTCCGTATGTCTTCTGTCCGGACAATGATTATAATCGTACATAGCTTCTCCTCTCCTGCAGCCGGAGCATCCGGTCTGTGGACAATGCCTTTCTGCCACAGAGTAACCTCCACTGCTTTATATCCTTTACAAAAGGCTGCTGCAACATACATTCCCATACATCACAACAGCCTTTCTTCTTATTTTACCCATCACAGCCAACTACAAAGGCGTTTGCCTTTTCAGCTTGCCTGCCTGTTTTTCTTGATCTCGTCCAGCGCCTCTTTATCCAGTCTGGCAATCGTATAGTAGGCTTCTTTTGCCCTTTCTACATCATGCTGCACGATCGCATTATACAATGCTCTGTGGTACGGCACCGTCGTGAACCAGTATTTGTGAAATTCTTCCAGATCAAGGCCATAGTCATCCAGCGTCTGCAACAGATTATCCACCAGCTGTACCAGTGTCGTATTGGCACTGCAGGCTCTGAGCCGCTTGTGAAACAGCGCATCTGCCGGCTGGTCATAAATTCCCTGGGCATAGCCCTGTTCGAGCTTTTTCAGCGCACTTTCGATGGCCAGAAGCTCTGCCGGACTGGTATAGCGGCACAGCTCTTCGATGATATGGAATTCCAGCACGGTCTTGATATCCAGCACTTCCATATAATCGATCTTCCACAGCTCAATCTTACAGGCTTCCTCCGACAATGTTTCTTTCAGATACATGCCGTTGCCGACCTGGATTTCGATGATCCCCTTATTGTGCAGGATCCGCACAGCCTCTCTTACCGATGCACGGCTGGTATGGAACATCTCGGCCAGCTTGCGCTCCGAAGGGATACGCATGCCCGGCCGGATCCCTGTTTCTCTTATATAGGAAAGAATATCATCCGCCAGCCGCATATACAGCGCTCCGCCGGTATTTTCTCCGTAGCTTCCGATAATCAAATCGGCGCCCGTCATCGGTATTTAACCTTTGACGGCACCGGCCGTCAAACCTTCCACGATATACTTCTGTACAAAGACGAACATGATCGCTGTCGGCAGAAGTGCCAGCACACCACCTGCCATCATGGAACCCCAGTCGACATTGTATTTACCAACCAGTGCTTTCAGACCGATCGGAATCGTCCACATTTTCTGCGTATTTAAGAAAATCGTTCCGGCGATCAGCTCGTTCCATGCACCGATGAAAGCAAATACGAATACGGCCACGATGCCCGGGAACATAACCGGCATAACGATTTTCCACAGTGTCTGCCCTCTGGAGCAGCCATCCACATATGCGGATTCCTCCAGTGCGTACGGGATACGTTCAAAGAAGCTTCGCATCGTGATCGCACAGAACGGCAGGTTGGTGATCGTGTAGAACACGAACAAAGATACGTAGGTATCGATCAGATTAAGTTTTGCAAACATAACATACAGCGGGATGATAACGAGGATACTCGGGATCATCTGGGTAACAAGGAAGAATACCAGAGCCGCTGTTTTTCCTTTGAATTTGAAACGAGCCATACCGTAACCGCCATAAATGGAAAGGAAGGTTACAACAACTGCCGTAGACAGTGTAACAATCAGACTGTTCTTTAAATATGTACCGTAGTGCATCGTCTGAAACAGGCCCTTATAGTTTTCCAGTGTAAAGACCTTCGGCCAGTAGGTGATCGTCTGTGTGTTGATGATCTCTGCATTTGTCTTAAAGGATGTAACGATCATCCAGTAGATCGGCAGGACAACAAGCAGCAGATAAAAAGCCAGAACTACAAAACGAAGTACTTTTACCCATGTCTTTTTCTTACTTTTCATTAGAAATCACCTGCCTTATCATATTGCGTAATCTTCATGAAAATCAATGCATAAGCTGTCAGGACAACCATCAGCAGTACACCGAAGGCACCGGCCAGACCGAAATCGTAGGATGAGAACGCCTGACTGTACATATAGGACGGCAGGGTCTGCGAATAATTCGCCGGTCCGCCCTCGGTAACGATAACAACCAGATCGAAGGAGTTAAAGATCCAGATCGTACGAAGCAGCAGTGTCATGATGATCGTTGGTTTAATGTACGGTACTGTCAGAGAGAAAAACTTGCGGATCGTACCGCAGCCATCCATATCGGCTGCCTCGTAAATCTCAGCAGGTACGGACTGCAGTGCTGCCAGGATATTGATCGCAAAGAACGGAATACCGATCCAGATCATGGCTATGATAACAATGGCCAGTGACAGACCCGGTGTACCAAGCCAGGAAATTCCTTTGTCGATCAAACCCAGTTTTTTCAGGATGTCGTTTACAACACCATATTCTCCGTTGAAGGACCATCTGAACAGAAGACCTACAACGAATGCTGAAAATGCCCATGGTAAGAATACGATTGACTGATAGATACCACGGCCTTTGAATTTTCCATTTAAAGCCAGTGCCAGCCCGAGACCAAGTAAAAACTGTCCAAGTACAGCTGCCACTACATAAATCAGAGAGTTCTTTACCAACAGCCAGAAATTCTTGTCGGTAAACATTTTGATATAGTTCTGGAAATCGTTCCAGGCGATTGCGTTTGGTTTGGAGAGCTTGTAGCTCTGGAAAGACATTTTAATACTGTCAATCAGCGGATAGCCGAACATCAGAACAAGGAGCAGAAGTACCGGTCCCACATACAGATACGGCTGAATCTTTCTTCTTGTCTGCAGCGACATGCCGCCGGATTTCTTTTTGTTTTTCATCGGGATCTCTTCCTTTCAGGAATGTGCCTTAAGGATCTGCCCCCAGGCAGTCCCATTGGATGTTTAACGATTTTTTTAAGGATACCGGCACATAAGCTGTGCCGGTATCGGAATATAAACTTTATTTGCTTATACGATTAGTTCATGCGCAGTGCTGTCTCTACCTCTGTATCCGGATTCTCAGCCATGTACTCGTCCATTCTCTCCTGCAGGGCGTTGCAGATATTGTCAAGAGCGGTCTTGGCATCTTCATCACCTAACAGGTAGCTCTGGATCTCCTCATGGAACAGACCCTGATGCAGCTCTGTGTAGTCGAACGGTCCGAAGGTTGCCGGAACAGCTACGTTCGGGTCATTCATCTGCTGCAGGAATGCACCGTAAACGCCATCCTCACTGTACAGATCCATCTCAGCGGCATCCTTCTTAATCGGGATCTCGCCGGTCATCTGACAATACTCAGCCTGGTTTTCAGAAGCTGTCATGTACTGGATCAGATTCCATGCAGCATCCTTGTGGCCCTGCTGGTCAGATACTGCGTAAGCGTACGGAGCGTTCATGGTGTTGTAGATCACACCGTCTTTTGTAGATTTCGGCATCGGCATTACCATCCATGTACCGTCTTCCATACCGTCGATCAGAGTCGGGGCAACCTCGGAGTCATTGATCAGTGTACCTGTCAGACCACCCTTGAAGTTATCGACCATCTCTGTGAAGCCCCAGTTGATGGAGTCTTCCGGAGCATATCCGTTCTTGTACAGATCGGTCCATGTTTCAAAAGCTTTCAGACACTCGTCGGAGTTGATGAGGATCTTTCCTTCGGAATCGTATGTAGCGCCGCCTGTGAAGCTCTGCATATAAACCAGCAGCGGATCCAGGGCACCACGTGCACCACGGTAGGAAACGCCGTAACGGCCTTTTTCTTTGTCTGTCAGCTTGGCTACTGTATCGAAATATTCATCATACGTCCAGCCCTTCTGCGGATCCAGCTCAATACCGGCCTCCTCGCACCAGTCTTTACGAACATATACACCTTTAACCATCAGGCCATCCGGCACAGTGTAGTAATGACCGTAACGTGTCTGCTCGGATTTCCAGATGATGTTTACAACAGCGTCTGTGTACTCATCCTCTGTGCCTGCAATATAATCATCCAGCGGCTCTACCCAGCCTGCTTCGGACAGCTGTCCCAGCCATCCGGACCAGCAGGTGATAACATCCGGCATCTGGCCTGCATTACCAAGAGCCATAATCTTGTTTGCTGCATCATCCCACGGAACGGACTGGTATTCTACATGAATGCCTGTCTCCTCCTCGTATTTTGCGAACAGGTTTTCAAAGTAACTTGTTCTGCTGTCACTCGGGGATACGTCCAGAAAGCTTAACTCCTTGACATCTCCGCTGTCGGCTGTTCCGGTCTCGGAACCTGCGGTGGAAGTTTCAGATCCTGCTGTACTTCCTGCTGTGCTTCCTCCTGCATTTCCGGAGTTACCGCCACAACCAGTGAACAGTGTGGCTGCCATAGCTGCTGCCATGACCAGACTGACTACTTTTCTCTTCATGTTTTCCTCCTTCTCATGGTGTTTCCATGACTCTTGATATCCTACAGAATATCTGCCGCCGGCAGCTTCTCCCATAGTCTTTATATTAAAACCTGTAGTTCTTTGCCCTACAGCTGTTTTAATCCCTGTTCTAGATCAGCGATCAGATTGTCGCTGCCCTCGAGTCCGCAGTAAATGCGGATCAGTCCCCGCTTACCACCGATCAGTTCGATGGCCTCATCCGGCTCCTTTAATAAAGGAAGGATCACGAGACTTTCGTGACCGCCCCAGGAGCAGCCCTTTAAGAAAAGCTTCAGGCTGTTGGCCAGCTGGATGGCCGTTTCGGGGTTCTCATCCACCAGTTCAAAGCTCATCAGGCTCGTGTGGCCTTTCTGCTGTCTGGCGATGATGTCCGCCTGCGGGTGTGACTGTAAACCTGTATAATAAACTTTTTTCACCTTTTCATGCTGTTCGAGATATTCGGCAACAGCCATACCTGTCTTTTCAAGGGTATGGACTCTGGTGTCCAGGGTACGCAGTCCCCGGATCGTCAGCCACGCTTCCATCGGTCCCATGATGCCGCCGAACAGCTCCCGCATCTGGGTCATGATCATCCGCATCATATCCTCGTCTTTTCCTACGAGAACGCCGCCGATGATATCGCTGTGTCCGCCGATGAATTTTGACATCGTGTGCATCACGATATCTATGCCCATATCCAGAGGCTTCTGGAAGATCGGGGACAGACACGAATTGTCGATGTATGTCTTGAATCCTCTGCGGTGGGCGATCTCAGCGATGGCTCTCAAATCCACCACTTTAAATACGAAGGTTGCCGGACTTTCCAGAATCATCAGATCCGTATTGTCCTGTACGGCATCCTCGATCTCCTGCAGATCGGTACCATCCACAAAGGTGATTGTCATGTTAAACTTCGGTCCGAAGATTGTGGCAAACATGCGCTTGACCGGCATGTACACATCCTTCATACAGATCACGTGGCTGCCGGCCTTGCAGGTCGCCATAACAGCCGCTGTAAAGGCCGCCATACCGGAGGCAAAGACTACAGCTCTGGAGCCATGTTCCAACTCGGCAATCTTTCTTTCTAATATATGTACGGTCGGATTACCGTCGCGTCCGTAGACGAAACTGTCATCCGCGAAGATATCAACGCCATTGTACTGCTCCACACTGTCATAGGCATGAAGGGAATTCATGAATATCGGAGGTACCACCGCATTCATATAGCGGTTGTATTCGTCCCCCGTATGGGTCAGGGAGAGCAGATCTTTTTTTTCCATATTGTCCATAATAGCTCCTCTTAGTGGTCAGACCACTGAACATTTTTAAAAAGCAAACCCTCAACTAGTCAACCCGTGCAGTATTTTGGATTTGTCAGAAATAATTATGTTCATTTTTCGGCAAAACGCTGTGTTTTTCTTTGTTTTTTACAGTTTTACTATATGTTTAAGATAGCGAAACCGACATTTATTGTCAATAGTCTTGTGCTTCTTTTTAATTATCCTTTGCATTTTCCCCATTTTGCACAGAAAAATCAACCGAAATTTTACATACACTTTTGTTGAATGTCACAAAAACCGATGCTATAATACAAGCAATATGCCGAAACGGTAACGTTACGGTCATATACAGTCTATTATTTTCAGAAAGGAATGAACGATGAGCGAAAAATTCAAAAACACGAAACGCTGCTATCTGATCGATCATCATTCTCCCCAGCCTCCGATCGTGCCGCTTGGCCACATGGATATCGAGGAGTATGACCATTTCTTTGAAACAGCCAACATAGACTCACTCATGGTGTACTGCAAGGATCACTGGGGTGTGACCTACTATGACTCCAAAGTACCTGGCGCCCAGAAGCATGCCGGTGTCAAAGGAGACTGGATCCGCACCGTCAGAGACAAGACAGCTGAAAAAGGCATCGAATTTGTTGCCTACTACTGCATCGAATACGATGAGGGCGCTGCGAGACGCTTCCCCGAATGGCGCGTGCGCAAGGCCGACGGTACACCGTTAATCCGTGATGATCTCTATGCCAAATGGAGCCTGATGTGCTACCAGACGGGTTACCGTGAATATGCCCTGTCCCAGCTGGAGGAGATCATCAGCAATTATCACCCGGATTCCCTGTTTCTGGATATCTTCGGCGCATCCCTGTGCTACTGCGACACCTGCCGCAAAAAGTTCCAGAACCGCTTCGGCTACATGCTGCCAGAATCCCAGACCGATATCCAGGCACACAAAAACGACGTTACCACCTTCCTGGATGACAACGCCGCTGACTTTTACGATGAGCTTTCGGGCCGTTTAAAAGCGATCGATCCGACACTGGCGATCACAATCAACTTTGCATGCCACTACCCGAAATATATCCGCGACAAACTGGACTATCAGTACAGCGAGCCGCTGTTAAAGGACAACTGGTTCTCCTCCGCTTACGCCAGAGATACCGCTGTCGGCATGTATCCGATGCTGGCACCGGGCGAGGCCAGTGCCGTTTACAACTATGACAAGGCCACCCAGTATATCTGTGACCTGTCCTCCATCGCTGCCCAGGGCTGCCGTGTCGGTATGTACTCTGGCTCCCAGCACATCGATGGTACACTCGAACATGAGGAATCCCGCCGGCTCGGTGCGGTCTTCCATGAATTAAAGACACTGGCTCCGTATCTGACCCAGACACGCCGCCCGGTACGCAGTATCGGTATCGTACAGAGCGATGCCTCCAAGGCTGCCGGTCCGGACGCTTTCCAGGCCGATGCGATTATCCGTATGAAACGCCACAGTCCGCATACTGATGCGATCCTCGGTGCCATGATCGCCTGCGAGCAGGCCAAAGTACCGTATACTGTACTTCCGGTGGACAGTATCACCGGCGAGCTTCTGGCCGATTATGACCTGATCCTGCTGCCGGAGGTCTATGTGACCACACCGGAGCTTTTAGCCACCTTAAAGACCTACACCGAAAAGGGTGGCAAGCTCATGATCAGCGGCAAGACCGGTCTCTCTGGCGCTTCCGTGGACGAGCTGACAGGTACATCCTTTGTCAAAGTTCATGATGAATATGCCCAGAACGACTGGAGCGCTTATATCAAAGCCGTCGATCCGGCACAGTTTAAGGGACTTTTGTCCTGCACAACTCCGCCGGTCAGCGAATTTTTCATAGAAACCAAGCCGGAAACAGCCAAAACGCTGGCCACCTTCGCTCTGCCAAGCGTAGCCTGCTCACCGACCGAATGGATCAACTGGTGGAGTCCGCCGCCGGCAGTCGAAGCTTCCGATATCCCGGCTGTAACCATCAACACCGTTGGCAAGGGTCAGGTCATCCGTCTGGCATTTGATTACTTCACGATGTCCCAGAGAGAGACCTACCGTGATACACCGGACTTCTTCCGTGACCTTTTACAGATTCTCGATATCACACCGGTTGTCAAGAACGAGACCGACATTCCGGATATCCTGCGCACCGCTTTCTTTGAAGAGGACGACTGCTATCAGGTACACCAGATCTCCACGATCGCCAACCGCTACCACGGCGAGACACTGCCGGTCAGCGGCGGTAAGCTGGTGTTTACAAAACCCGTACAGTCCGCAGAGTGCGTATACCCTGAAAAACAGGAGCTGCCGGTTGTAAAGACCGATGCCGGTTGGGAGATTGAGCTTCCGACGTTTGAGAGTCAGCAGTTTATCGTTATTAAAAAGTAAAAGTAACCTCCACCGGAGCTTCCTTTTACATACTAAGGCAATAATCATATAGCCAGACCCGAAAGATCTTTTCCAGTTTCTTTCAGGTCTGGCTATACTCTTTATCCCCGGTGATCACATTTCTGGCACTGGGTCATCGTATTTTCACTGTCTTCCTTATAAAAGATTCCCGCCCACTGACAGATGTTCTGCAGAAGCGGGACAACCAATGCTCCCTTTTCCGTCAGCGAATATTCCACTCTGGGCGGAATCTCATCGTAGGCCTTACGTTTTATAATACCATCTGCAATCAGCTCTTTTAAAGTAGCTGCCAGCACGGCATCCGTAATATTATACATTTCCTTACGGATTTCACTGTAACGTAGCGTCTGTCTGGAGGCCAGCACACAGATAATTCTGGACTTCCATTTACCGCCAAACACTGACAATCCATACTCCAAAGGACAGCGGATATCCACTTCTATTTTTTTCTCGTATTTCGCCATTGCAATTGTTTCCTCCTGTAAAACACTGTACTTTCATGAGCTTTCTTCGTTTCCCGCTTTAGTATAGAATATTTGCATGTCAGTTTAAAGTTACTATGAAATTTATGAGTAAGTTTACAGCTCTTTCTTATTCTCAGCTCCCGGTGTGGTCACGATTACGTGCTCCGGAGTAATGATCAGCGCACCCTTGGCTGTGGCTGCACCGTTGAACATTTTTTCCACCATGGCTTTAAATGTATCAACAATAGCGCCTTCGGTTACATACTCTGCTGTTCCTTTGATCTGATAACCTTCCAGATTTTTGGCATCGTATGCGGAGATTGCGATCTTACCGCCATTTGCTTTGATATTTTTCAGTGTTGTGTCCAGAAATACATCACCTACCAGAAGCTTACCGTCCTCTGTCACATCTTTGAATGCCACCGGCACAACATTCGGCTCACCATCTGCACAGGTTGCCAGATCCCACATACTGTTTTTTAATACACTCTGTACTTTTTCGTTTAACATAAGTTTACCTCCAAAAGAATTGTTTCTGATGGCACTTATGATAGGCGATTAACTTATCTTTTGGAAGATATTAGGGAATTTATAAGATACTATTCATTTTCATAGTTGCCGGATTTTTTTCACACCACCTGGGCTATTCCATCTGCTTTGCCAGAAAGCCTGCCGCCACGGTCAGGATCTTATATTCCACCTGCCCCGGCACCGGTTTGTCCGGACGGCCACACAGGATCACGGCTCCGTGTACGTCACCGGAATGAAGAATCGGACAGATCAGCTGCGGCTGTTTGTCCCGTTCAGAGACTTTATCCTTCAGCAGCTGTATGCCTGTTTTGTACTGCCGCCCCTCTCTTTCCTGGATCAGCTGTTCCACCTGCTCACTTAACGGCTGTCCCAGATACTCCTTACTGCCGGGTCCACAGGCTGCGATCACCTGGTCACAGTCCGTCACGCAGACGAGATATCCCGTGATCTGCGAAACCGTCTCCGCCACCCTGACGGCATGCTCGCTGAGTTCCCCCACCGGGGAATATTTTTTCAGAATAACTTCCCCGTCTTTTCCCGTAAAGATCTCCATCGGCTCGCCTTCCCGAAGATGCAGCGTACGCCGGATCTCTTTTGGGATAACAACTCTGCCGAGATCATCAATGCGCCGCACAATCCCTGTAGCTTTCATATAAAAATTCCTCCTGCTTCGTACATACTTTCCATAATTTGTGTGATATGGGTAGTATGTGGAAAGCAGGAGGAAATATGCATTTCTCTTACTCTTCAAATGTCCACGCTGCAAAATAGCTTGGACTGGAAAACGTCCGCTTGCCGAGACCGATACCTTTTCTTTTTACAGATGTGACTGGTTCTGCTGCAAATGCATCTGCAAAATACCGGATCAGTGCCGCTCCTGTCGGCGTACAGATCTCACCGTCGATCCGGCCATGCGCCCAGGGCAACCCCTGTATAATATTTGCCGTCGCCGGGGCCGGTACGGGAAGGATGCCATGCGCACATTTTACAGTGCCGTTTCCCACACGGATTTCGGAAGCCACGATTTTCTCCGGCTGCAGAGCATCGATAAGAAAACATACAGCCGTTACATCCGCAATGGCATCCATCGCACCGACTTCATGAAAATGCACTTCACTCACCGGACAGCCATGAGCTTTTGCTTCTGCGTCTGCAATGATTCCATACACCTGCAGGATATCTTCCCGAACCTTTTCCGGGATCTGTATATGCTCCACAATATGCCGGATATCCTGTATGGACATATGGACATGGGGATGGGCATTGCCGTCCTCATGCTGATGTTCATGGGCATGTTTATCGTTGTCCTCATGGAGATGGCCATATTTACGGAAATGCTCATAATGATCTCCCAGCACATCTTCTTCATCTTCCCCGTGCACCAGCACCGTCATCGTATTTCCCTGTATGCCATACTTTCTTACGCTTCCCGGCATATATTCCACACCCGGCACATGCATGGCATTCAGCTTCTGTACCATTTCCTCCGGTTTTTCAAAAAGTTCCAGAAGGGCCGCTGTGATCATATCGCCAGCCGCACCTTTGTCACATGCTAAAAATAAACTGCTCACACGATTCACCTCCGATGGTTGATCATGCTGGCCAGACAGCCCGCACCAAACCCATTATCAATATTGACCGTTGCCACGCCATTTGCGCAGGAATTGAGCATGGACAACAGTGCTGCCACGCCCTGAAAGGATGCACCGTAACCGACGCTTGTCGGCACTGCGATCACCGGACAGTCTGTCAGACCGGCAACCACGCTGGCCAGCGCGCCTTCCATACCAGCAATGGTTACGATCACATTCGCACTCATAATATCGTCCAGATGTGCCAGTGTCCGGTGGATACCGGCGACGCCGACATCATAGACCCGCTGTACCTCATTGCCCATGGCCTCTGCAGTCCATGCAGCCTCCTCCGCCACCGGGATGTCGCTGGTTCCGCCTGTCACGATCAGAATTTTCCCCGTCCCGTCCGGTTTTGGCATATCGCCGATCATACCGATATGGGAATCTTCGGCATAATGCAGCGCATACTGGGCTGACAACGCCTCTGCCGCTTCCTTATACAGCCGGGTGATCAGGATCCGTTCCTGCCCCGCCTGCAGCATACTGGCAACGATGCCGAGGATCTGTTTTACCGATTTGCCCGCACCGTAAATGACCTCTGCATTTCCCTGTCGGACCTCCCGGTGATAATCGATATTTGCATAGCCCAGATCTTCAAACGGCTTTTTCTTGATTTTTAAGAGCGCTTCTTCTACAGACATTTTCTGTTCACTGACTTCCGTCAGGATCTCTTTGATCTGCATTTATTTTCCCTTCTTTCGTCAACAAAGGGCACAGTCTTTGATAACCATGCCCTCTGTTTTCAGTATATGTTTAGGTTAAGACTATGTATAGTATAGTGTACTGTATCCTCGTCAGATACGCCGTGCCGGTTACATTTCGGATACAATGGCTTTTGCCAGCTTACCGATGGCCGTACCATGGGCCTTGCAGCCCGGAATACCTGCCGTTACATAAGCTGCCTTCTCTGCTTCCTCTGCCAGCACCTTCGGATCCTCATCCTTCATGGCACTTGCCACAGCTACCGGAATAACAGCGTTCAGGATATTACAGCCGGACAGTGCCAGATCATCCATAACAGCTGCGCCCAGCGGAACGGCCCAGGCCACATCTTGGCACTCACCCTGGCATACCTTCGGAATAATATCATGTACAAATCCCGGCATAACGGCTTTCTGATCGCCCATGGTAACCGTCACGTCCGCATAAGCGTCGAAGGACCAGTATTTCTTTACCAGCTTGGCGGTACGTCTGGCTGCGCTGTGCAGGTTTTCAACCTTCACAGTCACATCCTGTCCTGTCATGGCACTGAACAAAAGACCTGCTCTGTTTTCTACGGTAGCCAGTCTCTCATCATCCAGTGCTTTGACGATCTCTGTCAGCGTTTTTCCCTCCTCCAGCTGTTCATAGGTATATTTTGCCTTTTTATAAATGGCTTTTACCGTACCCGGCATGGACGCTTTGATCATCAGCTTTGTAACCGGACCGCCGTGTACCTCATTTGCCTTTCTCGGGATCAGATACAGAGACACAACGGAGGATTCCGGATTCAGGGAATTACCAAGTCTTTCCTCAATCAGTGCCTTTGCAATTTTTTCTTCGTCAGCATCCTCTTCCAGAAGAGCTTTCATAACAGCTACGGCGTACGCACACTGATGTCCCAGCGGTGCATTGACCGGGCAGGAGGAGAAACCGCCACTGAAGGGCTCTTTAAAGCAGGCCAGAATCTCTTCGAGTACCATCATACCGATAACAGCCGGGCCGCCGATATCCTTCAGGATCAGTGCAACATCACCTACGACCTGTGCTGTATCAAATTCCTGATCCGTAATATGCATGTGCAGTTTTTCCGGCAGACCGGCTGCCTCTACAGCTGCTTTGCCGACCAGACGTACAGATGTTGTACGGCCATAATTTCCCTCGCTCTCCGGAACTTCTGCATCCGGATGAATGATTTCCAGAATAGCGGCTGCGCCAAACAGAGCCGCAAAGAACGGGCTCGGATGGATACCGGCACCTGCCATAGCGTCGATCATGGCCTTTGTGCCGATCTCTGCGCCCTTTTTAGCCATCTGCGGCCAAATGATATCCTCACCAAGGGCACTGTGGCCATACAGCGGACCACCACCTACATTTTCCGGTACATTGTGACCGCTGATCGGAGATAATTCACCATTCATCATAGCCTGATTGATGGCCAGAACTGCAGGGAATGCAGAAATTTTGCTGTTCATTTTTGCTGTTGGAATCGCACTGACACCGCATCTGTCCACACCGGCCAGCATACGGCAGGTTGCACCCAGCTTTCTGTTACCGGCCGGAATACCTACCTGAGCGGCTGATCCTGCCAGATACATCATAACAGCTGTGATCAGTGCGGCATTCGCACCATCGGCACCGGCATCTTTGGCTGCAGCGATGGCTTTTTTCAGGATCGTCTCTACCGGCAGATGGCGGACATCCGCAAACTTGATCGATACTGTACCGCCACCTGTGATCTCCTCAACAATAACATTGGCTACTGCATGTACGGCAATATTTACCATACCATGTCCTCCTGCCAGCGCCTCGATACGGTCATTGGTAAGATGGGATTCGTTTGCCAGTGCGGCTGTCTGTGCAGCTGTCAGCACCTTACATTTGTCATATCGCATATCCTTAATCCTCCTTAAATATGATTTCTTTTATATCTTCAGAAAAAACAGTTTCTATCTGCTGTGTGACCCGTCGAAGCGGCACATGCAGACCTGCTTTTTTCGCCAGAAGCATTTTTAATTCCGTACAGCAGTCATATTCCGGACGGGCATGCTGTATCTCTCCGTTAATGACTTTTCCCTGTACCGGGAATGTAAATGTTTCTTTCTCTGTAATAATCCGGATTTCTCTTGTTTCTATCGAAACATCTGTATGGCGATGCTCCGTTGCGATCCTGTGCCAGCCGGACGATGCCAGATCCTGCACGATCACCCGCTCAATGGCTTCTGCATCCTTTGAGCGGCCATCCACAAAGATCATATAGGATGGTCTGTTTTTCTTTGTCACAGCACTCACCACCTGTACATTTTTTGCCCCGGCTTCATAGAAGCTGTCGATCACACTGCCCAGAATCTCGCCATTGACATGATCCACCTGGATCACAAACAGCAGACCTTCTTTTGTGTACAGCATAGATGTATCCTCCTTTTTCGTCTGTCTGCAGCCATATGGTTACAGTTCACTGCTTTTTTGCGAACTGTAACGCAATACTTCATTCATGCTGCCGGTACGGTAACCGGCCAGATCCAGCGTCACATAGGTAAATCCCAGCTGACGGAATCTGTCTGTAATGCATTTTCTGATGTCTTCCTGCAGAAAACAGGAAATTTCCTGCGGCAGCACCTCAATACGTGCCATCTGTCCGTGCATTCTTACACGGAACTGGGAAAATCCCGTTTCTCTCAGATACTCCTCTGCCTGTTCCACCATCTGGAGCTTTTCTCTGGTGATCTCCTCACCGTAGGGAAAGCGGGAGGCCAAACAGGCAAATGAAGGCTTGTCCCAGGTGGGAAGTCCCATCCTCCGGCTCAGCAGACGTATTTCGGCTTTATATAATCCGGCATCCTGCAGCGGACTTTTCACCTGCAGCTCCCGGATAGCCCTGACTCCGGGCCGGTAATCTGACCGGTCATCCATATTGGAGCCTTCCATCAATGTGGAAATATGATGTTCCTTTGCTATCGTCAGCATTTTCTGAAACAGACTTTTTTTGCAAAGATAACAACGATCCGGTGGATTTTGGGCAAATCCTTCGATTTCCAGCTCATTTACCGGGCAGAAAATCTGCCGGATCTGTCTGTCCTGACAATACCTCTCGGTTTCTTCTTTTTCACGCTTCGTAAAGGAACAGGGACAGGCCGTGATCGCCAGTACCTGACCTCCCAGCGCCTCTTTTGCCGCTGCCAGAAGAAATGTCGAATCTACGCCTCCGGAAAAAGCTACGGCAACACTCCCGTAAGATTGCAGCTGCGTTATAAGAGCTTTATATTTTTCTTCCATTTGTCTGTATACATCCTGTTTTTCTGTGTCTACATGACATTCTAAAGTATTCCCGCACCGGCAACAACTCACTAAGAAATTTATGAGCGGCCAAACATTTGCTCCTTTTTTCGGTAAATCTGACCATTTCTTTTTGACGGTTCCATTATGTATAATGCTACTTGCAAATGTGTTGCAAGTATACAAAAGACAGGCTGCCGGTATCTGTTACGATAACGGCAGCCTGCCTTTTGTATATACTGTTGTAAGTTTCTTATTTATCTGTTATTCCTGTAACAGCCAGTCGGCAATATCATAAATTTCTACACCTTCATAACTGTATTTGGGATGTTTTGTTCTGGCGATAATCAATTTGGGGTAGGCATCCCGTATCTGAAGAAGTGGTGACACTTCACGATGAAAAGTTTCCTGCCCGGAAATGTTATCGCTTACCTGAATATAAATTTTTTCACTGTCTCTTTGTGCTACAAAATCAATTTCTTTCTGATACAGCTTTCCTACATAAACATCGTAACCACGGCGGAGAAGTTCTATACATACTATATTTTCATACACTCTGCCATAGTCCATATTTCTGCCGCCAAGAATCGCATATCGGATACCACTGTCACAGAGATAAAATTTTTCAGAGCTTTCAAGGTACTTCTTTCCCCGGATGTCATAACGCTTAATATCGTAAAACACAAACGCATTACACAGATATTTAATATACCTGCCGATCGTTACATGATTCGTCGGTGTATCATTCGCCGTCAGAAGCTGACTGACTTTATTTGGTGAAGTCAGATTGCTGATATTATCCATAAGGAACTCACTCAATCTTTGCAAAACCAGCGTATCCGGCAAAGCATATTTCTGTACCAGATCTCTTGTTACGATTGTTTCATAGACTTCTTTGATGTAATTTGTCCGGTCTTTCTCCGTTCTGTAAACATAGGAACCCGCCAGACCTCCTTTCAGGGAATACTCGTCAAACAGTTTATCCTTGTCATGCACATCGTCGTTGTACCTGCAATACTCCTGAAAACTAAACGGAAATACATGAATTTCCATATAGCGTCCGGTAAATAGCGTGGCTAAATCCGCACTTAACAGAAAAGCATTCGAACCGGTCACGTAGATATCATATTTTTCTTTTGCATACAGACTGTTAATGGCCAGCTCGAATTTCGGACACATCTGCACTTCATCCACAAAAAGATAATTTGCTTTTCCTGCCTGATAGTGTTCTTCCACATATGTGTGCAACGCATGGTATTCCTTGATCTCTTCGTATGCCAAATCCATAAAATCAATAAAGATAATATTGATATTTTCAAAATGACTTTTCAGATACTCCATATATGCCTGCATCAGCTTTGATTTCCCGGAACGTCGAATGCCTGTAATAATTTTAATATCCGGAGTCCCGTTCAATTCGATGATTCTATCAAGGTACTTTTCTCTTATAATGGTTTTCATATAGCCACCCACTTTCAAAAGTTAAAATTTTTTCATTTTTTGAAAACGCTCCACAGTGCTTATTATACTTGTCATAAACAGTATATGCAAGTTTGCAGTTTCAAAACTGTAATTTTTTTCATTTTTTGAAACCAGGAATGAAAAGAGCGTCTATCCACTCTCCATTAAGGAACGAACAAACGCTCAACATATGTTTTTCTTTGATTTTTAATTTTCCATCTCTCCCGCAATCTCTCTCGCCACAAACACACCACTGGCCGATGCGTGGGACAGGGAATGGGTGACACCGCTGCCGTCGCCGATCAGATAGAGACCCTTGTAACGGCTTTCGAGATGTTCGTCGATGTCGGCTTCCATATTGTAGAATTTAACTTCCACGCCATACAGCAGGGTATCGTCGTTGGCTGTACCCGGTGCGATCTTATCCAGGGCATAGATCATCTCGATGATACCGTCGAGAATACGCTTCGGCAGTACCAGACTCAGGTCCCCGGCGGTTGCCTTTAGGGTTGGTGTGACCAGACCTTCTTCAATCCTTCGCTCCGTACTGCGGCGGCCACGCACCAGATCACCGAAACGCTGCACGATAACGCCGCCGCCCAGCATATTAGACAGACGGGCAATGCTCTCGCCGTAGCCGTTACTGTCGTTGAACGGCTCGGAGAAATGCTTGGCAACCAGCAGGGCAAAGTTGGTATTTTCCGTCTGCTTCTCCTTGCCCTCATAACTGTGACCGTTTACGGTGATGATACCGTTGGTATTTTCATTAACGACAATACCGTTCGGGTTCATACAGAACGTGCGGACATTATCCTCGAATTTCTCTGTACGGTACACGATCTTACTCTCATACAGCTCGTCAGTCAGATGGGAGAAGATGACTGCCGGAATCTCAACACGTACACCGATATCAACACGGTTGGATTTCGTCGGGATATCCAGCTCCTCGCAGATATGCTGCATCCATTTGCTGCCGCTGCGGCCGACGGATACGATACACTTTTTGCAGCTGTAGCTCTTGTCACCACAGACTACACTGTAACCATCCTCTTCCACGCGGATCGTATCGACCGGTGTGTCAAAATAGAAATCCACCGTCTCACTGAGCTTTTTGTACAGATTTTCCAGTACAATATAATTGATATCCGTGCCCAGATGGCGCACCGATGCATCCAGAAGCTTCAGCTTGTTCTGAATACAGACCTTTTTAAACTTCGTTCCAGCAGTGGAGAAAAGGCGTGTTCCCTCTCCACCATACTCCATGTTGATATCATCCACATAGTGCATCAGATCCAGCGCTTCCTTACGGCCGATATGCTCGTAGAGCGTGCCGCCGAAATCGTTGGTAATGTTGTATTTTCCATCAGAAAAAGCACCGGCTCCGCCGAAACCACTCATGATCGAGCAGGTCTTGCAATGGATACAGGTTTTGACCTTGTCGCCGTCGATGGGACATTTTCTCCTGTTTAAGGCATGACCGGCCTCAAATACAGCCACCTTCAGCTGCGGTGCCTGCTTCATCAGCTCATAGGCAGAAAAGATACCTCCCGGTCCGGCTCCGATAATAATGACGTCATATGTATGCATAAACTATACCTTCCTTATCTGATTTCATCCTTTTCAGTATATGAGGAAAGTCCCGTTTTGTCTATACACCGAACTGTACAAAGTTCGCTGCATCCTTTTATATACATGTACCCTTTCCAAAAAAGCGGGCTGCTGTCACCCCTTTCAGATAACAGCAGCCCGACTTTTTATGTGTTGTGTTTGTGTTTTTAATATGTGTTTTCGTTTTTGTGTGTTGTGTTTTTCGTTGTGGAAAAGTTATGGCTTATTTTGTGATTTCGCCGTTCTCATCCCACAGGTCATGCCAGTCTTTTGCACCCGGCCACAGGAATACCTGTCCTTTAACCAGACGGTTGTTGGCTTCCAGAGTTTTGATCTTCTCCATCTCTTCCTCTGTCAGCGGATCGTTGTCGATGGTGCTTGCCAGATTGCTGACATATTCAGCTTCCCATACGGAGAACGGAATCGGAATAGCGCCTCTCTGTACGGCCCATTTCAGGCAGATGATTGCCGGATGGCAGTTGTGTGCAGCTGCGATCTCCTGCATGATCGGTGTCTTCATATCAGCGATATCGCCCGGCTCCATATCACGCTCCGGTCTCTGCGGAGAACCAAGCGGCATGAAACCTACCGGCTGGATGCCATGGCCTCTTAAATAGTTGAAGACTTCTTCCTGCTGGAAGCACGGATGCTCCTCAAACTCGCACATAGCCGGTTTGATACGGCAAAGCGGCAGAGTAGCCTCCAGTTTCGGGATTGTCATACTGGACATACCGATACCCTTTGTCAGACCCATATCTACCAGACGCTCCATCTGTCTCCATGTCTTCATGAAACGCTCTACAGTGAACGGTTTGGAATCCGGGTTACGGGAATCTACGTCACAGTGCGGTGCATGGTAGTTCGGGAATGGCCAGTGCAGGAAGTACATATCCACATAGTCCAGCTTCAGATCCTTTAAGCTCTTTGCCAGAGCGATCAGGATATCGCCATCGCCATGCATATCGTTCCATGCCTTTGTCATGATGAACAGATCCTCTCTCTTGCAGAGGCCGTCACGGAAGGCTCTCTGGAAGACGTCACCGATCATATCCTCGTTGCCGTAGCAGGCTGCGCAGTCGAACATACGATAACCGGCTTTGATGGCACCGTAAACAGCCTCAGATACCTGATCTGCTGTGAAACGGTCGGAACCGAAGGTTCCCATACCGATGCACGGTACTTCCTGTCCGTTGTTTAACACGATTTTCGGAATTGCATCCGGATTGATTGTACCCATAGTAAAAATCCTCCTTGTTTTTTTGCTTAAACCGCCAGTTGGCGGTGAATGCTCTTATATACAATACAGTGCATATACACTGTGTTGTTGCAACTGTATATCTGCTTTTTCAGCAGAAAATGTTGTGGCCTTTGCCGCTGTTAGAAGCATCAGATCTCCTCGATCTGTACCTGCGGATAGATCCGCTCCATATCCTCTTTGACAAAGAAACCGGTCTCTTCTCTCAGAGCTGCTGCCGCAGAGATCGCACTGGCCTTCTGCAGGGTTTCCTTTACGGAAAGTCCTTCACTTAATCCCAGAGCAAATCCGGCGATCATCGAATCGCCACAGCCAACGGTATTGACCGCATCGATCTTCGGCACTCTGGCCCTGAAGATACCCTCGTCGCTGACAACGAAGGAACCGTCGCCGCCTAAGGATACAGCTACGATATCCACTCCCTTTTTATGTACCTCCTTGGCTGCATCCAGCATATCCTCGAAATTATCACAGGTCTTGCCGGTCAGCATACGGATCTCGTCGATGTTCGGCTTGATCATCGTCGGCTTTGCCTCGATACCAAGCTCCAGCATCTTACCACTGGTATCCAGGATCACCTTTTTACCGGCGTCCTTACAGATCTTTACCAGCGTCTGGTACGCATGACCGTCGAGTCCCTTCGGAACACTGCCGGACATAGCCACAACATCGGCCTCTTTGACCAGCTCTTTAAATTTCTCTGTGAAACCGACAAAATCCTCTTCACTTACCGTAAAGCCCGGCTCCAGATACTCCGTCTGTACATGATTTACCGTATCCCAGATATTGATACAGGATCTGCTCTCGCCCTCTACATGGTAAAAGGCCGGTTCAATGCCAAACGGTTTTAAGGATTCCACAATATACTGTCCGGCATGGCCGCCAACAAAGCCGGTGGCTACAACCTTTGCTCCGGCGATGGAGGCCGGTTTGGAAACATTCAGTCCCTTGCCGCCCGGTGTATAGGTACACTCCTTTACACGGTTGACTTCGCCCATGGAAGCACCTTCCACGACGTATCTCTTATCTATTGATGCATTTAACGTAACTGTCAGTATCATGCTTATGCCTCACTGTCGATCAGGATCTTACCCTTTACTGTGCCCGGTGTCTTATACAGCTCGAAAGCCTCGTCGATCTTGCTGAGCGGTACGATCTTGAAGGTAAAGGAATCATCCAGCTTCAGATCGCCTGTTGCGAAATAATGTGCTACGCAGTCCCACTCATGTCCCGGGAACGGTGCACTGTAGGACATCCAGGAACCGGTCAGATTGAACTCTTTACGGTTGATATTCTCCCACTCTTTTACGGTGAAGGACAGTTCTTTGGTCGGTGTACCGATAAAGCATACGTCAGCTTTGTTTGCTGCCAGCTCGAAAGCCATCTTCATGGTGATGGTATTTCCGGCTGTCTCGAATACATAATCAAAGCCTCTGCCGCCTGTCAGGGCCTTGGCTTCCTCCATGAAGCCCTCTTTCAGTGTATTGATACCGGCTGTAGCACCCAGACGTTTGCCCAGCTCCAGTCTCTCATCTACGATATCGAATACGACAACTTCTTTGGCGCCGAAGATCTTGGCCCACTGCATCGTCATCATACCAACAGTACCGCCACCAAGGATAGCTACGGTCTTGCCGCCCTTGTAATTGGTTCTTTCCAGACCGTGTAAAGCTACGGTTGCCGGCTCAAAGAATGCGCCCTGCTGGAAGGATACGCTGTCGTCAAATTTAACGGCATTGGCTTCCGGTACGCATACATACTCGGCAAAGCTTCCGAAGGAATGGGAACCGATGAAATCGTAATGCTTGCACAAAGAGTAGTTACCCTTCTGGCAGTCCTCACATTTCATACACGGAACCAGCGGAATACCGGCTACTCTGTCGCCTGCTTTCAGCGTTGTAACACCCTCGCCGACCTCAGCTACCGTACCGGAATACTCATGTCCCAGAACGATCGGATAAAAATGTGCAGCGTCTGCATTGACACGCGGAATATCGGAACCACAGATACCTGTGTATTTTACTTTGATCAGAACCTGTCCCTTTTTCGGTACCGGTTTCTCGATGTCCTCATAACGAATATCACATTTTGCGTGTACTACGCCAGCTTTCATTGTTTCCATTACTGCTTGCCTCCTCTTTTTTTCATGATACCCTTCAGCTGCTGATACAGCTCCAGGTAGGTTTCATAATCAGCGTCGTAAACGGCGCGGTTTTCTGTATTTGGTGCATGCTGTCTCCTGACCTCGATGGTCTTATTTACAGCCTCATCAAAATCTTTATATACTCCGGTACCAACACCGGCCAGAATCACTGCACCCAGCGTTGTTGCCGTATCGGATGCCGGTACAACGATCGGCTTTCCGGTAATATCAGCTTTGATCTGTGTCCACAGCAGGGAATTGGCGGAACCGCCCATGGCCCGCAGCACATCGACCTTTGCTCCCACAGATTCGGCCACATCCAGGTTATGCTTCAGCGCATACGCCGTACCCTCCATGGCCGCACGGATCATATGGCCCTTGGTCTTAGAAAAATCGAGGCCATAGAACACGCCCTTGGCGTCCGGATCCCAGATCGGGGAACGCTCACCTGCCATATACGGAAGGAAGATCACACCGTCACTGCCTGCCGGTACCTTCGCTGCCTCTTCATTGAACAGATCCAGAGAGCTCTTGCCCTGCTCTTTTCCGGCGATCCGCTCGTAAGCGCCAAACTCACGCTCCAGCCAGCGCATCACACCGCCACCGCCTGTCGTACCGCCCTGTAACAACCAGCGGTCCGGCACAACGTGGTAGCCAAGGATCAGACGCGCATCGCCCTTCGGACTGTCGGTACAGATGCTCATGCCACCGGCCTGGCCGCCCTGTTCCTGGGTCTCACCGACATGTAAAACACCGGTTCCCAGTGTACCGCAGGCTGCATCCAGACCACCGGCTGCTACCGGGGTCCCCTCACACAGACCGCAGGCTCTGGCAGCTGCCGCCGTAACCTTGCCTACGATGGCATGGCACGGATAGATGTCCGGCAGAAGATCTGTCGAAAAGCCAAACTCCTTAGCCATATCGCTGTCCCATGTACCTTTGGCCATGTTAAAGCAGTGCAGGCCATAGCCCTGGGACAGATCCTGCGAAAGATGTCCGGTCAGCATATAGGCGATATAGCTGTTGGACTGCAGAATTTTGGTTGTTTTTTTATACACCTCCGGCAGATTTCTCTGATACCAGAGGATCTTCGGTGTCGTGTACGACGGCTGCAGCGGATTGCCGCAAAGCTCCAGGATCGTAGCCGCACCGATCTTTGCATTCATTTCATCACAGATATCCTGTGCTCTTGTATCCATCCAGATCGGTGTGTTGCACAGCACCTCGCCGTCACTGTCCAGCGCAATGGCCGACCAGCTCTGGCCGTCGATACCGATACCGGCAATCTCTTCCGGACGGATGTTTCCCTTTTCCAGCACCTTCGGGATCGTCTCACAGATCGCTTTCCACCAGTCGCGCGGATCCTGCTCTGCCCAGCCCGGATGCGGATAATATACATTGTAGTCACCATTTCCCGATGCCAGCACATCGCCGGTCTCGTCAAAAACAGCGATCTTGCAGGCGCTGGTGCCTATATCAATACCCAGTAAACAGGTTCTCATGTAGTACCTCCCATAATATGAGCCGCACCGCCCTGCTTCCCATCTGTGCAGCCAGCTCCAATCGTTTTTATCGACCTGCCTTTTACATATTCTGTCGGCAGGATAACCGTCTGTACCGGGGTATCCATATCCCCGTCCAGACGCTTCAGCAAAAGCTCCACGGCCGCAGTTGCCATCTGTCTCGTCGGCTGTGTCATGATGCTTAAAGACGGTGAAATCGCCTTGGCAAATTCCAGATTATCAAAGCCGATGATCGACAGCTCCTCCGGCACGCGGATACCGCTCTCATTGATCTCGATCATGGCGCCAACCGTCATCTCGTAGTTGGAGATCAGTACCGCCGTCATATCCGGATGTGTCTCGTGCAGCTTTTTCATCGCCCGGGCTCCGCCCTTGATCGTGTAATCGCCGCAGACCATCATGGAATCTGTCAGCTTTAAGCCAGCCTCCATCATTGCTTTCTGGAAACCCCAGTTTCTGGCGCTGGCCGTGTAGATCTCCTGTGGACCGGAGATCAGGCCGATCCTTGTATGTCCGGCTTCTACCAGACGCTTTACCGCCTCTTTGGCAGCGCCCTCATTATCCGCCAGCACACTGTCGTATTCCACACCTCTGACCTTTCTGTCGATCAGCACTACCGGCCGCTTCTGCGCTGCAAAAGCCGTCAGCTTTCCGCTGTGCTCCCCCGTCGGCATGATCAGAAGGCCGTCCACCCGCTTGTGCAGCAGAAACTCGATGGCCTCTGCTTCCCGGTGCACATCGCTTCGGCAGTCACAAAGCATCGCTGCGTAGCCGTTCTGGCGCAGGATATCCTCTGCTTCGGAAATGATCTCGGCACAGAAGACATTGTTCAGCTCCGGGATCACGATACCTATGGTCTTTGTCTTATTCGTCTTTAAGCCCCGGGCCGTCTCGTTGACCTCGAAATGCAGCGCTTCGATCGCCGCTTCGATCTTGATACGGTTCTTTTCCCGGACATTGCCACCGTTTAAATAAGAGGAAATGGTCGCAAGACCCAGTCCCGTCTCACGGGCAATATCCTTGATCGTTGCTCCCATATCCTCTCCTTTCTGCAGGGTTGTCCCCGCTTTTATATCTGTTTAGATATCAGCCTTGCCGTCGCAGCCGCACATCTTCATACGTGCCATAACCTGCTCTTTGACTGCCTCGATACCTACAACACCCAGCTTCTTCGGATCGTAGGTTTCCGGCTTCTCAGCTAACAGCTTCTTTACGGCATCTGTGTAAGCCACACGGAGCTCTGTAGCAAAGTTGACCTTGCACATACCGTTGGCTACACATGTCTTAACATCCTCTTCGCTCAGACCGGATGCACCGTGCAGTACCAGCGGAGCGTTTACCTTACCGGCGATCACTTTGACTCTGTCCTTGTCAAGGACCGGAGTACCTACATAGAAGCCATGGGCTGTACCGATGGCAACAGCCAGAGAAGATACGCCTGTGCGCTCCTCAAACTCCTTAGCTTCTTCCGGATCTGTATATTTATCAGCCTCTGCCTCGAGATCATCCTCTTTACCGCCAACCTTACCAAGCTCAGCCTCTACCGGGATGCCAACGGCCTTTGCCACATCGACAACCTTCTTTGTTACAGCAACGTTCTCCTCGAACGGAAGACCGGAACCGTCGATCATAACGGAAGTATATCCTGCGTTGATGGCCTGTACAGCCAGCTCAAAGCTGCTGCCATGATCCAGATGCAGGCAAACCGGGATATCCGTCTTGGCAGCCTCTGCCTTAACGATAGCTGCGAAAGTCTCAAGTGTGCCGTACTTTACAGTAGACGGTGTGGTCTGCATCATAACCGGTGCTTTCAGCTCCTCGGCTGCGGCGATAACGGCTTTGACCATCTCCATGTTCTCTACGTTAAAAGCACCTACAGCGTAGTGGCCTTTCTTGGCATCTGCGAGCATTTTGGATGAAGTAACTAATGGCATTTCTTTGTCCTCCTGATATAGCTTAACTTAATGTGTACTGGTTCTTTTCTGCAAAACCGAAACGTTTCGGTTTTCTGTGATTTCAATATACAATACCTGTGGATGTTTTGCAAGTGTTTTCTGATTTTTTAAGGAAAATTATTTTTACATATCGCTCTTTAAATAACATTTCTTTTCCCTGTTGGTTTTGTTTTTTGAATGACGAGTTTTTGAGTGATTTTTTTGAAGAAGAAGCAAGAGAGGCGAGCTTTCCCAGGGACTTTCCCGCGGGAAGAAACTCTGTCTGATTTCCCAGGTAATAAAAAAGGTACACAAAGGCAAAGATGTAAACTCTGCCTCAAGCGAACTTGAAGAATCTCCGGAAATTATTCAGCCAATCTACACTGCGGTCTTGTCCATGCCGGAAGCGGATGCCAACCAGCTCTATGACAAACTGTATGGCAGTGAGGCAATACCGACACCTTCTGTATGATGCACGCCAGCAAAAAGGGCTTCCTCTGAGGCTTCCTTTTACAGGCTAAAACAACTATAAAAAGCCGATATACATTTAAAAGGAGCATTTTACCTTTTTTGTATATCGGCTTTCGCCATTTCCTATTTTATACTGTTATTTTGTTACCGACTTCTCTGCCGTGGACGATACTTCACTGCCAGAAGATACCGTTTCGTCCGCCTGCGATCCCTCAACCGAACCAGCTGAACCTTCCGCTGTCTCACTGGTTTCGGACGCTGTCGAGGATCGGATATAATCTGTGTTGTCCTCACCGGAAACGACCGGATTCAGATAGCCGCACTGGATGACCTTGAGCTTATCCGTACTGGAACCGATCAGGATGATATCGCCATCGTCTGTATACCATGCATCTCCTGCATTGGAAGTGCCGGAACGGTCTGTGCTGTCGCCATACTGTTTTTTCAGGGTGTCTTTTAACTTATTATAAATCTCCTGATACTGCGCCTCCGACTCTGCTACCACCGTCCAGGCCAGACCCATCAGAGCACCCTTGTCATCGAACATGTACTTTACAGTACCGTCATAATCCAGATAGGACTTATCGTAGGTATGTGTCTGTCCATAATACATCGACGGATAGGATTCTCCTTCCTCTCCCGTCTCCAACGTTGCCAGATCACTTTCTGTCGTTTCCCATGTAGCCTCCGAAAACGGAGCAATCTGTGCCGTCTTTTTGCTGCCACAGCCTGTCAGCAGTACACCGGCAACCATGACCATACTCACAGCCGTCGCCAAAAGCTTACGAATCTTCATATATGCAAACCTCTTTTCTGTCGTATTTACATACCATAGCATTTCTATACGGCGACTGTCAAGCAAGCCTTTGTATACATTTTCATCAGAATTTGAACACAGCCACACCATACGGCGGCAGCGGATAACCGATCGAATACGGCTGTCCATCACAGATAGATTCCGACGCCGTATATACTGTCTCCGGCGTATAGTTCCCGCCATATTTCGGATCCCTGCTGTTCAGGATCAGCGTGTATTTTTTCTTTTTCGGCACACCGACTCTGTAATCGCTTCTCTCCATCGGTGTAAAATTGATCACAAAGAGCAGATTGTTCTTGTCGGTCGGTGACCAGCGTACAAAGCTGAATATACTTCTGTAGGCATCGTCCGCATTGATCCACTGGAAGCCCTCGTATCCCTTATCATTCTGGCCCAGCGCCGGATACTTCTTATACATATGCAGAAGATCCTTATAGAACTCCTGTAAATGCTGATGCGGTGCTTCCTTCAGCAGATACCAGTCCAGCTCCCGGGCCTCGCTCCACTCCTGCAGCTGGCCAAACTCCTGTCCCATAAACAGCAGCTTCTTGCCCGGATGACCGGTCATAAAGGCATAGCCACATTTTAAGTTCTCAAACTTATCCTCCATATAGCCCGGCATCTTATTCAGCATCGAGCACTTCAGATGTACAACCTCATCGTGCGACAGCACCAGAACAAAATTCTCGCTGAATGCATAAGTCATGGAGAAGGTCATCTTATTGTGGTTGTCCTTGCGGAAATACGGATCCAGCTTCATATAATCAAGAAAATCGTGCATCCAGCCCATATTCCATTTCAGGGAGAAATTCAGACCGTCATCCTCCACCGGAGCCGTCAGCTTCGGCCATGTGGTGGATTCCTCTGCGATCGTTACCACGCCCGGATTGCGCCCCTGCACACAGGTATTCAGATGCTTAAAGAAAGCAATCGCTTCCAGATTCTCATTGCCACCGTATTTATTGGCTACCCAGCCGCCGTCCTGCTTACCGTAATCCAGATACAGCATGGAGGCCACGGCATCGACGCGGAGACCGTCAACGTGGAAATCCTCGATCCAGAACAGCGCATTGCCCAGCAGGAAATTCTTGACCTCCGGTCGGCCATAGTTAAAGATCTTCGTTCCCCAGTCCGGATGTTCACCCTGTCGCGGATCCTGATGCTCATAACAGCATGTCCCGTCAAACTCAGCCAGACCGCAGGCATCCTTCGGAAAATGTGCCGGTACCCAGTCAAGGATCACACCGATGCCCTTTTTATGGAGATAGTTCACCATATATTTGAAGTCCAGCGGCGAACCATGGCGGGATGTCGGCGCATAGTAACCGGTCACCTGATAGCCCCAGGAACCGTCAAACGGATGCTCGGCAATACCCATCAGCTCTACGTGGGTATAGCCCATATCCTTGACATATTCTGCCAGCTCCACAGCCAGCTCGCGGTAATTGTAGTAGCCTTCCGGATCCTCTTCGGTTGCCGGATGCTTTCTCCAGGAGCCCGGATGTACTTCGTAGATTGCCATCGGGGATGTATGTACATCAAACTCCGCTCTCTTTTTCATCCATGTAGCATCTGACCATTTGAAATTACTGATATCTGCTGTTCTGGACGCTGTCCCCGGTCTGAGCTCCGCCCAGTTTCCATACGGATCGGCCTTGTCCAGAATCCGGCCATCCATGGCAGAAATGCGGTATTTATACATATCACCGATCTTCACGCCCGGAATAAAGGTCTCCCAGACACCAATCTCGCCGACTTTCTTCATGAAATTGCCGCCATCCTTCTCACCCCAGGCATTGAACTCGCCAATAACTGAAACTGACAGCGCATTCGGCGCCCATACAGCAAAATGGAAGCCTTTTTCTCCCTTTTCGGTCTCTGCGGGATGTGCACCCAGCTTCTTATAGATGTCGTTATGGTTCCCCTGTCCAAACAGATACTGGTCGAGCTCACCGAATCTGATTTCGCTCTCTAACATTCTATCGTTCCTCCTTATGAATATATTCCGTACATAAACTGCTGCAGGATACTGCGGATCCTGTCCTCTGTAAATTCTTCCCGTTCTGCCTTTGGCTGGTTGCAGTACAACAGAAACGATGTATCCAGTATGCCCTGCAGTCCCAGAGCAAACTGCTTCTGTCTGCCGTGCATATTGCCAAGCTCATCCGCGGCTTCTGCAAATATCTGCACCAGACGGCTGTAATATCTGCCGATCAGAGGCTTTACCACCAGATGGCCTTCATTTTCTTCTCCTGTGTAATACAGCGCCAGAGCGAATCGGTATTCCTTCTCGTGCGATACGGCATAATGCAAAAACGTATCAGCCACACGGTACAAAATGTCCGGAAAGCGGTCTTCCGGCCGTCTGACGGCTGCCTGTTCCATCTGCTCCTGCAACTCATCAAAGATCCGGCGCATCAGCTCTTCGAGCAGCCCCTTTTTGCTGCCGAAGTAGTAATACATGGTCGGTTTGGTAACTCCGGCGGCGTCTACGATTTCCTGTATGCCTACCGCATCATAGCCTCTGGCGTAGAACAGATCTCTTGCACAGGTCAGTAGATTTTCTTTATTTTCCATGATATTCTCCGGTAAAAATGTGCATAGTGTTCCACTGTTATGTTTAATTATACCAATCGGTATAGATGAAAGTCAATGAATGTACGGGAGAATCGGTCGGGGAAATTGTACAAAAAATGACAGGAAAATTAGGGGGATTGACGGATGTACCGGACGTTATCTCTAAACGTCTGGTACAGCTGTCTTTATCGAAGTTTTGCAAATAATCTGCGGGCATTTTTCTCTGTCACCGTTACAACCTCTTCGGCAGAAATATTTTTCAACCGGGCAATTTCTTCGGCCACATACGGTAAGTACAGAGAGCAGTTTCGCTTACCACGATAAGGTGTCGGAGCCATGTAAGGGCTGTCGGTTTCAAGAACAATGTGCTCCAGTGGAATATCCGCCACAACCTCCTTGAGTTTGCGGGCATTTTTGAAGGTTACAACGCCGCCGACACCGATATACAGCCCCATTTTCACATATTCCCTGGCCAGTTCCACAGAATAGGAAAAACAGTGCACCACGCCACCAATCTCACCGGCTTTTTCCTCCGTCATAATATCAAACGTATCCTTCGCCGCATCCCGGCTATGGATAATAAACGGAAGTCCCTCTTCCCTTGCGACCGCGAGCTGCTGCCGGAACCAGTACTGCTGCAGTTTCTGATGCTCCTCTTCCTTATGCCAGTAATAATCCAGCCCGATCTCCCCGACCGCCACCGTCTTATCCCACTGGCACAGTTCATGCAGCCTCGCCACAGCCGCATCATCCAGCTCCTCCACATCATCCGGATGCACGCCCACCGCCGCATACATATACGGATACCGCTTCGCCAGCGTCACACTGTTCTCCGTGGTTGCTATATTCGCCCCCACATTGATCACCCGGCCAATACCCGCCTCCGGCAGTCTCTTCAAAAGGGACTCTCTGTCCTCATCAAACGCCTCATCATCGTAATGCGCATGTGTCTCAATAATCATCGTATCACTCACTCCAACTGTTATATAAAATACGGCGGGGCTGTCTCTCACAGTCCCACCGCGTTTTCACCTTATCTTAGCAGATCTCTGCTCCTGCCGGCATTTCTTTCTCCGGTGTCATCAGCGCCAGATTCCCTTCTGCATCCTCCGCGCAGAGAATCATACCCTCCGACAGCACGCCAGCCAGCTTCGCCGGTTTCAGATTCACCAGAACCATGACCTTCTTGCCAACCATCTCCTCCGGAGAATAGTGAGCCTTGATACCGGACACGATCTGTTTTACCTGACTTCCGATCTTCACCTGACTGCACAGCAGCTTTTTGGATTTCTTCACAGCCTCGCAGGCAATGATCTCACCCACCTGAAACTGCATCTTACCAAACTCCTCAAAAGTAACCTCCGGCTTTGCCTCAATATCGATCACAGCCTCTTCCTTTTCCGGCTCTGCTGGAGCTGTCGCTGCTTTCTGTGCGGCCTTGATCACTTCCACCTTTTCCATAACCTCTTTGAGATCCAGACGGGCAAACAGGATCTGCGGTGCATCTGTCACCTTCTGACCGGACGGATACTGACCGAAGTTCTTCAGATCGTCGTACTCTCTGGCCGGTGCATTCAGCTGTGCCAGAATCTTCTCCGTTGTCTCCGGCATAAAGGAGGACAGCAGAGTGGCGCCGATACAGATGCTCTCTACCAGATTGTACAGTACCTCTGCCAGACGATCCTTCTTTGTCTCATCCTTGGCCAGCGCCCACGGCATCGTCTCATCAATATATTTATTGCATCGCTTAAACAGATTGAAGATCTCCGTCATCGCATCTGCCACACGCAGCTCATTCATCTTGGCTTCTACCTTGTCTACCGTTGCTGCACATACAGCTTTCAGCTGATCATCCACATCCTCGGTAACGCCGGTCTGTTTTACCACGCCGTCAAAATACTTGTTGGACATGGAAATCGTACGGTTGACCAGATTACCCAGCGTATTGGCAAGCTCGGAATTCAGACGCTCTACCATCAGCTCCCAGGTAATCACACCATCGTTCTCAAACGGCATCTCATGCAGAACAAAATAGCGGACAGCATCCACACCGAACAGATCTACCAGATCATCGGCATAGATCACATTACCCTTGGATTTACTCATCTTACCATCACCCTGCAGCAGCCACGGATGACCAAATACCTGCTTCGGCAGCGGCAGATCCAGTGCCATCAGGAAAATCGGCCAGTAGATTGTATGGAAACGGATGATATCCTTACCGATCAGATGCAGGTCAGCCGGCCAGTTTTTCTTAAACAGGTCGCTGGATTCCCCGTCACAGTCATAGCCGATACCGGTGATATAGTTTGTCAGCGCATCCAGCCATACATAGGTCACATGCTTCGGATCAAACGTTACCGGAATACCCCAGGTAAAGGAGGTACGGGACACGCAAAGATCCTGCAGACCCGGCAGAAGGAAATTGTTCATCATCTCGTTTTTACGGGATACCGGCTGGATAAATTCCGGATGCGTATTGATATGCTCGATCAGACGGTCAGCATATTTGCTCATCTTGAAGAAGTAAGCCTCCTCCTTCGCCGGTGTACACGGACGTCCACAGTCCGGACACTTACCGTCTACCAGCTGGGATTCTGTAAAGAAGGACTCACACGGTGTACAGTACATACCCTCGTAGTAGCCTTTGTAGATATCACCCTGATCGTACAGCTTCTTGAAAATCTTCTGTACCTGTTTCTCATGATCTGTATCGGTCGTACGGATGAATTTATCATAGGAAGTATTCATCAGATCCCAGATTCTCTTAATCTCACCGGCAACCTTGTCTACATATTCCTTCGGTGTGATACCGGCCTCCTCGGCCTTCAGCTCGATCTTCTGACCGTGTTCATCTGTACCGGTCTGGAAGAATACATCGTAGCCCTGCTGTCTTTTGAACCGGGCAATGGAATCTGCCAGTACGATCTCGTACGTGTTACCGATATGCGGCTTGCCCGATGTGTAGGCAATCGCTGTTGTCATATAATATTTTCCTCTGTTCATGTCATTTCTCCTTTCTTCAAAACCTGCAAAAGTGTCGTATGCTAAGGCAACAAAAAAAGTCTCCCCCTCTACGGGGAAGACGATGCTCTCGTGTTACCACTTCCATTCACTGCTTTCTCACAAAAACAGCCTCTGCAGGTACATGCACATACCTATCCGCTATAACAGGCGGAACCTGTCGCAGCCTTAGTGTCAAAAGACGACCTCGGTGCGCCTCTCCGGAGCCATGTTCCCATATCCTACTGATGCACCCCTCTCAGCGACCGGGGATTCTCTGTAACACGTTTGTATATGGTACTCTCTCCATCCTTGTGTTTGGACGTATATTGGAAGAGTAGCATATTTGGAGCCAAATGTAAACGGGGGCGACATAATTTTCCCTGTTAAACCAGAAAAAGTGCTGCTATTTCTATAAGTTTTTCAGGTTTAACCTTAAAAACTTTCTTCCTCCCATATTACTTTTCTGTTTTTTTAATCTTATTACATTCTGATATACAAATGTATCACATTTGTAAAACATATTTTGCTCACTCTATGCTACAATATACGCATGAAGAAGGGAGGGAATTTTTCCATGAAAAAACTCAAAGCGAAACTCATGCCGTACCTGCTGTCTATCATGATCGCCACATCTACACTCGTGGTCATCCCGCCGACAACCGCCGTTGACGTACAGGCCAAGGCAAAAACATCCTACGTGTACATTGCCAGCTCAGGAAAGGGCAAATGTTATCACAAAAACAAGAAATGCAGCCGCATGAAAAAGACGAAAAAGCTGACGAAAGCACAGGCCAAGAAAAAGGGCTATCGTGCATGCAAGAAATGTTACAGATAATATAACATATGTAAAGGAGTGGGCACTATATTCCCACTCCTTATCTTTTATTTTTCCACTTCAAACTTACTTCAATATAACTTCAATATCTACTTCAATGTCACTTCAAACAAACTTCATTTTCATTTGAAGTATATTCTGCCAGCATGAAAAAACAAAAAGAGAGAACCACTTCCGTGATTCTCTCTCGTAAAATTCCATATTTTATGCAGTTTCTTAGCCGAAATATCTCTCCAGCAGGCCTTTGAATGCACGACCATGTCTAGCTTCATCGCGGGCCATCTCATGTACGGTATCATGAATCGCATCCAAACCAGCTGCTTTGGCACGTTTAGCCAGATCTGTCTTACCAGCTGTAGCACCGTTCTCAGCCTCTACACGCATCTCCAGGTTTTTCTTTGTGCTGTCTGTAACAACCTCACCCAGAAGCTCTGCAAACTTAGCTGCATGCTCTGCCTCTTCGTGAGCTGCTTTCTCCCAATACAGACCGATCTCCGGATAGCCTTCACGGAAAGCTACACGAGCCATTGCCAGATACATACCAACCTCGGAGCACTCACCGTTGAAGTTTGCTCTCAGGTCCTCAAGGATATCTTCGCTGACACCCTCTGCAACACCTACAACATGCTCTGCTGCCCATGCCATCTCGCCGGACTGCTCTGTGAATTTGGAAGCCGGTGCGCCACACTGCGGACATTTCTCCGGTGCTGCTTCTCCCTCGTAAACATAGCCACATACATTACATACAAATTTTTTCATTTTCGTAGTCTCCTTTTTATTTTAAAATTTTGTGTTTCTTTTTATTTATTATCAGGCTGTGCCTGTTAATAATCGCTGTCACTGCTTCGTATCACTGTCGATACAAGCGCCGCACACACCGTAATAGTATGTGCAGGAATCCTCTACCAATCCGTCAAACCCAAGCTCTGCCAGTGTTTCTGGAGCTTTACTGCTGACATGCGGAAGATCCATAATCCGCTGACATCTGCGGCAGACGAAATGATCATGCGGTGCGGCATTGGCATCGAAATGATCAGCGCCCGTTCCTACGGAGATCAGGCGTATCTCGCCAAGATCATTGAGAAGCGTCAGATTGCGGTAGACTGTTCCAAGACTGATATTGGGGATCTCCTGCTTCACATTCTCATAGATCTGCTCCGCCGACGGATGATCGGTGCGGCTTTTCAGATATGCCATAATCGCATCCCGCTGCTTACTTCTTCTGGTCTTTACCATCGGCATCGCCTCCTTTTTCTTGTCAGTATTATTTCTTGATTAGATAATAACAGGAATTATTACTGTTAGTCAACTATAACATGTATCTTTTTTCAAAAAAATTTTTGTATGAAAAAGCAGTCCGTACAGCACTTGTTTTTCCGGGTGCACGGCCGATATATGCTCATCGGCTGCAACTCCCACGATGCTGTACAGACTGCTTTTGCGTCCTCATCTGTTAAAAAGATTAAAAGAAGAATACCAGTTTCCCCTGCACCTCTTTCTTCAGCACAGCCCCAAAGGTGCGGGAATCTACGGAATTTTCCCGGTTGTCACCGGCGACGAAGACCTTGCCGGCCTCTACAGTGTATGGCGATGTGATGCCATTTTCCGGAAGCTTTGTCTGCCCCTGAGCATATGGCTCGTCCAGGGCTTCTCCGTTGATATAGAACTGGCCGTTTTTCACTTCCACGATATCACCGCCCACGGCGATCACACGTTTCACATAATATTCCCCGGACGGCATACGCACCGAAACGATATCGCCCCGTTTATACTCCGGTACGATCCGGATATAGGCCGTCAGCTGTCCATCCTGCAGGGTCGGCTCCATGGATTCACCCTTTACAAAGGAAACACCCGCCACAAAGCGAAATACCGCCAGCGCCACAACAAAAAGAATAGCCAGACCAACACAGGTTCTCAGCCAACGCTGCTTTCTGTCATCATATTTTTTCAGTACTCTCTTATTCTGCCTCATCTCTGCCACTCTTTTCTGTCTTTATTCCTGCAAAAAGCCCCGACATCGCCGGGGCCCTTTACCTTTTCTTTTATGCCTGTGGGGAAGTACTCTCCACCTCTACGTCCTCCGAGTAGATCTCAGAAATCTGGTCCTCCAGATCCTTCTGCGTCTTTTTCATACTCAGGAACTTGTAAACAAAAATCACTGCTACCACGATCAGGATAATCAGTGCGATCAGATCCCACCAGCAAAAGCCCAATCGGGTATGCTCCAGTATATACGACATAATACCGCCTCCTTACTTCGCCTTTGCCTGTTTCGGTCCCGGAATCTCAGCTGTCTCGGCCGCCTTGACGATCGCCTCGGTCGCACCGGCAATACCAGCTGTATTCAGCACCTGATCCAGATTCGTCATAGTTTCTTCCATCGTTTTGTTAAACTCGTCTTCACGTTTCTTCTGGTTTCTGTGATGAACGATTGCAATAACAATGATCACCACTGCAACAACAAACGCCGGCCAATCCCAGAAGTGGAACGGAGTATTTGTATGTGTCCACACATAAAAATTCTGTAACATTGTTCTCTACCTCCCTGTATGTAGATCACCGACCGGCCGGTACGACCGGTCAGTGAAACCTGTGGTTACATCTTGCGCCTTATGCGTTTGCCTGCTTCTTTTCTTCTGCCAGCTTTTTGGCCTCTTCGAGATATTTTGCCATATCTTCATCGGAAAGGTCAAGCTCTTTCTGAATCGATGCGATTGCAAGCTGTTCTCTTAATTCCTCAACCTTCAGCTGACGGTTCTTTCTGCTCTTGGTATACAGAGCGAAGATAATCAGTGTCAGCAGCATGATCAGGAAGTGGAGGATACAGCAGGCATGATCGTCAAGATTCATGTTTGCCAACGGTGTCGGGGTATCCTCTACCGGAGTCAGGTCATATCCACCGTTATCATCCGGCTGGATTACACCGTCTGCAGGTGCCGGGTTGGCAGCTGCCTGGCCTGCATTGTTATTGGCTGCATTGTTGCCATTGTTTGCGTTATTCGCATTATTGGCATTGTTGTTATTGTTGTCGACCACGTTACCGCCGCCATTGTTTCCACCGTTGTTCGGCTGGTTCGGGTTCTGCGGATTATCCGGAACTACAACCGGTGCATTCGGTGTGTAGACTACCGTTACCGTAACATTGGCTGCCGGCATACCTGTTGCCGGAAGTGCAACTGTACCGTAGTTCGGTGTGTAACCATCGATCGTCGGAGATACGACGGCATCGATTGTCTCACCTGCCAGCAATCTGACTGTGTAATCCGGTGCTACTGTATTGCCGTTGTTGTCAACGTAGTGAATGGTCAACACGTAAGTCTTTTCGGTCGGGGTCGGATCGGTTTCATCGCTCTTGGACGGTGTTGTCGGTCCATTCGGATTCTCCGGATCTTCGCCAGGCTTCGTTGTAGATGTCACATTGACTCTGTTGGCCAGTGTGCCATCAGCATCGGCTCTGACTACCGTGTAGGAAACCTTCAGCTCGATGCTTGCTCCGACTGCCAGTGTGGCGATCGTAGCGGTGTTGCCGTTTACAGTTACACCAGCTTTGTTTGCGATCACGGCATTGCCGCTTGCACCCTGCATCTGATCGGTTACGGTCAGGTTGTTCAGGGTCAGGTTGCCGGTGTTGGTAACGCGGATCGTGTAGTTGATCACATCGCCTACCTTGTATTCTGCCTGCGGATTGTCAACAGTCTTGGTAACTGTGTAATCTGCGTTAGCTTTTTCGGTATCGACAGTCTTCTCTGCCTCGCCGTTTACCGGATTGCCATCCGGATCTGTACCTGTGACAGTAGCCACATTGCGGATTGAGCCGTTTACAATGTCGTTCTGTGTCGCTGTGTAGCGTACAGTGAACTGTCTGGACTCACCCGGTGCAAGGCTGATGCTGCCGATCAGGTTAAATACATTCTTGTTGAAGGTATCGCCGGTAAGCTGATCCTTCACTTTGATGTCGTTAATAGTTACATTACCATTGTTGGTTACGGTGATCGTATAGGTGATCACATCGCCAGCCTGGATGTTGGATGTCTTGTCGGCTTCCTTCGTGATGAAGAGACTCGGCTTCTGCTGCTCAGTCGGAACTTCCTTCTCGCCCGGCGTCGGCTTCGGATTCTCATCACTTGTGGCTGTAGCTACGTTCAGAACAGAACCGTTGCGGATGTCTTTTTCGGTAACTACATAGCTTGTTGTCATCGGCTCCTCTGACTGTTTTCCAGACGCCAGAGATTTAATTATCCATTCTGCACCGGTCAGCGGATCAGTTACAACTACGTTTGTCAGTGTCTGGTTACCGGTGTTCTCTGCTACGATTTCATAAGTGATTGTCTCACCCAGAGCGTAGGAACTGCCGTTGGCCGGAGTGCTGGTTACGTCTTTGTGTACGGTGATGCTCTTATTCTCCGGTACGGTGTTATCTTCTGTACTGCCCGGAACAACAGTCGGCTCATTGCCATCCGGTGATGTTCCCTTTGCTGTCGCATCATTGATAACTTTACCGTTACGGATATCAGCTTCTGTTACTACATAAGATGCTTTGACTGTCTTGCTTTCGCCAATACCCAATGTCAGATTGGTCCAGCTATCCGGATCTTCTTTCTGTACATTCGGTAAGGTATCTACAATATTGACACCAGTCAAGGTCAGGTTACCATCGTTGGTTACTGTGATCTCATAATGGATCGTCTCACCCAGATCATATGTCTGCTTACGATTTGTTGTCGTCTTGACTACCGTCATATGCGGATTCGGATCTTCAGTATAATCCTTTGTGTTGCCCGGAACAACAGTCGGCTCATTACCATCCGGTGATGTTCCTTCTGCTGTCGCATCATTTACAACATGGCCTGCAACAATATCTTTCTCCGTTACTGTATAAGAAGCTGTAAATTCTTTTGTCTGACCTACAGCCAGCAAGCTGATCGTTGCCCAATTTCCAGTTAAAAGTCCGGCACCGTCTTTTACAAGACCTTCTTTGTTATCAACCACCTTAACATTGGTAAGATCCACGTTACCATCGTTGGTTACGGTAATCTTATAAGTGATGGTATCGCCAAGTGCATATGCTGCACGGCCATCCTTCGGCCTGCTGGTTGTTGTCTTAACTACAGTCATGTGCGGATTCGGCGCAGCTGTTGTTACAGTATCCGTTGTTGTATATGTCTGTTCCTCATCCGAGAATTCAGCAGTTACTGTATTCTGATAAGTTCTTGCAAGAATATCTTTCTTCTGAATTACATAAGTTGCAGTTGTTGTAATACTTTCTCCAGCCGGAACATTTTCAAATCTGCTCTGGGCAAGCGTTACACCGCTCTGCTCTTTTAATGTAATTGTCTTAGTCGAATTATAGATATTCTTGACAGTAATTGTAAATGTTACCGTCTCACCAAGTTCAAATCCTGCACCTTCATGATTTTTAGTAATTACAGCACCTGGATTGATTGTTTCATCATTTACAGTTAGACTTCCTTCTGTCTTAATGACATTGTAGTTGGCTAAGTCGGTTCCCGCATTCGGTACGATGGCAAATGCGTTTGCACTTGATCCTACCAGCGTCTGGCTTCCGGTGAAGTTGTAGGTTGCACCTTCTCCCGTTACCCAGCCACTTTCTTCTGCAAGCGGTGTGTTTCCGTTGACAAGTGCTTCTCCGTCATACTGCTTGTTAAGGTCTGCACTTGTTAAGGTCAGGTCCTTCTGGCCGATTGTCAGATGGCCTCTTCTTACCTTGATATCGAACTGGGCACTTACATCGTTTCCAGCCTCATCCTTTACAGTTGCTGTTCCCGTAGATTCGATTGCAGCCACACTGTCTTTTACATCTTTTCCGCTGGCTTCTGAGGTCAGACCTGTTACATAATAGGTCTTTCCTTCTACAGAAATCGGGGTTCCTTTTCCTTCTACGTCTCCGACAAATCCGCTGACGCTCTGGACTTCTCCGTTGTATGTTGTGTCAAGACTCTTTGCAACGATCTCTACTTCATACCTTGCTTCACGGTCTGTTACTCGCAGCGTTCCCTCTGTCTTAATGACATTGTAGTTGGCTAAGTCGGTTCCCGCATTCGGTACGATGG
>CAVCMG010000025.1:0-40935 GCA_963603285.1 Ruminococcus bromii
TGCTCACAAGATCCTTAGTCTTGCTCGTCTGCCAGTTCCGACACTTCCGCATATCAGATCGGTAACCCGAACGACAAGTAGTACTATACCATCTGCTGTGGAAGTTGTCAACATGTTTTTTGAACTTTTTTGTATTTTCTCATTTTTTCAAAATTTCCGTTCTATTGGAACAATTTATCATTTCTCCGGCCTGCCGAGGAATCTGTACAGCGCTCCCTTTCCGGCAATCGCTTCATACTGTCCAGCATCGTTCTGGATCATCAGCGCATAACCCGCATTCAGATCCGCATCCAGATCCTTTACCGAGAAATAATCCGTCAGATAGCTGACCGAGATTTCCGAACCCAGAACACCGTACACCGTATTCTCATATACCAGCGGCATGGAATACGTGATCATCCAGTGATTGTCCGTATAGCTTTCTTCCAGCACAAAGGGCTTCGACCAGTAACCAAGATTGACCATGGCCGTATCCATATGCTCCGCAGCCGCCTGCAGCGGTTTATAAAAGAAATATTCTGAGTAGTGTTTTTTTCTTTTTCTTCATCCGTGCTCCCTGTTATCTGTATCCGATCACTCTGCCGCTTTGGCCGCCTTGGCCTGATCCGACAGGTTATAGTCCAACACCTTGCGGACGGTACAGCCATTCTGAAAGCGCTTTGGCGTATAGAAGCTGGTTGTATCAAAATCGTTCATGACGGTTGTCAGGCAGTCATAGGCCTTCTGGTTTACGGTAAGATTATCCTCTTTAATAACCTCATCCATAGCTGCCAGCATCCCGGCGACCTTTTTTTCTTTTCATATGGGCATTTTCCTCTCATTCCGCAGATTGTATGACTTTCTCTGGTGTTTCCATCATTTTTTCGTCAATTTGTTCACCATTTCCATCATACTCAGTGCCTTCCCCAGTGTCAATATTCCGGGAATATTTTTATATAATACCAGCATACAGAAAAAGCCGGAAAGATTCCATGGGAATTTTCTGGAATAATCCGACTTTTCTTTATCAAAACCTGAAGCCCCTTATTCCCAGCTGACTGTGTCGGGAATATCGCTCATCTCTTCTATTTTCTGTTTTACCCGTTCCTTTTCTTTTCCCTTTAACAGACGCGGGCGGTAATCGTTTTTCTTTGTCGAGGAGGACAGACTGCACGGCAGGATCCGCACCTGGTCATCATCGAGCAGATTGCCCTGATCAAAGGTAAAGGTCTGCTGGAAGATCATCGTGTCCTTGTCCGACGGATTCTTGTTGCCACCGAAGCAGAAATTACCCAGGCTGTAGCAGATATAACGGCCATTGTATTTTTCCACGCCCTGCAGCACATGGGGATGATGCCCCAGCACCAGATCCGCTCCGGCGTCGATGGCCGCATGGGCCGCCGTCTTCTGATATTCCAGCGGCGTATACTGCCGCTCCTTGCCCCAGTGGAAGGAAACGATCACCAGATTGCCGCCCTCGACCTTGGCCTTTGCCACGCTTTCCTTCATCTGCTCTATGGTACTCTCCCGTTTTGACAGCAGATTATACCCGAGCAGCGTAACCTTTAAACCCTTAATCTCCATCGTCGCTGTGCGCTCATAGCCAAAATTGTCGATGCCCGCCGCATCCAGCGCCTCGATCGTATCCGTATAACCCTTTTCACCGTAATCCCGGCTGTGATTGTTGGCCAGATTGACCGCTTCCACCGAGCCCTCGGTCAGGATGTCCGCATATGCCGCGTCCGCCTTAAAATTGAAGCTTTTTTCCACAATATCCTCGGAATCTGTCAGCGTACCCTCCATATTGGTGATCGTCAGATCATCGCCGGAAAAGATCGTTTTGACATCCTCCAGAAAATACGACGCGCCCCGCGCATCATAAAAGGCATTCAGACTCGTGCCATACGCCGCCGACGCATCCTTACCCAGCGTACAGTCCCCAGCCGCACTGACCGTCAGCTGCACGGTTTCCGGCTGCTGTACCACTTCGGATGATCCGGCTGTACTCTGCGTCTCATCATTCCCATCGTCCGGCATAGCATCTTTTTCTGTGCTGTCGGAAGCTTCTGCCACGGAAACTGTGCTTTCTGTCTGCTTCGCATCTTCCGCTGCTGTTTCTTTCCCTTTTCTCCGGTTGCTGACGTTTAAAACAACCGCCAGAACCAGCAAAAGCACAACGATCACGCCGATCTCTATCCTGGCCAGCATCCTTTTCTTCTGAAGTTTCATCGTTTATATATCCTCTGTAAAATGGTGGACTGCTCTCAGATTCTGCCCACTTTCTGCAGCTCTGCCAGAAGAAACTCCAGCGTCTTTTCAATACCGTGATGGCCTTCATCCACCGTGACATCCGCGTATTTTTCATATAAAGCACAGCGCTCATCATAAATTGAACGCAGCGTCTGGCCATCCCTCAATACAACACCGCGGCCTTTTAAGTCGCCCAACCGCTTTGTCAGCCGCTCATACGGACATTTTAGATAGACCACGCAGGCGATCTTTTTGAGATGCTCCATCGCCTCCTGTCCATAGACAACACTGCCGCCGGTGGCGATCACCGCTTTCTCTGTCTCGATCGATGCATTGACATCATTTTCCACCTGCAAAAAGCCGTCGATACCATCCCTGGCTATGATATCCTTTAACAGACAGCCTTCTCTTTCCTGGATCAAAAGATCCGAATCCATAAACTGATAACCAATCTCCTTGGCCAGAATAACGCCGATGGTACTCTTACCCACACCGGGCATACCGATCAATACAATATTTTTCATGATTTTCTCCTCTTTTACACCTTTTTGCCGGACTTTCTCCTGTTTTCAGGCATCCGGCACTCTCCCGTACTGACTTTTTCAAGTCTGTGCGCTTTATCCTGTAATTATAGCAAAGCAACTCCCAATATACAACACAGAACCTGTTGCTACTTTTTGAAAAAAATGCTATACTACTGTTATTCTACAAATAAGTAAGGGTAGAATCCGGAGGAAAAAAATGAAGATTCAGGAATCAGCAGAGAATTATCTTGAGACAATTCTGGTACTGCATAACCGCAAAGGCTATGTACGTTCTACCGATATAGCTAACGAGCTTGGTTTTTCCAAACCCAGCGTCAGCGTTGCCATGAAGAATCTCCGCACCAATGACTATATTGTCATGGACGAAAACGGCTTTATCTCCCTGACAGACAAAGGCATGAAGATTGCCTCCTCTGTCTACGAAAAGCACACTGTCCTTTCCCGCTGGCTCGTCTCTCTCGGCGTAGATCCGACTACAGCTGCTGAAGATGCCTGCCGTATGGAACATGTCATCAGCCAGGAGAGCTTCGACTGTCTCAAGGATCATGCAGAAAAATGCCACTTCAACGAAGTCGGTGAGAACAAATAAAAGAATTTGTCCTATTTGAAAGCGAAGCAAAAGCTGCCGCCAGACACCGGGGTATATCCCCTGTCTGGCGGCAGTTTCATTTCATTATTATTCATTCTTATCCCTGCATCTGCTGTTCCTTCTCCAGCTGTTTCAGGTGCTTCATCTCACGAAACAGAAGGATCGTTGCCAGCGTGATGGAAAAGCAGTCTGCCAGCGGATAGGCATACATAATGCCTACAACGCCCAGAAACGGCGGCAGGATCACCATCAGCGGCATTGTGAACAGAATCTGTCTGGACAGTGACAGAATCACCGCCTGCATCGGCTTGCCGACAGCCTGGAAATATACCCCCGCCATCATCGGAATACCCATGACAAAGATCATCATGGTCATATTCTTACAGCACATCACCGCAAACTCATTGTACAGCGCACTCTCCTGTCCGAAGATACTGATGATCTGTGACGGGAAGGTCTGCAGAACCAGCCAGCCGACACATCCCACAACAAAGGTCGTGATCGCCGTCTTTTTCACCAGCTCGCGGACACGGTCATAGCGGCAGGCGCCGAAGTTATAGGAAAAGATCGGCTGTGTCGCATTGGTGATACCGATGATCACAGACATCATGATCTGGTTGACCTTCATAATGATACCGAAGCAGGTAACCGGAATATCTGCGCCGTAAGAGGACTGCGCGCCGTATTTTGCTGCCTGATTGTTCAGAAGGATCGTTACAAACAGCATCGAGATCTGTGTCAGGAAAGCTGACATACCGATCGTCATGATCCGAAGCAGACGGTGTGCCTGCGGCTTCAGATCCGCATAGATAAACTTTACCGTCTTTAAGCGGTGTATTTTCCAGAAGCTTAAAATAAAGGTGGCGATCTGACCGATGATCGTTGCCAGAGCTGCACCCTTGACTCCCCAGTGACAGATAAAAATGAATACCGGATCAAAGATGATATTTAAAATCGCACCCACCAGCATGGACATCATCGCAAACTGCGGGGAACCGTCCGCACGGATGATATCGTTCATCATAATACCACCGGCTACAAACGGAAATCCGATCAGCACGATACGGCTGTAATCAATAGCGTAACCGAGGTTAGCCTCCGTAGCGCCAAAGAAATTTAAAAGCGGCACCATAAAAATCTGGCCGACGATCAGAAGCAGCAGACCAAAGCCGATAGCCAGCACAAAACCATTTCCTACAAAATGACAGGCTTCATCCTCGTCCTTACGTCCCAGATTCAGACTGGTATTGGCCGCCGTACCGGCAGAAACCATCAAAGACAGTGCCAGCATCAGCTGGGTAAAGGGGAACGCCACATTTGTCGCGCCGTTGCCAAGATAACCAACGCCCTGGCCGATAAAGATCTGGTCTACCAGATTATAGATGGAATTGACCAGCATCGAAATAATCCCCGGAATTGAATAGGTCAGCAGAAGCTTACCGATCTTTTCCGTACCTAAGATATTCTCTTTTCTCTCCATGTGTTATCCTTTCTTTCGTATTAAGGTTCAGTATCTTTTAGTATACTAGGGAATACAAAGAACTACAACTTGGCAATCCGACCAAAATATACCGGTTTCTTTTGCTTTATCTTTACCTATTTGACAAAGCCCTGCAGATAGCGTACAATGCGCTTATATACCGATTGGTATACAAATTCAAAAAGGAGATACTGCAACTGCAGTTTGTGCAATAACTATGGCATGGTATGACAACGCTGTTTTTTATCACGTATATCCGCTGGGTCTCTGTGCATGTCCCCACGAAAATCACGGAGAAGAAGGACACTGTTTTGGAAAATTAAAATCCTGGGCCGACCACGCAAAGGAGATCGGCTGCAGCGCGATCTATATCGGCCCCCTCTTTCAGTCCGAGGGTCACGGCTACGAAACGACCGATTACCACCGGGTTGATAACCGTCTGGGCACCAACGAGGACTTCAAAGATTATGTGGCCCACTGCCACCAGATCGGCCTCAAGGTTATCGTAGACGGCGTATTTAACCATACCGGCCGCAGCTTTTTCGCCTTTCAGGATCTTCTGGCCCACCGGGAAAACAGCGCTTACCGCGACTGGTACTGCAATGTCAATTTTTGGAACAACAACGAATACGACGATCATTTTTCCTACGACAACTGGGGCGGCTACAATCTGCTCGCCAAACTGAATCTCTGGAATCCCGCCGTCCGCGAATACCACTTTGATACCGTACGCTTCTGGGTATCCGAATTTGATATCGACGGCATCCGTCTGGATGCAGCGGATGTACTGGAGCATGAATTTATGCACCAGCTGCGTGACGTCTGTGACAGCCTGAAGCCGGAATTCTGGCTGATGGGCGAGGTCATTCACGGCGACTACAGCCGCTGGGCCAACGGCCAGATGCTCCACTCCGTCACCAATTATGAGCTGCACAAAGGTCTGTTCTCCGGTCACAACGACCACAATTACTTTGAAATCGCCCATTCTGTCCGCCGCCTGCTCGGCATCTGCGGCAGTGTGAAGCTGTATACCTTTGTCGACAACCACGATGTAGCCCGTATCGTCTCCAAGCTGAATAATAAGGAACATATCTACAACGTTATGATGCTTGACTACAACCTGCCGGGAATCCCGTCGATCTACTATGGTTCCGAATTTGGCATCGATGGAGCCAAGCAGCAGGGCTCCGACTGGAACCTGCGTCCCTGTCTGGAACTTTCCAACTTTGCAGACGCGGTTAAGACCAATCCACTGACCCACCTGATCCAGGAGCTTGGTCATATACACGCGGCATATCCGGAGCTTTCGCTGGGCGAATACAAGGAACTGACGCTGACCAACCGCCAGTACAGTTTTGCCCGTATTCATGACGGCAAGGCCGTGATCACCGCGTTAAATAACGACGAACAGCCCGCCGACATCTGGATCCCGCTTCCTGTACAGACGCAGTCTGCAGAGCCTCTGCTTACCGGTATGGGTGATGTGACCAGCCGTATCGAAAACGGTCATCTGGTCGTTCACCTGCCAGCCTGCCGCGGTATGGTCTTTGCAGTCCGCTGATTCAAAATAAAAATCTTTAAAAGCCTGCGTGTGCCAGCTGATCTGACCGCGCAGGCTTTTTTTATTCTTCATCCGATGACACTGCGCCTTATAATATACTGTCTTTTAGGGCAGACTATATCGCATACCACAGCAAAGGAGATTATCTTATGTTTTGTTATCAATGCGAGCAAACCGCCCACCATACCGGCTGTACCAAAACCGCCGGTGTCTGCGGAAAAAAGGCAGCTACCGCCGACCTGCAGGATCAACTGACCGGAGCACTGATCGGCCTTGCAAAGACAATCGAAACCAGCGCCCGGCCGATAACGGACGAGGCATCTGCTCTGGTTGTCAAAAGTCTGTTTGCCACTCTGACGAATGTAAATTTTGATGATGCGGCACTGCAGGAGCTTCTGAAGCAGGTACACGGTGAGAGAAAAAATCTCATTCTTTCCTGTCCCGACTGTGATCCCCCCTGTAAAGAAATCGGGGACTATGATATGCAGACTCTCTGGACTGCAGACGAGGACAGCCGCAGCCTGCGCTCCCTGATCCTGTTTGGCATCCGGGGCATGGCCTCTTACGCCTACCACGCCGGTGTCATGGGTTACACGGACAAAACCATACACCACTTTTTATTTGAAGCCCTCACCGCGGTCGGCCAGGATGACTGGGGCATGGACAAACTGCTGCCCCTTGTACTGAAGGTCGGAGAAGTCAATCTGAAATGCATGGCGCTGCTTGACAAAGCCAATACGGAAACCTTCGGCCAGCCACAGCCGACTAAGGTCAGCCTGACGATAGAAAAAGGGCCGTTTATTGTTATCAGCGGCCACGACCTGTACGATCTGAAGCTTTTGCTGGAACAGACAGAGGGAAAAGGCATCCATATCTACACCCACGGCGAAATGCTGCCTGCCCATGGGTATCCCGAACTCAGAAAATACAGTCATCTGAAAGGAAATTTTGGCACGGCATGGCAGAGCCAGCAGAAAGAATTTATCGATATCCCCGGTCCCGTTCTCTTCACAACAAACTGTCTGATGCCCCCGCGAAAGAGCTATGCGGACCGCATCTTTACCACAGAGGTCGTGGGCTTTCCGGGTATGCAGCACATCGGAAATGATAAAGATTTCACGCCGGTTATTGAAAAAGCGCTGGAGCTTGGCGGTTATCCGGAGGATGCCCATTTTACCGGTATCAACGGCGGAGATACCGTCACCACAGGCTTTGCAAGAAACACCGTTCTTTCGGTTGCCGATACCGTTGTCGAGGCCGTAAAATCCGGGGCAATCCGCCATTTCTTCCTTGTCGGTGGCTGTGACGGTGCCCATCCGAGACGCAACTACTATACAGAGTTTGTCAAACTGACGCCACAAGATACAGTCATCCTGACCCTCGCCTGCGGCAAATACCGCTTCAACGATCTCGATCTCGGCACGATCGGCGGCCTGCCCCGTCTGATGGATGTCGGTCAGTGCAACGACGCCTACTCTGCCATCCAGATTGCCCTGGCTCTGGCCGATGCCTTCGGCTGCAGTGTCAACGAGCTGCCCCTGAGTATGATCCTCAGCTGGTACGAACAGAAAGCCGTCTGCATCCTGCTGACCCTCCTGTATCTGGGCATCCAAAACATTAAGCTTGGCCCCTCTCTTCCGGCCTTTTTATCCCAGAATGTCCTGCAGTATCTCGTGGAAAACTATCATCTCGCACCGATCACGACGCCGGAGAAGGATCTGGCAGAAATTTTGAACCGTTAATATTTCAGCAGGGACGTTTTCCAGAAATAAGTTGAAAATGTCCCTGTTTACATATATTGTTTTGTTGTAAAAAGTAAAATATAATTCTGATATTCATATGACAATTCATTAAAGTTGAATCAATTTCTGATAATATAGCAATATTTCAGAAGTGCTTGACTATACTTCCAGATGTTTGTATAATCAAGAATAAGAAACGGGTTTTCACTGGGTAGGGATTATTCCTGACAGGACTTGCTCGTTTCTTTTTTTATTTCTAAAGAGATTATTTCAATAGCATGAATGCTCTCTTTCAGGCAGATAAATACAGCCCAATAATAATTTTTCGACTAAAAAAAAGAAACTTTTTTTAGTAAAAGCCTTGCATTTTCTTATTCTATTGCATATAATAAAAACACAGATAGTCACATCTGTATTCTGGTTAGAGTATCCAGATAAAATACTCGGTTAGAAGCGGTTAGATTGTCCAGTTAAAACAGTCGTTTAACAGTAGTGGGTGGGATAGATACTCCACCCACTTTTTAACTTTTTACTTACCAGAGGAGGTTTTATGAACTGGTATGTTGTAGATAAAAACTATATACAGTATTTGTCTCGCTTTGATTCTCATGTCGGATATGCAGAGTATGGAGAGCGTTTAAAACTCCATGTTGGAATTCTTCTTACTATTCAATCTTTTCACTACTACGTTCCCATTTCTTCCGCCAAATCCAAGCACCATAAAATGTCCAACAGCTTAGATTTCCATAAACTTCAAGATAAAACTGACGGATATTTATATGCCGTTTTGAATCTCAATAATATGATTCCCGTTCCTGATTTCTGTATCCAGCAATTAAAATACAATCAGATCGATCATTTTCGTATATTCAAAACTGAAAAAGAAAAGACCGACTACATTTATCTTTTACAAAAAGAAAAAAAGTTAATCGATGATATACAAGAGCTTTTGCAGACCAAGGCGCTAAAACTATATAAAAAATGCGTAACCTCCCCTGACTCTGCTCTTGCTACCAGATGTTGTGACTTTAAACTTTTAGAAGAAAAATGTATGTCCTATTCTTTTATTATAAAATAACAGCAGCATTTATGTCATGCCCACCGGCTTGCCTTTATGCCGCAAGAGCTCTCGAAACATATATTTTCCGCAAAATCAAGGCCAGCACTACGGCTATTCCCAGATGCACCAGTATCCCGGCCGCCGGCAGATCGATGATAAAAGGCCCTATCCGGTAATCCATAAAGGTGGCCAGACACCGCTTCAGATCCAGCAGCCGGACCATCGCCAGCGCCAGCACATGGTTAAACAGTCTGCTTTCTTTCGAAAACGGAATAAAGACAGGAACAAGCATCGCCGTAAACAAAAGCGCCATCGTACCTATGCTCGATCTGGTCAGTGCCGAGAAAAACAGCACCACTGTCGTTTCAAAGAAGCAGAACGCCATGCACAGCGCCAGATACAATAGCAGATACTGTCCCAGATTCATGCTGCTGCAGATGGCACTGTCCAGTAGCTGCACCGGAAGCGTCAGCCCGCGCATACCTATGGTAACATACAGCCATACGCAGGAAATCACATATCCCGTCAGTACATACGCAAAGCTGAAGCCATACGCAGCCCGTATCTTTGCACCGATCAGCCTGCGCTGTCCATGCTTTGTCGCAAGGAGCAGTCCCTCGATGCCCTGTTCACGCTCTCCGGCAAACATCGGTGCCAGACAGACGATCAGCACAAACAGCAGATAAAATCCGACGCCAAAGACCGTGCCATACTGTCCGGCAACCGAGGTATCGCCCCAGGCAAAGGGCGTTTTTACCGATTCTGCTTTCTTCACCCAGTACGCCTTTTCCGCCGGTGTGTAATTGCCGAAGGAAAAATCCTGATCGACGTAATCCTTTACCCGCTGCACACGCCGCTCATAAAACTGCGCGCCGTTTTTAATATCCACTTTGGATAAGATATCCTGCTGATAGAGCCCATCCCCGATCGGCTGGTAACTGTTCAGCAAAAACTGGTACAGACTGCCGTATTTTCCCACAAAATACAGATACCCCTCATCCGAATTGGGATCGATGCCACTGTCCTGTATTTCCTGTAAAATTCCCGTCAGATACGGCTCGGTCAGTTCTGCCGTCTGACTTTTTGCCATCTCCTCGCGATACTGCATCGCCGCAACACCCTGCAGCTCTTTATTCTCCTGATCGATATATTCCGAATCGTTCACCACCGGATAGATCGTCGTGATCATCAGGATCACATAACCGACAAGCATGGCGATCAGATTTACCTTTCTTTGCAACAGCTTTTTTATTTCATATCGAAACATTCCTGTTTTCCTTCCCTGTATATTATTTTTCTGCATCTTCCGCAAATTCTTCCATATAAAAAGCTTCCAGATCCATCCCGATATCCTCAAGCGTTCCATCGTAGATAAACTGGCCATCCTTCATCATAAGGATCCGATCTGCCATATGCTCCACATCGGATACGATATGTGTGGACAGGATAACGATGCTGTCCCTTCCCAGCTCCCGGAGCAGCTCCCGGAAACGCACACGCTCCTTCGGATCCAGCCCCGCCGTCGGCTCGTCCAGGATCAGAAGCTTCGGATCATTCAGTACCGCCTGCGCAATCCCCAGCCGCTGTTTCATACCGCCGGAATAGGTACGGATCTTTTTATCCGCCACATGCTCCAGATTGACCTGCGCCAGCAGCTTCTTACATTTCCGCCGGGCTGCGGATGGCTGGATACCCTTTAAGGCCGCCATATACATCAGAAAATCCCGGCCGGTAAACTCCGGATAATAGCCAAAATTCTGCGGCAGATACCCCAGGATATCCCGGTACATTTCATCGGAAACCTGCAGATCATCAAACGAAATCGTTCCGCTGGATGGTTTTAATACCCCGCAGATCATCCGGAGCAGCGTCGTTTTTCCGGCACCGTTGGCTCCCAAAAGCCCCGTAACCCCCGGCTTAAGCGTTACCGATACCCGGTCTACCGCGATCTTATTTCCTCTCCTGTCCTTTTTTGCCCCCACAGACCACATCTGGTTGGCATATTGCTTTGATACTCTGTCTAACCTAAGTTCCATACGACATCCTCTCCATCCTTCATATACAATACGGCCTCCCGGACCGTTACTGCAACCAGAAAAAGCATAAGCAGCCACACCATACCGGCATTTACCTGCCCATTTGACTGCATAACCTCTCCAAACGACGGCAGCAGACAGGCGATCATCGTGATACCGGCACAGCCGTAAATGCTTTCCCGTGCATGCCATTTTCTGGTCAGCCACAGGCAGCCGTTCACATTCAGAAGATACGGAATACCCACCAGACCAACGGTCAGCATCGGATCCACCTGCAGGTATTTCCGAAAGATCACGCCTCCTCCCAGAAGCACAAGCAGACTGATACCTCCCAGAATCAGCATTCTCGCCATCCGAAGCGTCCGCAGGGTCCAGCTCCAGATTCGGAAGTTTCCGCCAGGCATCCACACAGAGATTTCTGGCGATTGTATACAGATAGGCCATCTCTTTACCCGTATCCTCGTACCTGTGGCTCTGCCAGAACTTCAGAAACGTCTCCTGTACAATATCCTCTGCCAGATACCGGTCTTTTGTTTTCATATAGCAGTAACGCAGAAGCTTCTCGTACTGTTCCTTCAGATCCATGTATGACTTCCTCCTCTGTATAGTTTAACGTATGAAGGGGATGGTTTGTGCGCATGAGAATAATTTTTCCAAAAACAACTACACTATAAGAAAAGACGTCCCTTTTCTCCGACACAACGGCTTCTGACCACCACATCGGGAAAAAGGACGTCCCTGCTTATCTTTCGTTTACATTATCTGTTTTTAAACACCGTACAGTAATTACCCTCTGGCGTCCGGCATTTCGAACAATGCACACATCTGGCCGGTTTATGATCCCCGTCGATCCAGCGTTTTACAAGTCCCGGTTCACTCAAAAGCGGTCTGGAAAATCCAAACATGGCTATGCCGCATTCCTCCAGCTGGTTTTCCATAGCCTCCGGCGCACGGTTCCCTCCGGTTAAGATCACCGGTATCTGCACTTTCTCTGCGATCTTTTGGGCATATTCCAAAAAGTAACCATTTTTTTCAATCTTACATCCGTCAAATTCCTGCCCGGTCATTTTTTCAGCCTTTCCATGGACATTTCCGGATACCTCGATCGCATCTATGCCGATTTCTTCCAGATGCTGACAGACCTGCAAAACATCTGCAAATGTCAGACCTCCCTCAAAAAATTCAGAACAGGTAATCTTAATAAGGATCGGGAAATCCTTTCCCACTGCTTCACGGACAGCTGCATAGACCTCATCCAGAAAACGTTCTCTGCCGGCAAGCGTTTGGCCATAAGCATCCTGCCGGTTGTTGTAATACGGACTCAGAAACTGATTCAGCAGATACGAATGTCCGGCATGCAGTTCGACAGCATCAAATCCGCTTTTCTTTACCCGGACAGCTGCCTTTCTGTAATATTCGATCATCTCCTGGATATCTTCTGCTGTCATCGGCTGTCCGGTTACTCCGGTTGCCTTATCGGTAACATCTCCCGGAGCCAGAATCGTTCTCTCGTTTACGCGATACGTTGTCTTTGTACTGCCGTAAGCGATCTGCATCATGATCTTTGAACCATAGCTATGTACCATCTCCGTCAGTTTCTGATAATCTTCCACAAAACAGTCGTCATAGATGCCCATCATACCCTGATTTGGCTCTCCATCTTTTGTAATTCTGGCATACCCGGTACAGATCAATCCTACCTGTCCCTCTGCCAGTTTTCTATATACGTCATACTGCGCCTCCGTCATATGTCCTTCCGGCGTGGAGATACCTTCCCATGTTGCGCTTCGCAATATACGGTTTTTCAAAGTCAGACCTGTATTTCCCAGGGTATACGTGTCAAATATCTTCATACTGCACCTCTCCTCCTATTACTTATTTAACGAAATCATACTATTTTACAGAAGATTCGGCAAGTATTATGTACTAAAACACTTTACAATATTTCTGTTATGAAAAGCAGCTGCTTCAAATATATCTTTTTATAAATGCAAACAATTCACGGTTCGTTTTGCTGTTGACTTCCTCGGCCTCGAAATATTCCGGCAGGGGCATGCCCGGCTGACATTCTCCGCAGATATCAATGCCCAGAATATCCGCCTGCGTCAGCAGCGGCAATAACAGCTGCTCCAGCATGGCCAGAGACATATCTCCCTGATTCCAGTTTGTTTCCGCATAGTTTTCCCCCAGCACATCCTTATCAATGGAAATGTACACCGGAAGATCTCTTTTTATCTTTGCGAGTTTTTCTCTCCCCGCATTGTGCTTCAATTCCTCCGCAGAAAATGTAAGCAGCCTGTCCTTATGTGCACAGCTGATCTGGTCGATATCCCTCTGCTGCGGGCCGATCAGCACCAGCTGCCGCAGTCTGTCGTTCATATCCAGCACATGGCCCGCCCAGTCTCCGCAACTCATCATCCCCTCAATCAGGGGCTTTTGCATATCCGTGTGATGGTCAAACAGAACCATTGAAAAATCCTGCCGGATATGGTCTGTGATGATCCCCGTGACATAATGATAATTTCCCGAGTCCAGAAAATGTATGCCGCAGATCCCGTATGGCTGTATGCGGTTCCATATCTGCTCCCTGGCCTCAGCGGAGCAATACAGGTCGCACCCCGTAATGTCCGCGCAGTCCAGCCAGTGCAGCGTGTTTTTCTCCGGTATGTTTTCATCCTCATATACATGGGAAAAATCCAAGATCAAATGGTTCGTTGTCATCGCTTATACCTGTATCGTCCTTCCCAGCTCTGCTGACGTCCTGTGCGAAATGGAGATCACCGTACGGTCTCTGGCCACACGCTTTAACGCCGCCAGTACATTCTTTTCCGTCTCCGCATCAAGGTTCGCTGTAATCTCGTCCAGCAAAAGCATTTTCGGTTCTGCCACTGCCGCCCTTGCAATCGACAACAGCTGCCACTGTCCCTGCGAAAAAATCTCCGGCGTGCAGTATGTATCGTATCCACGTTCCAGACCTTCGATGGCCTCCTTTAAGCCGGTAAGCTCTGCCACCGCCCGTACCTGACTGTCCATGATCCGCTCATCATACAGCGTGATCTGATCCCGGACCGTTCCCGGCACCATATGAAAGGACTGCTCCACATAGCCAAACAGCTTACGCCGCTCCCCGGCCCGTATGGCAGCGGCCGGTACACCATGGATCAGCACCTCACCCTGATCCGGCGCATAAAGCCCCAACAGCAGCTTTAATATGGTACTCTTTCCCGCACCGGTACGGCCAAGAAGCGTTACCTGATCCGTGTCCATAACCTTAAAATTCAGATGCTCCAGCACCACATGCTCATCATAGCCAAAGGTTACATCCTTAAATTCCACAAACGGCAGGGAGGCCCCGGATGCTTCCTCTCCTGCTTTTTCCCGGACGATATCATCCTTCTCCTCCAGCGCCAGAAATTCATTGATCCGATGGATACCCGCCACAGCCGACTGAATCGTCTGGATCTCCATACCAAGACTTTCCACCGGCGTAAAGATCTGGGAAATATAGTTGATCACGGCCACAGCCGTTCCTGCTGACATGCCAAAGAACGTCAGCACCGTATGATTTCCGGAGGCTGAAAGCAGCATGACAACGGCAACCACAATCGCATTCAGGATCAGGATCACAGGAGAATACACGGCATCGTAGAAATTGGTTTTCTCCATGGCCGCGTAGCTCTCGCCGATATAGGTATCATACCGCTCTTCCATATACTTTTCTCTGGCAAGGCAGTGGATCGTACGGATATTGTGCAGCGTCTCCGGTACATGACCGGACGCCCTGCCGACGGCTTTCCGGTTTTCAATCTGGGCTGCCAGCATGTTTTTCTGCACATGTCTGGTAAATCCAAATAAAAGCGGCAATAGTACAAGCAATACCACCGTAAGTCCCGGATTCTGAAACCAGATCACCACCAGAATACTGATGATCTTACATGCATCTGCAAACATACTGATAATTCCCGATGTAAACAGATTTTCCACCGTGTCCACATCCCCAACAAAACGGGAAACCAGCGTTCCCGGTTCCTGCTTCGTCAGATTATCCGAGGTAAGACGGACAAACTTTTCCATCAGACTGCTTCGAAGCGCATGGGTCATCTTCTGTCCAAATACTGTCAGAAAGCCTTCTCTCACCGACTCCATGATTCCGGTAAGAGCCAGCATTCCCATATACAAAAGCAATATATACACAGCCACCTGTTTTCCACCTGTGATCGTATCTACGATCCGGGCAAGGATCAGCGGAGGAATCAGCGCTGAAACCACAGCGCCCACAACGGCCAGAAAAATCCCCAGCGACAGCCATTTCTGCGCTTTTACCGTCTGCCAGATGATATGTCTGACCTGTCCTGTCTTATTTTCTTCCGGCTTCATCATCCGCACCTCCTTCCTCCATACATAATCTTTCGTACTCCGGTACCCGCTGCAAAAGCTCCTCATGGGTACCTGTCACCGTCTCGTTATCCTCTATCCAGACGATCTGGTCAAGCTGCGGAAACAGATACAAACGGTGTGAGATCAGCAGAATAATTCCATCCGCCATCTGCCCTTTCAGATTGGCAAAAATCCGCCGTTCCGTATCCTTATCCAGAGCAGAAAAAGGATCGTCCAGAATCAGCACCGGCTTTTTATGGCACAGCGTTCTGGCCAGCGCCAGTCTCTTGGCCTGACCGCCGGACAGACGTACGCCTCCGTTTCCGACCAGCGTCCGGATACCTTCATCCATCTCCCCGACTTCTTCGTCCATGCAGACCATTTTCAGGAAATCCTCTGCGTTTTTTGCTTCTCCCATGAGCACATTATGTTCGATACTGTCATTAAACAATTCCGGATCATGCCCCAGATAGCCGATGATGTTCATTCTCTGCTTCGGATCCATCTGCTGTAAGTCCCGTCCATCGAAAAGAATCTGTCCCTCATAGGGATATTCACACAAAAATGCCTTGCCAAGCGTGGACTTTCCACAGGCCACCGGGCCGGTGATGCCTATGATCTGTCCCTTTCTAGCAGAAAAGGAAATATCGTTCAGGATCTTTTTACCATCCGGGTAGGCAAAGCTCAGATGCTGCACCTGCATCTGTTCCACGTTTTTCTCATCCTGCCCCTTTCCGGCTTCGACTGCCGTCTCTTCCTCCGGTTTCTGCAAAAGAGGCTTGATCCTTTTCCAGGAAACCTGTGCTTTATGCACGGCATTAAACAGCTTTGCCGCACTGGATGACTTTACCGAAAGCTTCATAAAGCATGCCAGAAATGTGGTAAAGCTGGCAATGCTCCATGTCCGCCAGCCGGTTCCCAGCACATTTTTCTGTCCAAAATACAGAATAAACAAAACACCCACCATGGAAATGATCCGGTACAGTGGCGGCATGACCGAATTCCAGATATTTGCCTTTACCGCTGATTTTTCATAGGCTGTAAGGTTCTCCTCATAGGCCTGCCGACGTTCCTTTTCACAGCCAAACACACGATAGGTCATGGCATTTTCTGCCCTGTCCAGCGTTGCCGTGCTCAAAATTCCGGACTGCTTTTTGTAGGCTGCACCCGTTCTCTGGATCATTTTTTTCATGTGCTGGGCCGTCATATAGGAAATGGGCGGAAAAAGCATGCAAAGCAATGCCAGACGGACATCATACCACAAAAGCATGCCCGCATAGGCCCCCAGTGCCACGCCCGTATCAAAGATCTCCGTGGTGAATTTGCGCATACCCTCCACACAGTCATCCACATCCAGAATGGCTTTGGTCATGATGTCACCCTCGCCCTCTTCCCGAAGGCTTGCGCGGCTCTTTCGCACCAGACTCGCATATAGGATTTCCTTCATCCTGCGATTTACATTGTTGGCAAAACGCCGCACATAGAAGCGCTTGATATATCTGGTGATCTGCACAACGGCAATGGCGCTCACATAGCCCAGGACCAGCACCAGCATATCCGAAAACGCGCCCAGTCCTTTCAGGATATTCACCAGACAGCCCGTCATTTTTCCCTCAAACCAGGGGCCTGCCAGAAGTCCCAGATTATAGATCAGCCCGGATATGGTCACAAGCACCAGCACCTTCCATTCCTTTTTGAAATAAGAAAGTACCCTGTCCGGCTGAAATGTCTGACTTTTCTTCATCTTACACCATCCTTTATCCCAAATATCCGTCCGTATTATTGCACACATCTTCCCTGAATGACAGATATTCCATAAATTTTTTCGTCGCAGGTGTCACCTGTTCCCGGTCTTTCAGCGCCAGACCGATCGGACGGTAATATGGCTCCTGTAAAGAACGGATTTCCACCTGATACGGTATACGTCTGAGGATCATATCTGGCAAAATGCTGATACCGAGCCCCTTTTCCACCATGGCCATGATGGCAAAATCCTCCCATGTCGTGAAACGGACATCCGGCTGCACATGATTGCGCTCCAACAGATCCGAAACCTCTGTTTTTCCACCATGCTCCAGCAGCATAAAGGGAAGGCCCTGGATATCTTCGATCGCAATCTTTTCTCTCGCCGCCAGAGGATGCCCCACTGGCAGTACCACCTTATATTCATCCTGCTTCAACAGAAGCGTATCAAAATCCGGCAGGGTTGGCAGACGTAAAAAACCACAGTCCACCCGTCCTTCTTCGATCCATTGCTCCACCTCGCTGTAATCCCCCAACAGCATCTCATAGGCAATCCCCGGATAACCTTTTTGCAGCTCTGCAAAAATATTCGGCAGCCAGTGTATCGCCACACTCGAAAACGTTCCGATGCGGACAATCCCTGTTTCCAGCCCCTTCATCTGGCCAATATGCCCTTCCAGCATATGATAATCATTGAGGATTTTTCTCACATATGGAAGGATCTGCGTCCCGTCAGATGTCAGGCGTACGCCGCTTTTACTCCGCTCCAGCAGGATCATCCCCCATTCCTTTTCCAGATCAGCAACCATTTTGCTGACGGAGGACTGTGCATACTGCAATTCCTGTGCCGCTTTGGTGAAGCTTCCTGTTTCCACTGTTTTTACAAAAGCAAGATATTTTACTACTGGATTTTCCATTTTTGTATTCCATTCTTCGATGTACTGTATCTATATCATTCGCTTTTTCTATTGTAAAACTTTCGATATACTATTGCAAGAACCAAACAGGAGTGAAAAAGCTATGAATTTCAGAAATGCCGAATTAGATATGTTGCATGGCCCGCTGGTCAGAAAGCTGTTGCTCTTTACGCTGCCAATTGCACTGAGCAGTATGATGCAGCAACTGTTTAATGCCGCCGATACTGCCGTCGTCGGCTATTTTGACAATGCCGATGCACTTGCCGCTGTCGGAACAAATACGGAGATCATCGCCCTGATCGTCACCGTTTCCTCGGGTCTTTCGATCGGCGCCAACGTTCTGATTGCCAGCCTGATCGGGCGAAATAAAAAACAGCAGCTTCCTGTTGCCACACAGACGGCAATCTGCCTGTCTGTTCTTCTGGGCATTGCCGGACTGTTTTTCGGTCAGATGGTTGCCAGCCCTTTACTGTCGTTTATGCATACTCCCGCAGGCATTTTAGCAGACGCCAGACTGTACCTGCGCATCTATATGCTGGGCTATCCTTTTTTATTGCTGTATGATTTCAGTGCGGCCATCCTGCGGGCACATGGTGACAGCCAGTATCCCTTTTTTACACTGGTATGTTCCGGTATTGTGAATGTCGTACTCAACTTGATCTTTGTAATCTGTTTTCATATGAGCGTATCCGGTGTCGCCCTCGCCACGGATATTTCCACTATGCTGTCAGCCCTCATGCTCCTGCATCGGCTGTCGCGGCAAAAGCTGTTTGCACTATACCTTCACAAAACAGCATTTTCTCTGACCTTTGCCGGGACTATACTGAAAACAGGTATTCCCTCGGCTCTGCAGGGGGCTGTCTTCTGCTTTGCCAACCTCTTTGTACAGGCTTCTGTCAATACCTTTGGCGAAACAGCGATCGCCGGAAGCACCATTGCGATGAATTTTGAATATTTTACCTATTACATCATCACAGCGTTCGGACAGACGACCACGACCTTTACCAGCCAGAATCATGCTGCCGGACAGTATGTGCGGTGTAAAAAGATCTTATGGTACTGTCTTGTGTGCTCCGTTGTCTGCAGCTCACTTCCCATCTTTACGATTGTATTGTTCCGTACATTTTTTGCCGGACTGTTTACACCGGATGCAGCTGTAATCGAGAGTGCTTCGGTGCGCATCCTGTGCATTCTGCTTTTCGAACCGATCTGCAACCTGTACGAAATCCCGGCCGGTGCTTTACGCGGAAGCGGCCACGCCCTGTATCCCGCCGTCAGCACCATGATCGGCACCTGTGCTTTCCGGATCGTATGGATCTGCACCGTATTCAAAAGCACACCGACACTGGCTATGCTGTATCTTGCATTTCCGCTGTCTTGGATTGTTACCATTGCGCTTGTGAATATACGTTTTCTGTTTTCATCCCAGAAAGCAGCTATACACTAAAGACGGTTCACTTGTCACGCTCTGCGTGATTTTACCCCAAAAGCGTGATGACTGAACCGTCTTTGTTAAACGAAGTTATCGCTTTTTATAAAGAAGTAATTCCGGATCCTCACCCTTTTTCTCATATGTACACACCAGAATAAAATCCATATCTGCCAGAATCCCGAAGCACCGTTCACCACTAAAGACAGATTCCAGCTGACTCCTGCGTTTTCAGCGGATTATGTTAAAACTCATTGCGCATCCAGTCATATGCGATTCGCTCTGATCCATCCCGCACATATATATATTTCCACATTCTTTGAAACCATACTTTATAATTGCTGACTGCATGGGCAGATTGTCCCTGTGTGTATCTATCCTCACATAGTCTGTCTGTGCAGTGCAAAAATCAAAACATGCTCTGGCAATACCTTTGGCTTTTCCATTCGATGCCAGTCTGTGTATGGTTCCGTACGGTCTGCTGGCATTCCAGTTTCCGTTTCTGATCTGCTGATATGTCGGTTCTTCGCCTATAATAAACGAAAATGTACCGACAATTATATCCCCGTCAACCAGCACATAATTATTTCCATGCAGAATATCTGCCTCCAACACATATACCACATCCAAGATACACAGACAAGCCACTGTATTCCATATATCTCTGGCTTCTACTCGCCATTCCATTTATAAATTGCACACCGCATACAATTTATTAGGAAAGTATATTACATTTTTTTCACCCTTGATTGTAATAAAAAAGAGACATATGACGCGCTCATGATCAATATCTCTTCTCATTTTGTATACCTTAATTCGGTTACAACTGACTCGGTTACAACCGAATTAGTTTTGACATTTTTCCATAACCACAATCTTATTCGACAGACTGCGCACCACCGGAATCTTTCCCAGAACATGATAGACCGGCATAAGCACCTTCATGCCCTCCACAAGGCTGACATCGCTCTGCCAGGTAAATGCCGGGACAAGTTGCTGCAGCTGTCGGCCATTTTTCACGCCCCAGGTGAATCACATATCATCTGCCACGCTTCCTCGTCTATATCTTCCTTATGAAACAGTTTTCTTCTGTCGGCCTCTGTGATCTTTCGAAGCACCCGGCATGGATTTCCCGCTGCCAGTGACCAGTCCGGAATATCTTTTGTCACCACACTGCCTGCACCGATCACCACATAATTTCCTATGTGCACGCCCGGGCAAATGACGCTGTTGCCACCGATCCATACGTTGTCTCCGATCGTTACTTCTTTTCCATATTCAAACATGGAATTGCGGGTATCCGGGTAAATGGGATGCCCGGCTGTATAAACAGCCACATTCGGAGCCATAAAGCAGTTGTCACCTATGCTGACCCTGGCCACATCTATGATCGTACAGTTATAATTCGCGAAAAAATTCTCGCCTACCGTAATATGGCAACCATAATCACAGTAAAATGGCGGATTGATCATACAGTCCTTCCCCGTTTTACCCAACAACTCTTTTACCGTTTCCTCAACGCCTTCAAAATCTGCCCTGTCCATAAAATTCAGTTTTTGCAGCTTTTTTCTGCATTCACGCAGTTCCTCCATAACAGCAGCATCTGTGATATAGGCCAGCTGGTTATCTCTTCTTTTTTTCATATCCAGATTCAATACAAAATATACCAGCAATACCGGCAGTTTTCATACAAATGCAGCTATACAGCCCAGCGGAACGGCAAAGCACCACATCGTAACTGCATCACATTTTAAGCCAAATTTGGTATCTCCTCCGGCAGGGAAAATACCACCTATGGTCATGGAATTTATGGATTTCCCGATAACATAATAACTGCTCATGCACAGCATATATTTCAAATACCCCGTGGCCGTGCCTGTCAGAGTTGAAACATGCAGGATAACAGGCGTCAGAAGGAGGATCATCCCTCCTGTCAGGACACCGGAAACTACAGCGATTTTGCACAACATATTCCCGGTTTTTCTGGCTTCTTCCAGTTTTCCTTCGCCTAACAGATTTCCCACAATAATACTTCCGCCATAGCCAAAACCGGTGCAGATACAGATCAGAAGATTCTTGGTGATATTTGCTATGGAATTGGCAGCCACCGCATCCGATCCCAGATGCCCCAGTATCACAGAATACATTGCAAACCCACCGCCCCAGACAATTTCATTGCCAAGCACCGGACAGACATGCTTCCAGAATTTTGAACTGATCGCCATGTTTCTGCCTTTTATGTCAACAAGGCTAATCCAAATCTTCTTTTCCCGACGTAGTATGTATATCGTAATCCCCAGTCCGATGCCATTGGCAATCACCGTAGCCAGTGCCGCACCGGCAATCTCCATCCTCGGAAATCCCAAATACCCGTAAATAAAAACAGCATTTAATATAATATTCATGCATACGACCACGATACTGACCATCGTACATTTTCCCACATGCCCGCAATTCTTCAATATACTCTGCAAAACCTGCAGACTTCCGGACAACACATAGGAAATACCGATCAGCTTCAGATATTTGCTTCCACAGACGATCAGAATGCGGTCATTTGTAAATAACTGCATCAGCCTTTCCGGTACAAGCGCGGTTGCCAGCAGAAAAAGACAGGAAATCAGAAGTACATATTTCAGCACAAGACCTGCCGATGCACGGACTCCATCAAAATCCCTCTTTCCATAATATTGCGCAACAAACATATTTTCTCCGATCGTCAGTGCTGTCAGTATCAGGTTAAAAATAAATGTGATCTGTGATGCCAGCGAAACTGCCGACAGGGACGTTTGATTCAAGCCTCCCAGCATAAAAGCATCACATGCACTGACAAGCGCGAGCATAAACTGCTGCGCTGCAATGGGCAAGGCAAGTTTCCATATTTTATTCCGGCATCCATTTTCCATCAATCTCTGTTTCCTTTCCTGGCATAACACAAAAAATAAACGTTTTTTCTTGAATTTTATACCAGAATCCACCATAATAATATAACAATCGTTCGCAAAAGGAAGTGAAACGGATGAAAAGATACCCAGCTATTATTTTGAATAACGATGCCTCTGAAAATGTTGCATATAACGATCCTGATTTTCCCGCTTATATACAAAAAAGACAGCTCTCCGGCTATCCTGATTTTCGTGCCGTCAGCCACTGGCATGACGATCTCGAGTTTATTCTGATTTTACATGGACAGATGTCCTATGATGTCAACGGCCAGAAAATTTTGCTACAGGCCGGCGAAGGAATATTTGTAAACAGCCGCCGTTTTCATTATGGCTACTCAGATACAGCAGAGGAGTGCCTCTTTCTCTGTATACTGTTATCTCCTTCGCTGCTTTCTGTAAATTCGTATATCGCTGAAAACTCGCTACAGCCCCTGCTGCAAAATATGCAGTTTCCTTATCAGAAGCTGGCTCCGGCTATTCCGTGGCAAAATGCTGTTCTTCGGGATCTGGAAATGCTATATGAAAGTAACAGAGATGGGATACAGCCGTTTATGATTCTGGAAAAATTTGCCCACATATTCCGTCTGCTTACCGAACATATGAACGCATGTACGTCCTATGACAAAAACACAGCGGATATTCTGTCTCTGACAGCAATGATCGGTTATGTGCAGAAAAATTATGCAAATAAAATTCTGCTCAAAGATATTTCCACCGCCGGACATTGCTGCAAGACAAAATGTACCGCCCTTTTTCAGACATATGTGGGCACCTCCCCTGTCATTTATCTGAATCGGTATCGTCTGGAAAAAGCTGTTTTTCTGCTGCAGAGCACAGACATGGAGATAACAGAGATCGCCTACAGCTGCGGATTCTCAAATACCAGTTATTTCTGTGAAATTTTCCGCAAATATTATCACACCACGCCGGGAAAATTTCGGAACAGCCGCCGATAAGTGCTCTTCCAACCTGCTATGTCCACAGTCCAATCAGATACTTTGCAACTAAGCCGATTCCCGCACCAACGACGATACTCATACCTGCCCGTGCCACATACACCCGCAGCCGCTGTGCCCCTTCCTGATATTTGCTCCGCTGCATGGAAAGGACAATGCACGAAACATAGCCCGTCAGGGCGAGAAATCCCATAAGAATGTCATAGTTCTGCCGTATCCGCTGTTCTCTCCACTGCATAACCTGATTTTCGTCCACACTGGTGGTTATGCCACGGCTGTTCATCTGCTCCTGGATCTGTAATAAAGAGTTCAGATTCGCCACCTTGATCCAGTACATACTGGCCCTTGCCGTAGTATCTGCCGGAGAAGTATCCTCTGTGGCATCGCCTGTTGTTCCCTGCTGCTGCAGATAAGCCTTTGCCGCGGGAATACTGATATACAGCGCCGGTGCGTCCGATGCATCTTCGACGACGCCACAGATTTTCACACTGCTGCTACCCATGATCAGAGAATGACCGACCAGTGAAGTCTGCTCATTGTCGCCTGTATCGTCCGCCCCCGTCAGCTCTGCTGATGCAACCCGGTTCATGACCATAGAAAGTGTACCGCTGTCATCTGTATAATATGTCCCCTCAATCAGCGTTCCCGGGATCATCCCGGCATCTATACCCGTTACACTGTATTCCTTCTGCACATTCGCATTCTGCAATATGGCCTGAAGATCGTATACATAGGAACCGTTATACTGCCCGAACAGTGTCTCAGCTGTGCTGTTGTCCACAGAATCATCCAGCGTGCACATGATTTTTCCATAGGCCGCCACTTCTTTACTGACAGAAACGTACAGCTGTACCGCCGATATCCATACATAAACCGCCACGGCCAGAAAAAGCACCGCCGGCATCGCCACGCTTTTCCATGTCTTTATCCCATATCTGATCATCGTTTTCGTCGCCCCATCCAGTAGGCAGCGCCCGAACAGCCGATCACCAGCAGGATACCCACAAGTACAGCTACAGAAATCCACCACTGGGAAGCCCGCTCCGGCTCCTGTGTCTGACTGGCCTCCGTGTTTTCCTGCATTTTCACAATCGACGTTTCAAAATCATAGGTTGCCGAATGCTCGTTGCCAAAGCCATCCTCATAGGTCAGCGTTACCACACCTTTGGTATCCCCGTACAGATTCTCCCCCGACAGCGTAGACACAAAGACGTTCGTTACGCCCTCTCCGGCGGTTCCGCTCTCCATATTTCCAATAAAAGCGGTCTTTGTCTGTGTCAGTCCGTCACAGGTCACATCACACCGGACATTGTACACGGTGCTTCTGGACAGATTCATCACCTGAAAGCTGAACGGAACCGTATCGCCCGCCGTCATTTCCTTATCGATCACTGGCATGGTCAGCTGCACATCCAGTGGCTGTTCTACACTGACAACGATATTTCCCGTGGAGGTACAGGTCGTTGCCTTCGAATCGTCATAGCTCATGGCGATCTCGATCGGGTAATTTCCATCTGCTATCGTTTTGCTGGCATGAAACTGTAAGGTCAGCTCCTCGGACTTGCCCTTGCCGATCTTTCCGATGAAAAAGGTATTGGTGCCGTTTTTCAGTTCAAAGTCCGCAGAAGGGACATTGACCGTTACGACCATATTCTGTACACTTTTTTTCGTATTGGTATTTTCCAGTGTCACCGTTGCCGTAAAATCATCTCCGGCCTGCACGGTCTCCGGATTTATAACGGACTTGCTGATCAGAACGATCGGGTTGGAGGTCGGTGTTTCACTTCCCGTACTGCCGGAAGCTCCACCGCCCATATCTCCACTGGCACTTCCATCGGCTGTACTGCTGCCGTCCTTAATCGTGACGTACGTGGTAAATGTTTTCTGCACCTCCTGACCGCTCTCGTCTGTAGCGGATACATTGACCACGATCGGATACACGCCGTTGGTTCTCTTTTTATTCAGATCCAGTGAAAAGGATACCAGAAAGACCTCTTTTGTCTCCTGTGTTCCGTTGATGGTCTCCGGCTTGCATGCGAAATCCTTTTCATAGGTTTTAAAGACAAACGGCGAATTTTCCGTAGCACCAAGATCCACAGCTGCCGTGAGCCTGTTGTTTTTCAGCTTGCCATCACTCACCAGTGGCAGAACGATATTCACCCTGCCATTCTCACATACCGGCTGATAGCCGTTTTTATATGGCTTAGTCATGCCCTCGTACACATTCTGGTTATCGATGTGAAGTGCCGCTTCGGCTGCCTGATCTGTCGGCTGCTGATCGTCTGCTCCATCCGACTTGCCAGACGAAGTGGTATCTTTCTTTCCAGAGGACATATCCTCCTTTGTCTGTGCTTTCGTATCATCCGCTGTGTCGGCGTTATCCGCATTCTTCCCGGCATCTGTATCTTTTGTTGCTTCTGTTTTGCTACTGTCTGCTTCCGTATCCTTGTTTTCCTGTGCCGCCACCTGCGGTGTCGCATCCGGACTTCCCGGTGCTGCTGCATACACCGGCAGCACCAGCTGTGCACATAACAGACATATCATCCCAAAACTGTATATTTTCTTCATCTCATTCTCTCCACATCGTCATTGTACCTGCATCCATCTCGCAGACCGTATCACACAGCTCATCAATATCCGTCTGGTTATGGCTTGCCAGCAGGATCGTTTTCCCCTCCGTGCGCAGCTCCCGGATCAGCTCCCGGATCTGGGCTACCCCGTGCTTATCCAGACCATTAAACGGTTCATCCAGAATCAACAGGGAGGGATCCTCCATAATGGCCTGCGCAATGCCAAGCCGCTGCCGCATACCCAGACTGTACTTGCTGACCGGCTTTTTCAGATCCGGATCCAGTCCGACCCGCTCTATCGTCTGCCGTATCTTTGTCTCATCCGCCAGCCCCCGCAGCGAAGCCAGAAGCTTCAGATTTTTCAGTCCGGTCACTCCGGGAAGAAATCCCGGCGTCTCGATGATAATACCCATATCCTTTGGAAAATCAATCTCCCTGCCGACCTCTTTCTGCTGCACCCAGACATGTCCCTCATCCGGGATCAGAAAGCCGCAGATACATTTCATCATCACCGTCTTTCCGCTGCCGTTATTTCCGACAATCCCATGGATCTTTCCCGTTTCAAAGACGCGGTCTATCCCATGCAGAATCTCTTCGTTTCCAAAGGATTTGTGCAGATTTTCTATCTTTATCGCCGCCTCCATCTTATTTTCCTCCTGTTCCGGTAAATACAAAGCTGTAGGTACGGATGCATTTCAGCGCCGCTGCAAAGCAGATCAGGATCAGCACCGCGCACAGCAGATAACTCTGTCCCAACGTCGGCAGCTGATCGTAGCCAAAATTATGCATATGAAACGTCGCATGATTCAAGGGCGACGCCCAGCCGACCCACACATTGGCCTTGTACGCTTCATACTCCTGCATATGAAAGATCAACTTGATCGTCTTCGGATCGAGCAGAAAGCCATAGATACTGAACCCAAACGCCGCCACGACACCACCGGCCTGGCCAAATTTCAGATTACACAAAAGCATCAGAAAGACCAAAAGCAACGCATAGCAAAGCATCAGCAGAAAAATAATCGCCGCACACTGATACGGCGTAGACATCCCCATCGTTTTCATCGAAGACGGCACATCCAGCACCTCTCCTGCCGATGAAAAGCCAAGAGCCACCGCTGTCGGACTCCACATATTGCCGGCAAAGGCATTTTTCATACTCACCAGTGCCGTGGCCAGCATGATAAAAACCATATAGATGGTCGTCGCCAGCACAATATAGATGCCCTGACCCAGCAGCCATTTTTTCCGGGTCGTGCGCATCAGGAAAAACGGCGTGGCATTTGTAACAAAGGGCATGTCCGCAAACAGCACGATCAGAAGCAGTGAAGCCAGCAAAATCGACCGGCTGTCCTCAAATGTCCAGATAAACGGCTCCAGAAACTGCATGGACGTATCGTATTTGTCTGCGAACTGCACCACCTTGTCTGATAAAAGAAAGCAGAATACCAGCGCAACCGAAAAACTGATAAACACCCGTGGATTCTTTTTCCATGTCCGGAAATTATACCCGACCACCATAAGTACCTGTTTCATATCGTTTCCAGCCTCCGCAGCATCGCCATGCCCAGCAGCATCGCTGTCAGACATATCAAAAGTAACATAAAAATCACGGCCCCCAGTTCACCAAAGACCCACTGCTCCGCTGCCGGGTGCAGCCATGTCTTCGGATCGATGATAAACAGCTGTTTCAGATACCGTTCATGCAGCATGATCAGCACATATTCCAAAACAAAAGGGAACGCATACGCCATATATTTGCTCGATGTCACGATGGAACACAGCATACCGGTGAGGGCAAACAGCGCTCCGGCGCAAAAAAATAAGACACAGGCTTTTCCCACATCTTTCCCATACGTCTGGCTCATCTCCCCTGCCGCCTTTTCCATCGGCAAAAGCAAAAGCCGTAATCCCTGATAGTACAGCACCATACTCAGCACCGCCGTGCTGCCACCGGATACACCGGTTGCGAGAATTTTCCCCGCAATATAGGATCGTCTGCCTGCCCGCGGAAGATAGCTTTTGATAAATCCACAGTTGAATTCTTCCAGAAAGGAAGCAGCAAAGGGGAAGGTACAACAGATCGGCAGCAACAGACAGACAGCCTCCGACTGCATGGCCGTATCAAAGACCGTGTAATGCAGACCATAGTCCAGTAACCCTTTGGAGGAATTTCCCAAAGCCGTCCATACCGATGTGAAGCCTCCGATCATGCAAGCCACCAGCAGACCGGCAATGGCCAGAAAAAACGGTGCTCCTGTGCAGGCCTGCACCATACAGGATCCTACTGTATGATTCATCTCTGTTTTCTCCTGCACAGGAAACACCTCCTTTGTTATTATTTATTATCTTTATGTTCCAGATATCTTCATTCCTTATCTGGTTCGTTTACATTCTGTTTCTCTGATAGCTTTTGCACCGTATACTTCATGCAAATCTATCGTTTTCACCCTTTACACGCTCACATGTTTCAGTACTGTATGACATTTCTGAAATTTGCCAATTTTTTAATACCCTTCCGTAATATCAATCACACTGCCGTCCACCGCATTGACCGCCAAGAGGATCCAGGGCTGTGCTTCTGTAAAGGAAGTATCCCCGGTATCATAACCGGCATCCTTGCCTGCCTGTGTATACTCTGTATTTCGTGTGTAATCACCATAAAACAGCCATACCGGTGTCATCAGTCCCTTTAATTCGTTGCCACTGTTTCTCACACGCATCAGTCCCAGCCTTACGTCTGTAACCTTTATATCCACGTAAGATTCCATATTTTCATCCGTAAACTGTTCTATATCACCTTTTGCCGTCAGCGGCATCATCTGTTCAAAAACATCCTTCGCCTGATCAAAGGAAATAATTCCCACATTCTCGGACACAGTATCTTCCACCGATATCGGATACTGCCAGTCGAAGCTTACGATGCCGTTCTTTTCCACGATCACGTTGATCGACTCGTACAGCCAGGAAGCAACCGCATCGTCCTCCGGCACTTCGTTGGAACTGGTGATGGCGCTCTGGATGCCGTCGATCGTCTGAGTCAGGTAAAAGCTGTAGGCAGTGGGATGTTCCGCCTGGGTAATATCGGAACCACCATCCTCCGAATCCGATTCCGACGTATCCGGATTGGATGTATATCCTGCAATTGCTGTAATCGTATGGATTTCCCACGGCATACCGATTTTCTGAATAAAATCTTCCACAATCTTTCGGGCATCCTCTTCTGTAATGCCAATATTCGCCAGATCTTCAGCAGACACAGTATCGAGGCTCTGCCCCTCCTGGCCGGAATAGGAATAGTTGGTACTGTCCTGATAACCCGCAGATGATGTGACATCCGTACCATTACTTGACGTAACGGTCAGAAACTTTTTATCATCTTTTGAGGAAACCGTCAGACCCTTGCATGTCTGTGAACCGTTAATTGTCTGCCACTCCTGGTCAATATAGGTGGAATCTTTCGGCACCTGCTGCAAAGTGGACTCCTCCGGTGCATCCTTTTTTGACTCTTCCAGAGAAGCCAGGATCTCCTCCTGCGTTTTGATCATATCCTGCTTTTCTTCATCGGACAGCGTATCGTCATCATTGTACTGGGCAATCATCTTCTTCGTTTCCAGAATCGACTGCTCCACCTTATCTTTCGTAAAATCCGTTCCCGTTGTCGTGTAACCGCCCTCCGGAAAAAAGTAGTCATACAACTTCGTCGCCACATCCTGTGAGATATCTCCGCAATATACATGGTACATCGGGATCGTGTCTTTCTCCGGAAGCGTTACCGGCGCCTGGTCTGCTTTGATCGTAATCTTCCCGTCTTCGCTCGTATAGTCAAAATCGTATGTCGATGTTGTCGCTTTTGCAACGTCCTTTAACTCCGTGCCCTCCTTCGGCTCTGCTTTCGCTGTCTCTTCCAGCCGTTCATTATTCTTCTGCGCCACCAGCGCCTGACTCGGTGTCTCGGCACATGCCGTCAGAGACACACACAGCATACCGGCCAGAAGCAGACTGATATATTTTTTCTTTATCATACTACACTCCCCTTTTTGGCTTATTTTGTTTTCTCCTTGCATACCCAGAGTCTATCTTTTTTCCTGTTTTCAAGTCATCAGAGAGTTGTAAGAGAATTGTAAAGATAAAACGGTTACTGTTCACTCAGCATCTGAACACTTGCTGTTCAGATGCGTATGAAAGTGATTCAGGTGTGAGCAGCCCTCCTTTTGCGAAGCAAATTTTGCATGAGGGCTGCGAACGTTACAGTTCGCAGGGAACCTGTGAACTATAACATAAAACGTCGTGCCCGTTCCCGGCTGGCTTTCTACGCTCAATTGCATATGATGCAGCTGCGCAATTTTCTGGCAGAGAGCCAGCCCCAGGCCAAATCCCTCCTGTTTCCGGGAGGAATCTCCCTGATAAAAGGCCTCAAAAATATGTTCCTGCTCCGCTTTTTCTATACCCTTTCCATTATCCTTTACCCGGATTTCTTCCGGTGACAGGGTGACTTCGATATGAGTTGCGTCCGCTTTTCGGGCATTGTCGCAGAGATTCGTGATCAGCATCAGCAAGAGATCCGGATCTCCCTGCATCGTACCCGCCTGTGCGTGCACCGTGATTTCCTCTTTCCCGGCCAGAATCTTTTTCAGCTGCTGTTCCAGCTCCAGGAGATCTACCTCCACCAGCTCGATATCTTTGGAAGTCACCCCGACCAGCTGCGTCAGCTTGCCGGAAAGACGCTCCAGCCGTCTGGCTTCCAGATCGATAAATTCCAGTGCCTCATTTTTCTGTTCCTCATTCATTTTTACCGACCGGAGCGCATACGCATAGCCACAGATCGCCGTCACCGGCGTTCTCATCTCATGGGACAGCGCATGGATCAGCCGGTTTCTGGCCTCGGAGGTCTGCTCGACAGCGGTAATATGCTGCTCCACAGATGCTGCCATCATATTAAAGCTGTGCGACAGAGATGCCAGCTCATCCTTTCCCCGGACCGTCGTTCTCTGCTTATAATCGCCCTCGGAAATAGCATCCGCTTCCTCTTTTAACTGTTCCAGTGGCTGAAATGCAGTTCTTAAAAAGATAACAATACACGCTCCTGCCACTGCCAGAACCAGCACGCCAATAAGGGTACAGGTCATCACAAGCCGGCGGATCTGGTCAAATACACTGGTAATATTTCGCACCACGCAGATCTGGCAGTCGTTTCCCAGCAGCATGATATCTTCTCCGGCCACAATGTAATCCCCGGCTGCCAGATGCAAAATCTCACTCTTTATATCATTGTCATTTTTCTTTATATCCAATATCTCCACGGCATTCACCCCGGAATTGTTATAGAGCGTCTCCTCGCCGTGTACAAGCACATATTCCGTATCTGCATCCGCATACTTTGTCTGTTTAAACAGCAGATATTTCAGTACCGCATTCTCCGTCAAACCGTTTTTTACACTTGCTATGTTTTTTTCACCGACTTTCAGATTGTTTTCCAGCCTCGTCACATCTGTCTTTGTATCATGCAGCATACGGTCGAGAATATTCTTTTTGCTGACCGAGATCATCAGTGCACAGCATACGGTAAGCGCTACGAGAAGCACCGCCAGTATCCCTGCCGTTATTTTACTTTTCAGCTTCATTCTCCAACCTCCAGACGATAGCCGATCTTCGGCACGGAAACGATATGCAGTCCCGTCTTTCTGCGCAGGGCTGCGACATGCACATCCACGGTCCGCGTCTCCCCTTCAAAATCAACACCCCATATTTCCCGCAGGATCTTCTCCCGGTTCAGGGCGATATTCCTGTTTTTTGCCAGAATACAGAGCAGGTCATATTCCATAGGTGTAAGAGAAATTATCTCGCTATTTTTCTGTACGATCCGCTTTTCCATATCCAGCGTCACATCGTCCAATGTAAAGATCTCGTTACTTTTTCCTGTCCGTTTCAGCACCATATCGATCCGTACCAGAAGCTCCAGCATCTCAAACGGCTTCACCATATAATCCTCGGCACCACCAGTCAGTCCTTTCAGCTTGGATTCCAGATCACCCCTTGCTGTCAGATAGATCACGGGAATCCTTTTCTCTTTCAAAACAGGCAGCAGGGCAAAACCATCTACCTTCGGCATCATGACATCCACCACCGCCAGATCAGCGCTGCCTCCCTCCGCCAGATAGTCAAGCACCGCCTGCCCGTCCGGCATCGACACCGTCTCATAGCCGGTAATGTTCAGGTTCATACAGATCAGTTTATTTATCGCAGTCTCGTCCTCTGCAACCAGAATTTTACTCATTTTCACAGTTCTCCATTGTCTCTCCTGTTTCTTCTTTTATTATACCTTTAAATTGTAAGGGGAAGTTGTAAAAGAGTTGTAAAGATTTTTCCCCACGTAAAAAGAGCAGCGCATATTTCTGCACTGCCCCTCGCTTTTTCTATGCCTGTATCTGATACATTTCACGACAGATCTTCTTTCCCGTTTCTGTCTTAAAAATAAAATCATAGGCGTGACGTATACCTTCTTCACTGACATGATCCTCAAACAAATTCACCAGAAAATCTGCTTCCACCAGAATCTGATAATCCATACCATCTATATTTTTGTAAGTATGATGGTGTCCCACCAGATAGGAAACTCTGCGGATCACATCTTCGTCAAAGCCCAGCTCACCAAGCATAGCTTCCGCCACCGCCGGGCCCTCCTTCTCCTGATATGGACCGGCACTGCTGCCGTATTTCTCCTCTGCCGGTTTGATACCGATATCATGCACATACGCCGCCGCTTCCAGAATCAGCTGCTCCTTTTCGGAAAGTCCTTCCTTTATTCCGATAATCCTTGAAAAGCTGTGCACCTTGACAAAATGCTGGAGCCGCGCCGGATCTCCACCGTAGTATTCCATCATTTTCATGTATAAATCGTCTAATAGCATCTTTTGTTTCCTCCTGTTTTCTAATTTACTTACACCTTCAAAACAAAATGATTTTTATGAAATTCCAGTAACCCTTCTTTTTGCATTTTCCCCAGTTCCAGTGACAGACCGCTGCGCTCAACGGCCAGATAATCCGCCAGCTGCTGCCTTGAAAACGGAATGTCAAATTCATATGAGCCAAGCCGCTGTGCTTCAGCCGATAAATAAGACATGAGTTTTTCTCTCGTAGTACGTTGTCCCATATGCGTAAGCTTTTCGCCAAGCCGCAGATTCTTCCCAGCAAGTTCTCCCAGCAGATTACGGATGATTCGGCTGTGGTGCGCGCAGGCAGACGGACAGACCTGCAAAATACGCATCACATTCACATACAACACAGTGACCGCAGTTTCCGCAACTACGCTCACATTGAGCACCGAACCCGGAGCGCAGGCGTAGGCCGCAGCATAGATCTGTCCAGCCCCCATTTTGTGAACGATGTTACGGTTTCCCCAGATATCCTCCTGTATGACCAGAACACTGCCCGACAGCACCAGTCCTATAGACTCTGCCCTGTCACCGGCACGCAGCAAAAACGTATCCTTTGGCAGATTTTCCTGTCTCGCCTCAAGGCAGGACAGCATAGCCGTAAGCTCCTGCTCCGAGATGCCGGAAAAAAGTTGTGAAGCTCGGATAATGGATAAAAATTCTTTCATAAAATCTCACTTCCGTTGAAAATTCAACCGATTTGTTGCAACCATCATAGTATACTCAAGGCACAAAAGCAAGGATGTTACATAAACTTTCCAAACTACCCGTAGTATTCCAGAATTTTACTTTATAAAAATATCAGGAGGACTGTTATGAAAAGAAGAATCATAGAAATCGACCAGAAGAAATGCAACGGCTGCGGTGCCTGTGCCGCTGCCTGTCACGAAGGCGCCATCGCTATGGTGAACGGCAAGGCAAAGCTGATGCGGGATGACTACTGCGACGGACTGGGTGACTGTCTGCCCACCTGTCCCACCGGAGCCATTACTTTTGTGGAACGTGAAGCTGCCGCTTATGACGAAAAGGCTGTGAAAGAACACCAGCAGAAAAAGATGCAGGAAAAGATGAAAAAAGAAGGTATGTCACTGCCCTGCGAATGTCCGGGAAGCCAGTCAAGAACGATTGCGCATGAGGAAAGCACAGCTACAGAGGTTTCTTACACCAAACCCGTCAGCCGCCTGTCACAGTGGCCGGTGCAGATCAAGCTTGTTCCGGTGAACGCACCGTATTTTGACGGTGCAAAGCTGCTGGTTGCTGCCGACTGTACGGCATACGCCTACGCAGCTTTCCACGAGGAATTTATTAAGGGCCATATCACCCTGATCGGCTGTCCGAAGCTGGACAGCGTGGATTATTCCGAAAAGCTGACAGAAATCATCCGCAACAACGATATCCAAAGCGTAACCATTGTCCGTATGAAAGTCCCCTGCTGTGGCGGACTGGAGCATGCAACGAAAACCGCATTGCAGCAAAGCGGGAAGTTTATTCCGTGGCAGATTGTCACGATTTCTACGGACGGGAAAATATTAAATTAACAGTAAAGAAAGTGAGGATTTCAAATGGATACGAAAATGTTTTGTTTTCAGTGTGAACAGACCGCAGGATGCACCGGTTGTACGGGAAAATCCGGCGTCTGCGGCAAAAATGCCGATGTAGCAAAGCTTCAGGATGAACTGACCGGCACTCTGATCGGACTGGCCCGGGTAACGACCAACGCTACAGAAATCAGCGCAGATATCTGGCAGCTGATGATTGAAGGCTTATTTACCACAGTAACCAATGTAAATTTTAATGAAGAAACATTGCATAAAATGATCGACCAAGTGCACGAAGAAAAGTCAAGACTTGTCCCCAACTGCACCGCCTGTTCTTCCGCCTGTGACCGAAGCAACGACTACGATATGACACAGCTCTGGAATGCGAACGAAGATATCCGCAGTCTCAAATCCCTTATCCTCTTCGGTATCCGTGGAATGGCTGCCTATGCACATCACGCCATGATTCTTGGGTATACCGATGATGAGGTAAACCAGTTCTTTGCCAAAGCTCTCTTTGCCATAGGTGAGGACTGGGGTATGGACGAGCTGCTGCCCATCGTTATGGAGGTCGGTGAGAAAAACCTCAAATGCATGGCTCTGCTGGACACAGCGAATACCAAAAGCTACGGCACACCTGCGCCGGTGACTGTACCGCTGACCGTAGAGAAAGGACCGTTCATTGTTATCTCCGGTCACGATCTGCATGATCTGAAGCTGCTGCTGGAACAGACCGAAGACAAGGGAATCAACATCTACACCCACGGTGAAATGCTCCCTGCCCACGGCTATCCCGAGCTGAAAAAATATTCGCATCTCAAAGGTAACTTCGGTACGGCATGGCAGAATCAGCAGAAGGAATTTGCGAATATTCCCGCACCGGTACTGTTTACCACCAACTGCCTGATGCCACCAAAGGCCAGCTATGCCGACCGCGTGTTTACCACGGCAGTGGTGTCCTATCCGGAGATGACGCATATCGATGAGGATAAAGACTTCACTCCCGTCATTGAGAAAGCGCTGGAACTTGGCGGTTATGCCAAAGATCAGCCATTTACCGGCATCAACGGCGGCAGCACCGTCATGACCGGCTTCGCCCGTGGCACAGTGCTCGGTGTAGCAGATAAAGTGATCGATGCCGTAAAAGCCGGTGCTATCCGCCACTTCTTCCTGGTCGGCGGTTGCGATGGCGCACGCCCCGGTCGCAATTATTACACCGAATTTGTAAAGCAGACTCCTGCCGATACCGTAGTACTGACCCTCGCCTGCGGCAAATACCGTTTCAATGATCTTGACCTCGGCACAATCGGCGGCCTGCCCCGCCTGATGGACATCGGCCAGTGCAACGACGCCTACAGCGCCATTCAAATTGCCGTAGCTCTCGCCGATGCTTTCGGCTGCGGTGTAAACGACCTGCCACTGTCCATGGTCCTTTCCTGGTACGAGCAGAAAGCCGTATGCATCCTGCTGACCCTGCTGCACCTCGGCATCAAAAATATCCGCCTCGGCCCCACACTGCCGGCGTTTATTTCTCCGAATGTGCTGAATTACCTCGTGGAGAACTTTGGTATTGCACCGATCAGCACACCGGAAGAGGATCTGGAGCAGCTGTTGAAATAGTTGTGTTGTAAACATGTGCAGCCAGAGATATCCCATTGCTTTTTATAAGCAAAGAGGTCTCTGGCTGTATACATTTATTATAATATATAATTTTATTTAGTTCACCTACATTTTCTTTCTTTTTAACGTAGTAAGCGCATTTCCCGGCGCTAAACGATCCTTTATCACTGAATAAATATAATTATTTATATTAGGACATACCTCTAAAATGGAATCATCTTCCAGGATTTCATAATTGATCAAAACATATATCATCAGGTTCAAAAAATATTTTGTATTCAAAATTGATACCTCAAATCCCGGAATATATGCTTCAAAAGTTGTAAGATCTTTCTCGACATGGATCTTTCCTGTCTCATTACTGCTGTCGTATATTTCTTTTTCTCCATTTATAATCAGTTTGACATTTTCCCCCAACGATATTAACTCATCAACATCTAACGAATTCATATAAATATAAAAAGAGTCATCCATCGTACCCAAACACATACTTACTGCTACAAGGCAAGGCAAGGCAAGGCAAGGCAAGGCAAGGCAAGGCAAGGCAAGGCAAGGCAAGGCAAGGCAAGGCAAGGCTGTGTGCTTTTCCTGTCTTTGTCAATCCTTTTTTTATGTTTTTCATTATCACCACCGCCTTTCCATACCTGTTGAGTCATCCGTATTTCTTCCGAACGCATGATAAAACAAAAAGCCACCTGTATTCTTTACAGGTGACTGACTAATAAAAGTAATGACATTTATATCTCCCATCATATATCCGTATCTTTTTCGTAACCGGCTGACATAGCTTACCGCCTTAGTCCCTTGGCTTTGCGCCACTGTTTTTCAACAGGTTTGCCCCTATAAATGATGAAATAAGTATAGCATATATTCCATATATCGGCAACTAATCCTCTCCACATTTCACACTATTACTTTTCAACCGCATTACACGCACTGACATTCCGGGAAATCGTTTGAATAACAAGTTATATCCAGAGGTTTGGCAAGGTGCTCATTCATCCCCGCATTCTTAGTTGCTATCCTGTCTTCCGTAAAGGCATTGGCCGTCATCGCTATAATTGGAACCTTTACCACATCGGGACGATTTATTTCACGGATAATTTCAGTTCTATCGTATATTTTACTGAGTCTTATCCCTTCCGTCAAAGATTGTATCAAGAACATTCGCAATCGCCTCTATGCTGATTGGCTTGATAATATGCCCATTCATTCCTGATTCATAAGCTTTTTGCTTATCTTCTTCAAAAGCATTTGCTGTCATTGCTACAATTGGTATGTTCGCCTTTTTGTTATCCGGCAGGGTTCTGATTTCCTTTGTAGCTGTATAACCATCCATCTTCGGCATCTGGACATCCATCAAAATAAGATCATACTTATCAGGTGGAGCACCATTGATTGCCGCAACAGCGATATCACCATCATTTACACTGTCAATCGTCATCCCTGTTTCTTCCAGAATAGCAATGGCAATCTCCCGGTTCAGTTCATTATCCTCAACCAGAAGAATATGCTTATCACTATAATCATACTGTTTCTTTCTTTTTTCCTGAGAAACACTCTCATCTGTCACAGGCTGTGTCAGGACTTCCCTGAGTTCTGACATAAAAATTGGTTTTGAAACGAATGCTGTAACGCCAGCTTCCCTCGCTTCACATTCAAAATCTGCCCAGTCATACGCTGTCAGCACGATAATCGGAACCTCTCCGCCGATAACCTTGCGGATTCTGCGTACAGTCTCAATGCCATTCATATCAGGCATCAGGTAGTCTATGATATAAACTTTGTACTCATCTCCCACCTCTGCCGCATCCTGTGCACGGACAACAGCCTCTCTGCCAGATGTCGTCCATTCCGGGCGCATCTGAATATCTCGGAGCATCTTGCTGACACTTCTGCAGGTATCAAGATCATCGTCAACAACCAGAGCTTTCGCTCCAAGTAATTCAGGAATCGGTTCATTTTTAACATACTCCTCCGCATGACGCAGATCAAGTGTCACTGTAAACAGCGAACCTTTGCCCTCCTCACTCTCAACAGTTATGTTTCCTCCCATCATATCAACAATGTTTTTCGTAATAGCCATACCAAGACCTGTGCCCTGGATACCGCTGACAGTTGAACTGTATTCTCTGGAGAAAGTATCAAATATATGTTCGAGGAACTCCTGCGACATACCGATACCGGTATCTTTCACGGAAAATTCATAGGTTGTGTATTGCTTCATGGCGCATGGCTTTTCCCGAAGCCATATAATGATATCTCCGCCTGGTTGGGTAAACTTGACTGCATTACCCACGATATTAATCAGTATCTGATTCAACCGCAGCTTATCTGTTATGACATCTTCATGCACAATATCCTGCGTATCAATATAGAGATTCAGGTTCTTAGAATTGATCAGACCCTGTATCATCGTTCTGAGATCATGCAAAAGCTCCGGAAGATGTGTCGGTTTTTCGTCAAGCTTAACCACGCCGCTCTCGATACGGCTCATATCCAGAATATCATTGATCAGGCTCAGCAAATGCGTGCTTGATGTACTGATCTTTGCGAGATAATCCTGCACCTGTGCCTGATTCTCAATATGTGTCTGCGCCAGTGCCGTAAATCCAATAATGGCATTCATCGGTGTACGAATGTCATGAGACATATTGTTCAGAAACGTAGTTTTAGCCTTACTTGCCTGTTGCGCCGCTGCCAGCGCATGTGCTAACTGATTCTTCTGTTCCAACTCCCGCATTTTTTCAGGTGTGATATCACGGGCAACATAAAGCACTTCGTGAACATGACCATTTTCGTCCCTGCGCTTTACAATAAACCGAGCCTCCATCCACAGATCAGAAAGATTTTTATATTCGGTTGAAATCGTTTCTACATATTCGAGTCTCTCAGCAAGTGTATCAAGATCCAAGAACTTCCGCATCGTCTCTCTCGTTTCGGCAGTCATAAAGGATGACAAAATATCTTCCTTTACCTCGTCAAAGTTCCCACTGCTTCCTGCTACTTTTTCCATGAGTGGAATACTGGTTAATACTTCATAATGGTGCGTATCAATCTCTGCTCTGAAAATAGTAGAATAAATCGTTGACAGGGACGAAATAACCTCTGCATGCTCTGCCACCTCTCTGAGATGCACTTCATTCAGCTTTCTCTCCCTCTTCTCCTGCGCAAGATGCTCTTCAATAATTGAATCAATAATTTGAAAACCGGCTACTATATTTTCTGTATCACCGATTCTTCTGAAATCAAATTGGTAATTATGCAGTTCGTCACCATCTACACTGCGGTAAGTACCCATAAACTCATCCTGCTCTGAAAGCACCTTTTTAATATTCGCAACATTTAATGTCTGCTCTATTCTTATCTTGTCCTCCTGACAGACATTTTCCTTTATCCATCGCTCTATCACATCCTCAACAGAGAACACCTTGCCTTCAATATCCCTGACCGCTTTTACATGATACTCGTCTGCAAGTCTTACCACTCTTGCCCTTCCGTCATTTAAATTTGCAATAAATACATTCTGGAAACTTTTCGATAATGTATCGATAATTGCAATCTGTTCTGCTAATGCCTCATCTTTTTTCTTCTCCTCACGAACAATATCATCAACATCGTAGTGGTATCCTCTCAATACAAATCCGTCCTCTGCCTGTTCCGCTGTACCACCGCAGCGTACATACCTTTCTCCAAGTACAGGATGTTTCCATAGATAAGTATTCTCATCCCGGACACCGATTTTCATCTTTTCAACACTATCCAGCACTGATTGTACGGCTTCTGGTGTTATATTGGAAAACCATGCATCATAAACTTCCTCCGGTGTCAGATTCTTACCGGTAATACCAAGCAGTTCTTTCATCAAATCATCTGCTTTCATTGAAGGCGCCTTATCATCCGGCAGATAGATGACCCATGTACCCATTTTGGCTGTTGCAAGAATCGTATGCATTTCGTCAATCTTTCGATAACTTTTTGTGATTTCTTTCTGTATATTGATAACATCCTCTATATTTCTGAAACCGGCAATAAGTTTCAATGTTTCTCCTGGTTTCGAGACACGGATAAAAAGTCCACTATAATGCTTTTCTGTTTCCTCTCTGAGAATCCGATAATTAAACTCAATTTTTTCTCTTCCGTCAGCAAAGCTGTCAGTCAATTTTTCCGGCAATACAATGTTCAGGAAATTCTGCCTGTCTTCTGCACAGATGTAACCGTCCGCATAAGCACGGAACATCTGTGAATAGCAAAAACTTTCCGGAACATCTTTCACTTTCTCCCTGATCGTACTGCCAAGCTTCACTACAGAAGCCCGATCTGTTTCCGGTTCAATCATATAAACCGCAATATAATCAGATGCAAGCGCCATAACCATGTGCTGAGATTCTTCAATCTGCTGTCCCAGCGTATGCGGAAATTCTTCATTTTCCATCTGCTCTTTATCCGGAACAGAATGATGAATATGTAATACTTTCCACTTACCATCAGTCATGCCGTACAGAATACTAAACCTGGTGTCCATGTTAATGCATGTATATCCGCTTTCAAATAACCCAAGAATAAGAACCGATCCATACACAAGTACATGATTCTCGTCCAGTATCCGTTCTTCTATAGAAAAATCTTCCCACTGAAAATGAATATTCTCCCTCTGCTTAAC
>CAVCMG010000026.1:0-39866 GCA_963603285.1 Ruminococcus bromii
TTTAGAGAAGCAAAAAGAGTTTGATGATTTTTGTGACAAAGTCGACAAATCAAAATTTGTAAGTTACTAAAAAATAAATGCCAATATTAAAAAAGAAGTGGGAGGATACACAATGATCACAAACTTCGATTATTTAAAAACAGAGCCAAAGTTTTCTACATTTGCTAATGTGGCCATTTCTGCTGAAAAGATTATCCTTCTGGATTCGCAGGCTAGTATCATGAACTGTCGTCGGGCGATGGAGTTTGCAGTGAAGTGGATGTATTCAGTAGATACTGCATTGGAGATGCCGTATCAGGATAATCTGCAGACGTTGATGAATACGGAAGATTACCGGCAGCTGATTGGACAGGATATTTGGAAACGTATGGATTATATTCGGCGATGTGGTAATAATGTAGCGCACAGCAATAAGAAACTGGGGCGGGACGAGGCGATGCTTTGCCTTGAAAATCTGTCTATTCTTCTTGATTTTATTGCACATTGTTATACAACTGAGCAGGAAATGCATACATTTGACAAAAATATCATTCTTTCAAGAATAGAGAAAGCAAAACAATCCAGAGAAACGCAAAAATCCGTAAAGGAAGAACTGGAAAGAGAGCAGGAAAAAACGGCAAAACAACAGTTGGATCTGAAAAAGCTGATGGAAGAAAATGCGGCTTTAAAAGAGAAGCTGTCAGCACGCCGGGAAGAACAGCAGAAAACGTATGTGCCTAAGCCATTGGATCTGTCAGAATACGAGACAAGAAAGCTGTACATAGATGCTATGCTGACAGAGGCAGGCTGGACAGAAGGAAAAGACTGGCTGAAAGAAGTCCCGGTTACAGGTATGCCGAATGCATCGGGTAAAGGCAAAGTGGATTATGTATTATATGATGATGCACACAAACCTCTGGCGATTATTGAAGCCAAAAGAACCTGTGCAGATGTTGCACGTGGACGGCAGCAGGCGCAGTTATATGCGGATCTTCTGGCAAAACAGTGTAAGAGGAAACCGATAATTTTCCTGACAAATGGTTTTGAAACAAGAATCATAGATGGGCAGTATCCAGAAAGAAAATGTGCGACGATATATTCCAAAAGAGATCTGGAAAAATGGTTTAATCTGCTGAAAATGCGGACAAGTCTCCAGCACATTACCATAGACAAAGAAATTGCCGGACGATATTATCAGGAAGCTGCAGTGAAGGCTGTATGCCAGAGTTTTGATGAGAAAAACAGGAGAAAGGCACTGCTTGTTATGGCAACAGGATCTGGCAAGACCAGAACTGTGATTGCTTTATGCAAAGTATTGCTGGATGCAGGTTGGGTAAAAAATATTCTGTTCCTGGCGGATCGTAATTCTCTTGTGACACAGGCAAAACGAAGTTTTGTAAATCTTCTTCCAAATCTGTCCTGTACGAATCTTGTAGAGGAAAAAGATAATTATACTGCACACTGTGTATTTTCCACATATCAGACGATGATGAATTGTGTTGATAGTGTGAAAGACAGGGATGGAAAACTGTTTACCTGTGGACATTTTGACTTAGTGATCTGCGACGAAGCCCATCGGTCAATTTATAACAAATATAAAGATATTTTCAACTATTTTGATGCACCGTTGGTAGGACTGACGGCAACACCAAAAGATGAAATTGAAAAAAATACATATGATATTTTTGAACTGGAAAAAGGTGTCCCAACGTACGGTTATGATCTGGCACAGGCGGTAAAAGACGGATATCTGGTGGATTATGTTTCGGTTGAGTCAGAGTTAAAGTTTATCGAGCAGGGAATTGTTTATGATGAACTTTCTGAAGAGGATAAACAGGCATATGAAGACACGTTTGAAGAGGCGGATGGAGAACTGCCAGAGGCCATTAGTTCATCAGCGCTGAATACATGGGTGTTTAATGAGGATACGATCCGAAAAGTACTGCATATTGTCATGGAACATGGCATCAAAGTAGATTACGGACAGAAGATTGGTAAAACGATTATCTTTGCAAAGAATCATAAGCATGCTGAAAAGATTCTGGAAATATTTAACAAGGAATATCAGCATCTTCCGGGATTTGCGACAGTTATCGATAATTATACATCCCATGCACAAAGTGCAATCGATCAGTTTTCAGAAGCTAAAAAACTTCCGCAGATTGCAATTTCCGTAGATATGCTGGATACAGGTATCGATGTGCCGGAAGTCGTTAATCTGGTATTCTTCAAAAAGGTTATGAGTAAGGCAAAGTTCTGGCAGATGATTGGCAGAGGGACCAGACTGTGTGAAGAATTGCTGGATGGCGAAGATAAGAACAAATTTTATATTTTTGACTTCTGTGGAAATTTTGAATTTTTCCGGTTGAATCAGGGAAAAGCGACAGCGAACCAGATAGCTTTACAGGGGGCTATCTTTAATCTGCAATTCGAAATGTCATATAAATTGCAGGACCTTGTATACCAGACAGATACACGGCTGCGTACATTTCGAAATCTGCTGGTACAACAGATGACCGAAAAAGTGCAGGAATTACCGAAAGATAATTTTGCGGTAAAGCAGCATATGAAGTATGTGGAACTGTATTCGGTAGAAGAAAATTATCAAGGACTGACTTATGAAGATACTTTGCTGGTAAAAGAAGAAGTTGCACCCCTTATTTTACCGGATAAAGATGATGTGACAGCAGTTCGGTTTGATGCATTGCTATATGGCATAGAGCTTGCATATTTGCTAGGGAAAAAGTATCCAAAAGCACGTGGGGATTTATTGAAAAAAGTGCAGGGAGTTGCCGGCGTGGCCAATATACCAGAAATTCAGGCGCAGAGTGAACTGATTGAAAAAATTCTTCATGAAAATTATATAGAAAATGCAGGCATTAATGAATTTGAAAACGTGAGAGAAAAACTCAGAGATTTGATTAAGTATATATCCGATAAGCATGCCAGAATATTTACGACGAATCTCGAGGATGACCTTTTATCTATGGAGTGGCATGAGTCAGAACTGGAAAACGATGATCTGAAAAATTATAAGGCAAAAGCTGAATATTACATCCGGCAACATCAGGATACACTTGCTATTGCAAAATTAAAGACAAACCGTCCGTTGACGAAAACAGATGTAGAAAGTTTACAGCAGATTTTATGGAGTGAAATCGGGACAAAGCAGGATTATGAACAGGAGGTTGGTAATAAGCCGCTGGGAGAATTTGTGCGTGAAATTGTCGGACTCGACATGAATGCGGCAAAAGAGGCATTTGCGGAATATCTGACAGATACAGATCTGGATAGCAGACAGATTTATTTTGTGAATCAGATTGTGGAATATATTGTGCATAATGGCATGATGACGGATATGTCTGTGCTGCAGGAAACACCATTTACAGATCAGGGAAGTATTACGGAGGTATTCACAGATCTTTCCGTGTGGTTTGGCATAAAGAAGGTGATAGACGCAATCAATGCCAATGCAGCAGCATAAAAATTCTTAAAAATCCTATCAACTTGTGTCATTTCTGTAAAAAATGCGGTATGATAATGCGCGGTAGCAACCAGGAGAAAGGTGTAAGAGACGAAAGAAGGAAAGTACAATGTCAAACCGTAGAAAGATGAGCCGTAGAAGACGCAAAACGCATGCGATTTTTAAAAATATCATTCTGGCGCTGATTATGGTACTGGGTCTGGTTTTGATCTGGAAATTTGCCATACCGACAGCACAGAAGGGTATGGAATTACTGGGTGGCTTAAATACCGCAGATACCAGACAGAGCTCCGTTTTGGAGCTGTCCACCGCAAATCCATCGGTTACCGGGGAAAGCTCCGGGGACAGCTTGCAGGCGGAGGTCATAGAAAGCGATACGGAGGATGGTGAAACAACAGGTGTTTCAAACGCAGACAGCAGTCAGGCTTCGGCGCTGTCGGAAGAGACCGCGCAGAGTGGCACAACAGAGAGTACATCGGGAACTTCTGATGATGACTGGGCGCTGATTCTGGTCAATAAGGATAATCCGATCCCGGATAATTATGAAATCACATTTACAGAGCTGTCCAATGGACAGAAAGTGGATTCGCGGATCTATCCGGATCTGCAGGCTATGTTTGATGCGGCGAGAGCGGCCGGATTACAGCTGTTTGTCCGGGAGGGATACCGTACACAGGAAGAACAGCAGCAGATTATGGACGAACGGATCCGGAAATACGTCAAAGAGGGCAATACACAGGCAGAAGCAAAGAAGCTGGCAGAGGAATATGTGGCTGTGCCGGGAACCAGTGAACATCAGCTGGGACTCAGTGTGGATATCAACCCGGAGGACAGTTCGCAGGAAGCGAAGGATAAGGTCTACAGCTGGCTGGCAGCGAATGCTTACAAATACGGATTCATCAAAAGATATCCGTCAGACAAAGTAGATATCACAGGCATCAGCAATGAACCCTGGCATTACCGCTATGTGGGTAAGACAGCGGCTGCTGAAATGCAGGAAAAGGGATTGTGTCTGGAAGAATACTTGAAACAGTGATAGAATAAAAGAAAAGGACATATGGAGAAATCTGTATGTCCTTTAAATTTCAATACATGCAAAGTGAAAGGAAACGATAATGAAAAAGATAGAAAAAGTAGCCATCATCGGCATGGGTGCCCTCGGCATCCTTTACGGTACACAGAGTATGGATGCCGGACATCCGGTGGAATTTGTGATGAATGCAGACCGTGTGGCAAAATATAAGGACAGGACTTTTTATAAGAATGGTAAGCCGTACAAAATGCCGGTGCAGGACTGTGCGACCGCTGAAACGGCAGATCTGGTGATGGTGGCGGTAAAGTACAATGGTCTGGCTTCGGCGATCCAGGATATGAAAAAATGTGTTGGCAAAGATACGATCGTCATGTCCGTGATGAATGGCATTGACAGTGAAGAAATCATTGCTGAAGCCTACGGCATGGACCGGATGATCTACACCGTGGCACAGGGCATGGATGCGATGAAAGCCGGAGAGGAGCTGAAGTTTACCCAGATGGGTGAGCTGCATATTGGTGCACGGTATGAGAACCAGCAGGCAAACGTGGATGCTGTGGAAGCTTATTTTAAAGAAATTGCCATGCCGTATGTCCGGGAAGAGGATATCATGTACCGGTTGTGGAGTAAATTTATGCTCAATGTGGGCATCAACCAGTGCTGTATGGCGTTTGATACGACGTACAGCGGCTGTCTGACAAAGGGAGAAGCCAACCGTACGATGATTTCCGCAATGCGGGAGGTGATTTCACTGGCTAACAGTGAGGGAATTTCTCTCAAGGAAAAAGATCTGAATACATATGTTGATATTCTCAAAACACTTTCACCGGACGGTATCCCGTCCATGCAGCAGGACAGTGTGGCACATCGCCCGTCTGAGATCGAGATGTTTGCGGGTACGGTGATCCGCCGGGCAAAGGCGCAGGGACTTCTCGTACCGGTGAATGAATTTTTGTATGACAGAGTGCATGAAATCGAGGCAGGTTGGAAATGAAGCATTTAGTGATTGCGGAAAAGCCGTCGGTTGCCCGGGATATCGCTCGGGTGCTGGGCTGTGGCAAAAAAACAAATACATATATGGAAGGCGCAGAGTATATCGTGACCTGGGCGCTGGGCCATCTGGTGACGCTGGCCGATCCGGAGGAATATGGAAAGCAGTACCAGAAATGGGAAATGGATACACTGCCCATCGTGCCGGATGAATGGAAGCTGGTGGTGATCCGCCAGACAACGGGACAGTATAAGGCTGTGCGGGAGCAGATTTACCGGAAGGATGTGTCGGATATCATCATTGCGACAGATGCCGGACGGGAAGGTGAGCTGGTGGCCCGCTGGATTCTTGATAAGGCAGATAACCATAAGCCCATACAGAGACTGTGGATCTCTTCTGTTACAGATAAAGCGATCCGTGAGGGATTTTCTCATTTAAGGCCCGGGAAAGAATATTATCCCCTGTACCGTGCGGCAGTGGCCCGTGCCGAGGCAGACTGGCTGGTGGGCATCAATGCGACGAGAGCCCTGACCTGCAAGTATAATGCCCAGTTGTCCTGCGGCCGTGTCCAGACACCGACACTGGCGATCATTGCGGCAAGGGAAAAGGAAATCCGGGAATTTCGGCCAAAAGCATATTACGGACTGAAAGCACAGGCGGACGGGGTTACCTTCCAATGGACGGACAATGGTTCCGGCAGTGGCCGCAGCTTTGCAAAGGATAAGATAGACAGTCTGTATGCGTCCTGCAAGGGGCAGTCTCTGGAGGTGACGGAGACGAGCCGGAAGATCAAAAAGAGCTATGCACCGGCGCTCTATGATCTGACGACACTGCAGAGAGAGGCCAATGCAAAGTATGGGTTTTCAGCCAAAGAAACGTTGAATCTGATGCAGCGTTTATATGAGCAGCATAAGGTTCTGACGTATCCGAGAACGGATTCCCGGTATCTGACGACGGATATGGTGGGAACGCTTGGTGAACGTCTGGCTGCCTGTGCAGTCGGTCCGTATAAAAAATTGGCGGCAAAGCTGTCCAGACAGAAAATACAGGGAAACAAGTCCTTTGTGGACAATGCAAAGGTATCCGATCACCATGCAATCATTCCGACAGAACAGTATGTGCGTCTGGAGGATATGAGTGCGGAGGAACGCAAGATCTATGATATGGTTGTGCGACGGTTTATGGCGGTACTTCTTCCGCCGAGTGAGAGCGAAGAGATTACGGTAAAGGCCATGCTGGCAGGGGAAACCTTTGTAACTCGTGGCAGTGTGGCGAAGGTGCCGGGCTGGCGTGAAGCTTACGATACGGGCTATGTGGATCTGGATGAGGACGAGGAAGCGGAGAGCGTAACCAGATTTACGCAGGCGCCGCCTGTGCTTTCCACCTGGAAGAAGGGCAGCCGTATCCATGTGGATCGTCTGGATATTACGGAGGGAAAGACAAAGCCACCGGCATATTTTACGGAGGGTACGCTGATCGCGGCTATGGAAAATCCGGCAAAATATATGACACAGAAGGATGCCGTCAAAGCCAGAACACTTGGCGAGACCGGTGGACTGGGTACGGTGGCGACCCGGGCGGATATCATAGAAAAGCTATTTGGCAGTTTCCTTATGGAGAAAAAAGAAAATGAAATTCACACGACGTCCAAAGGCCGACAGCTTCTGGAGCTGGTACCGGAGGATTTGAAGACGCCGGAGCTTACAGCGGACTGGGAACTGCGGCTGCAGGCGATTGCAAAGGGACGCGAGAAGGATTCTCAGTTTATGGCAGAGATTGAAGGCTATACGAAAGCGCTGATTCAGGAGATCCGGACAGCAAACGGCAGCTACCGTCATGATAATATGACACGGAAGAAATGCCCGGACTGTGGTAAATTTATGCTGGAGGTCAACGGTAAGCATGGAAAGATGCTGGTATGCCAGGATCGGGAGTGCGGATACCGTGAGACAATTTCACGGCATACGAATGCCAGATGCCCGGTATGCCATAAGCGGATGGATATGATCGGTCATGGTGAGGAGCAGAGGTTTGTCTGTGTCTGTGGGCATAAGGAGAAGCTGTCGGCTTTTGAACAGCGTCGGGCAAAGGAAGGCAAGGGTGTGAGCAAGCGGGATGTGAACAGGTATCTGCGGAAGCAGGAGCAGGAAGCGAAGGAGCCGATCAATAATGCATTTGCGGATGCACTGAAGAATATCAAATTATAGTTAGTCAAGCGTAATATTTCCCGGTAGTGCAAAATCGGCGTTCTGCCATAAATACTGTGAAAATCTTGTCAAACTCTTCCAGTGACATACGGTTGCTAGCGACATATAATAAATTTAATGTGATCCGCATTCCCCGGAACTGACTGTGACGGGATATCCGGATGGAATACAAATCTGTCTCTGACATCAAAACGGAGTTTGCGATGGAAGATACGGCAGTTACACATGGAATATATACTGGCCGTACTGCATGCGCAGGCGGCCTTTTTTCAATTGGCGCGGGGCGCAGGAAAAAGGTCAGGCGAAGCATTTTTGCGTGAGAAGATGGAAAAAGGAGGATGGATACATGGAAGAAAGAATTGCCCTGATTGGCATTATTGTGGAGAAACCGGATGCTGTGGATGAGCTGAATCATCTGCTGCATGAGTACCGTGCATATATTATCGGAAGAATGGGTGTTCCGTACCGGAAGAAGAATGTCAATATCATCAGCATTGCGATGGATGCGCCACAGGATAAGATCAGTGCGCTGTCGGGAAAGATCGGGCGGCTGTATGGTATTTCAGCAAAGACAATTTATGCTGCGGAAAATAAAGGTTGATTCATAACGAGAAAATATCTCGCATAAAACACAGTGCAAATTGAGAACGAGTAATCATACAAAGAATTGTATGCGGCACATGCCCCATACAGACAGGAGGGAAAATGTACGATCCGAAATCATTAAAAGCAGAAGAATTTATCTCCGATGAGGAGATCTGTGAGACGCTGGCCTATGCTGACGCCAATAAGGATAATATGGAGCTGATCGAACAGATCATGAAAAAGGCCGAAGAGAGGAAGGGACTGACGCACCGGGAGGCTTCTGTTCTGCTGGCGTGTGAGGATGAAGAGGTCTGTCAGAAGATGTATACGCTGGCGGAGCAGATCAAAAAGGATTTTTATGGTAACAGAATCGTACTGTTTGCACCGCTGTATCTGTCAAATTACTGTGTTAATGGCTGCGTGTACTGTCCATACCATATGAAAAACAAACATATAGCGCGAAAAAAACTCACACAGGAAGAGGTGGCCAGGGAAGTCATTGCACTGCAGGATATGGGCCACAAGCGTCTGGCCATCGAGGCCGGTGAGGATCCGGTGAATAATCCGATCGAGTACATTCTGGACTGTATCAAGACGATCTACAGTATCAAGCACAAAAATGGTGCGATCCGCCGTGTCAATGTTAATATTGCCGCAACGACCGTGGAGAATTACCGTAAGCTGAAGGAAGCCGGTATCGGTACGTATATCCTGTTTCAGGAAACGTATCACAAGGAGAGCTATGAGCAGCTGCATCCCACCGGTCCGAAGCATGATTATGCGTATCATACAGAGGCTATGGACCGTGCCATGGAGGGTGGTATCGATGATGTCGGCCTTGGCGTACTGTACGGTCTGGAAATGTACCGGTATGAGTTCGCCGGTCTGCTGATGCATGCGGAGCATCTGGAGGCTGTACATGGTGTCGGCCCGCATACGATCAGTATGCCGCGGATCAAGCACGCGGATGATATCGATCCGAGTGCATTTGACAACAGTATCAGTGATGAGATCTTTGCGAAGCTCTGTGCACTGATCCGTATCGCTGTGCCGTATACCGGCATGATCATTTCGACAAGAGAGAGCCAGGCTGTCCGTGAAAAGGTGATCCCGCTGGGCGTTTCCCAGATCAGCGGGGCGTCCCGTACCAGTGTCGGCGGTTATGTGGAGCCGGAGACAGAGGATGAGACGACATCGGCCCAGTTTGATGTCAGCGATCAGCGTACGCTGGATGAGGTTGTCAACTGGCTGATGAAGATGGGGTATATTCCGTCATTCTGTACGGCCTGTTATCGTGCCGGACGTACCGGTGACCGCTTTATGGCGTTGTGCAAGAGCCGTCAGATCTTAAACTGCTGTCATCCGAATGCTTTGATGACGTTGAGAGAATATCTCGAGGATTATGCGAGCGAGGAAACAAAGAAGATTGGCATGGCATTGATTGAGAAAGAACTGGAGACCATTCCGAATCCGAATGTCCGGAAGAAAGCTGGGGAATATATCCATGATATTGAGAACGGAAAGAGAGATTTCCGGTTCTGATCCTGTCTGACGGACGGAAAGAAAGGAACAGCAAGGTATGGCAACATTACAGGATACGCCGTCTGCCAATCGGTTACATATTGGTGTTTTCGGCAAAACAAACAGTGGAAAATCTTCTTTTATCAATGCCTTTACCGGTCAGGAGGTGTCCATCGTCGCAGATGTGGCCGGAACAACGACAGATCCGGTGTACAAGGCGATGGAGCTGCATCCGGTCGGGCCGGTGACGATCATAGATACGGCAGGCTTTGATGACGAGAGCGAGCTTGGCGGCCGCCGTGTGCAAAAGACAAAGCTGGCTGCCGAAAAGACGGAGCTGGCCGTGATCCTTATGGCAGCAGATGAAACCGGTGATCCCGCCGTCATCTATGCGCAGGAGCTGGAATGGACGGAATTTTTCAAAAAGAGACACACACCGGTGCTATTGCTTTTTAGCAAAACAGATCTGGTAGAAAACTGGAAAGAAACAAAAGCGGCTGTGGAGCAGCTGACAAAGGAGACGGTCTATCCCGTCTGTTCCGCTGATCCGTCCAGTCTGGCTGCGGTAAAGGAAGCACTGATCCGCAAGGTGCCGGAGGACTTTGGCAGCCCGTGCATTACGGGAAAGCTGGTGGAAAACGGCGATCTGGTGATGCTGGTGATGCCGCAGGATATCCAGGCACCGAAGGGCCGTCTGATCCTTCCGCAGGTACAGACGATCCGGGAGCTTCTGGACAAAAAATGCCTGGTGATGAGTGTGACAACGGATCAGTTTGTGAATGGATTAGCTGCGCTGGCCTGCCCACCGAAGCTGATCATTACGGATTCCCAGGTCTTTGGCTATGTCTGGGAGCATAAACCAGAAGAAAGCATGCTGACCTCTTTTTCTGTGCTGTTTGCCGCATATAAAGGGGATATTTCTTATTATATAGAGGGGGCCAAAGCCATTGACCGGCTGGATGGGAATTCCCGGGTACTGATCGCAGAATGTTGCACCCATGCACCGTTAAAAGAGGATATTGGCCGGGAAAAGATTCCGCGTCTGCTGCGTAAACGCTATGGTGAGACGATGCAGATCGATCATGTGAGTGGCACGGATTATCCGCAGGATCTGTCCGGTTACGATCTGATCATCCAGTGTGGTGGCTGTATGTTTAACCGTAAGTATATCCTGTCGCGGATTGATAGGGCGAGGGAACAGCATGTACCGATGACGAATTATGGCGTGACCATTGCTCATCTGACGGGCATTCTGGAGCAGGTTGTTCTGCCATAAAAAGTCATAAGAAAGAGTGAAAGATTGTGAATTGACAGATAATTAAAGAAAGATTATACGCAATGTGGTAGAGCATAAGATCGGTTTCCCCTGCTGCCCGGTATCCAACAGCTTTGTAACCAGCGATATGAAGGGGAAAAAGATGGCAGATGCTTACGCTGCTGAGAACTAATCCGCAGATGTTTATGCTGCAGTTCATGGGTCACCTGTGGACTGCAGCAATTTTTCTGTAGCGTTTCTGATTTTTTTGATGACAAGTCGGAAATAGTATGCTATACTTTGTAAGTGCATGGGGCATTAGCGCAGTTGGGAGCGCGCCACACTGGCAGTGTGGAGGCCACGGGTTCAAGTCCCGTATGCTCCAGTCAAAACCCTTGAGAAATCAAGGGTTTTTCTCTTTCAGGTCAAGTCCGAGGTCAAGTTCTTAAAGTGCACATTTAGTTATCCTGCGTTTTTCTGTCTGGCAAGCAGGTAAATACCCTGAAAAAATATAAAATACTATAAACGAAGAAAATCAGGCGTTGCCGTATCTTTCACAAGATGCTATAATTAAAGACAACAAATGTCTGACAGGAGAATGCTATGGAAAGAAGATTATACAGATCTGATGATAATAAAATTATAGCCGGTGTCTGCGGCGGTATCGCTGAGTTTTTCTCACTGGATCCGACGCTGGTCCGTCTGGGACTTGTGGTATTCTGTGCACTGGGCGGCAGCGGTATCCTTGCCTATATCGTAGCGGCGATCATCATACCGAAAGCACCGGATACGTTCTAGTATGCTGCACAAGTACATAAGATTTACAGGTTTTCCGAACCGTACAAGCGGTTTGATCTGGCCAAAGGAGTTACGTTGAGCCCAACTTTTGTCGTACAAACAAACAAGTAACTCGATGAAATAATAACAAGTATGCGCTATTGCAATATTTTGCTCTACCTTCAAAAGTGCGTACCCTTTGGTCAGTTTAAAACGCTTGTGCGGTCTTTTTACGCCAAAAATGAGCCAGAGTTCATGAGATGCATGAAGCTCTGGCTCATTTTTTTGCTATACATATGAAAGAATAATTCCGTGGTACATTTTGTGCCGTCAGTCCCTGTTCAGCGTCACCGTTAACTTTACTGGATTATGATCGCTGTTGGCAAAGGCGAGATCGACAGTCTGTACCTCATCCAGTGTGACATTCGGTGTCAGGATAAAGCCGTCGATGATGAAATACTGGGTAGCTTCATCGTCAGGATCGTACGGCTGATTTAACAGACGGCAGCTGGGCGAGGTACTGTCAAAGGCAAACTGCCAGCCATCGGGAAGCAGATCCCCGGTCAGTCCACCGGGGGTCCAAATATCCGTATTCTTGATCGGATAGCGTTCTTTGGTATCCGGGAAAAGCTGGTTAAAATCACCACCGGCGATACAGTAATTTCCCGCAGCGTATTCTGTTTCCATCAGCTCCAGTAAAGCCTTCGTCTGGGCCACACGGCCTTCGCCGGATTCGTAGGCATCCAGATGCAGATTGATGATGACCAGCTCTTTGTCAGAGTTAGCCAGCGGGAAACGGTCAACCAGAAGGCAGCGTTTCAGATTTGCGGTGCTGACCGGCCAGGTATAGGGGCTTGGAAGGCTGACGCGGGTACTGGTATCTGTGCGCTCACAGCTGCTCAGCGTTACGATGCCGGACTCCATCTGTCCCAGTGGCGGGAACGGGAAGGGGACGAACAGGCAGCGGTAGTTCGGTGCATAGCTGTAATCCATACCGGTGATCTGCTGATACAGTGGCAGCTCGTCCAGATGCTTGGTACGGCTGCTGTTCCGGTCAACCTCCTGCAGCAGACAGATATCGCTGTCGGATTGCTGCAGCCAGGAAGCGATAGCGGATACATTGTCTTCAACAACAGACTGGCTGGAGGGAAAGGTCATGGTTCCACCGTCCATAAAGAAGTCCACCCCGGCGTCGAGGCCACCGTACCCGGTATTCCAGGTCAGCAGATGTAATGGCGTGCTGGTGGAAAGCTGACGATTTCCGGCGCCGGAGCGTTCGGCGGTTTCTGTGGCGGCCGGCCGGTAATCGGTGATCGTCAGTGTGGCCAGCAAAAGGATCACAGCGGCAAGCAGGATGCCGCAGATGCATAGAAGAATTTTAATGAATTTTCGCATACATACCTCTCTAAAGTTATTTATGGAAGCTGTGCTGTATGCCCGGAATAATACCAGCAGTACAGCAGGATGAAACAAGTATACCATATTGCAGGCAGGTCACTCTATAAAAAAATTGAAAACAGGCATTGCAATGACCAGCGAAAAAAGAAAAACCAGCCAGATAATACCCGGAGCGGAAAGAAAAATCCGCAGATACATTGTGCCATATGCAGCGCGAATACGATCACAAAAAGAAAAAATACCGCAAAAAAAGGGGAAAAGTGGGGAGAAAAGCCCAAAATTGGCGGTAAAAAGTGCCAGTTTTTTTATAAAAAGTGGTTACAAAAGGAAAAATATGGTATACTTGAGCAAAATCGTCGAAAGAATATAAAATATTGAGGTAATATAGCAATGAAAGAGTATGCAGCACTTGAAGCCCAAATGTATCTGCTTCTTCTGGTTGCAGGTATTCTTCTGATCTTTCTTGGCTGCAGGTTCGGCTGGAAATATATGATCCAGAAGAAGCGCTGCACCCAGAAGACGGACGGTATCGTTGTGGGCTATTCCCGCCGGGGATACGGCGGTGAAGGCAGCCGTATCCATTTGCCGGTTGTCGAATATACCGTTATGCAGAAGCAGTACCGTGTCATCGGGCCGGAATACAAGGCCTATGTGACCAAAACGTCCCGTCTCAAAGCCGAAAAGGGCGCGGAGCATGAATATACCACCGAGGTCAGACGTCAGGTTTTCCGGGAATCCATCCGGAAAAGCGGATTTCTGGATGCCGTGGGTAATCCGATGGAAAAGCTGTTCCCGCAGGGCAGTCAGCTTCCGGTCTATTATGATCCGGAAAGACCGAAGCTGGCGTATGTACTCCGGTATTGCAACTGCCGTTATATTTTCTGGATGGGTGTATATACGGGGATGCTCGTTCTGGCAGCAGATTTTTTCCTTATCATTTTTTAGGTTGCATTTTATAAAAAAACAGGCTATTATGTATGACATAGATTGAAAGTTTGATAATCAAATCAAAAATGCATAAAACAAAATATCCCTGATTCATTTTGGTTTACGGCAGAAAAATGTAAAAAGACAATATTTTATGCAAAATCGTTGGATAAAGGACAGAAAAACAAGGAAATACGCTGTCGCTTTTGAATTTTAAATTCATACATTGTTAAATTGTAAAAGTTTCTCAAAAGTGATATACTGTAACCCATAGACAGAAAATTTGCATCAATAAGCAGATTTTCCTGCAAAAACGGAAAAGGAGAGAAGTATTATGAACAAGAAAAAAAGCGGCGGTGCCCTTCTTGGCGCAGCGTTTCTGATGGCGACTTCCGCGATCGGACCAGGATTCCTTACCCAGACAGCGACATTTACAGGACAGCACGGTGCAAGCTTCGGCTTTGTCATCCTCGCATCTATTATCATGTCGGCTGTGGCACAGCTCAACATCTGGAAGGTTTTGTGTGTATCCGGTCTCCGTGGACAGGACGTAGCCAATAAGCTGCTCCCGGGCCTTGGTTATTTTGTATCTTTTATGGTCGTTCTCGGCGGTCTCGTATTTAATATCGGTAATGTCGGCGGCGGAGCCCTTGGCTTTAATACACTGCTTGGTATCCCGACAAAGGTTGGTTATATTCTTGCCGGTGTTCTGGCTATCCTTGTATTTGTCCTGAAAAATGCAAAAGCAGCGATGGATACCGTAACAAAGGTACTGGGTGCGATCATGATCATCGTTATCTTTATTGTGATCTTTATCGTAAAACCGCCGGTAGGTGACGCGATTAAGAATACCTTTGTTCCGGCTACGGGTTATACCACGCTGTTCCCGGCAATCCTGACTCTGATGGGCGGTACAGTCGGCGGCTATATCACATTCTCCGGAGCACATCGTCTGATAGATGCCGGTGTGACAGGTGAAACCAATGTCAAAGAGATCAACAAGAGCTCTGTTATGGGTATCGGTATCGCAACACTTGTCCGTATCTTCTTATTCCTGGCCATCCTCGGCGTTGTAGCCAACGGTCTGATGTCCGGTGAGGAGCTCAGTGCCGCAGGTAATCCGGCAGCGGAAGCGTTCCGTGCAGGTGCAGGTGAGATCGGTTACAGATTTGCAGGTCTGGTACTTCTGTGTGCAGCGATTACCTCCATTATCGGTGCTGCCTATACTTCGGTTTCCTTCCTGAAGACCTTCTCCAAAGCGATCGAGGAGCATGAGAATGCATGGATCATCGCCTTTATTGCGATCTCCACGATCATCATGCTGGTACTTGGTAATCCGGCTGTCCTGCTGGTACTGGCCGGTGCGTTCAACGGTTTGATCCTTCCGATCACGCTGGGTGTGTGCCTTGTCGGCGCCCACAGCAAAAAGATCATGCCGGAGGGCTACAAGCATTCGATCGTACTGACGATCCTTGGTATCGTTGTCGTTATCCTTGCCGCATACTTCGGTGTGACGACCTTCGTTTCCAAGATGGGCGGTCTGTTCTAAAAACGTATAAAATTCAACGAACCGGGGCAGGAGGAGCGCAGAACATGCGGCTTCTCTTTGCCCCGTGTCGTGGTTGTAATAGGAGAAAATCATATGCAGGAAACAAAGATTCTGACGGCTGGGGACAGTTCCATACTGATCCAGTTCGGCAATGCGATTGATCCGGAGATCAATTACAGGATATCGGCTACGGTACAGATGATGCGTGAGCAGCACATCGTTGGCGTGACGGATATCATTCCCGCATTCTGTTCGCTTCTGATCAATTATGATCCCCGCGTGATTTCCTATGCGGAGATCAAAGCACGTATGGAAGCGATTTTGAAGATGGAAGTAAAAGCGGGAGAAAAGACAAAAAGAGTATTTGAGATCCCTGTCTGCTATGGCGGTGAGTTCGGTCCGGATATCGAGTATATTGCTGAGCATGCCGGTCTGTCGGTGGAAGAGGTGATCGATATCCATACGTCGAGAGATTACCTGATCTATATGCTGGGCTTTCTGCCGGGCTTTACGTATCTGGGCGGACTCGATGAAAGAATCCATACGCCGCGTCTGGCCAATCCGCGTGTGCGGATCCCGGCTGGCAGTGTTGGTATCGGCGGTTCCCAGACGGGTATCTATCCGATGGATTCCCCGGGCGGCTGGCAGCTGATGGGGCTGACGCCGGTAAAGACGTACGATCCAGCCAGAAAGGTGCCGATCCTTGTGGAAGCCGGTGACTATATCCGCTTCGTACGGATCGACAGAAAAGAATACGACCGCATTAAGGAGCTTGTCGAGTGCGGCGAGTACCAGTGTGTGGTTCATGAAGGAGAGGTGTAGGCTATGGGTATTCGTGTATTAAAAGCAGGTATGCTGACAACGGTACAGGATCTGGGCCGGACAGGCTACCAGAGCCAGGGATTTTCCGTAGCCGGTGTTATGGATGTGCGCTCCTTTAAGATTGCCAATCTTCTGTTGGATAATCCGGAGAATGAGGCTGTCCTTGAATTTACACTGATCGGACCGACCCTGCAGTTTACATCTGAGACGATCATTGCGATCACCGGCGGCGATTTCCAGCCGACGATCAACGGCAATCCGGCGCCGATGTATACAGCGCTCTATATGAACCGGGGCGATATCCTTAAATTCGGCAGTGCCCGTACCGGCAGCCGCGGTTATATCGCTTTTTCCAGCTATCTGGACATCCCGGTGGTGATGGGCAGCCGCTGTACGAATTTAAAGAGCAGGATCGGCGGCTTCAAGGGAAGAAAGCTGCACGATGAGGATTATATCAGCTTCCGTATCAAGAGAAGATACCTGCCGTTTTTCTTGTCAAGAAAGCTGGATCTGGATGAATTTGATCAGGAGGAAGCGGAGCTTCGTGTCGTACTGGGACCGCAGAGTGATATGTTTACCAGGGATGGTATCCATACATTTTTAAGTGAAACCTATACGGTGACCAGTGATTTCGACCGCATGGGCTGTCGGATGGAAGGGCCGTTTATCGCATCGAAGAACGGTTCGGATATTATTTCTGACGGTATTGCCTTTGGTTCGGTACAGGTGCCGTCCCATGGAAAACCGATCGTTCTTCTGGCAGACCGTCAGACGACCGGCGGTTATGCAAAGATCGCCACGGTAGCCACCGTGGATATCCCCAAGCTGGTACAGCGAAAGACAGATCACAAGATCCGTTTCAAAGCGATCTCTGTCGAAGAGGCACAGAAGCTGTATCTGGAAGAAGAAAAAGAATATGTAGCCATGCGTAATCAGATCCATACCCCGTGTAAAGAGGTGCTGGATTGCCGTCTGGTCGCAAAGCGTATCAGTAAATTATTTGTATAGAACAACATAAGGAGTAAAAGCTATGAATTTAGAGAAAATCGCAGGACTGATCAAACTTGTTGAAGAATCCTCGCTGACTGAGTTCACCTACAAAGATACGGATGTAAAGATCAGTATGAGCAAACTGGACAATCCGCCGGTGATCGCAGGTGGTGCAGCACCGGTACTGGCTCCGGCAGCAGCGACAGCCCCGGCAGCGGAAGCAGCTGCAGAAGCAGAGGAGGAAGATGAAGATTTCATCACTTCTCCGATCGTAGGTACATTTTATTCCGCAGCAGCCCCGGATATCCCGGCTTTTGTCCGCGTAGGTGATCATGTCAAAAGCGGACAGACGGTATGTATTCTGGAGGCTATGAAGCTGATGAATGAGATCCAGGCAGAGTATGACTGTGAGATCGAGGCAGTACTGGTCAGCAACGAGCAGAAGGTAGAATACGGCCAGCCGCTGTTCAGAGTAAAGAAGTTATAATAGGGAGGATGAACTGTGTTTAACAAGATTCTGATTGCCAATCGTGGCGAGATAGCAGTTCGTATTGCCCGTGCCTGCCGGAATATGGGTATCCGCAGTGTGGCCATCTATTCCAAGGAGGATGCAGGCAGTCTCCACGTACAGCTGGCAGACCAGAGAGTCTGCATTGGTGAAGGCCCGGCCAAGAACAGCTATCTGAATATGGACCGCATCATCATGGCCGCCAAGAACGTCGGCGCAGATGCGATCCATCCCGGTTTCGGTTTCCTTTCCGAAAACAGTGAATTTGTACGCCGCTGTGAAGAAAACGGCCTGACCTTTATCGGACCGACAGCGGATGTTATCGACAAGATGGGAAATAAATCCCAGGCCCGTTCCACCATGATGGATGCCGGTGTGCCGGTCGTTCCGGGCACAAAGGAGCCGGTATACGATGCCGAGGTCGGCGCAAAGCTGGCCGAAGAGATCGGATATCCGGTTATGATCAAAGCGTCCTCAGGCGGCGGTGGCAAGGGTATGCGTGTGGCCGAGTCTGCCGATGAGTTCGAATTCCAGTTCAATATGGCACAGAGAGAGTCTGCGAATGCCTTTGCGGACGATACGATGTATATTGAGCGCTTTGTACAGAATCCGCGCCATGTGGAGATCCAGATCATGGCGGACAATTATGGGAATGTCGTGGCGCTTGGCGAGCGTGACTGCTCCGTGCAGCGAAATCACCAGAAGCTGATCGAGGAATCCCCGTCTCCGGCCATCACAGCCGAGACAAGAGCAGCCATGAACAAGTACGCTGTACTGGCTGCAAAGACGGTTGGGTATACCAATGCCGGTACGATCGAGTATATCGTAGCGCCTACGGGTGAGTTTTATTTCATGGAAATGAATACCCGTATCCAGGTAGAGCATGGCGTTACGGAGATGGTGACAGGGACGGATCTGATCATCGAGCAGATCCGTGTGGCCATGGGCGAGCCCTTAAGCTTTACACAGGAGGATGTACAGATCAAAGGACATGCGATCGAATGCCGTATCAATGCGGAGATTCCGTCGATGAACTTTATGCCGAGTCCCGGTGTCGTGACCCATATGCATCTGCCGGCCGGCAATGGTGTGCGTGTGGACAGTGCGCTGTATGCGGGCTACCGGATTCCTTCGGAATATGATTCCATGATCGCAAAGGTCATCGTCCATGCTCCGGACAGAGAGGCGGCGCTGCGCAAAATGAGTTCTGCGCTGGACGAGATGGTGATCCTCGGTGTGGAGACCAATCTGGATTTCCAGTACCAGATCATAAAGAATCCGGTCTTTGCCGAGGGTAAGGCTGACACCGGATTTATCGAAAATGTGATGCATATTAAATAACGGGAGAGAAAAGTCATGTATAAAGTAGACTTAAACAGTGACCTTGGCGAAAGCTTTGGCCGTTATACAATAGGAAACGATACAGAGGTACTGCCGCTGGTGTCTTCGGCAAACGTAGCCTGCGGTTACCATGCATCCGATCCGCTGGTCATGGACAAGACCATTGTCATGGCAAAGGAAGCCGGCATCCAGGTCGGTGCACACCCGGGCTATCCGGATCTGATGGGCTTTGGCCGCCGCAATCTGGATGTGACTCCGGCAGAGACCAGAGCCTACACCCTGTATCAGCTGGGTGCACTGGATGCTTTCTGTAAAGCGCACGGTATGAAGCTGCAGCATGTCAAACCGCACGGCGCCATGTACAATATGGCCGGTAAGGATTATGCGCTGGCAAAGGGTATCTGTGAGGCAATCAGGGAATATAATCCGGAACTGATCGTGATGGCGCTGTCCAGCGGTGAGCTGGTACATGCCGCAGAGGATATGGGACTGAAGGTGGCCCGTGAGGTCTTTGCAGACCGTGCCTATGAAGAGGATGGTTCTTTAGTCAACCGCCGCAAGGAAGGCGCTATGATCACGGACGAAAATGAAGCGATCGCCAGAGTTGTCCGCATGATCAAGGAGCAGAAGGTGACAGCAATCACCGGTAAGGATATTCCGATCAAGGCTGATTCCGTATGTGTACACGGCGACGGTGCAAAGGCACTGGCTTTTGTAAAGAAGATCCGTGAGACACTGGCAGCCGAAGGGATTGAGATCGCGCCGCTGGTGGATATTATCAAATAAACGTCTGCAGAGAGCAGAAGCGCGCTACAGATTTATGGAAAAAGAGTCAGCAGAAATCTGTCCGGCAAAGCCGGAGATATCTGCTGACTCTTTTTTGTATCACGCGTGAAAAACTGGCCCGATGGACCGGTTTTGTATGCCGAAACCGTTTATTCTGTCCAGTACAGGGTAAATACCAGCATTTCCCCGTCCTGGCTGTATTTATACCGTACCTTTTGCAGGTTGTGCATCTGCATATACGTCTTGCTGACGGCGGGAACGATATCGTCGAGCAGGGCGTTGCAGACTTCCTTATACGTTGCGCTGTTGGCACATTGCAGGGTAAAGCCGTCTTTGCCGTCGGTGACGGCTGTGGCCACCAGATCCCGCAGGGCATCGTGGTCATAGCTGAAAATAAATGAGCCATTCTGTACATAGTAGTTCAGGTCGATCGAATTGCAGGTTGGGTAGGTGATATCCTTAGCGGGCCGGTGGGAACCGTTGAACTGGGCATCCGTACAGCACAGATAGGCGTAGCTGATATTGCTCTCCTGGATATCCTGGGTATTCTGAAAGACCGGATCGCCGAAGGTGGCGTCGACCAGATACCATTTGCCGCTGCACTGCACCATGTTCCAGGCGTGGGTGCCGCCGGAGGATAAGGTACCGGTGATATAGATACAGGGGACGGACAGCTGATTAAGCAGATATTGCAGTCCCTTGGCATAACCGGCGCAGACGGAAGCATGACCGACCATCGAGCTGTAGATATTCTGGTTGTCACTGGCGTTGGCGTCATAGTCCACGGTATCGACCAGCCAGGTATAGATGTAGCGCACCTTTTCATAGTCACTGGCATCGGCAGAAAGTCCGGCGAGACAGGCAGCCGCGGCCTGTTCGATTTCACTCTTCCGCTGGCTGATCTCTTCTGTTGTGTGGGAATAATCCGGCATAAATTCGATCCGGGTGCTGTAGACATTGCTCTGGCTGCTGCCAATGCACCAGAACAGCTCCGGATGATCGTAGAGTACATAATGGTAGATCCGGTGTACCGTGTCTGTATCGGTTGTATTCAGGTCAATCGTATCTTCTCTGGCGGATACGCCGGTATAGATGGCGGTATACAGCGTCTGTTCGGCGGCGGAAAGCTGCTGATAGTAGTAGGCATAGCAGTTGTCCGGTGACGTCTGGGCAGCTTCGGCTGTTACTAAAGAGGCTGTATATACCGTGGAAGCAGCGGGCAGTGTATCGTCAGTTGCCGGATCAGTTTTTTCCGGCATAAGCTCCTGCAAAACGGAAGGAAGCGTCAAGGCATCCTTTTTCTGGACAAGCCCCAGCAGGGCAAGCAAAAGAACGCATAACAGCAAAAGGGAGATAAAAGGAAACGAAGATCGTTTTTTTCGTCGCATAAAAATTCCTCCTGATTCAATGGTATTATACGGTAAAGTGACCGTTTCGTAAACAAAAGAAGTATAAAGCCGGTGCAAGGCAGCAAAAAGACAGGGAAAATACGGGTTCTGAAATTGCACAACTGTGCAGAATCGGGTATAATGCACAGGTAAACCTATATAGAAAAAGAGAGAACAGCATGAAGTGTTTATATGGTGAATGCCCGCCGAAGGAACAGATCCGGCAGGAGAAAAAAGCAGGGATACCGATCGGAGAGATCACGCTGGGGGAGCATTTCCTGATCCACAGATATTTTTTCCAGACAAAGTGTATCCGATACACGGATATTGTGAACGTTTATCTGATGACCGAGGCCAGCGAAAGCGGTGATTTCGGTCATGAGGAATACAGTCTGTGCGTGGGAGATCCGACAGGAAAAATCTGGAAGCTGCACGCGGACTATCAGGCGTATGTGACCGAGGCGATTGAGGGGATACAGACAAAGAATCCGTCGGTGCGGATTGGAAAGTAAGTATATATAAAACGGCCAGAACTACCGTCCGTTGAGCCAGACACAGATATATAATATAGAAGGAACGAGGATAACAATATGGAATACTGGGATATTTATGATGCAAATAAACAGCGTACCGGACGTACGATGAAACGAAACGACTGGTGCTTAAAAGACGGCGAATACCATCTTTCCGTGCTGGGCGTGGTGGCCCGGCCAGATGGTAAATACCTGATCACGAAGAGAGTTATGACAAAAGCCTGGGCTCCCGGCTGGTGGGAGGTTTCCGGCGGTGCGGCACAGGCCGGAGAGGATTCAAAGGACGCCGTACTGCGCGAAGTCCGCGAGGAGACCGGACTGGATGTGAGCCAGGCAAAGGGCGGCTATGTGTTCACCTACCACAGAGAAAATCCGGGAGAGGGCGACAATTACTTTGTCGATGTGTACCGCTTCGAACTGGATTTTACAGAGAATGACCTGCATTTGCAGACAGAAGAGACCGACGGCTACCGGCTGGCTACGGCAGAGGAGATCAGGGCTCTGGCGGAGCAGGGAATATTTTTACATTACGACAGTATCAAACAGGTGTTTTTCTAAGATATCGGCAGAATGCTGAGAAAATGGCAACAGATATGTGGATGTTGTTGTTTCCTCAGCTTTTTTGTGCCTGAAAATGGGAAAAAGAGGTAAATAAACGAATGGCAGATGAAATAATAGACAAAAACAAAGAAGAAAAATTATGCAGGATTCACAAGGTACATGGAAATAATAAACCCAATGCAGCGGTTCGGGCAGACAAATGAACTCTGGCCAATGGAAAAACATGAAATCCTAAGTCATGAAAATACGGAATGTGCATCATCAGTGTTTGTCACTTTACAAAGCGTAAGAGACATGGCTAAAATACAGGCAAGAATTTCAAAGGAAACAAACAAGGCAGACAACGGCGTCTGAAAAAAGCCGTTGCCTGCCTTGTGCTTTTGAATTCCAATGTGTTTTAAGGAGGAAAGTATTATGAAAAAGAAAATGATGGCAACCGTTCTGGCAGGAGCAATGGCAGCAGTTATGCTTGGTGGATGTGGAAGTACAGCATCCAGCTCCGCTACTTCATCTGCAGCGGACACTTCATCAAGTGCAGCACCGTCTTCTGTCACAGAAAGCACAGCTTCTTCAACAGCAACAGAGAGTACAGCCTCTGCATCCGGTGAGACTTCAGCTTCTGCAGATGCTCCGGCCTGCCAGGGTGCGCTGGAGGGTGTGACCTTAACTGTCGGCACAACAGGAACATATGGCCCGTTTTCCTTCTTTGCCGAAGATGGTACGACATTGCAGGGCTTCGATGTGGATCTTCTGAATGATCTGCAGGAAATTCTTGGATTTACCATGAAAGACGATAAGCTGACGGATATGGATTACGGCCCGCTGGGAACATCTTTAAGCCAGAATCAGGTCGATGTGGCAGCCGCAGCGCTGTGTGCGACGGACGAAAGAAAGAAGACAATGAATTTCTCCGATACCTATTATGATGCAGGACTGAAGGTTATTGTTGCAGAAGATAACGATACGATCACCAGTGTGGATGATCTGAAGGATGGCAAATATACCGTTGCCGTACAGTCCGGTACACTGGCTTATGAATATGCGACAGGTGAAGGTGCACTGCCGGAGAGCTGCCTGCAGACCTATGATTCCCAGGCACTGGCTTACAAGGCTGTAGAGGATGGTCAGGCAGACTGCACGATCTACGATGTACCGGGTACTGCATACTCCATCAGTACTGGTGAGATCCATTTAAAGATGGTCGGCGATGAGTTTTACAATGGCCAGGCACCGTATGCGATTGCATTTTCCAAAGGTATCTGTGAAGAATATCCGGATATTGTAGAAAGCTTTAACGAAGCGATTGCTTATCTGACGGAAAATGGCACAATGGCAGAGTTACAGGCAAAATGGTGTGAATAACCTGAAATCACAGGATTTGCTGGGAGGGCTGTCAAAAGCCCTCCTGTGCATTTAAGAGGCAATGCTTCCAAAGGTCAGGGCTGCATGGACATTTGGTTAAGGCCGCTCAAATCTGAAAAAGGAGAGAAACAACGATGAGTATGGAATTTTTACAGGCAATTCTTCCGATGCTGTTTCGTGGCCTGCTGGTGACGATGCAGATTGCAATCGTAGGTATTTTGCTGGGTTTTATTCTCGGATCAGTCACCGGTTATGCGCTGCAGAGCAGGAATGTCGTGGCAAGGACGATAGCCAATATCTATATCTGGATCATTCGTGGTACGCCCTTGGTTGTACAGGCACTGTATGTCTATTTTGCTATACCTGCGCTGGTTACTCTGGTCACGGGAAGTAAGTTTACGATCGACAGTGTAGTGGCTGGTATGATCTGCATCACATTAAATGCAGGAGCCTTTATCTCGGCAATCGTCAAGGGTGCGCTGGAAAGTGTAGATGTTGGACAGAAGGAGGCAGGCTGTGCGCTGGGTCTGACAAAAGGACAGATCATGTGGCATATCGTGATCCCGCCGGCTTTTAAAGCGATGATACCGGGCCTGTTTAATCAGTTTATCATTTCTGTAAAGGATACCGCGCTGTTGTCCATGATTGCTGTTAACGATATCACGAGACAGACCCAGAACTATGTGGCACGTACGTATAATACGCTGCCGGCCTATACAGCCTGTGCGGTATTTTATCTGGTATTTCTGTCAATCCTGATGATCCTGCAGAAGCTGGTAGAAAACAGGATCAAGAAATAGGAGGATATGGCTATGAGCAATGCATTTATTGAGATCAATCATCTGGTGAAATCGTTTGGAGATCTGGAAGTCTTAAGAGATATTAATGTCAAGATCAAGGAAGGCGAAGTGGTTTGTATCATCGGTCCGTCAGGATCAGGAAAGAGTACGTTTCTGCGTTGTATCAATCAGCTGGAGACACCGACTGGCGGCGAGATTTTATATCAGGGAGAGAACCTCTGTGAAGAGAAAGCGGATATCCGTCATTTCCGGGAGGAAGTCGGCATGGTGTTCCAGCGGTTCAATCTGTTTCCGTTAAAGACAGTGCTCGACAATGTGACGATGGCACCGGTGCTTACAAAGCATATGAGCAAAAAGGAAGCCGAAGAAAAAGCGATGGTTCTGTTAAAAAAGGTCGGTCTGGAGAGCAAGGCCAAAGCAAAGCCGGATATGCTGTCCGGTGGCCAGCAGCAGCGTGTGGCGATTGCCCGTGCGCTTGCCATGGAACCTAAGGCGCTTCTGTTTGATGAACCGACATCGGCACTGGATCCGGAGCTCGTCGGTGAGGTTTTAAATGTTATGCGTGAGCTGGCAGATGATGGTATGACGATGGTGATCGTGACGCATGAGATGGCATTTGCCAGAGACGTGGCGGATCGCGTGATCTTTATGGCGGATGGTTATGTCGTGGAGGAGGGCAAGCCGGAGGATGTCTTTGGAAATCCGAAGGAAGAACGTACCAGAGCCTTTTTGTCAAGATTTCGTGAATCATAAAGGGTATAGGAAGGGAGTCTTGTAGATATGAAAAAGTTTGTCATTACAATTGCAAGAGAGTTTGGAAGTCTGGGACGTCCGATCGCCAAGCGGCTGGCAGAACTTCTGGATGTGGAATTTTATGACAGAGATATTGTAGAGGCAGCAGCAAAAAAGATGAACCTGCCGATATCCGTGATCAGTAAGCATGAGGAGAAAAAATCCGGCTTTTTCCAGATGATGTTTCCGCTGGGAACAGAATCCATGGAGAGACAAAAAGCAATCTTTGAATGTCAGTCAAAGATTATTTCAGATCTGGCAGCGAAGGAATCCTGTATTATTGTAGGGCGCTGCTCTGACTATGTGCTGCAGGGAGAACCCGGCGCTGTGCATGTCTATATTTATGCACCGTATGCTGATCGGCTGGCCAACTGTGTCGGCACCCTGCATATGGAAAAGAGCGAAGCAAAGAAGATGATAGCGGAGGTTGATAAGGCCCGGGTGACATATCATAAGTATTTTGCCGGATTTGCACCATCAGATCCTGCCCATAAGCATATCATCATCAACAGCGCACTGCTGGAGGTAGAAGGCACGGCACAGGCACTGGCAGCGATCATCCGCCAGAAGTTTGCAGATGATGCAGAATGAGAAAAATATAGAAAGGAAGTGACAGGCAGTGAAACGTGTTCCTGAAAAAATGTCGTATGCCTGGCATTTAAAAACGATAGATTCTCATACGATGGGGGAGGCGACCCGTATCGTCTATGATGGTTTTCCGGTATTGAAGGGCGAGACCATAATGGAAAAGAAAAGGGATCTGATCGAACATTACGATTATCTGCGAAAGGCGCTGATGCTGGAGCCGAGAGGCCACAGAGACATGTTTGGTGCGATCCTTACAAAGCCGGTACATCCGGAGGCAGACACCGGCGTCATTTTCCTGGACAGCGACGGCTGCCTGAATATGTGCGGCCATGGCAGTATCGGCACGGCTTCTATGCTGGTTGAGACAAAAATGGTGACAGTGACCGAACCGTATACAGAGGTTGTTCTGGATGCACCTAGCGGCATCATCCGGACAAGGGTGCACGTAGTAGATGGCAAGGCTGTGGAGGTCAGCATCCTGAACGTTCCTTCTTTTCTGTACAAAAAGGATTTGTCGATCGAGACAAAAAAATGGGGAACTGTGTCCTATGATATTTCCTTTGGCGGTTCCTTTTTTGCACTTGTGAATGCAAAGAAAATCGGCCTGGAGCTGGAAATGAAAAATATTGAGGAAATCACAGCTCTGGGTATGGAGCTGCGTGACAGGATCAATGCCACCGTGGAGATCCATCACCCGTATCTGGATATCACAACTGTGGATCTGGTGGAGTTTTATGCTCCGGCAACAGACGGCAGGGCCGATATGAAAAACTGTGTAATCTTTGGTGACGCCCAGGCGGATCGGTCACCCTGTGGTACAGGTACAAGTGCGAAGCTGGCAGCGCTGGTAGCCAGAAAGGAGCTCGCTGTCGGGCAGCAGTTTGTATATGAAAGTATCACAGGTTCGCTCTTTAAGGGTGTTGCAGTGCAGGAGATCGAGGTGGGAGAATACCATGGTATTATTCCGCAGATCACAGGCAGCGCCTACATCACCGGTCTGAATGAATGGATCATTGATGAGGATGATCCGTTAAAATATGGTTTCCTTCTGGGACAGATGGCAGCAGAAAAGCCGGTCAGTGTACGGACCAGGATCGTACGTGCGGCATGGAAACTGTTCAGAGAGAAGGGCTATGAGAGGACAACCGTGGAAGAAATCACAAAGACAGCCGGTGTGTCAGAAGAAGAGTTTAACAGCTGCTTTAGGCACAAGGAGGATCTGGAGCATACGCTGGGTGATCTGTTTGATCAGAAATATGAGCAGCTGATGCTTTCTATGAATCCAGGATTTACCGGCTATGAGAAGCTGGTATTTCTGAATAAGGAGCTGTTTGGGCTGATTGAAACAGACGTTCCGTTTGAACTGATCAGCCATATCTATACCAGCCGCCCGGCAGAGCAGCAGGAGCTGATGGATTCTGACCGTTTCTATTATAAGCTGATCCGGAAAATCATAGAGGACAGCCAGAAGTCGGGAGAATTTTCCACGGAAGAAAGTGCCGAGACACTGGCGGAAAACTATGCTTCGCTGGAAAGAGGTATTATCTATGACTGGTGTGTGAAAAATGGAAAGACGAGTTTGACGGCTAAGGGACGGTCGATCATTCCCGGATATCTGAGGTGCATAGTGCGATGAAAAGGACAGCATTTTTTCTGATTTTATGTTCTGGTATGTTATGGGGCTGTATGGGGATATTTGTCCGGGTTCTGCAGACGATCGGGCTGTCTGCGATGCCCGTCGTTTTCTTAAGGGCAGCCGTGACGGCTGTCTGCATGGTGATCATTTTACTGGTGTATGACAGACAGCTGCTCAGAATCAATATTAAGGATTTCTGGTGCTTTCTGGGCACAGGCATCGGCAGCATCGTGTTCTTTAATTTCTGTTACTTCCGAACTGTCACACTGACATCTATGTCAGTGGCGGCAGTTCTTCTGTATACAGCACCGGCGATCGTGACCGTACTGTCGTGCCTTTTGTTCCATGAAAAATTTACTGTGAAAAAGCTTTTATCTCTGGTGCTTACCTTTGCAGGCTGTGTTCTGGTAACGGGTGTGCTGTCAGAAGGTGCCGCTGTCAGTACAAAGGGACTGCTTCTCGGACTGGGAGCCGGTCTTGGCTATGCACTGTATTCTATCTTTGGACGCTTTGCACTGAATAAAGGCTACCATTCCCTGACAGTTACCTGCTATACCTTTATCATCGCTGCAGCAGCGACCGGATGCATGACGGATGCAAGGGCTGTACTTAAGACAGCATTTCAAAGTCCGGGCTATGGCGTGATCGCGCTGATGCTGGGGCTGTGCTGTACAGTACTTCCCTATATGATGTATACGATGGGACTGCGTTACGTGGAAAATTCTCTTGCATCGGTTATTGCATCTGTGGAGCCTGTGACAGCCACTGTACTGGGCATGGTACTGTATCAGGAAAAGCTGACAGCGGGAGGAGCTTTTGGCATACTGCTCGTGATCGGCGGTATGGCAGTCGGAAGCCTTCATAAAGAAGATGAAACACTGGTCGAAGTACAGGAACTGGATCAGTAGGTAAAAACCGCCTGTTCTGAAAAACGTCATGAGGATTTGTAATGTACCGGATAAAAATATGTCGTTTTACAAATGGGCAAAGGGAGATTATACTGACACCATCAAACAACCGAATACAAAAAGGAAGTGTGAAGCTATGAAACAGGTATTTAAATTTCCTTTGAAGCAGCATATCGGAAGAGAAGCTGTCCCATGTGTCGTCGAAGGTGACGAGGTCCGCAGGGGACAGCTTCTCGCATTACAGGGAGAAGGGCTTGGCAGCAATATTTTCTCCAGTGTAAGCGGATGTGTAACATATGCCGGTACGGATCGCATAGAGATCGAACCGGCAGAAAAACAGACAAAGGATTATATCCCGTTGACGAAAACAACGCCGCTGGAGCTGATCCGGGAGGCCGGTATCGTCGGACTTGGCGGCGCCGGATTCCCCACATATGCAAAGCTTGCAAAGCCGTTTGAGAGCGGCGGAACAGTCATCATCAATGCGGCAGAGTGCGAACCGGTCCTGTGCCATAATATTGAAAGAATCGAGAAAAAACCTCATCAGCTGTTGAGGGGGCTGGAAATCGCCATGGAGGCAGCCCATGCTGAACAAGGCGTGATCGCCATAAAGGCGTATCATACAGAAGCGGTACAGAAGCTCGAAGAGGCAAATAAAAACCCGGTGATCCGGATCCATAAGCTGCCGGATATGTATCCGATGGGAGAGGAAAGAGCGATCATCCGGGAGGTATTTGGAAAGCTCCTTCCGGTAACAGCCCTTCCGCTGGAGGCAGATGCGATCGTGATCAATGCCGAGACAGCCTGCCGGATACAGGAGGCTGTGGATGAGAAAAAACCTCTTATAGACAAGGACATGACGGTGGCCGGTAAGATATATGGAAATCCGGAGGGAAAGCTGATCCAGACATTTCTGGACGTACCCTTGGGTATATCCGCAGAGGCCATGTTTGAAAAGGCCGGAGGAGATATAAATCATGGGCTGGCCGAGGGGTATGGCGAGCTGATTATGGGAGGTCCCTTTACCGGAAAGAGAACGTCATTGGACGCTCCGGTGATCAAGACGACCGGTGGACTGATCGCAGCCGAATGCTTCCCGAAGGGACCGGATAAGATAGGCCTTCTGGTCTGTGCCTGTGGTGCGGATGCTGAAAGAATGAAGCAGCTGGCCAATAGCCTTGGCTCAGAGGTCGTTGGTATTGAGTATTGTAAACAGGCCATCGAGGTCAGAGGCACCAGGAAGTGTGAAAATCCAGGACATTGTCCCGGACAGGTACAAAAGGTTATGGCATTAAAGAAAGCCGGTGCTAAAGCTGTGCTGATCAGCAACTGCACCGACTGCTCCAATACAGTCATGAGCTGTGCGCCAAGGCTTGGTCTTCCCGTATACCATTGTACAGACGGACCCTTACGGGCCGTGAACCATAAACTGATCCGCAGGATCAAAACAGACAAGGAGGAGATGTAAAATGTCGATTACCAGAGAAACTCTTGAACAGCATTTAAAGGATCCAGCAATTTTCTGCTGCAGACGGCAGAAGGGACTGGTGATCAGCGCCGCTGATCTGGAAGATCCCACATTGTTTGATGATATGGTTGAGGCCGGACTTCTGACGTTGAGTCCGGACGGCCTGAAGATCGAACAGGTGCTTGGAAGCACGCTTCTGACAGATGTGGAGGCGCTGACACCGATCACAAAGGATGTTCTGGATAAGGTAAATATGGTAGAAGAAGCCAAAGAAGAGCTTCTCACACCGGAAGAAAGCAAAGAGGAGGCAGTGCCTCTTGTAACAACATCAATAGGAGGAGATGGCATGATTCATATCGAGATTGGAAAAGCCGAAAAGATCGAAGGACTGAAGCTGGATGTACCGGTAAGCGTAGGTGCAAAAGAAGCATTTGCACCTGTTATCAGGACAGAGGATGAGAAAAAAACTCTGACAGGTGAAAAAAAGGTGATCCGTACACTGGTTAAAAAACACCTGAAGATTACAAATGTGGAGCTTGGCGATACTACTTCCATCAAGGATGGTGTGATTACGATCGACAAGAATATCGTAGATAAAGCTGTACTGGAGGATCCGCTGTGCAAGAGCCTTGCATTGGATGTCATCTATCCGGATCAGAGACATCAGTACACAGAGACGATCATGGATGTATGCCCGATCGCCACAAAGGTAGAGGGCGAGCTTGGCGAAGGCGTGACGAAAGTAGCCGATGGCGTTGTCTTTATGTTGACCGGTGTGGATGAGGACGGTGTACAGGTACATGAGTTTGGCTCTTCTGAGGGCTATCTGGATGAAAAAATGTATTTTGGTCATCCGGGCTGTGCCGATGAAAACGATATCATCATCCGCTGCCATGCCGTGATCCAGAGACTGACCGGTATGACAAGACCGGGCCCGTTCGCCGCACATAAATGCCAGGATTACATCATTCAGGCAATCCGCAATGAGCTGAAAAAATATGACGGAGAGATTGTACGGGAAGAGATCTGCGAGGACGTCAGACGTACCGGAAATCCCAGGGTAGTCCTTGTCAAAGAGATTATGGGACAGGGCGCTATGCATGACAATGTAATCTGCCCGACAGAGCCCTGTGGTATCCTTGGCGGCCAGAAGAACGTAGACTGTGGTAATGTACCGATCATGCTGACACCGAACCAGGTACGCGACGGTTCGATCCATGCACTGACCTGTATCGGACCTGCTACAAAGGAGATGACCCGCCACTATATCCGTGAGCCGCTGGTAGAGGGACTGGCAGCAGATACAGAGCTTGATCTGATCGGCGTTGTCTTTGTAGGCTCTCCGCAGGTAAATGATGAGAAGCTCTGGGTATCTGAAAGACTTGGTTCCCTTCTGGAATCCCTGGATATCGACGGCTGCATTATTACAACCGAGGGCTTCGGCAATAATCACATCGACTTTATCCAGCATATCGGCCAGGCCGGTAAGCGTGGCATCCCGGTAGTCGGCGTTTCCTTCTGTGCTTATCAGGGCCAGCTGGTTGTCGGCAACGAATATGCAACAGCCATGGTCGAGGAAAATATGGACAAAGGTGGTTTCGAGAACAATGTGGCAGGATGCTCCTGTGTGACAAAAGAAGTAGCAGCCCGTGCGATTCAGATGCTGAAAAACAAGATGGCCGGTGTAGAGATCTTACCTGCACCGAAAAAATGGAATAATGACGTTATCAATGCAAACAATAAGCTTCTGGGACTTCCGGAAACTGTATTGCTGGATAACGGAACCTTACACTGATGAAGCTGGATTATATGATCAATCCCATCCGTATGGGAGGACTTGTCAAAGAAGTCGATCACGATCAGGTAAAAGTCCATCTGCACGGGAGACTTGGCGTGATCACCGTACCGAGACGGCTCATCATCGGCCCCGAGAAGCTGGAGCCGGGTCATGAGACAGAGTTTTATTTCAGCTATATACAGGTGATGGAAGCTCTTTATGATTATGACAGCTCAGATATGGTAACGACCCATGAGATCGAGCCGTGTCTGCTGGGAGGAAAAATCACGGAAGTTAATGATACAGCAGCGAAGGTAACCATCATGGATGGCCTCGGTACGATCGCCGTACCGAGACGCTGGCTGTTTACACCGGTGGCACTGGAAAAAGGACAGGATACAGAGTTCTATTTCAGCTGCATGCAGGTGACAGGAAAGCGGGAGATCCCCGTAGAATCGATTTAGAGGAGGATTTGTTATGTTAACAACAAAAGCAGGAATGCAGTCCGAAATATTTGTACCGATCACACCGAAGCCGGTGTTTACAGAATTAAAGAAGCCATTGAGCGAGTGTAAGGTAGCCTTTATCACCGCCGGTGGTATCCATATGAAGAGCCAGACACCGTTCAATACCTCCGGTGATTTCTCTTACCGTACGATCCCGTTTGACACACCGTCCAGCGAGCTGATGGTTACCCACGGCGGCTTTGACAACTCCGATATCAACAAGGACGTCAATGCCATGTTCCCGATTGACCGTCTGCATGAGCTGGTGGACGCCGGTTTTATTGGCTCTCTGGCCACAGAAACCTACACCTTTATGGGTGGCGGCGGAAACGTTGAGAAATTCAAAAATGAGACCGGACCGGAGATCGCAAGAAAGCTGAAAGAACAGGGCGTGGATATTGTTCTCTGTACCGGTGGCTGCGGTACCTGCCACCGTTCCGCAACGATTGTTACTCGCTGCTGTGAAGAAGCCGGCATGAGCTGCTGTGTGATCGCAGCCCTTCCGCCGATCGCACGCCAGCAGGGTGCACCGCGTATCACAGCACCGCATGTGCCGATCGGTTCCAATGCCGGTGAACCAAACAATATTCCGCAGCAGACAGCCATTGTCAAAGAATCTCTGGAATGGGTCAGAGACTGTCCGAGCTATAACCAGATGAAGGTACTGCCGTATGAGTACAGACATAATGTCTGATACCAATTAAAAGAAAGGGTCATAGGAGTCTCCAAAAAAAGAGATTCCTATGACCAAAAAAAAGTAGGGCAAATAATATATTTAAGACATCAGAAAAGAACAGGTATATTTTCTTCGACAGCCTGTACAAACTTTCTGGCCGCCGGAGAAAGCGTTTTTACGGACAGCGCAGCAATACCGAGCTCTCTGGTATAATAGGGAGAAAGCGGTATGGCGCGGACCAGATGTTCTACACCCTGAATCACAAGCTGTGGCAGAATACTTAACCCCAGATGGTTGGCAACCATGGAAACGATGGCATGGTCATCCTTGGAGGAAAAAGGAGTAAACGGATGGATATGGGCATCCAGCATAGCCTGATGAATGTCATAATCCACTCCCTCAGCGGAGATGATAAAGGGCTTGTCTGAAAAATCAGAAACAGCAAAGGCAGTTTCGTTTTCCAGAGGATAGTCCCTTGGCAGTACCGCCATCAGAGGATCTTCATAGAGGGAAATCCATTCCAGATTTTTCACATTGCGGCGGCTTAAAAGTCCGAAATCTGCCTGCTGGTTCAATACCCAGCTGACGATGTCATCTGTACCGCCTTCCATCAGTTCGATCTCAACCCCGGGATATTTCTGACGGAAGGAATAGATGATGCGGGGCAGCCAGTTTCGGGAAATACTCGCAAAACAGGCAATCGTGATATGTCCGGCTTCGATGCCGTTGATCGCATCGATGGTCTGGGTCAGCTTTTCGTGAACAGCCAGAAGCTTCCGCACCGTGGGCAGCAAAAGCTCGGCGTTATGTGTCAGAACGACGCCCTGTTTGGTGCGCAGGAAAAGCGGAAAGCCAAGCTCGGTTTCCATGGTTTTTAAGATATGACTGACACCGGACTGGGTATAGCCCATATTTTCCCCACTTTGTGTGAAATTTAACGTTTCTGCAATATCAGCAAAGAGAGCATATTTATTGATATCCATAGGTAACCTCCGAAATTTCTAAAAACGGATTCGGTGAACTGCTTTTAGTATGCATGGTAATAAAAAGGTCATAGAACACACGCGTTCTATGACCCTTTTGTCTTGGTACGTTTGATTTTATTGTCCGTAATAGGCGTTAGCGCCGTGCTTACGGTAAAAATGTTTGTCGCGGATCGTATCCGGTGCCGGTTTGACCTGCGGATTGATCATCTCGGTCAGGGTAGCCATACGGGCCACTTCCTCAACAACTACGGCATTGTGTACAGCCTCTGCGGCATCCTTGCCCCAGGTGAAGACACCATGGTTGCAGCACAGTACGCCCGGTGTGTACATCGGGTTGATATTACCCTCGGTGAAGGTTTCGATGATGACCTTGCCGGTATTGGCCTCGTATGCGCCCTCAATCTCCTCTTTAGTCAGGCTTCTGGCACACGGGATCGGGCCGTAGAAATAGTCAGCGTGGGTTGTGCCGTACAGCGGGATGCTGCGTCCGGCCTGTGCCCATGCGGTGGCCTGCGGGGAATGGGTATGTACGATACCACCCATCTCCGGGTATTTTTTGTAAAGCTCGATATGGGTCGGAGTGTCGGAAGACGGTTTGTATTTGCCCTCGATCTTGTTGCCGTTTAAGTCCATAACGACCATATCTTCGGGAGTCAGCTTGTCATAGTCTACGCCGCTCGGTTTGATGACAAAATAACCGGTCTCGGCGTCTCTGCCGCTGACATTGCCCCAAGTGTAGGTGATCAGACCACGTTTCGGAAGCTCCATATTGGCTTCGTATACCTGTTTTTTGAGTTCTTCTAACATTTTATTTCTCCTTCCACATCTGGATAGTTTTAATCAGCTTGCGCTTTTCCGCATCTGTAAAATGTTCTAAAAGTCCCATGATCTCGTTGTCAAGTGCTGTCGCTGTGTAAGAGGCGTCCATGCTGCCTACCAGTGAATCCAGCGTTGTGCCGGTCAGGCGGGCAAAGTACATCAGCATACGCAGGGACATCGCTGTACGTCCGTTTTCTACATTGCTGATATAGCCGGGCGTTGCGTGCAGGACCTTGGCTACCTGATCCTGAGTGAGATTATGCTCGAGGCGCAGCTGTTTTACACGTTTGCCTAAATCGATCTCGTTGAATGACTCCATATTATTTTCTCCCCTATGAATGAAATGATTTGAATTTGTAATTCCGACCCGGGCAGTAGGCCTCGCATCGTTATTCTTCTATAGTATAAGATAAAAACAGGAAGAAAGCAATTTCAGATTCGTAAATTTTTACGGTTTTTCTGTTCATTTTCCCGTAATATTTTACTTCACCTTTCGGAGAAAAAACGGTATAATAACAACCACTATGGAATAACGGAGAGAGAACATGGAAGAACAGCAGAAATTTCTCGAAGAAGTGAAAGAAAAGATCCGCTCGCGTCTGGCTGACCTTGAAAAAAGCATGGAAGCCGGGCAGCGTGAGGTGGAGGCCATGCACGAATATTACTGGGAAAACTATACCGAGATGGACGAGTATGGCTATGAGAATTTTGATAACCAGCAGGCGCTTCTGACCCAGGTGAATGCCAACGCAGAAAAACACAGTCTGCATGTCCGGTATAAAAGACTTCTGGATTCGCCGTATTTCGGCCGGGTGGATTTTATCTACGAGGGTGAGGACGAGCCGGAGGTATTCTATATCGGCATCGGCAGCTTTTCTCCCAAAAAGGGCGGTGTGCCGCTGATCTATGACTGGCGTGCGCCGGTGAGCAGCCTGTTTTACGATTATGACAGCGGCGAGGCTTCGTATGAAGCACCGGGTGGAGAAATGTGCGGAGAGATCACGGCAAAGTGGCAGTACAAGATCCGTAATGGAAAGCTGATCTATGCCTTTGAAAGTGATGTCAAGATCGACGATGAAGTGCTCAGGGAGGAGCTGTCGGCCAGCGGCGATACCAAGCTGAAAAATATCATCCGTACGATCCAGAAGGAGCAAAACGAGATCATTCGCAATACGAAGGACCGGGTGCTGGTGATCCAGGGTGTGGCAGGCAGTGGCAAGACTTCAGTGGCTCTGCACCGGATCGCCTATCTTCTGTATCATGACCGCAAAAACCTGCGGTCGGAAAATGTGCTGATCCTGTCACCGAACAGTGTATTTTCCGATTATATTTCCCATGTGCTGCCGGAGCTTGGCGAGGAGCCGATCCGGGAGATGAGTCTGGATACGTTTGCTTATAAGAAGCTCAACGATACGGTCAATGACTGTGAGGACAGATACGACCGTCTGGAACGGCTGCTGGCCGGTGGCAGTGACGAGGGCTATCAGAAGAAGCAGTCCCGGGAGTTTATGGACAGTCTGTACGGCTATGTGATGCAGCTGGAGGCGGAGCTGATGGATTTTGACCGGATATCGATCCGGGGCTTTGAAAAGAGCGCGCAGGAGATCCAGACGCTGTTTTATGAAAAGTTTACGGAATTTCCGCTGTTGAAGCGTATGGATGCGGTGCGTGAATATATTGTGGATGAATATGAGACACTGACAGCAAGGGAGCTTTCGCAGGAGGAGGACGACCGGATACGGCTGATCTTTGACCGGATGTACGAGACGAAGGATATCTACATCCTGTACAGCCGTTTTCTGGCGGAGAACGGTTACAGGGCTTTGCCGCACCGCCGGTATGAACAGCGCTGTCTGGCCTATGAGGATGTGTATCCGATGCTGTACCTGAAGCTCCTTCTGACCGGCAGCGGTAAGGATACTTCAATCCGCCATCTGGTCATTGATGAGATGCAGGATTACAGCTATCTGCAGTACGAGATCCTCAGTATGCTCTTTGCCTGTCCGATGACGATCCTCGGAGACAAAGCCCAGACGATGGATACGAAGATCCAGGATGTGACGAAGTTTCTGCCAAAAATCTTTGGCCGGGATATCCGCCGGATCGAGATGAACAAGAGCTACCGCAACACCGAACCGATCGCTGCTTATGCGGCGTCACTGACAGGAGCAACGGACGCCGAGCTGTTTGCCCGGACGGGGGATGCCGTGGTCATGGGAGAATTTTCCTCACGAAAAGCTACGCTCCAGTTCGTAACGGAAACCTTTGCAAAGGAGGCCGATACGACAGAGACAGCGGCACTTTTATTCCTGACGGAAGCAGAGGCGAAGGCGGCATACCGGCGGCTTGGAGAGCATTTTGAAGAGGCCGGACTTTCCGGGGATAAGCTTTCCTATATTGACAGAAACAGTAACTATTTCCACACCGGTCTGACGGTGACGACCTTCTATCTCGCCAAGGGGCTGGAATTTGAGTCGGTATATGCCGTAACGGACAGGGACAGAAAGGATGCGCTGACGAATCAGGCCCGCTATATCATGGCAACCCGGGCGATGCATCATCTGTATGTATGTGAAGAGACAAGAGGAGAGAACGAATGAAAGATATGTTGTATGCCGTGCTGATCCTGGTGATCGGCTTTGTACTGCTGATCAAGGGAGCGGACTTTTTTGTGGATGGCAGCTCGTCCGTAGCGAAAAAGCTCCGGATTCCTTCTATTATTATTGGTATGACGATCGTAGCGATGGGAACGAGTCTGCCGGAATGTGCGGTCAGCGTGGCGGCGGCCATGACGCACAACAACGGTCTGGCGATCGGTAATGTGATCGGATCGAATATTTTTAATCTGATGGTGGTCTGTGGTGCATGTACGCTGTTTATGCCGCTGGTGGTCAGCCGTGATACGCTGCATAAGGGATTTCCGTTTTCCGTGTTCTGTGCTGCGTTACTGAGCGTGCTTGGTTATATCGGAACGGAGCTTGGCCGGATGGACGGTATCATTCTGCTGGCACTGTTTGTTGTGTACCTTATTTATATGGTATATTCTGCGGTGACAGGCCGGACGGAAGCCGTGGAGGATGAGGAATATAAGATCCTGCCGGGATGGAAATGTGCAGTCTATATTATCGGTGGTATGATCGCCATCAAATATGGCGGAGATTTTGTTGTAGACGGTGCGACGGCGATCGCCACAGGCTTTGGTATCAGCCAGACGATCATCGGTCTGACCATCGTGGCAATGGGAACGAGCCTGCCGGAGCTGGTGACATCGATCGTGGCAGCCAGAAAGAATGAATTGGATATGGCGGTCGGCAATGTGATCGGATCGAATATCTTCAATATCCTTCTGGTGCTCGGTGTTGCCGCAGCGATCAGTCCGGTGGCCTTTTATATGGAGAACCTGATCGATGCAGCTATCCTTATTTTAATGAGTATCGTGGTATGGCTCTTTGCCCATTCAAAAGAAAAGATTTCAAAGGGTGAGGGCATCGTCATGCTGGGGATGTACGTGGTGTATCTGGTGTATATCTGCCTGCGATAATCACGCTCTTTAAGCAGACGGCGGGTGCTGACGATGATGAAATAAGGGGTTTCGTAAAAAAACGCCCCGGAAAACTTTACAAAGAACTTACAGAGAATACCTGTGCTGTTGATAGCAGGTATTCTTTTTTTTGTGTATCCTTTCAAACTGTAAGGAGGACAAAGACATGATGAATATCGCATTAAACCTCTTACTGATCCCGGCGTTTGCGCTTGGCTACCTGGGCTGGGCAGTAAGAAAACTTAAGGGATAAAACAAAATCAGACGAATGTATCCGACAGGAGATGAAAACGGATACAACAAGAAATGGAGAAAAACATGAAAAAGAAATTAGCAGTAATGACAATCGCAGCCGCAATGGCAGTAACATCTTTGGTTGGATGTGGTTCTACGTCCAGCAGCGCAGCAGCATCTAACGCAGCCGCTTCCGCAGATACTGAAGAAAGCACAGCTGCATCCGATACAACAGCCGACAATACAGCAGATACATCTGCAAGTGCCGCTGAAAGCGCAGGCGGAGCAATGACCGGGGATATTTCTGTACAGACCCGTGAAGATGGTTCCGGTACAAGAGGCGCTTTCATCGAGCTGATGGGCATCGAAGTAAAGAACGATGCCGGTGAAAAAGAAGATATGACAACGGCAGATGCCGGTGTTACCAACAGTACGGAGGTTATGCTTTCCACAGTGGCAGGCAATCCGCAGGCGATCGGTTATGTTTCCCTGGGATCTTTAAACGATACCGTAAAGGCAGTTACCGTTGACGGTGTGGAAGCTACCGCAGAAAACGTAGCCAACGGTACATATACTGTAGCAAGACCGTTTAACATCGCTACACTCGACAGCGTAAGCGATTCCGCAAAGGACTTTATCTCCTATATCCTTTCCAAAGAAGGACAGACCATCATCGAGGATGAGGGTTATATCGCTGTCGACCAGAACGCCGCAGCTTATGCAGGCACAGGCGCAACAGAAAAGGTTGTTGTCGGCGGTTCCTCTTCCGTATCTCCGGTTATGGAGAAATTAAAAGAAGCTTACGTTGCTGTAAATCCGGATGCCGATATCGAGATCCAGACCAGCGATTCCACCACAGGTATGACAGATGCAGCAGCCGGTACATGTGACATCGGTATGGCATCCCGTGATCTGAAGGATGAGGAGCTGGCAGCCGGTCTGACCAACACAGTGATCGCTAACGACGGTATCGCAGTCATCGTCAACAAGGAAAATCCGATCAACAACCTGACAAAGGATCAGATTAAAAATATCTACACTGGTGATGTAACAGCTTGGGACGATATCACGGAGGAATAAAGAAAGTTTGAAACAAATTAGTAGAATTCAACCAAGAAATAAAGGGCATAGCAAATAA
>CAVCMG010000027.1:0-38958 GCA_963603285.1 Ruminococcus bromii
GCGCTGCGTTCGGGACGCAGAGGTCGCAGGTTCAAATCCTGTCACTTCGATTTTTCTATTGCTCCGAAATCTCTGTCCGTGTTTCGGAGCTTTTTTTACCACCACATCTCTATAAGGTTATCCGCAGGAGCTTCCATCGGCAGTTTCTTTTATGTGTGCATTTCACAACAAAACAGGGATTTCCGTACGGAAATCCCTGTTTTTCCCATTATACAGACTGTTTCCAGTAAATCTGTACTTATTTTTTATAATTTTCGTAGGCCGGTTTTTTATGTTCCACTTCATTCCAGAGCTTGTCGGCACACGGCTTCCAGTTTTCGGCATAAGCCTTGCACTTCTCGCACAGATGCTCCGGTGTCTCCGGGGACTGCAGATCGGTGGATTTGGCACCGGACTCCTTAACCAGCTTCTGCAGGATTTCCGGATTCTCCAGCATCGGACACGGACGCAGATGGTTTTCGTTGAACGGCTGGCCATCGTGGTATGCCATGAACAGTGGGGATTTCAAGATCTCCAGCAGTGAATGTGTACGGATATTCGCGTTGGAATAATGGATAAATACACACGGCTCTGCATCACCGTTGGCATTGATATGGAAGTAGTTTCTGCCGCCGGCAATACATCCGCCGACATACTCGCCATCATTCTGGAAGTCCATCGTAAACAGACCCTCGCCATCCTTTAAGCGGCGGATCTCACGCACACGGTCACGCATATACAGTCTCTGCTCCGGGGAAAGTAAAAGATCCACCGATGCATCGTTGCCGACCGGCATATAATGGAAATACATCGCATAGCGGCAACCCTTGTCTACCATCAGCTTGACAAACTCTTTGCTCGTAACGGATTCGCAGTTTTTGGATGTATAGCAAATGGATGTACCAAAGACCAGACCATTCTCCTTTAACAGATCCATCGCATGCATAACCTTGCCGTATACACCCTCGCCACGGCGCAGGTCGTTGACCTCCGGAGATCCCTCCAGACTGATGGCCAGTGCAATATTGCCCACACGCTTCATCTCCACGCAGAACGCTTCATCGACCAGCGTACCGTTGGTAAATGCCAGGAACTGACAGTCGTTATGCTCCTCGCACAGACGGATCAGATCTTTTTTACGCACCAGCGGCTCACCACCGGTAAACATATAGAAGTATACGCCAAGCTCCTTACCCTGTTTTACAACGTCGGACAGCTCCTCGTAGGACAGGTTCAGCTTGTTGCCATACTCTGCTGCCCAGCAGCCGGTACAGTGCAGGTTACAGGCGCTGGTCGGATCCATCAGGATCAGCCACGGAATATTGCAGTGATGCACCTCACGCATCTTTCGGATCGTCTTTGTGCCATGCAGGAATGCCTCAAAACCGAGATTTAACAGGATCGTCTTTAATACATGCGGATCGACCTCATCCAGTGTCTTGTTCATAAAACGGCAAAGCGAAGAATCGGGATCAGAAATGATGTCCTTTACGCTGTCAAAGTTCATGTCAACCTTTTCACCGCTCATGTATTTTTCAATAAAATCCACGAGCCCCAGCATACCGTTTTCCCGATCCTTGTCGACCTTTTTCAGTACAACATCAATTGCTTTGGAAGCAGCCAGTCTGCCGGCTGCATGTGTCATAGTGCCCATAATTTTCTATCTCCTTTTCAGTATATTCACAGTTTTCAGTACCACCCAGAAATTCAGGCAGCCATCCAGAGAGAGGTTAAAGCCCAGAAGCCGAACCACAACCCTTGTCGTTCCCACCGGCAGCACAGCCAGACAGGCGCCCACAAAGGCTACCAGTATCGCAATGATCAGAATGATCCACCATCTCTCAATACCAAACTTTCTCGCATCCAGTGCCGTCTGCAGCTTGCATACCCCGTCGATCAGGATACATATGCCCACAAACACCGGAAAGATCACAACAATCTGATCGACACGCCACAAAAGCACCACGCCGATCACCATCAGCAAAAGTCCGATCGCCAGATCAAACTGAAACGCCAGCTGAAACAGATCCTTGCTGAAATATCCGAACAGTCGTACCACGCCACAGACGATAAAGAACACGCCACATACCTTGCACAGCGTCACGATCGCGACATCCGGACGTATCATAAAGAATATGCCGATCCCCACACATGCCAGAGCAAGGATCTCATATACCCTTTTGATCTTTTGCAGATTGTCCAAGCGCTCACTCCCTTTCCCGTCAGTTTTTCACTTCCTGTATCTTATACTATTCCTCTGCAAATCAAAACAGACACTTTTGTGTTTGCGTCCCAAAATTTGGGCATTTGCACAAAAGTGTCTGAATTTTATTTTCTCTGCAATTTTTCTTTATTGCTTTAAGGCAAAGCCGGCAATCCTGATCTCATCCTCCGGAAGGATTGGGAAGCAAAGCACTGCCTTGAACAGATCTCCGTCCACCGACAGGGTCAGCGTGCCGCCCTGCAGCTCCGTCATGCTTCTGGCTATGGAGAGTCCCAGACCGTTGCCCTCTGTATTTCTCGAAGCATCCCCCCGGACAAAACGCTCCATCAGCTCATCCACCGAGACATTTAAGGCATCCCGCGACGTATTTTTAAAGGAAAATACCGCCTGTCCGTCGATCAGCTCCAGCATCAGATAGACCCTCGTTCCGCTCTGGGCATATTTGCAGATGTTGTTCATAAGATTGTCAAATACACGCCACATCCGGCGACCATCCGCCATGATCCGCACCTCTTTTTCCGGTTTTGATGTTACCAGCGTAAGGCCTGCCTTTTCCAGCTTTTCTTCATATTCCCCGGACGCCTGCTCGATAAAGACCCCGGCATCGCAGGGCGCCGGATGCACCTCCAGATTACCGGTGGATGCTTTGGACGCCTCCACCAGATCCTCGATCAGCCGTTTCAGACGGTCGGACTGGCGCACCAGCACTTTGGCGTACTCCGTAATCCTCTCATTTTCACACGGCTCGGCGCTGATCAGAGAGGCATAATTGATGATCGACGTCAGCGGTGTCTTGATGTCGTGCGACACATTCGTGATCAGCTCGGTCTTCATCCGCTCACTCTTTAACCGGTCCTCCACGGCGATCGCCATACCCTCGGCAATATGGTTCAGATCCTCTCCATGCTCCCGGAATACCGTATGCAGATGTGATGTATCCACCTGCCTGCTCAGATCACCGTCCGCCATGGCCCTGGCTGCATCCCGGATCGTCTGGGTGGCAAAGACCAGATAAAGGCACGGCACAAACAGTAATATATGCATCACAGCCCATATAAAGATACCGCCACCGGTCATCCAGATACACAGATCGACCACTGTCACAACACAGTACAAAATGACAAATCTCGGCAAAATCCGTGTCTGTCCGCTCAATTCCCGCAGCTGTGCCAGCATATACCGACAGCCACGGGTACATACATCACAAAGCCTTCTGACAAGACCCACACACCATTTCACAAAACGCCAGCACAGACGGCAGCCCCAAAGGATCACGGTATTTTGTAACAAGGTATGTTCTTTGAGCCGGACGGCAATACTCATACAGCAGCCGATACCTGAAAGATACAGCTGCAGTGCACCGGCAACTGTTATTCCCAGTGATACCAGATACCCGGCTGTGCTTCCCGCCGTGTCCATCATATCCAGCCCCAGTGCCATCGGTATAAGCGAAACCCCTGCTACCAGAACAAGTAAAAGATCGACCGGTACCTTATACAGTACGCCCGGATACAGGCCATCATCCTCCGGTCTGCGTCCGGCAACACTCATCAGCGCCGCAAAGCTTGCGATCGCTCCAATCAGACATAACAGTGCCAGAATGTAGATGCTGTAACGCATGGCGTAGGCGATATTCAGCAACGTCTGCAATGTGGCGTATTTATCGTTTTCCGGCAGACCGTTTTTGAGCCAGCATTCGGCATAAAATGCCACATCCTTTTTGTTGGCATATCTGGCGACAAAGTCCTCTCCTCCATACATCAGCTGTTTATATGTTCTTATGATACTGTTGTCCGTATTGGCGGTATCTCCCGCTGTTCCCAGATTGGCTTCATCTGTATAACCTGCTTCTGCCGCTTCTGATTCAGCCGCTGCTTCACTTTCTTCGACGACGCTGCTCTCTGTGACTTCACTTTCTACGGTCTCACTTTCTACGGTTTCACTTTCTGGAACGGTGCTGCTTTCCGTTACCTCGCTTTCCACTTCAGAGGCATAGCTCTCCGCCGCCTCTTCTTCCACTGCCGGTGCTTCGTCTACATAGTCATAATAATAATATAAGGTTGCACCCGCCAGATCTTTATCCGGATTCGGCTGCTCTTTGGACTCAGCTACGAGATTATCTTCACCCTCATACAGGTAGAATCTCAGATTGCCACAGTCGCTGACCTGCAAAGGCGTATCCGTCGTCCGGTTGTATTTTTGCAGCATCTTCATGATATCCGCGCCCATGATCTGCTTCGAGAGGGAATTGAAAACCTCGTCCTTTGTCTCTGTATATACACCGACGTTTGCCATCAGGTAAGCTGCCACAACGCCTCCCATCAAAAACATCACGCACAGCAGATGCACGATGAACAGCGTCACCTTGCCCGGAATTTTCCTCCAAAACTGTTTCATGCCCTTCGTCCTTTCTCCATCTTATAGCCCTTGCCAAAGATGACCTTGATATACCGCGGATCAGCCGGATCGATCTCGATCTTTTCCCGCAGATGGCGGATATGTACCGCTACGGTATTGTCGGAGCCGATCGGCTTTTCCTTCCATACCTGTGTATAGATTTCCTTCGGTGAATATACTCTGTCCGGATGTGACATCAGAAGCTTTAAGATATCGTACTCCGTCGGTGTCAGCGCCGTCAGTACGCCATCCACGTAAACCTCCTTGGCTTCATCCTTCATCTCAATACCACCGATCACAAAGGTATCCGTCTGGGGTGTTCCCGCCCCCAGCTTCAGATACCGGCGCAGCTGGGAACGCACGCGCGCCGATACCTCCAGCGGATTAAACGGCTTGGTGATATAATCATCCGCCCCCACATTCAATCCCAGGATCTTATCTGCATCCTCACTCTTTGCCGTCAGCATAATGATGGGCACATTACATTTCTCCCGGATCTTAGCCATCGCCGTAATACCGTCCATCACCGGCATCATGATATCCATCAGGATCAGGTGGATATCATGCTTTTCCATCACTTCCAGAGCCTCCTGTCCGTTATATGCCGTAAAAAGCGTATATTCCGGATCGGAAAGATATATTTTCAACGCATTGACGATATCCTTCTCATCGTCACAGATCAGTATATTTGCCATGTTGGTTCTCCTTCCTTACGGTGTCTATTGTACTACAATATGGGATTAAGAAGAAATGGGGGAAGAGGTTAAGATTTGATGAAGATTTTCATCACCGGATCATTTTTCATCTGCATGGCAGTAAAAAGACAGTCCGTATGCACAGAAACGATAGCCCTCCTTATACATAGGGACATCCATTTTCTGTTACCATACAGACTGTCTTTTCCTTTTTGTATTACAAACGCATATTATTTTTCATATCCAGCCGGGAATACAACGGTCAGGATCCACTTGAAATCCTCTTTGCCGTATACAGCGTGCGGGATATTGGCCGGCATTAAAAGGGCCTCTCCGGCATGCACCTCATGTGCCACGCCGCCTACAGTAAATACGCCGATGCCTTCGAGTACCTGTACAAATGCATCACCTACGGATTCGTGGGTGGAGATTTCTTCACCTTTGGAAAAGGCAAATAATGTTACGCTGACGGCCTCATTCTGTGCCAGCGTCTTGCTAACTACCTCGCCTGGGCGGACGGTGATCTGTCCGGCAAGGGATACGACCTCCTCGGCCGGGAAATTCTTGATATATTCTTTTCTGTCCACTGTATAACTGCTCCTTTTTCTTTCAGTACATAGCATCGGTACTGTTTTTTACAGTATTTACTATATCACGCCTGCTATGCACTGACCATGTTTTTTTATCTTATACGTCATCCCTGTCCCACTTGTCACACAGGCTCTGGATCTGACTGGTAAATTTCGCCAGATCTTTGTTGGCCAGGCCCTGGTTCTTGTGGATGATGGCGATCAGGCGGTTGCCTGCCTCAAGCAGCTTTGCAAAAGCGGTGGCTGCGGCCTTTGCCGGGCCTTTCTTCTTTGCTTCTGCAGGTTTGCGGCTACCCGTTACAATGCAGGTATTGGTGTCCAGATCGTAAACATCGCCGCTGTAAGGTGCTGTTGCCTCCACATGGAACGTCTCTGCAAGATGGGCGGCAAATTCGTCCGTCACCTGATCCTCGCCGTGCACAACAAAGATCCGTTTCGGCATTTCGTGCATATGGCCGACCCATGCGGTCAGATGATCGCGGTCAGCATGGCCGCTGATGCCCGGCAGGTTGACGATCTCGGCTTTGACCTGGATCTTCTCACCAAACAGCTTGACCTCCTCTGCGCCGTGCAGCAGATTGTAGCCCAGTGTTCCCGGCACCTGATAGCCGACAAACAGGATCGTACATTCCGGCCGCCACAGATTGTGCTTCAGATGATGGCGGATACGGCCGGCCTCGCACATACCGGACGCCGAAAGGATAACCTTTGGTTTCATGTTAAAATTGATGCGTTTGGAATCGTCGCTGGTTACGGAAGTCTTTAAGCCTTCGAAACGGATCGGATTCTTGCCGCATTTGATCATTTCGACCGATTCTTCCCGGAAACATTCGAGCACATTCCGGTTAAAGATCGTCGTAGCCTCCACGGCCAGCGGACTGTCCACGTATACCTCAAAATCCGGATTGGTCTGGATCATGTTTTCTTCCTTGATTCGGCGCAGATGATACAGCATTTCCTGCGTACGGCCAACGGAAAACGCCGGAATGACCACATTACCGCCACGGCGGAACGTCTTTTCAAGAAGCTCTGCCATCAGTACGGCATAGTCCGGTGGCGTCTCGTGGTTGCGGTTGCCGTAGGTCGATTCGATCACGAGATAATCGGCGGTGTCCGGCCATGCCGGATCCTTGATCAGCGGTCGGTTGCCGTTGCCAAGGTCGCCGGAAAAGATCATCTTTGTCTCTTTGCCATCCTCCGTAAACCAGAACTCAATAAAGGACGAGCCCAGCAGATGACCGGCATCGCGGAACCGTACCTTTAACCCTTCTGTAATCTGCAAAACCTCATTGTACGGACAGGGTACGAAAAGCGAAATGGCACTTTCGGCGTCTGCCATCGTATACATCGGCTCCACCTCTGCCTGACCGGCTCGTCTGGCCTTGCGGTTCTTCCATTCTGCCTCAAATTCCTGGATATGTGCGGAATCTTTGAGCATGATCTGGCAAAGCTGGGACGTCGCATCTGTCGCAAAGATCTGTCCCTTAAAGCCCCGCTGTGCCAGAAGCGGCAGTAATCCGGAATGATCGATATGGGCATGCGTCACAAACACGTAATCGATATCTGACGCCTTGACCGGAAGCTCCTGATTCTCATAGATATCCGGCCCCTGCTCCATACCGCAGTCTACCAGAATGCTTTTTTCCTGCCAGTGAATAAAATGACAACTACCTGTAACCTCATGTGCCGCACCGATAAATTCAAGTTTCATACGGATCCCCCTCTCCTGTAATCATCATACGATCTGACATCTTATACAGTTACATCCATTGCAATGCATATTTTTTATTTCCTATATGCATTTTATCACTATTGCCAGATTTTTACAATTTTTATTACATAGAATGGGCATATTGACGAATATCAGACGTTTATTTCCCGTTCAAACATTTTTCTCACATGTACCAGTGAATCCTGCACACTATACACCAGTTCCCGTATTTCCTCTGTTGGCTGTAAAAGATCAGGCACCATAATTGCTCTGGCACCTGTGGCATGTGCCGCACGTATACCATTATAGGAATCCTCAATAATAAAAGTATCTTCTGGCAATACTTTCAACTGTCTGCAGGCTTCCATAAAAATGTCAGGTGCAGGTTTGCTCCGTTCAATCATATCTCCGCCAATAACGACACTAAAATAATCCAAAAGGCCTCCGTCTGCCAGTTCCTTTTTTACAGTTTTACGATTTGTTGAGGATGCCACTGCTGTTTTTATTCCATTGTTTTTTAACCATTGCAGCAGCTCTTTAATCCCCTGTTTCTGTGGCAGCTTCGCACCTGCATACCGGCTTAGAAAAACCTCCCTTTCTCTTTCAGAATAAAATTCATAATCAAACGCTTCTCCATAAATCTCTTTAAAAATCTGCACAACTGCTTTTTCATTTACCCCCAGACAACGATAACAGGTATTTTCAATATTCTGGATACCATATCTGCGCGCAACTTCTTTCCAGCACTCAATCCCTTTTGCTTCTGAATCAAAAATAATGCCGTCCATATCAAATATGACTGCCTGCATCTTTTCCCTCCTTCGTAAAAAGGCTGCAGCCTTTCGGGCTGCAGCCACATATACCTAATTTAATATTCCATCTGACGATAATATCTTCTGGTTGTCAACGGATGATTTCTTTCTTTCTCAATATGGCAGCTGAGACGTTCGGTGATCGCATACATAACCATCGGAGAAACAATCTTACGGAATTCCGAATCTGTAAATGGAAGTTCAACCTCTTTTGTATCAAATTTATTGACACAGATATTTGTTCCGAATTTTTCTTTGATAATCTTCTCGGCAAATGTATCCACACGATCCATCAGCGGTCTCGTTTCATCCTCTCCATAGAAGAGGATCAGACTCATGCCCTCTTCCAGAAGCTCTATCGTACCATGGAAGAACTCTGCTGCGTGGATGGATTTTGTTTTGATCCACTGCATCTCTTCCAGAATACACATCGCATAGTCATAAGCTTCGCCCCAGAGCATACCGGAGCCAATCACCATGTGATAATCCGTATCTTTATGCTCTGCTGCCATCTTTGCGCAACGGTCTTCATACTGTTTTTTCGCTTTCAGCAGATACGGAACGATCTTTGCATACTCATCCATGAACTGATCATATTTCGGGAACTCCCCGGCATTCTTCATGAAGCGTGCGATCAGGGTGATCATATATGTATAAATTGCTTCACACAGACAGTCATCCTCTGCAAAGCTGAACAGTTTGTAGTCTGCATACTCACAAACCGGTGTATTGTCATTGGACACATACACGATGGTTCTTGCGCCGGCCTCTTTGCAGAATTTTGCGGCTGCTACGATTTCTTTCGTATTACCACTTCTGGTTGAGAAGACGCAGACAGAATCTTTTGAAAATTTCTTTGGCGGCGCTGCCATGAATTCAGCTGCGATCACGCTGACTGTATCAATGGATGAGGAACCGTCCATCCAGTATTTCATTGGTAAAGAATGGGCATATGTGCCACCGCAACCAATAAAGAAAATATTGGAATATCCCTCTTTGCAGATCTCGTCTACTGCGGCTTCGATCTGTGGTCTTAAGCTGATAGCATCTGTAACTACTTTCTCATAACGCGGTACATTAAAGTTAAACATTTTATTTCCCTCCTGATTTAAATTTCATATTATGATGTTTATTTCGGTTGCATTTTATTAATATTCCAGTCTTCTGTAATAACGGCGGATATCCATTGTATGCTTACGAACATCTGCAAGATTTGTATAAGCTCTCTCATAAATATCCCACAGCATAACCGGGGAAAGCAGCCAGCGGAATTTATCACTGATACCCGGGAACTCGTAATCCTTAGTATCAAAAACAAACAGCTGATCCGTATGTTTCTGCACAAACCGGATAACTCTCTCATCTAACGGTCTTGTCGGTCCCTCACCCATGCCGACACATACCAGAACACCTTTTTCTACCATTTCAATCGTGCCATGGAAGAACTCTGCGGAATTTACAGATTTTGTACGGAGCCATTGGCATTCTTCAAGTACACACATTGCCATGGAATATGTATGTCCCCATGTCATACCGGAACCTGTCCAGATCTGATACTCTTTATCTTTATCTGCAAACATGGCTGCATATGCTTTTCCTTTTTCATCTGCAGCTTTCTGTACGGATACCAAGAGATTACCAAGATTTTTCAACTCGTCTGCAAACTGCAGATAATCTGCAAATTCGCCACGGTTATACATAATCTTACCCAAAACAAAGATAGCCAGAAGATCATGTGGATCACCTTCGCCATAACATACAGAATAGGTTGTTGCTTCTTTTAACGGAGAATTTTCTTCACCACAGAAAGAAATAGTGGTTACCTTTTTCTCTGCCAGCCATTTTGCTACAGCAACTGTTTCCTTCGTATCACCGGATTTGGATGTCAGGATCGCCACCGTTTTATCTGTCACCATGGCATTTCCTGTTACCATCAGCTCAGCTGGAATTTCTGTAAACACCGGAACCTTTGACATACTCTTCATCATATAGGCAAAAGGTTCAAGAGCTGCCAGAGATCCACCTGCGGAAGTGAATAGAATATTGTCAAATCCCGCATCGCAGACTTTATCAGCGATTGTTTCAAGTTCACCACGCAGTGCATACAGTTTGTCGGCCTTTTCAATAATTTTTTTCTCATCAAAATCAATCATTGCTTTTCTTCCTCCTGTTTTTATTTTTCATTATTGGTTACCTTGTTTTCTTGTATACTCATGTTATCATGTATTAATATATGTGTCAACATGTATTTTGATGTATTATTATTTTTCTGTTTTACCCTTTAACAGCACCAGCATTCATACCATCTACAAAGTACTGTTGCAGACAAATATATACAACCACCATTGGTAGCGCCGCTAACGTCAGACCTGCAATCAGAACGCCCCACTGTGTCTGACTGGTTGAACGAATAGCAAAAATTGCCAGTGGCACAGTTTGCAGCTCGCGACCTTCAGAAAATACAAGGGCAAAGGCAAAATCATTCCAGATATATCTGGCACTCATAACAGCTGTTGTTGCAATTACCGGCTTACTCATTTTCAATACAATGTTAAAAAATACCTGACGTATTGAACACCCATCAATGATTGCCGCTTCCTCTACTTCCACTGGAAGATTGATCATAAAGGACCACATCAGAAAGAAAGAGAATGGTACTCTGTATGCAATATAAGGAATCAACATACCAATCCTTGTGTTGTACAGGCCAATCGTAGAAAGCATCTTATAAATGGGGATCAATGAACACTGCGGTGCAAGCATCATGCCTGATAATACAAACATAAAAACAAGATATTTATGTTTAAATCTGAATCGGATAATTGCATAAGCCGCCATGCCAGAGATCAATACGACAAAGAATGTACCAACAACTGTAAAAAACAAACTGTTGAGTACGGATTTCTGTATATAGGTCGTCCATACATAGATATAATTTGAGATTTTCCAGCTCTCCGGCAGACTCCACGGAGATGAGAAAATATCTGTATCCGACTTAAATCCACTCAGAACCATCCACAAAAGCGGAAATAGAATGACCACAATATACAGAGCCATAAGGATATGAACGATTTCTCTTAATACTTTCGTTCTTTTGCTCATCTTAGGATTCCCCCTTCATCGTTTCTTTTACGTTATACATTCGCATCTGGATAAACGAGAAGATAAACGTAATCACAAACAGCAGCACTCCGATAGCACTGGCATATCCCATATTATCTTTTCTGAATCCAGTCTTATACATCAATGTTGCCAGGACCTCGGTTGCATTTCCGGGGCCTCCACTGGTCATAACATACACTTCATCAAATACCATAAATGCACCGATAATCGTAATCGTTGTATTCATCAAGATTGTAGATCTGATCATCGGGATCGTAATCTGGAAAAAAGTCTGGAAGCCATTTGCACCATCAATAGAAGCCGCTTCATATATTTCGCGTGGTACACTTTGCAGCCCCACTGTATACAGCATGACCATCTCCCCTATATACTGCCACTGCGATACCATGATAACCGACCACATTGCCGTCTTACTGTCACCTAACCAGTCATGTACTATTGCCCCCAGACCAATCTTTTCCAGCACCGGATTTACAAAACCGATAGAAGGATTGTATGCAATAACCCATAACAGACCAATGGCCGTCAGAGAAACAACCGCCGGGATAAAGATAATAACACGTGTCATAGATGCAAATCTTTTATTCGCAAAATTATTGAGAAAATGTGCTATGATCAGTGCCAGGCCAACCTGGAAAACAATAGATACAACGGCATATTTCACATTATTCAGCAGAGCATGCCAGACTTTTTCATCCGTAAATAGTTTCTGAAAATATTTTAATCCGACAAATTCCATGGATTTTGAATATGCAGTCCATTTAAACAGGCTGTAATACACATTCAGTATTACAGGTAAAAATATCAGCAATGCTACAAGCAATACTGCCGGAAGCAGAAAAATGCAGAGCATTTTTTTATTCTTATACAATGTCGTCATATGTCAAACCTTTCCGGCAAATATCCGGTATCCCGCCGCAGCAGAATACCGGATCGCCATTCTTGTTACTGATCTGCAGCAACTTCTTTTGCAGTTTCTGATACTTCTTTCATAATAGATTCACCGGTTTCATCTTCGAAGATAGTCTGGTAGCCGATCAGATATGTATCTGCTACTGTCTGGTTCAGAGCACAGTCAAGCCACTCTGAAATACCAGGTGCATCCATATTTTTTTTAATAATCTCAAGAGTTTCCGGCATGCATTTATCAGCATCAAGCTGTACACCTGTACACGGCAGAAAGCCCAGTTCATATACCATTTTTGACTGTACATCATCGCTTGTCAGCCATTTCAGGAATGTAATTGCCTCATCTGGGTGTTTGGATGCTGCATTGACCATGAAAACGTCCGGACCACCTGTGATATATCCACTGGTTCCTGCTTCTCCCTCAATTTCCGGGAAGTCAAAATATCCCCAGTCATCACCAAGCTTGTCATCATATGCTTTCAGGTTCTGTACTTCTTCGTATATCATACCTGCGGTGCCTTCCTGCACCATTGTCTCTGACATCTCCCATGTACAGGAGTTTACATCTGTGTTTACATATCCCTTATCCAGAAGCTCTTTCATCATATCCAGAGCTTTCGCATATCCAGTATCTGTAAAATCTGTATTTTCAAGATTGTAGTTGCTCTGAATTGTATCCTGCGGAACCAGTTTTCCATTTAACGTTGTAATATAGTGGCAGACAACCCATGAATACTGATTGCCCAGCGCAATCGGTGTTACACCACTGGCTTTAATCTTTTCGCAGACATCCAGGAATTCATCCCATGTCTTCGGTACCTCTGTGACACCTGCATTTTCAAATACCTGTTTATTGTAGACAAACTCTTTTGAAGAATAATCCCATGGGATTGCCCAGTAAGAACCATTCTTATTACAGGTTTCCAACATTGTCTGGTTGAAGCTATCTTTCCACTCACTGTCATCTTCCAGATACTTGCTGATATCCAGTGCATTTCCGGAGTCCACATACTGGGTAATTCTCTCTCCACTCCAGGTAAAGAAAATATCCGGTGCATCTGCACTGCCAAGGAGAACCCGTGTCTTATCTTTGATTTCCTCATCACCATAGGATGTCATTTCTACCTTAATATTCGGATTCTTTTCTTCAAACTCTGCAATAATATCGTTGAAGTACTGCATTCGCTTGTCTTCCGGGAACTTATGCACAAACTTAATCGTTACCTGGCCGTCTGAAACCGATGTGTCCGCTGCCTGACTTCCATCTGAAGCTGTACTGCCACCACAACCTGCAAATGTTGTCATTCCAAGAGCCGCTACTGTAAGAGCTGCTATCACTTTTTTCCATTTTCTTTGCATCTTTCTTCCTCCTTAAACTTTGACTGTATTTCTTTTCCGCCTTGAACATGTATTACTATGTTCTGTGATGTCATGTTATCACATCTTATTATATAAATCAATCCCCTCTTATATTTTTTATATTTTGGCAGATTTAGGTGTTGTTTTTTTATGCAACTTGCTAAAATATCCTTTTTCAGCACTTGCACTTGATAAAACATGATGGTACAATATTACCAACATATCATATATCGTAAACAAACAAGGAGATGTAATGCCATGTTAAAACACGACAGTGCTATTCCACTCTATCAACAGATTGAGAATGACATCAAAGAAAAAATTGCATCTGGTGAATACAAAGCAGGACAAATGCTACCCAGTGAAAATAAATACTGCGAAATGTATCAGGTAAGTCGCGTTACTGTCCGAAACGCCATCACTGATCTCGTAGACGAAGGAATTCTTATCCGGAAACACGGTAAGGGAACATTTGTTGAAAACCAGAAAATCCAGAATAACCTGATCAAATTTCAGGGATTTACAAGCACCTGCCGGGAAAATAATATCAAAACGCAAACACATATTCTGTGTGTCTGCCGTCAGGAAGCTTCTTTGTATGACATCCGCACACTGAATCTCAAAGAAGGCGATGACGTTATCTACATCAAACGTATTCGCTATGCCAATGATCAGCCGGTGATCATTGAGCATGTACATCTTCCTTATCAGCAGTATGCATTTCTGCTGGATGAAGATCTTGAAAACCGTTCTCTTTATGCGACAATCGAACAGCATACCGGAGCAAATCCGGAAAATTATTGTTATGCAAAGCTCTGTCTGGAAGCCAGTGCCGCCACGCCGGAGGAATCTTTGTTTCTGGATATTCCGGCCGGAAGTCCCCTGTTTATCCTGAAAGAAGAAGTTATTTCTGATACCGGAGCACCTATTCACTGGACCAAACAGATCATGTCCGGAAGTTACTTTAAATTTAATTTTTCTAATGAGATCAATCATTTGTCTATCAACCTTGACTAAACACAAGGCGGAATACTTTCAGTCCAAAAGTATTCCGCCCATTTCATTCCCCCATACAAAAAAGGAAACAGTTTCTTTATGTCTGTTTCCTTTTATATCTTATAGTTTCGCTGTGTTTTCCAATAGGCAGTCTACGACCGCAGCTATCCCATCATCATCGTTAGAAGGCGCAATACAATCTGCAACAGCTTTTGTTTTTTCATTGCCATTTGCCATTGCAACGCCGATTTCTGCGTAAGAGATCATGGAAATATCATTAAATCCATCACCACAGGCCACCAGATTCTGTTTTTTAAGCTGTAACTGTTCCAACACACGGGCAAGCGTTCCTGCCTTATCAATGCCATTTGCCGTCACCTCAAGAAAATATGGTTCTGAACGGCAGATGCTTAATTTCTCCCCCCAGTATACTTTCATCTGTGCTTCTACCTGTTGGAGATAATCACCATCTGCTGTCAGCAGACATTTTGTCACAGGAAATATCACATAATCTGAAAATGATTTTACCTGTTTTATTTTCATGTGATTGATCTGGCTTTCTTTCACACAGTAGATATCCTCTGGCTGTTCCGTAATAATGCAGTCATCTTCATAGGTCATAATATTGACACCAAACTTTTTTGCCTGTCTGGCAAGTTCCGGAATCACATCCTGTGGCAGATTTTTTTCATAAAGATAGCTTCCTGTCTTACATTCCATGACACGCCCACCGTTATAGGCTAGGATATATCCCCCTTTTTCCGGCAACCCCAATGTCTCTGCCACCGGCACAATACCATATGTCGGACGGCCGGAAGCCAGTATGATTCTTCCTCCGGCTGTCACAAACCAGTCCAGTGCATGCTGTACCTTTGAGGTCACTTTTTTTTCTGAATTTGTCAGAGTACCATCTATATCCAATGCAAGAAGGCACTTTGCAGGATCCATGTTTCTTTGTCTGAAAAATTCTCTCATCGTCCTTATCTCCATCAGAATGACGTATCCAACATGATGTGATACAGATTACGATCCAGATCCTTTTTCATAGCCAGTGCTTCTTCCAGATCCAGATCCACGATACGGTCATTTCTCTGTGCAATGACACGATCTCCAATTCCCTGTTCAAGGAGTTCAACCGCTTTGTGTCCCATCTGTGTCGCAACAACGCGGTCTTTTAATGTAGGTGCACCACCTCTCTGGATGTGTCCAAGCACCGTCGCACGGCTCTCTACTCCCGTCATGGCTTCTATCTTTTCAGCAATCTCATGTGGTTTTCCATACCCTTCAGATACTATGACCACAAAATGCTCCTTGCCGATTTCTCGGGCTTTAAATATATGTCTGGCAATATCCTCTATACTGTTCGGGATCTCTTCCGTAATAATACCGATGGCTCCGGTTGCAATACCCGTATTCAGGGCCACATGGCCGGCATGCCGTCCCATGACTTCCACTACACTGCATCGTTCATGCGATTTACAGGTATCATCCAGCTTATCTACACATTCAATAACCGTGTTCATTGCCGTATCAAAACCAATGGTGTATTCTGTACAGGCAATATCATTATCAATAGTTCCCGGAATGCCAATACAGGGTAATCCCAGTCTCGACAGGAAACCTGCGCCCTGGTAGGAACCGTCACCACCAATCACCACCAATCCATCAAGACCCAGCTCTTTTGCGTTCTGATATGCAATTTCACGATATTTTTCTTCATAAAATTCTTTACATCTGGCCGTTTTTAATATTGTACCTCCACGTTGGATAATTCCCGACACACTTCGGGCATCCATACGTGTAATATTCTTCTCCAACAGTCCATTATATCCACGAATTACCCCCACCGGTATAATATCCTTTGTAATGGCAGTACGTACAACAGCACGAATAGCGGCGTTCATTCCCGGTGCATCACCACCACTGGTCAATACACCTATGCATTTTTTATCACGTATCATTCCTCAGTCTCACTTTCGTATAGAATATACAGGCACGCCACAACCATAAGCGCCTTTGATCCGGCAGGTCTGTCTCGCTTTCAGGTTTCCCATGCACATAGCCATTTCTATAGCATGTGCCTTTACATCTTCCACATTTTTCTGTTGGATAAAATGTTCATCTGACACCGTCGCCATCTGATACATTCGTTTTGTAATTTCAATATACGTAGAAATAAATCCACTGATCCAGGAGTCTCCACAGCCTGTTGTATCTATGGCGCCACCCTCAATATTGTAAGGTTTTTTCGTATGTACAGTATGTCCATCATACACCCAGGCACCTTTAGTTCCCATGGTGAGAATTGCCATACAACAATGCCTGCCATCAACTGATTTTTTCAGGACGGACATGTTCTCTTCTTCCGTCTTATCATCCCTGCCAGAGAACAAGGCAAAATCCACCATCTCAGAAAGACGACTGATTTTTTCATCATCCCACTCTATAGAAAAATCATATAATAAAGGGATCCCAGCATCTTTGATTTTTTCCAGTTCATCATCCATATAGCTATAGCAACTTGTATGCACAATATCAAATTTTTTCAAGTACATGATCAGTTTTTCATCCAGCTTTAATGGAGAAACTTTTAACAGACCACCATCATTTTCATCTCCGATGATCCTGTCTCCATCCACCAAATTGATAAAACATCTGCCGGTTTCCCCATGTCCTACAGGGGACATATCATATGCAACCTGATTTTTCTTCAGCGAATCTGTAATTACTTTTGCATAGCCATCATCTGCCAATACGCCAACATAGGCTGCCTGGTGTCCCATCTGACTGCAATATACGGCTACGTTCACACAGTTTCCACCAGGATTTACGATTCCGTCAATATAGTTGATATCTACCACATTGTCACCCACGCATGCAATTTTTATCATCCATTTTCTTCCTTTCTATGGCATTTTTCTTTTTGCATATATTAACACGTTATATTACAACTGTCAACATGTGCTATGTATGTATTATTTTTAACTTTCATTTGTAATCAAACCAGATCTATCGCCAATCCGTACGCACGTAAGCCTTACATTCCCAAGTGGCCCAATTACTCTTGTCGTATTCTCTGATGCCTTTTAACTTTCTTCCTTAATTTCATCATAAATGACAATGAGGATACCAAGACAGATCAATACGCATCCAGCTATCTTTACACAATTTATATTTTCCCCTAAAAACAATACACCAACGATCAGGCAGGTCAACGGCTCAAACATGGAAAAGACAGAAGACACCATGCCACCAACATATTTGACACCTATCTGAAACAGCATAGTTGCCAGCAAAAGCGATGATGTTGCCTGTATAGCTGTATATCCCCAGGCTGCTACTGTCTGTGTCACAAAAATCTGTCTGCCCAAAATGCCATATACAAACGTCAGTACCAGTCTCACAAGTGTCATATTAAAACAGATAAACAGACAATTTACACTGTCGAAATGCGTCTTTTCCAGAAAAATCACATAACCAGCATACGTAAGACCCGACAACAACGCAAGCAAAATACCTGTCTCTGCTTTATCCCCGGAAAAGTCTGAAATAAAAACAACCCCTAAAACACTCAGCGCAAGAGCCATTGTTTTACCTTTCGTCATTTTCTTATTCAAAAGCCAAATACTTCCGATAGCCACATACACCGGATAGGTAAAGTGTAATATGGTGGCAATACCACTGGCAATATATGTAAATGCAGTAAATAAAAGCAGCGTCGTCACTCCACCCAGTGTTCCGATCAGTATGAGCCATCCGCACTCCTCTTTTTCAGGTATGATGCGTATATGACAGATACATGCAATAAGTATTGTCAATGCAATACAAATGACAGATGCATAAAATGTAAATGCAATCGGATTACTTCCACCTGCATAGGCGTTTGTTGCACAATATGCATTAAAGCCAAACAGTGTTGCAGATAAAATAGCACAGGCCGATCCCATCCCTTTCTCTTTCAGTTTTTGTTTTTCCACTTTTTCCTTTTTTTCTTTCTTGTCTTTTCTCGTATTATAGTATTTGCTTATATATATAATATTATAATACATGTTTGTCAAGTACAATCCTAAATTCCCATGTGTTGTGCCATTGTATAGCTCATACATTCCAAACGTAAAAAGACGCAAGCCACTTTCATATGACTCACGTCTTTCTCTACTCATTTTTTTCTTTGGTAATTTATTACTATTTTCTTGTACATTCCCTTTCTGTGCCGCGTAAAACACCGATACCATGGGCCAGATGTGGCAGCAGGTAGTCCAGTGCCTCCTGCACAGCCTTCGGACTGCCGGGCAGATTGACGATCAGGGTACGACCCCTGAGGCCGCTGACGGCACGGCTGAACATCGCCCGGGGTGTGATCGTCATCGAATAATTGCGGATCGCATCGGCGATGCCGTTTGCCATGCGGTCGCAGACGGCGATCGTAGCCTCCGGTGTGATATCCCGCACGGAAAATCCCGTACCGCCGGTCGTAAAGATCACATGCACCTGCCGCTGATCGGCCAGACGCTTTAATTCCTTTTCAAGCGGTTCCCTCTCATCTGGCAGAAGCAGGTATTCGACTACCTCATATCCGGCCTCTGTCAGCAGCTTTTCAGCCAGCGGGCCGCTCTTATCTTCTCTTTCTCCCGCAGCGCCTTTGTCACTTAATGTAATCACAGCTGCCCGGAAAGGCTCTTTTCCTGTTTCGGGCAATACCTGCACCGTATCTCCCACGCTGATCTCTCCTTCCTGTAATACCCGGGCAAATATCCCATTGGTCGGCATGATACATTTTCCCATCTGGTAATAGATCGTACAATGACTGTGACAGTCCTTGCCAATCTGTGTGACCTCCAGCAGCACATTGCCGCATTGCAGCCTTGTCCCTACCGGAAGCTCTTTCAAAGGAATGCCCTGTACAGCCAGATTTTCTCCAAAAGCTCCCGGATAAACGTCGGCACCTTCAGTTCTGAATGCATCGATCTCTTCCTGCGACAACAGACTTACCTGTCTGTGCCAGTGACCGGCGTGTGCATCACCCTCAATGCCCCAGTCTGTACGCATTTTTGCGGTATCCACCGGTTTTTTCTGCGTACCTCTTTTTTCGCTGATACAGATGGCTGTAACTGTGCCTGTCTGTGTTGTCTGTTCCATCGTTATCCTCCGATCTGTACCATCTGTTTATTTTCCGTGATTTTTTCTCTTGTTTCAAAGCAATGCATCTGTGGTTTGGCAAGGATCACTCGCTGCAGCAGCTCGCGGATCTGCACCGGATCTCCTGTCTGCAGGATCTCCCGCCCATCTATACTTTCGCCATAGCACAGGCAGGGCTTGAAATGACCGTCCGCCGTCATGCGGATCCGGTTGCAGGCCGCACAGAATTTTCCATGTACGGGACTGATAAAACCTATGTTCTTCCGAAAGCCCGGAATCTCATAGTATACGGCAGGGCCATTGCCCTTTCGCGCCTGTGTGAGCTTCAGTGCAGGATACAGCCGACGCAGCGCATCCAGTATATCCTTATTGCCAATCCCTTTGTGTGATTTTCCCTCGCCGATTGGCATAAGTTCAATAAAGCGGACATCCGCATAGCCTTTCTCTGCCAGAGGAAGTACCTGCTGCCATGCCGCTTCATTGATACCTTTCTGCAGCACCGTATTGACATGGAGAGGAATACCCCGTTTTTCTGCCTGCCGGATACCGGCCAGTACACGTTCCAGTGCATCCTGCCCGGTGATCTGCTGATACAGCCGGGGATCCAGCGTGTCAAGACTTACATTGATACAGTCAATACCGGCTCTTTTCAGCACCTCTGCCTGTTCCTCCAAAAGGACGCCATTCGTTGTCAGCGTCACCTGCTCCACACTGTTCAGAGATTTTATCTCGTTTATAATCTGTACACAGTCCTTTCGTACCAGTGGCTCGCCGCCGGTGATCTTGAACCGGGTAATACCAAGGCTGACAGCCGCCCGGCAAACGGCAAGGATCTGCTCTTTTGGCAGAAGCTCCTTTGTTCCCAGGCACTGTATATCCCGCGGCATACAGTAGCTGCAATGCAGATTACAGCGGTCAGTGATGGAAATCCGCATGTAATTGATCGTTCTGCCGTAGCTGTCTTTCATGCGATTCTCCTCCTTTTTCTCTGCCAAGCCGATTACTGCCGGATTTTCCGTCTGCCACCTGTACGTTTCATGCAGTAACCATCTATATCGTTTCGTCGTTTTCTGTTATTATTTTGCCCCGGAAATTGTCTGCTTTCTCCAGCAACACTTCGATCCGGCCACCGCAGACCATGCCTTCCTCTTCGGCATCCATAGCTGTCATATCGACCTCGCAGAGCTGTGTCTGTCTGTCCGCATGGTGCAGCAGACGCAGCGCCCGGTTGCGTACCTCGGCCTCCATGCAGCCGCCGCCGATCGTATCGATGCAGCGACCGTCCGCAAGCACCAGCATCTTCGTACCCACACTCCGCGGTGCCGAGCCCCGGCGGCTGATGATCGTTGCCAGTACCGTCTGCGTGTCACCGGCATCACGAACGACTCTTAAAATATCCTTCGTAAAGCCCTGACTCCGGCCCTTTTTATTTTTTTCCTCGATAATCTCCGCCAGAATCGATACAGCGATCTCCTCCGGTGTCTCCGCGGCAATGGAAAGACCGATCGGCGCGTGCAGCTGTTCGATCTTCTGTTTCTCAAAGCCCAGCTCCAGCAGATGCTGTTTCACAACAGCAACACGGCGACGGCTGCCCATCATCCCGATATAGGCATACTCCTTCGGCAGGATACTTTCCAGACAGACCTCGTCGTACCGGTGTCCCCGGGTTACAATGACAAAGTACGTGTTTTTATCTCCCAGTATACCGGCAAGTCCCTCAGCGAATGGTATACAAAGCACCTGATCGGCTCCGGCCCTTCTGGCATCATCTGCAAAGGAAGGCCGATCCTCGATCACGGTAATCTGAAAGCCCAGCATCTTACCGGTGCGGATAATCGGCATGGATACGTGACCGGCTCCGCAGATCACCAGCTTTTTCTCACCACCCAGCGGATCAACAAAAATACGCTCACCATCCACTGTCACGATACCGCTCTCCGTGTGTGTCAGAAGCTCCTGTATATGTCCGGATAAAAAGTCCGCCGCAGCCGACTGCCAGCATATGCTGCCTTCCGACACCAGCAGCTTTTCTCCGGCATGTGCGCCGTCTGTCACCGTATAGATCACCGTCTCCCGACCACCATCTGCTGTATCCAGCGTATCCCACAGTGTGTCCATACTTACCTCCCTTTACCGAAGCCACAGTTCGGGAAGGTACACTGTGGACAGTTCAGACATAAACCGCCCTCGCCCAGACAGTTCATATCCTCCGCCGTGAGAATTTCTCCCGCCATAAGTCTCGGCAGCACCAGATCAAAGATCGTCCGCTTCGAGTACATCACACAGCCCGGCAGACCAAGCACCGGAATCGTATCGTTATAATAGGAAAGTAAAAACATAGCCCCCGGCAGTACCGGTGCACCGTAACTCACAATATGGGTACCGGCATTTTTGATTGCCAGCGGTGTACGGTCATCCGGATCAACGCTCATGCCGCCGGTACAGACGACCATATCGACGCCCGCCTGTAAAAATTTCCGGATCGCTGCCGTGATCATCTCATGGTCATCGTTACAGATCTCCTGCCCAATTACCTCCGTATCGTACTCGGCCATTTTTTCTTTGATCACCGGCGTAAAGGTATCCTCGATCCTGTGATAATATACCTCACTGCCCGTCGTAACGATACCCACCTTTTTATGCTGGTAGGGTAACAGCTGTAACAAAGGCTTATCCCCTGCCGCCTTTTTTGCCTGCGCCATCTTATCCTCATGGATCACCAGCGGGATTACACGCATTCCGGCCAGCTTGTCGCCTTTTTTTACCGGAAAATTACCATGACGGGTCGCGATCATCATCTCACCAACGCTGTTGACACGGTGCAGGCTCTCTTTGTCCACCTTCAGCACGCCATCGCAGTCGGCGATCAGCTCAATTTTTCCCTCTTTGATGCCTGACGGGTGCATATACGCACCCTGGCAGATTTCTTTGAGGATCAGCGCCGCCTCGTCCTCATGCAGCATGCCCTCTTTCTTCTCCCAGACATACAGATTCTCCTTACCGACGGACAAAAGTACCGGGATATCTTCTTCCGTTACGATATGGCCTTTCCGAAATACGGCATCCTTTGTCACGCCCCGGATGATCTGTGTGATATCATGGCAGATCACATGACCTACCGCATCTTCTGTTTTGATTAACTTCATCTCATACTCCTTATATCATTCCCTCAAAAGCAACAATTTTTCCTCCGGGATCTGCAAATACGCCGGCAGCCCCTTTTCTTTTGTCTCCTTCAGCTGTTCCCGCTGCACAAACCAGCAAAGCTCTTCTTCATCCGTACCGGTGGTATGCAGAAAATATTTCTTTTCAAACGGCAGCTCGGCCTCGGTTCCCGGCAGGATCTGTACACAGTTTTCCTCTTTTTCTCCCCAGACAGGAATAAAATCATGCGCGCGGATACCCACATATGCGACATCCTCGGAAATCTCCTGCTGTAAGGTAAGATTGGTTCCCCATGCCGGGATTTCCAGCTCGTGCGCATTTTTCCGGATACTCTTTGTGATGTTTTTGCACCCGGTCAGACGGGCGGCCTCTTTATAGCCCGGATTAGCAAATACCTCCTTTGTCTTTCCCTGACAGATCATATGGCCGTCGGCCATGATCAGAAGCTCCTCACTGAAACGATAGATCTCATCCCGGCTGTGTGAGACTAAAACGACCGTTCCCTCATAGGATTTCAACATTTCCATCAGCTCCTGCTGCAGCCGATCCTTCAGAAAAGCGTCCAGCGCCGAAAAAGGCTCATCCAGAAGGATCACCTCCGGCTCATACGCCATGATCCTTGCCAGTGCCGTTCTCTGCTGTTGTCCACCGGAAAGCTGTCCCGGCAGCTTCTTTTCCAGCCCAGACAGCTGAAATGTGTCGATCATTTCCTGCACCCGGGCCACATTTTCCTGCTTTGTGCCGTGCAGTCCCGCCGCGATATTCTGTTCCACAGTCATTGTAGGAAACAGTGCATAATGCTGGAACAGATAGCCGACCTTGCGCTTCTGCGGCGCGACACAGATTCTTTCTTTCACAGAATATACGGTACGCTCTCCAAGACGGATATAGCCATCATCCGGCCGTTCAATCCCGGCCAGACAGCGCAGCGTCATACTCTTTCCACAGCCGGAAGCGCCGAGAATGCCGATCCTCTTTGCTTTGGTATGCACTTCGCTGTCCAGCGTAAAGCTGCCCAGCTTTTTCTGTATATGAAAATCCAGCATCACACTTCCTCCCTTTGGAATGTCCCGCTCTTACCGCCGCTCTTTTCCAGCAGACAGATATTTCCGATCTCCATGGCACGATCCACCGCCTTACACATATCGTAAATGGTCAGAAGCGCTGTGGATACCCCGGTCAGTGCCTCCATCTCCACACCGGTCTTTCCCGTCGTCTTCGTTGTACAGACCGCTTCGATCCGATTCTCTCCCGGAAAACGAAATTCGATTTCCACCTTTGTCAGCTGCAGGACGTGGCAAAGAGGAATCAGCTCGGATGTTTTTTTAGCACCCATAATGCCAGCAATCCGGGCCACGCCCAGTACATCACCCTTTTTCATATCTCCTGCAATCACCTTCTGAAAACATTCTGCCGACATACGGATCTCGCCAGCCGCCACCGCCGTTCTCTTCGTGTTCTCTTTCTCGCTGACATCCACCATGATGGCTTCTCCTGCGGAATTGAAATGGGAAAATTCACTCATCGTCCTTTTGTCCTTTCTTTTACCAGCGCCGGATATGCTTCATATGCTTCTGCGCCACACGGTTCATCAGATAAATCGCTGCAAAAGCAATCAAAAGTACAATAAACACCCAGATCCCGGCCGTCAGATAGTCGCCGTCCTGAATGACCATGGCGATACGCTGGGAAACCGTCGCCGTCTTTCCGGGAATATTTCCCGCCAGCATGGATGTCGCACCATACTCACCCATCGCTCTGGCAAACGTCAGGATCGTACCGGACACAATACCCGGCCCTGCCGCCGGAACCACAACCTTCCAGAAAATCGCCAGCTCGCTCATTCCCAGTGTCCGTCCTGCATAGATCAGATCCGCATCCACCTGCTCAAAAGCCGCTCTGGCATTCCGGTATATCAGCGGCAGTGAAATCACCGTTGCCGCCAGTATACAGCCAAGCCATGTCTGCACGACCTTGATACCGAAGCTTTCATATAAAAAGATACCCACGGGCCGCCTCTTGCTGAAGATCAGCAACAGAAAGAAACCGGCCACTGTCGGCGGCAGTACCATCGGCAATGTCAGAAAACCGTCCACAAGTGCTTTCCTGCGCGGGCCCATGCGCATCACAGCTGATGCTGCCCAGATACCCAGAAAAAATGAAATAATTGTTGCCACAACACCCGTTTTCAAAGATATGTATAACGGACTCCAGTCCAGTGTTTTGAGAATGTCTGTAATTTCCTGCATATAAAGCTCCTGTCTATCATCTACCAGTTATTATCTTCTATTGCATCATTCTTTTTCAATACTCCACAGAATCTGGCACCGATATTTTCCGTATGCCAGTCAACGTAAATGCAACCGCCGTGCTGGTTTGTGAGGGCGCGCGTATGGATATACTGTTTTCAAACGATTCAAAGTGCGCCTTTAGCAGAAACGAGATCCCGTGCTTACGCAGACTTATGCGCGAAGGCATTCCTGAGCGTATTAGTCGGAGTTAGCACGTAGCTTGGTTCTGCGTTGCACTTGTTTGAAAACAGTATATCCATACGCGCGCCCTCACAAACCAGCACGGCGGCTGCCTCACTTCTTACCGTTATTCAACGTCAGTATCGAAATAATAACTGTCAAATACAGTCTTGGCTTCATCCGATGTCACATACGCCAGGAAATCCTCAGCTGCCGCTGTCTCTGCCTCTGTAGCCTCATCATTCTGCACCATCGCGATCGGATAAATAACATTACCCGTCAGGTCATAGCTTACCTTTTCCAGAATATCCAGCTGATCCTCATAACCATAAGTATCGGAATAGTAGGTTGTACCCACTTCACAGTTACCCTCGGCAACAGCCGTCAGTACCTGGCTGACATTACCCTGCTCACTGATCTCCACGCCGCCTAAAGCATCGGAAACCTCCTTCGTTGTGATCGCGGATACATCATCTGTCTGCTCCAGCAGTCCCAGATTAACCAGAGCCTGTCTCGTGTATTTACCAACCGGCACGCTGCCGTCAGCCAGTGCGATGCTGGATGCTTTGCTGATATCCGCAAGACCTGTGACCGCTGTACCACTGTCCTTTCTGGTTACAACAACGACCTGGTTGTTTACCACATTCTTTCTGCTGCCGTCCACTAAAAGACCGTCTGTTTCCAGCTGATCCATCTGCTTTGTGGCTGCGGAGAAGAAGATATCACATGCAAAGCCGTTTTCGATCTGATCCATCAGCTTACCGGAGCTGTCGGCGTTGTATACGATCTCCACTTCCGGATGTGTCTCGTTATACCTGGCTGCCAGATCTGTCATAACTGTGTTTAAGCTGGCTGCGATAAATACCTGGATCTGGGTCTTGTCACCCGTGGATTCTGCTGTAGAAGTTGCACTGACAGAAGCATCTGCACCGGAAGCTTCGCTTGTATCTGCCACGGAAGCTGCACTTTTTTCATTCGCCGGTATCAGCTCTGCAGATTTCTGACCACCACAGCCGGTCATGGCTACAGCCATAGCGGCTGCACAGAATAATGCTGCTATTTTCTTTTTCATGTTCTTTTACCTCTCTTTTGTTTGTTTATACATAAAAAGTTTCCCATTTTCAGGCACAGACTCTTCTGTGGAAATTTTCCCCAAATGCCTGCATGCCGTTCCTACCGTACCATCGGTATTTTATGGTTTCTTTTTACTTCTCTGCGATTATAACACAGGGCTTTAGTCACGGCAAACTATTGTTTACAGTGGTTTGTCCACATCCTGCAGCTCCTTTGAGCTGGCTGGACAATACCATACCCTGTCCGGATGCTTCTGTATCACCTGTCTGCCGCCGGTATCCCCCTCCAGAGCCAGAAGCTCCGGAATATAGTCTTTGCCGAACCATACCGGATTGCCCGGATGCTCCTTGATCCCGGCACAGACAATACGATCCGGATGCAACGCTGCCGTTTCCAGTATATGCTGCACCGTCCTGGCCTGCAGCCACGGCTGGTCACTGACCATGCAGAGCACGCCTTCCAGTGTCAGATGTTCTGACCACAGCTTTTCCAGACCCTTATGTAACGACCAGGCGATACCCTTTTCCGGTTCGTCGTTTCGCACCACCGGGATTTTGTATTCTGCTGCCATCTTTTCTATTTCAGCGAAACGTGTCACCACTGCCCGCGGACTTTCTTCAAAAGACTGCAAAATCCCCAGACTGTGCCGGTACATTGGCTCCTTTTCCACGGTTTCCAGCAGCTTGTTTTTGCCGTATCGTGAAGAAGTTCCGGCGGCCAGAAGCAGAATACCCGTTTTTCTCTGCAAAAGGGTATCCACTGCCAGACATACACCCTGCCCGATCCTGTGGGATTTATCCGAGATCAGATACACAAGGGAAGCATCCTTTCGCGGATCCACATCACCGATCTTCAGACCTTTTTTTACCTCTACATCTGCCTGCAGCATACCACGGATGATACCGTCAATCTGTGCATACACCGGCGCATCCCCGGTATAGGCCAGAAGCTCACCCTTTTCGACCACATCACCGATCTGTCGCACCGGACACATCCGTCCGTCACCGGTGGCTTTGATCAGCCGCTCGATCGCATAACCGCCCACCATACCCGGCACGCCGGTATTCGGGATCGGCTCACCATCATAAATCGGCTGTCCAAGCGTCGCGCCACGCATTGTCTCGATCACCGCATCACAGTCCTCCCCCCCGTAAAAACCGGGGCCAAGGCCGATCACCAGCGGTGCATCATCTTTTTCTGTTCCCATATTTTTCTTTGCCAGAATCGCATCCACCAGCACATCCGGCCGGTAGCTGTCCCGAATCTTCGCCTCTGGATCGACCAGCACCGCGATATCTCCCCGCAGGCAAATATCCTCCGCCTCCGCTGCATTTGCCGCCAGCCGCGCCGTTATCCCCTCTACCTCAGCCGTTTTTTCATAAACCGCCCGGGAAAACGCCACCTGCCGACGCACCGACAACGGAATCGCGGTTTCTGTCATAATGATCTGGTATCCTCTTTTGTACAGCTGCGCTGCCACTCCCGTCGCCAGATCACCTGCGCCCTTGATCAGAACTTTCATACTTTTTCGTACTCCCCGTTTTCTTTTATAGCCATATGTCTGAAATCACATTTCACGATAGCTGTTTTCCTGCCTCACAGCATGCTTTTCACTGCATTGCACCGTTCCCCAACGAAATACTACCACTTTCTGCCATGCTCCGACATAAGATCTGCCGTGGCCAGAATCGTTTCTACACCCGCAGCCTGCAGCCCTCCGGCGATCTCCGCCGCCACCAGAAGCTGCTCCGGCGTATCCGCTTTATTCAGGATCACACCATAACGCATCCCGTCCGTCACCTGCTTCCTGCCACCCGCAGTCGACGCCGCCAGCCGCACAATATCCACAGCCGTCAGCCGATCCGCCACAGTTTTCCCCAGAAGCGCCGTCACCTTATCCACACGAAAACAAACCTCCTCGATCGGCCTGCCCACCGCATCCAGTCCATACACCGCCAGCACATCCGTAGAAAACGGCACCACCACCGGCTCATGCACATCCGGCGCCTTCACCGGCATCCGCTTCGCCCCGTCCGCCTCCACAAAAAGCCAGAGCCCCTTCGCATACACCTGTTCCAGAAAGTCCACCGAAACTCCCCTCATCTTCCCCTCCGAAACCGGCTCCCCCAGCCAGACCGTCCCAAACCGTCCGACCATCTCCATCACCCGTTCCAAAGAAGCCTCCGAAAGAAAATCCCCCGCCTTCTCAAACTGCATATGCGTCGTCGTAGTCACCACATGAGAAATCCCCGCCTCCAGACACTCCCCCCTAAATCTCCGAACCACCGTAGTCTTCCCCCCGGCTCCCACCACCGAAACCACCCGCGGCCCCTCTTCCTTATTCAGCCCTAAAGCATCCAAAAGCTGTTTCTCACGCTTCCAGCCATCATCCGTCCACTTAACAATCACAGCCCAGACCTCACTCCTTCTATACACAGGTTTAGACGTCTGCCCCTGTGATTTGTCATATGGTATACTCTTCCAGCGACTTTAGCGAGTAAGTGTCCGAGACCCTAGGCTCGGACCGACGGAGCCGGAGCGCAGAAGAGTATACCATATGGCAAAGCGCAGGGGCAGACGCCTAAACTGTCCATCCCTCACTCTCACAATACATCGCAATCTTCTCACTAGTAATGGGCAACTCCCTGAAATACCCACCCGTAGCATTATGAATCGCATCCGCCAACGCCGGCCCCGGCGTATTAATCACAATCTCCCCGATCGACTTCACCCCAAACGGCCCCGTCGGTTCAAAACTCGGCCGAAACTCCACATCAATCGGCCCATAATCCCGCCTCGTCGGAATCTTATACTGCATGAATGAATTATTTCTGAGCTTTCCATCCTTTGCATACTGCACATTCTCAAACAAAGCCATACCGATACCCTGGCCCAGGCCACCCTCGACCTGCACCCTCGCCAGATGCGGATTGACCACCGTACCACAGTCCACGACAGCTGCATAGTGCAAAATCTCCACATGCCCCGTCTCCTTATCCAGCTCGATCTCCACGGCACCGGCCATATACGGCGGCGGCGATACCGGCGATGTATGACTCTCCGTCACCTGTAACGGAAAATCATTAAAGCTCTGCGCCTTGTAGCCGATATCTTCTATTGTCACCGTCTTTCCTGTTTTGATATTCTTTGCGATATGACCATCAAATTCCAGGTCATCCTCTTCGCATTCCAGCATCCGGCAGGCCAGCGTACGGATCCTTTTTTCCAGCTCCGTAGCCGCTTTGACCACTGCCTGTCCCGTAATATACGTCGTACTGGACGCATAGGAACCCGAATCATACGGTGAAAAGTCCGTATCCGCACCGGAGACAAAGATCTCATCCGCTGTTACGCCAAGACATTCTGCAGCCATCTGCGACAGGATCGTATCGCAGCCCGTACCCATATCCGCCGCTGCGATGGAAAGCCGGTAGCTGCCATCCTCATTGAGCATGATCGTTGCCGAACCCACATCCACAAACGAAATACAGGAGCCCTGCATCGCCATCGCAATACCGACAGAACGCACCTTGCCATTACCCATATCCTTACACGGGAATTTCTCTTTCCAGCCGATCATTTCCGCCGCGCGCACCAGACATTCATCCAGACGGCATCCCGCCGCCAGCTCATTACTGTAAGCCATCATATGCATACCCTGACGGACCACATTTTTCAGCCGAAGCTCCACCGGATCCATATGCAGCACCTCTGCCATCTCACTGACGATGGATTCCAGCGCAAAGATACCCTGTGTCGCACCGTACCCACGGTACGCACCGGCTGCCATCCGGTTTGTATACACAACATCAAATACATGCCGGAAAGCCTTCATATTTCCGGTATACATCGGCATGGACTTATGGCCGGTCAGTCCGGCTGTTGTCGGGCCATGATCCCCGTACGCTCCGGTATTGGACAGATTATACAGATCAAAGGCCAGCAGACGACCATCCTTTGTCGCACCGAGCTTTACCTTCACTTCCATCTCATGCCGCGGAGAACCGGCAATCTGGCTTTCGTAACGACTGTAGATCATCTTGGAGGGCTTTTTCGTCTTCCATGTGACAAAAGCCGGATAGATTTCGGCAACCACGGTCTGCTTCGCACCAAAACCACCGCCGATCCGGGGCTTCATGGAACGGATCTTGCTTTTCGGAATCCCCAGCGCATTTGCCAGAATCCTGCGGACATGGTAGACAATCTGGGTGGAGCTTAGAACCACCAGACGGCCGTAGGTGTCGATATAGCAGGTCGTGCGGAAGGTTTCCATCATCGCCTGATTCACCGCCGGCACATGATAGGTACGCTCCAGTACCACATCACACTCGGAAAAAGCTTCCTCCAGATCACCACCGGCATCCTCCATATGGGCGCACAGGTTTCTCTTATTATCCGCGCCTACCGGGAACAGCGATTTCCAGTTATCCTCTGGGTGCACCAGAGTCTCATTGTCCAGCGCTTCATGGTAATCCAGCACAGCCGGGAGTACCTTGTATTTTACCTTGATCATTTTCAGTGCGCGGTCTACACCAGCCTCATCCTCACCGGCTACAATGGCTACGGCATCGCCGACAAAGCGCACATGCTGATCCAGGATCAGGCGGTCGTACGGGCTCCACTCCGGGTAAGTCTGTCCGGCCTGGGCAAAACGGTTCTGCGGCACATCCTTCCATGTATAGACGGCCTCTATACCCGGAACCTTCATGGCAATGTTGGTATTGATATCCTCGATCAGGGCGTTGGCATGGGGGCTTCTTAACACCTTGACGATCAGACAGTCCTTCGGTGCCAGATCATCCATATAGACCGGCTTTCCTGTCACCAGCTGCATGGCATCTTTTTTACGGATGGGTTGTCCTACTACTCGCATGCTGCACCTCCCTTTTTCTTATAGGCGATAAAATCATGAATGCCTCTGAGCTGTCCTTCGTAGCCGGAGCAACGGCACAGATTTCCTGCCAGATAGCGTTTGATCTCGTCGTCGGTTGGTTCGGGATTTTCCCGGAAAAGGGCGATCGCATTCATGATCATGCCCGGATTACAGAAGCCGCACTGCTCGGCACCCTGATCGGCGATAAAGCGGCCAAACTCTTCGGCTTCTTTCTGCAGACCTTCAAGGGTTTCGACTTTGTGGCCGTCGGCTCTGGCTGCCAGCACGGCGCAGGACAGCACGGGTGTACCGTCAAGAAATACGGTGCAAAGGCCGCAGTTTGTCGTTTCACAGCCGCATTTTACGCTGTAGCAGCCGTGTTCGCGGACGAATTTATATAAGGTCATATCCGGGCTGATATCTGCCACTGTCTTTTTTCCGTTCAATACGATACTTACGATCATTGACAATCTGCCTCCTTTTCTCTGAGTTCGGCAAACGCCCGTTTTAGCAGGACTTTTGCGAGATGGCTTCTGTATTCTGCAGAGCTGCGCATATTTCCCCGGGTGGGGATCTGTCCGGCGAGACAGACGGCGCTTTCTTCGCTGGCATCCTTTACGGTGTATACGAGGGCTCTTTCGGGTCTGGCGCCTACGGCGGCTTTGACTTCGCCGTCTACACAGGATGCGGCCACGGCGAGCACCGGGAAATCTGTTTTGGTGTTGCGATGGGTCAGATAGGCGTACTGGCCTTTATGTTTTTTGACGATGACATGGACGAGAATGTCGTTGTCGCGTTTCATTCTGGCGAATTCTGCGAGAGGGATGATGCCGCCTTTATAGAGTTCGACGTAGGTGTCGAGGACGAGAAAGGCAGTTAGAACGTCGGAGAAGCCGAAGCGGCCGAAGAGGGAACCGCCGATGGTGGCGAGGTTTCGAAACTGGACGCCGACGATGTCTTCGACAGCTTTTCGGATGAGACCGTCGCACATGGTGTTTAAGGTTTCGTGAAGTTCGAGCTGTCTTAGGGTGGTCATGCAGCCGATGGTGAAGGTGTCGTCGGTTTCTTCTATGGTGTCAAGGCCGAGGGCGGAAAGGTCGATGGCTTTCTGGATGTTGGTGTTGCTCATGCGCATCCAGAGCATGCCGCCGAGAATGCGGTTGGTGCGTTTCTGGTTGAGCTCGTAGGCTTGCTCCAGGGTTTCTGCTTTTACAAATTCTTTGATTTTCAGCATTGGTGGGGTCTCCATTTTTCTATAAATATATGGGATTTTTCGGATTTATGTATATGGTTATCATACTGTTATTTTGGGGAAATCGCAAGTCTTAGCGTAGTGGAAAAGGGGGACGCAAGCTGTGCAATACAGGCTCCGCACATATATATAGGCTCCTGCGCTCCGGCTCCGTCGGTCCGAGCCTGTAGTCTCGGACGCTTACTCGCTAAAGTCGCTTGGATCCTATATATATGTGCGGAGCCTGTATTGCGCAGCTTGCTGTGTATTGAGAATGATTTTATATATTTTCTGAATAATGCATTCTCTCATGTGTATCTTACACAGAATATGTCCTCCATTCGGGCAAATGAACAGAGGACATATTGATATATTTCATTTCTGCTAATATCTAAAGCGAATTTTTCACTACTTCATCTATTACAGGTTTTCCGTGGTCACGCTTCTTTCTCCTTTGGGAGAATGATGTTCAGTACGATGGCTACGATGGCGGCGGGTACGATGCCGGAGCCGCCGAAGATGAGCTGGACGTACTGGGGGAGGCCGACGAGGACGCCGCTGTTGGCACCGAGGCCGTAGCCAAGGCCGAGGGCAACGGATACGATGGTGATGCTTCTTGGGGTCATCTTCTCTTTGGTGATCAACTGGATGCCGCTGACTACGATGGAGGAGAACATCATGACGGCTGCACCGCCGAGGACGCTCTGGGGCATGATGGAGATCAGGGCTGCCAGTTTCGGGAAGAGGCCACACAGTACGAGGAATACAGCGCCGGTAGTCAGAGCGAAGCGGTTGACGATCTTTGTCATGGTGACAAGTCCTACGTTCTGGCTGAAGGATGTGTTCGGCAGGACGCCGAACAGGGCTGCAAGGGAAGAACCGAGGCCGTCGCAGATGACGCCGCCGGAGAGTTCGGTATCGGTGGCTTCTCTGTCCATACCACCGACCATAACGCCGGAGATATCGCCGACGGTTTCGACAGCGGTAACGATAAACATGATCAGGATCGGCAGGATTGCACGAAGATCAAAGACCAGCTTGACCGGCAGGATTTTCGGTACGGCGAACCAGCTGGCGTCTGCTACCTTCTGCCAGTTGAGTACCCAGGCTTTGGTATACTCTACGCCTTCTGCATCGATGCCGGTGGTCGGCAATACGGCGGCCATGATACCGGCTACGATATAACCGACGATGATACCAATCAGGATGGAGGAGGCACTGGTCATGCCTTTTGTGCCGTGTTTTAAAGCTACGATGACGATCAGGACGATTGCACCGAGCATGAGGTTTTCAAGAGAACCGAAGTCTTTGGCGCTGCTGCCGCCGCCAAAAGAATTGACGCCGACGGAAATCAGTGAAAGACCGATGGACAGTACGACTGCACCGGTAACAACCGGCGGGAAGAATCTACGCAGGGGCTTTAACATCAGACCCAGTACGCCTTCAAACAGACCGCCGATCAGGGATGCGCCCATGATCGCACCATACGCTAAGATGCCGCCGCCCATAACGGAAGCGACGCTGTTACAGACACCGATAAAACCGGAGCTGGTGCCCATGATGATCGGTACTTTACCGCCCACCGGGCCTATGGCAAACAACTGAATCAGCGTAACGATACCGGCGATCAGCATGGCGTTCTGTAAAAGAGCCACCTGCAGATCTGCAAACTCCGTACCTGCGCCAAGGCCACAGGCACCTGTGATCAGAATTATCGGGGTCAGGTTGCCGACAAACATGGCAAGGACATGCTGCATGCCTAAAGGAATCGCTTTTTTCAAAGACATTTTGCCGTAAAAATCATACTCGGCACCTTTGTTTTCGATTTGACTCATTCTCTTGTCTCCTTCTCTTTCGTCTTATTAACAGTTATAAGTTTTATTAATATCTATAACCATTTCATAACTTGTGCTTATTATATCGTGTTGAAATTCGCCTGTATACCCCTTTTTTATACTTTTTTTATTTTTGTACAATATGACAGAAACACAATTTTTGTATATCGACATTCTCCTCTCACATGTTCAGAAAATACGTGTTCACACACTGCGAACACATGGTATTTCCCGACGCCGAGAAGATAAAAACACCGGCTTTACCTCACATAAATTTCCTTCTCTGCCTTCGGAAGGATTTCTCCAACAATCGCTATCTGGGGCTGTATCTTTTGCAAAGCCAGACACAGGGGCTCTGCCTGGGCTGGAGGAACAGCAATCAAAAGACCACCCGAAGTCTGCGGATCAAACAGGATTTCTTCCATGGCAAAGGAGATTCCTTCAAACTGCACATACGGCTCTGTATGATTCCGGTTTCTCTGTCCGGCGGCGGTCAGCAGAAATTCGTCTGCATGGTGCTTTGCTTCCTCAATCACCGGAACATCCTCCGCATGGATACAGCACGACAGCTCTCCGTGCATCATCTCATGCAAATGCCCCAGAAAGCCAAAGCCGGTCACATCGGTACAGGCATGGATCTCGTAATCCCGGCAGACCTCTGCCGCATATTTGTTCAATGTGGTCATCGATGCTATCGCTTCCTGCATGGCCGCTTCGGATGCTTCACCGACACGGTTGGCCGTACAGATAATACCAACGCCAAGCTTCTTTGTCAGAATCAGCCGATCGCCCACCTGTCCTTTATCGTTCGGGTAAATCCTGTCCGGATGCACGGTTCCCATGACAGAAAGGCCGTATTTTACCTCTTTATCTGCAATCGAATGGCCTCCCGCCAGCGTTCCACCGGCTTCGATCACCTTTTCCGAGCCGCCGCGCATGATTTCACCGAGGATATTCAAGTCCGCATTTTCCGGAAAGCACACGATATTTAGAGCCGTCTTTACCTCTCCGCCCATCGCATAGATATCGCTCAGGGCATTGGTCGCAGCAATCTTTCCAAAGGTATAGGGATCATCCACCATCGGTGGAAAAAAGTCCAGTGTCTGCACAATGGCCAGATCGTCACTGACTTTGTACACGGCTGCATCGTCCTTGCTGTCGTAGCCGATCAGCAGATTTTCGTCCACTGGCCCTTTTGGAAGCTTTTCCAGCACACGGGACAGTATTCCGGCACCAAGCTTGGCGGTACAGCCGCCGCCACGGCAAAATCGAATTTTCTCTGACATATATCGCTCCTCTTATTTTTCATCTGCTTCGCAGTTTTCTAACTGCGACTTTTTACCATTCGCTCTGAAGTACTGTTTTGTATTATTCTTCTTTCACGTGCTCAAACGTCCATGTTTCTCCCTGATCATCCGAAATAAAGACCAGTCCGTCATGCTCTCCGGCTGCAGACGTAACCGTAATGGTAAGCTGATCACCGTTTTTCTCCGGCATTTCCATGTAATCATAATCTGCCAGCGTATAGTCAAGATTCTTTGCCAGTGCCGGAAGCTCTGTGACCTGATCCATCGGCAGCGTCAGCTGCGTAAAGGTCTTTCCACCGTCTCTGGTCAGATACAGACTGGAATAATCGCCGGAAGCCCCGGTCAGTCCGGCCACGCCGAAGCTTTCATCGTAAAACAGCAAGCCCTCTGTAACACCGATATTTCCGGCAAACGGATCCTCATTGACCATCTCCCAAGTCACACCACCGTCTGTCGTAGCTTCCAGTCCGTAGAACCGGCTGCCTGCAGCCGCATCCGTCACAACCAGCCGCCAGCCAGTCTGCGCATTCAGAAAATAGTACATCGTACCATCGCTGTTGTCCACGCTCCAGGTATCACTTTCCGTCTGGGCATCCTCGATAAAGGAAGCCTCGGCCTCGGCACTCTGCTGCGCAGAGGAAATATAAACCGGCTCCATGATATAGTCGGCCAGCACCGTATGCTCTGCATCCCTGCTTTGCAGGATCACACCGTACGCCTCGATCGCGCCGCCATTGTCCAGCAGGTTGACGTTCACTTCGCCATTATCCACGCCGTCGCCGTCTGCATCCCCGGCCATGTAGTACAGCTTTTCCTTATCCACATAGGTAAAGCTCTGTCGGCCTCCATACGAAATCTGGTAAACGGCATCTTCTGACAGCTGCTCTGCCTGCCAGTCGATCTGCGGCACGATCGTCAAAAGGGGCTGTAAACTCTGCTCCTTTGCATAGGTTGCACTGCTGTAGCCATCCATATGCACAGTCATCTTATCGGTCTGGGCTGCCTCATAATCCACCAGAAAGGTATGTGTTTCACCGTCTGTATCCTTTCCATATAAAAAGGCATAGATCTGCGTAATCTCGCCATCGCCGGTAAACGATATCGTCATTGTATTGGAGGTATACAGCACCTCCGGCAGGGTCAGCACCCGGTCAAGATCCGTCAGGATGCCCTGCACACCATCGGTAAACAGATTGTGATGCTCCAGCTGTACTTTTTTCTGGTGCAACAGATCGTCAATCTTCCAGGACAGCTTGCCATTATACGGGATTGCCGCATATAAGATCCCGGCTCCGGCCATAGCCGTTGTCAGTATAACGATGACCAGCTTGCCTAAAAAGATCCATTTCGGCGGTTTCACCCAGTCCACGGACTGTCTGGCCGCTCTGTACCAGAGCACCCAGAGCAGAAAGCTGATCACAAACAACACGCCTGCCACGATCATCACGATCAGACGGCGGCGCACACCGCCAAACTGGCATAACCGCCAGAGTTCATACAGAAAAATCATATATAACAGCAGGCAAAAGCTGCTGAACCACAGATACTTTCGTTTCATTGCAAATCCTCCCCGGGTATTTCGTATGCTTTTCGCTACCGATTCTATAATCTGCACTCTGCTTTTCGTATCTTACGACATGTTCCTAACGCAGTACCCCCAGCACCACATATCTGGCATCCTCATAGGTATAATCGCAGGTGGACAGCGTCACAACAGGCTCATCGTCTCCGACCTGCACATCGGTCTGAAAATCCGACTGCTGCTTCGCCCTGTCGATCCAGTGCCGCTGCCCTGCATCGCCAAACTGCAAGGTATACACATCACTGTCCGAGGCCGTCACAAATCCGGCAAACACCACCAGCCGGTACGACCGCTCTCTGGTCAGCAGATACAACACCGGATGCGCTTCATAGTACTCCTGTTTCTTATATTTTTCCAGACTGGCAAACATCGAACCATTCTTCATGTGATGACCATAGATGATCGTATTTTCACCGGTGAACTGCCCGGAATTGGCACAGTCCATAAACAGCGTCCCGTTGGCATTTTTCCGGCCATCCACCAGCCGATGCAGATAATAAGCATTGTCTTTTCCCTGCACAATCGGGTAATTGATCACAGTATCCGGACTGTAGAGCCAGGCCACGATGTCCGGATTTATTTTCTGCAAAGCATCAAAATCTACGGTAATCGGCAGCGCTTCCCCGTCAGCGATATCTCCCGCTGTTTCCGGGGTTTCACTCTGGATACCCGGATCAGGCACGTTTTTTTCTGCATCCTGGCGGATTTCAACGGCTTCCGCCACCAGATTCTTTGTAACCCTGTCGCTGACCTGTCCCGCATACCACCATTTGCCCAGCTGCCACGCTGAGATGACAAACACACTTCCTGCGATCAGCAGCACCAGCCATTCTATAATAGAAAACCTTCGTTTTTTCCCTTTCATGAAAGCTCCTTTCTTCCTACCTGCATTATGCTACAAAAAAGGAGCATTGCAAAGAGATTTTTCTCTGCAACGCTCCGCGCTCTGGCAATTTATCCGTTTACATCCAGCTTATCCCTGATACTTTTTCAGTCTGGCTTCCAACTCCGCAATCTTCACAGAAGCCCTTGCCGCTTCCGCCTGGGAACGTTCCTGTTCTTTCCGTCTGGCTTCCTGCTCTTTCCGTCTGGCTTCCTCGGCTTTCTTTCTTGCTTTTTCAGCAAAATCTGCCCGACGGCGTTCTCTTTCTGTGTTTCTTTTCTCTTCTTCACGCCCTTTTTCATACATCAGTGTATCTCTTTCAAACCCTTTCATATAACTCAGGCTCACCTCCCCGTCTCGTTTTACCTGTTCTACCATCTCCTGCAGTTCTCGCAATGTATCATTCACTGCATTGATATAACCCGTGTACCGATCATCACTGCTTCCACCGTATTATTTTGTATTCATATGGGGAATCTGTTTGACCGAATGGTCTGGAATTTTCCCAGATATGTGATTTTAATGGTAAGCGCTCAATATTCCGGCGTTAGCCATATAACAACGCCTGCATCATTTTGCTAGATGCAAGCGTTTTACTACATT
>CAVCMG010000028.1:0-38063 GCA_963603285.1 Ruminococcus bromii
AGCTGAGTAAAAGAAACCTCCACTGGAGCTTCCTTTTACATGCTAAGGCAGTAAGAGTCCGAGACCTTAGGCTCGGACCGACGGAGCCGGAGCGTACGAGGATATATATATGAGGGTGGGCCACACCTGGCTTTTTCCGTCCCTCCTAGTCAAGCGTCTTCAACGCCTTCTTAAACTCAGATCTAAACAGAATACACGTAAACGTCACCGCAAAGAAATCCGCCACCGGCTCTGCCATATACACCGCACTCGTCTGATCCCCCGTAAATACATGCGGCAAAATAAAAATCAACGGCAAAAGCAGCACAAACTTCCGCATGACTGCCACCATAATCGAAGCCTTAGCACACCCAATCGAAGTAAACGTCATCTGACACGCAATCTGTATACCAAACAAAAGAATACAAGCCAGATAAATCCTGAGCGCATGCGCCGTAAAACCAAGCAGCTCCGCCTCATTCGTAAAAATCGAAGCAAACCCTCCCGGAAACAGCATCACCAGCGCCCACATCACCGTAGAATAGGAAAGACTCACCTTCAAAAGCAGCTTAAACGTAGCCTTCACACGATCCGCATTCTTCGCACCAAAATTATAGCTCAGAATCGGCTGCGCCCCCTGTCCAAGTCCCTGCAGCGGCAGCATCGCAAACTGCATCGCACTCGTCAGGATCGTCATCGCACCAACCGCTATATCCCCACCGTATTTCAGCAGCGAAGAATTAAAGCAGACCGAAATCACACTCTCACTCGCCTGCATAATAAACATCGAAAGCCCCAGCGCCAGACACGGCAGAATGATCGAAGCCTGCAGCCGCAGATTACATTTTTTGATCTTCAGAAACGTTGTCTTTCCCGTCAGAAAATGCAGCACCCAGATACAGGATATCGCCTGCGAAAAGATTGTAGCCAGAGCCGCACCCTTTACGCCCAGCCCCAGTCCAAAAATAAAGATCGGATCCAGAACAATATTACAGATCGCACCGATCAGCACCGACAGCATACTGATCTTTGCAAAGCCCTGCGTCGAAATAAAAGCATTCATGCCCAGCGTCATCTGGACAAAAATCGTGCCAAGCGCATAGATATTCATATAATCCACACTGTAGGAAATCGTATTCTCACTGGCACCAAACGCCATCAGAAGCGTGCGGTTACTCAAAAGCAGCACGATCGTCAGCACGATCGAGACGAGGATCTGCATGGTAAAACAGTTGCCCAGCGTCTTTTCCGCCGATTCGTGATCTCCCTTACCGAGAAAAATCGAAGCCCGCGGCGCACCGCCATTGCCCACAAGGGCGGCAAAGGCCGAAATGATCATGATCAGCGGCATACACACGCCAACGCCCGTCAGCGCCAGCGCCCCACTGCCCGGGATGTGCCCGATATAGATACGGTCTACAATATTGTACAGCATGTTGATGAGCTGTGCCGTGACCGTAGGCAGAGACAGCCGTAAAAGCAGCTTTCCCAGAGGCTCTGTGGCCAGAAAATCCTTATCTTCGGTTGTTGTTATCATGATGCATCACCCTCCGTTGCTTTTTTTGTATTATCTACAATGCGCTGACAGAAAGAGAAAAAGCACTGCATTTCCTCCGGTGTAAAATCCATAAACAGCGTATCCTTGAACTGTACCAGCATCTGATCCATTTCCTCCGTGACCGGCTGTGCGGCAGGCAGCAGGGAAAGATGGATTTTGCGGCGGTTCGTTTCATCTGTCGTCCGTTTCAGAAATCCCCGCAGGCAGAGACTTTCCACCGCCTGTGAAACATTTCCCTTGGAAAGCATACGAAGCTCAACGATGTCCGTTGCTGTATCCTTGTCGGGATTATTATGAAGAAAACAAAGCACTGTGCCCTCCAGCAGAGACAGTCCGTAGGGTTCGCACAGCTTTTTTAACATATGTTCATGCAGCTTGGCAATCCGTCGAAACTGCATGAGATGATCCGTTGTGTTCAAGAGATTCCCTCCTTTGTATATATGATTCTTAAAAAATGCGAGAAAAGTTCTAAAAAGAACAATAAAAAGTATACGTCAAACTGCAGAAAAGTCAAGAAGAATACAGAGAAAATAAAGGAAAAAGGCGTATCCGGTATCAGATATGTACAAAGAAGAAAGTACTGTCGAAGAAAAAGTCCGGTAAAAAGAAATAGCATATTCCTGTTGACATATAACTGTTATAGGTGTATGTATAACATATAAACAGTTGCAACCGTTTGAAACAGCTTTACATGTAAAAATGAGGATATAACCATGAAAATACTGCAAAACACAGGCGTACCGATCTATCAGCAGATCGCCGACAGCTTCCGTACAGATATTCTGGCGGGAAAATATGCTGCGGGAACCTATCTGCCATCCATCCGTGGGCTGGCAAAGGAATTGAAGATCAGTGTGATTACGACTATGAAAGCTTATGAACAGCTGGCCGCCGAAGGGCTTGTCACTGCCATACAGGGCAAAGGCTACTGCGTCAATGCTCAGGACACCCAGATGCTGAAGGAACAGCATCTCAGGAAGGTCGAGGATGCGTTGCTGGCAGCCATCCAGTCCGCCAGGATCGCCGGACTTGACGAGGAGGAACTGGTGGAAACCCTGCGTACGCTGCTCAGATTGGAGGAAAACCGTGATGGAGAATAAATATGTGATCGAGGGAAAAGATATCCGGAAAAAATATGGGAAATTTACGCTGGATATACCAGAAATTAAGATCCCCAAGGGCTTTGCCACTGCCCTGATCGGAGAGAACGGCGCAGGCAAGACGACATTGTTAAACATTCTGGCCGGGATTGTACTGGACTATAGCGGAGAGCTGACCTTTTTTGATACATACAGCGCCGCAGACCGGGAAAAGAATCCCGAAGTCAAAGAGCGCATCGGCTATACCGGAACCACCGGCTACTATCTGCCGCAGTGGATGCTGGGCCAGATCCGCCGGATACAGTCGGCGCTGTTTGAAAGCTTTGATCCCGGTCTCTACGATACGCTGTGCAGTGATATGGCGCTGGAGATCAAAGGTTTTAAGGAAAAAAATAAAAGCGTCAGCACACTTTCCGACGGCAGTCGTACTAAGCTGATGCTGGCCGGTGTCTTTGCCAGAAAAACAGACCTCCTTCTGCTCGATGAACCGGCCTCCCCGCTCGATCCGCTGATGCGGGAGAAGCTCTGTATGATGATCCGGGATTATCTGAACGAAAACGAGGGCGAAAAAAGCGTTGTCTTTTCCACCCATAACATCAGTGATATGGAGAATGTGACCGACTACGCCATTATCGTAGAGCACGGGCAGATCGTAGAGCAGGGCTTTGTCGAGGATCTGAAAGAAAAATATGTTGCTGTCAGCGGTGAGCCATCGGCAGCAGAAGTGGCCAAAAAGGTACTGTACAGCATGGAGAGCAGCAGTATGGGCTTTGAAGGACTGATCCTCGCTGAGCATATCGACGCTATTGCCGGTCTGGACGTTGCCCTGCAGACGCCAACCCTTTCCCAGATCGTTGTCGCTGTGATGAAAAACCATAGCCAGATCGGGCAGGAGGCATAAAATATGAAGAAAAAGACAAATATCTACAGGATAATATATTCTGACGGATACAGTCTGGCGCTGTTTCTATTCGTGCCGGCGCTTATCTATATGCTGGATGCGCTCTTTGCGTTTGCCCTGCATACCGATCAGAGGCTTAATCTGGTGGGGCTCTGGGGAATCTTTGGCCTGCTCGGAGATTATATGGTATTCAACGATATTTTTGTCCGGACAAAGAAAGATGCCACGCCCGTCAGCGGTCTTCTCCAGTCCTCTTATTATGGAAGAAAACTGTTACAGAAAGGCATCCTTGCCGATGCCCTGCGGCGCTTCGTGCAGCTTGGCGTACTGATGGCCATTGCCGTAGCGCTTGGCAGATGGAGCTTTGCCGGTAACCTTGCAGATATGACCGGTGCCGACGGCATTGTGTTCGTACTGTCCGTATATCTGGGAAATACCCTGTTTTTAAATTTTATGCGCTACATCCACAGCTTCAACCTCTACTGGATCTGCGCCGTCTTTTGCAGCGCCCTGTGGGATCTTGTCAACGCCGTTCTGTTTGCTGTCGCAGAGGTACAGCCAGAGTCGCTGCATATCATGATCCCGGTATTGCTTGCCGCCTGCATCGCAGCCACAGCCTTATCCCTGTGGCATATGACATACCGCTATGACCGGTATTTCGGAAAAGGAGAGAAATGCCATGCGTAAAACAAAAAGAAACGATTTTATCACCTTCCTGCAGCTTGCCCGCTACAGCACCAATACCAAAATACAAGGTGTAACGGCCCTGGGTATGCTGATCTGCGCCCTCGCCATGGAATTCGCCTGCCGGGGAAAAAACGTCGTTGGCGGTGTCTTTTTCACCGCAGCCATCGCTGTAATCTCCCAGCAGCTGGTCGGACTGGACAATTCCACCCTCGTACAGTCCTCACCCCATAAGAAAAAACTGCAGATCCACTACCCGTACATGCTGCTGATCCCCACTGTCCTGCTGATCTATACCCTGCTCATCCTCGCCCACACCTGGATGATCGCCCACCCCATGGCAGACATGACCATCAGCCAGAACTACCACATGCAGGCCACCTACATCCTGACCCTCGGTTTCTTCCTCTTCCTCGGAGAAATCTATTTCGGCTTCTGCTACAAATACTACCTCCAGGCCAGCGGCATCCTGATTTTCGTCGCCATGCCCCTCTGCAGCTTTTTAAACGTAGTCACCAACTACGACACCTGGTCCGGCGCCAACCTGTCATTTTCCATCATCGCAGGCTACCTCCTCGTCATCGTTGGCCGCTTTCTGTCTCGTCCGTCAATCAAACCCCTTTCCTATACAATAAGAACGAATACCCACAAGGCACAATCGCGATCCCCAGCGTCACCACTGTAAATACCGCCGCTGTCTGCATCCACGGCACAACCACCGCAATCACCAGAACCAGCCCCCCAACAATCCACAGCTTCCCCGAAAACCGATGCGTCCGATCCCAGTTCTCCTCACTGTTCAACGTCCACGGCACCTTAATCCCCACCGTGTAATTCTGCCTGCACTTTGGCAGACAATTCCCTACAACAATATACATTACACCCAGCAGGAAAAACATGATCCGCGGTGAACTGAACGACCCGATACCAAGCGTTGCCCCATAGACCGAAGCTCCACAGATCAGAGAAACCGCCGGACAGATACACAGAATCATACAGAAAACCTTCCCCGACAACCGATGACTCTTCGGATCCGCACTGGTAACCACCGCAAGGATACACTGTACCGCAAAAACAAACAGATATAGTCCCACAACCGCAAACAGCTTACTACTGTAACCATTCGGCTCCCCCGAAAACGAAAAATGTGTCGGCATCTGCTCCGGCAGCTTCGCCCATAAAAGAAGTCCCGGCAGGATCGGCAGAAGCGTTACCAGACAGCTCACGATAAAAAATCCCTTATGCTTTTTCAACATCGTCATTTCCCCCTTTCAGCTCTGCCAGCCAGAGCATCACTTCCTCCACAACAGAAGTATTCAGCGAATAGTAAATAAAATTTTTCTCCTTCGTCTCATAGATCAGCTCCGCCTTTTTCAGCGTCCGCAGATGATAGGAGACCGTGGCCTGCGTCATATCAAAATGCGAAGCAATCTCACCGGCCGACATCCGCCCCTGCTTTAAAAGCTGAAGGATCTCCCGCCGGACCGGATCAGACAGCGCCTTAAACGTTTCAGCAAAAGCCAAAAGCGTCACCTCCCGAAAATAACTATTTAGAAATATTTCTAAATACAATATATGTCCGGACACAGAGAATGTCAACAACTATTTAGAAAAAAATCTAAATACTACCTGCCTTAAACTACGTCGGCTTATTCTGTGAGACGAGATAATCGACATAAAGAACCACAGAAGTAGTATAAAAGGTGGCCAATGCAGGGAAAACTATGAAAAAACCATAAAAAAGCCCTAAAGGATATAGAAAGTTTGATGTTCGAATATTGACTATGGAAAGCACATTGTGCTAGAATTGCGGCGTAAAATCACAGAATACGGACAAGGACTGCCGTCTGCCCGGATCTGACGGGAAGGAGACAGAAATTGTCCTTTTTTACTTGCATATATTTACCTGAAAGATAACCCTGTGGCCAGAGGCATACGCCATAAACCACAGACCGGCAAAAGAGCCAGAGCTTTTGCCAGAGAGAGTACAAGAGGCAATACAAATGAGAGAAACACGAGAACGAAATACGACACTTTGCATCGGTGTGGATGTGGGATCCACCACGACAAAGATCGCTGCCATGGACGGGGAGAATGAAAAGCTTTTGTATTCCAGCTACGACAGACATCATGCCATGCAGCTGGACAGCGTCTGCCGGGCGCTTACAAAGGCCAAAGAGCAGCTGCCGGACGTACCGGTGCGTCTGGTCTTTACCGGTTCCGGAGCGAGGGGCATCGCCGATTATCTGGGCGTTCCCTTTATTCAGGAGGTCGTGGCCAATTCGCTGGCCTTAAAGAAGCATTATCCTACGGTGCGGACAGCGATCGAACTGGGCGGACAGGATGCCAAGATGATCTTTTTCAAAAAGGATACCCGTACCGACACCATGCAGGTGGCTGATATGCGTATGAACGGCAGCTGTGCCGGCGGTACCGGTGCCTTTATTGATGAGATCGCTTCGCTGCTTCGCACGCCGGTGGAAGAGTTTCATACACTGGCGGCAGGTGGCAGGACCGTCTACGACATTTCCGGACGTTGCGGTGTATATGCCAAGACGGATATCCAGCCGCTGTTAAATCAGGGTGTATCCCCGCAGGATATTGCCCTCTCATCCTACCATGCCATTGCCAAACAGACCATCGGCGGTCTGGCCCAGGGACTGGATATCGAAAAGCCGGTAGCCTTTGAGGGTGGCCCATTCCAATTCCATCCAGAGCTGGTGCAGGTCTTTGCTGAGCGTCTGGAGTTGGAAAAAGATGACATCATCTTGCCGAAAAAGCCGGAGATCATGGTAGCCTACGGAGCGGCTTTGTCCCTTCTTGGCATGTTTAAGGCAGAAGCCACAGAAAGCGATCTGGATACGATGCTTTCCCGGCTGGAAGAGATGAAAACTGCGCATATTTTTACTTCCGAGCGGGAGGGACAGCCTTTCTTTACCGATGCCAGGGACAGAGAAGCCTTTGACAGCCGCCACGCAGCAGAGCAGGGACAGCCGTTTGCCCCGGTGCTGAAAAGCGGTACGACGCTGCACGCCTGTCTGGGAATAGATTCCGGCAGTACGACGACAAAATTTGTACTGATGGATATGGATGGTGCACTTTTGGATTCCTTTTATGCCTCGAATGAGGGCAGTCCGTTAAAGGTAGCCCGTCAGGCGATGCTGGATGTGCTGGAACGATATACAAAGGCAGGTGTGAAGATCGTCATTGACGGCGTGTGTACGACAGGTTATGGTGAAAATCTGTTTGCCCGGGCACTTCCGGCGGACTGCCATATTGTCGAGACCGTGGCACATGCCAAAGCAACAGCGCAGTACGTCGAGGACGCTTCCTTTATTCTTGATATCGGCGGTCAGGATATGAAAGCCATCTGGATCGATCATGGCATCATCACAAATATTGTGGTCAACGAAGCCTGCTCCTCCGGCTGCGGCTCTTTTCTGGAAAATTTTGCCGCCACACTGGGCATTCCGGTGAAGAAGATCGCCGAGACAGCCTTTGCCTCCGAAAATCCGGCCGTACTGGGCAGCCGCTGTACGGTATTTATGAACAGCAGCATTGTCACAGAGCAGAGAAACGGTAAGGATCCGGGCGATATCATGGCCGGTCTGTGCCGTTCCATTATAGAAAATGTATTTACCAAGGTTATCCGTCTGCAGAATCTGGATTCTCTGGGCGACAGGATCGTTGTACAGGGTGGTACGTTCCAGAATGACGCTGTACTGCGGGCGCTCGAACAGTATACCGGCAAAGAGGTGATCCGTGCACCGTATCCGGGCATTATGGGTGCAATCGGTGCGGCTATGACAGCCAGAGAATGGGCGCTGTCTCATAAGGAAAAGAGTGCCTTTGCCGGACTGGAAGCCATGCGGGACTTTACCTTCACGCAGGAGGCCAACGTTCCCTGTCCGTTCTGTACCAACCATTGCAAGCGCTCTGTCCTTACGTTTTCCAACGGCAATTCCTGGGTGACCAATAACCGCTGTGAGCGCGGTGAGATCTTCGGCGACGTAAAGGATGCCTCCGTGCGCGCCCGGCTGCAGGAGAAAAAGCAGTCCCGGGAAAAGACAGCCAATCTGTATGAGCTGCGCAAAAAACTGCTGTTTGAGACGTACGAAGCCAGACAGGTATCGCCGGACAAGGATATCACGATAGGTATTCCCCGGGTGCTTTCCTTCTGGGATACGATGCCGTTCTGGACAACCTTCTGGAAATCGCTGGGATTTTCCGTGAAGGTGTCCGGAGAGAGTACGCGAAAGAAATATGAAAACGGTCTGAAGGCTGTTGTATCCGATACGGTATGCTTCCCTGCAAAGCTTGTCCACGGCCATATCCGGGAGCTGGAAAAGATGGGCGTAGACCGCATCTTCTTCCCGTCCATCACGACGGTACCGCCGGAAAATCAGGAAAAGACCAGCGAATCCATGTGCGCTGTTGTCAAGGGCTATCCGCTGGTGATCAAAAATTCCGATAATCCGGACAAGCGGAAAAAGAGCCGTCTGGAAGCACCGCTGTTTCACTGGTGCAGCGATCAGGACCGGAAAACACAGCTTTGCCGCTATATGAAAGAAACCTTTGGCGTGCCGGAAAAGGAGACCGCGCTGGCAATCGGGGAAGGGCAGCGTGCCGAGGACAGCTTTAAACGACAGCTTACAGAAGCCGGAGCAAAGGTTTTACAGGAAGTGACCGAAAAGGGAACCTACGCTGTTGTACTGGCGTCCCGCCCCTATCAGAATGACACGCTGGTCAACCATGACTTGCCGGGTATGTTTGTGGAAGAGGGTATTCCAGTGCTGACGGCGGATGCTTTACCGGATCTTGACAAAGTTCCGTTAGATAAGAGCCGTCTGGATGTTGTCAACAATTACCATGGCCGTATGCTGGCCTCTGCCGTTATGGCGGCACAGAATCCGCATCTGCAGTATGTCCAGATCGTCAGCTTCGGCTGCGGACACGATGCGTACCTGTCCGATGAGATCCAGCGTATGATGAAGGAAATCTCGGGTAAGATCCCGCTGATCCTGAAGCTGGATGAGAGCGATGTCGCCGGGCCGCTGCGGATCCGTGTGCGTTCCTTTATCGAAACGGTCAATATGCGACTGGCCAAAGAGCAGCAGGCAAAGATCCACAGTCTGTCCGATCCCTATCCGGTCAAATTCGAGAAAAGGGATCAGAAAGAAAAGGTTGTTCTCGTGCCGAATACCTCCCATGCATTCAGCCGCGTTATGGCGGCAGCCATGAAGCATCAGGGACTGCGCACCGTGTCGTTGCCGATCGGCCGTGAGGCGGCGATCCGCTTTGGCAAACAGTATGTACATAACGATATCTGCTTCCCGGCCCAGATCGTCATCGGAGAAGTACTGGCCGCTTTAAAGAGCGGTGCGTACGATCCGGATAATACGGCGGTAGCCATGGGCAAATATATCGGTGACTGTCGTCTGACCCATTACGGCGCACTGCTTCGTAAGGCGCTTGATGACGCCGGATTTTCGCAGGTGCCGATCCTGACCAACGACGATGTGGATGCCAGAAACATGCACCCGGGCTACCGGATGGACATGAAAGCTTCGCTGGGTCTGGCCTTTGCGATGCCGATGATCGATGTTCTGGAGGAGCTGCTGCGCAAGATGCGCCCGTATGAGCTGGTTGAGGGAGCGGCAGATAAAGCCTTTGAAGAGGCGATGGATGTGATGATCGAGGGACTGGAAACCCACGGTGCTGCCGGAGCTTTGCAGAAGTTTAAGACTTCCATAGAGATTATGAAAAAAGTGCCATACGACCGCAGCAAACGCCGTCCGACAGTGCTGATCGTCGGGGAATATCTGTTGAATTTCCACCCCGGCGCCAACCACGATATCGAAGCCTATCTGGAAAGTCACGGCTTTGAGATCATCGAGGCAAAGATGACCGACGTTATCCAGAAATCGTATTTCAGCCGGGATATGCAGAACCGGGAATACAAGTTGAAAAAGTCGTTCCACTACCGCAGCTGGAACCATCTGGCCAACCGTATGTTTGATGTGGCGCACAGCATGACCGACAGGATCGCCGCGGCACATCCGCTGTACCAGAAGGCCGAGCGTCTTTCACATCTGGTGGAAAAGAGCGACGATATCATCTATCATACCTTTGATGCCGGCGAGGGCGTACTGATTCCGGCTGAGATCCTGCACCATGCTGAGGAAGGCTGCCGTACCTTTGTTATCCTGCAGCCCTTTGGCTGTCTGCCGAATCATGTGGTGGGCCGTGGTATTTCCAAGCGTTTAAAAGAGCTGTACCCCGATGCCCAGATCCTGCCGCTTGACTACGATCCGGACGTCAGCTTTGCCAATGTGGAAAACCGTCTGCAAATGTTGATCATGAACAACAAGGATCAGAACACTGTGGAAAACCACAGAAAAAGGAAAAAAACAGCGATTACGGCCAGTACCGCAGCAAAACAGCTGCTGGCCAGCTGTCTGAGAGAATAATGCAGATGTCAGCAGGTCTCCTTTGGATAAGGGAGACCTGCTGTTACTGTTTCCCTGTTTTTTTGGTGCCCTATGGCGTAATGAAAAAAAGAGGTATATAATACCAGAAGAGAGAAAATACAAAGCAGGAAGTGAAGAGAGTGAAAAATAATAAATATGAGATAGATATGTGTAACGGTACGATCATGGACAAGCTGGTGTCCTTTTCCGTACCACTGATGATCTCCGGTATTTTGCAGATCCTGTTCAATGCCGTGGATATTATCGTGGTGGGTCGTTTCAGTGGCAGCCAGGCGCTGGCGGCGGTAGGTTCGACCACAGCGCTGATCAATATGATGATCAACCTTTTTATCGGTATTTCACTGGGAGCCAATGTGCTGGCGGCCCGTTTTTATGCGTCAGACAGAAAAAAAGAAATGTCAGAGACCGTACATACATCGATCATGCTGGCGCTGATCAGCGGTATTCTGATGGTGTTTGTCGGCCTCATCTGTGCCAGATGGTCGCTGGAGCTGATGGACACACCGGATGACGTCATTGACCAGGCGACCTTGTATATGCGCATTTATTTTGCCGGAATGCCTTTCTTTATGCTGTACAATTACGGCGCAGCCATCCTGCGTGCTGTCGGTGATACAAAGCGTCCACTGATCTATCTGATCATCAGTGGTGTGCTGAATGCCATTTTGAACGTTTTCCTGGTTGTAGTTTTCCATCTGGATGTGGCCGGTGTCGGTATTGCAACCGTCGTATCGCAGATGGTGTCCTGTATTCTGGTGCTGCGTTGTCTGTATAAGAGCGAGGGCAGTTACCAGCTCAGGTTCTCAAAGCTTACGATCAAGACGAGATATCTTGGTCAGATCTTTGCGGTCGGGGTACCGGCGGGAATCCAGAGTACGGTCATCAATTTTTCCAATGTACTGTTGCAGTCTTCGGTCAACTCGTTTGGTTCTGTGGCCATGGCCGGCTATACAGCAGCCAACAATGTGCTGAGCTTTCTGTATGTATCGGTCAATTCCGTCACGCAGGCGTGCATGAGCTTTACCAGCCAGAATTACGGCGTCCATAAATTTAAGAGAATGGACAGGGTGCTGGTGGATTGCCTGATCCTGTCCGTAGGCGTGGCTCTGGCGTTGGGCAGTGTGGCGTATTTTCTTGGGCCGGAGATCCTGCAGATTTATACGGAAGAGCCGGACGTTATCGCCAGCGGTATGGAGATCCTGACCTATACGACGCTGACGTATTTTCTGTGCGGCATTATGGATCTGTTTCCGGGAGCCCTTCGCGGTATGGGACATTCCGGTGTGCCGATGATCCTGTCCATTCTTGGTACGGTAGGTACACGTATCGTATGGATATTTTACATTTTCCCGTCCCACCGGTCTCTGGGCGTTCTGTTCTGGTCATATCCGATCTCCTGGATACTGACGATCGTGATGCAGGTGATCTGCTTCTGCTTTGTACGCCGCAAGGTGCACAGAAAAGAAGCCGTTGCAGAAGCATAAGGTAGAAAATACGAAAAAGGAATTGTGTTTTGGATGTATACACCAAAAACAATTCCTTTTTTCGTGGAAGGATATTCAAAGTACCGAAAATGCAAAAAACTATTGAAACTGCACAAAAAATATGATAAATTCTGTACGAATTGAATATGGTCTAATTGGAAACGATACATCCCCCGGCTGGATGATAACGAACAACACATGAAATCTATGCGCTTTACGCTATCATACAAAAGGAGGATATTTTTATGCCCAGAAACAAATTTGAAGATGTTATTTTTACTGCCATTATGGCAACAATCATGGTATACGGTATGGTTGTTTACAATGTAGCTTTAAACACAGGTGGCGTGACGGGTGCGACCTTTGTTATGGCATTGCATGAGCTGCCGATCATGGTACCGGTTGCCTTTATCCTGGAGTTTTTTATTGTCGGAAAGCTTGCAAGGATGCTGGCTTTCACTGTTGTCCGTCCGACAGACAGACCGCAGGTGATCACTTATGCGATCTCCATCTGCATCTGTTGTATCATGTGCCCGACGATGAGTCTGATCGCAACATTTTTGTTTAAGACACCGAGCTTCGGTACGTGGGTACAGACCTTTGGCATGAACTTCCCAATGGCCATCTGCTATCAGATGTTCTACTGTGGGCCGCTGGTACGCCTGATCTTCCGTCTGATCTTCCGCAGAAACGAGAAAAAAGAGAATAAATAAGTATTAAAAGCGCCACCGGGCATGATATACTGGAAACATCCTGAGAGAAAAGAGGACTTTCCAATGAAAAAATCAAACCCGGTGGCGCTTTTGCCGATTCTGGTGTTTTTAGTACTGTATCTGGGGCTTGGCATCCTGTTTGAGTATGTACTGCAGATCCCCATGGGCTTTTATAATATTCCCATCATCGTCGCTTTTCTGGCGGCAATCCTTGTGGCCTGTCTGCAAAACCGTAAGGTATCCTTTGATGAAAAGCTGGAGATCATGGCCGGGGGACTGGCGGATAAAAATATCATTACGATGATCCTGATCTTTCTGACAGCCGGTGTGTTTGTCGGCGTTGTCGGCAGAAGCAGTGCGGAGAGTGTGGCCTATTTTATGCTGACACTGATTCCGGTGCGCTTTGCTGTTGTCGTGTTGTTTGTTGTAGCGTGCTTTATATCCACTGCGATGGGAACGTCCGTAGGTACGATTACCTTACTGACGCCGATTGCCGTGGCTGTGTCAGAGATCTCCGGTTTTTCGATGCCTTTATGCGTGGCATCTGTCATGGGCGGCTCCATGTTCGGCGATAATCTGTCCTTTATTTCCGATACGACGATCGCCGCCTGCAACGGACAGGGCTGCGCCATGAAAGATAAATTCCGGGAAAACTTCGGTATTGCCTTTCCAGCGGCGCTGCTGACACTTTTGCCAATCCTGCTTTTGTCCTTTAGGACAGAAATCGCCGGTCAGATCGAGCATGGCTATAATATGATCCAGATCCTGCCGTATGTACTCGTACTGATCGGTGGTATCGCCGGGGTCAATGTATTTGTGGTACTGTTGATCGGTATTGCCTCCGGTACGGTGATCATGCTGGCTACCGGCCAGACTGCTCCTGTAGATCTGCTGTCCAATATGGGCTCTGGCGTATCCGGTATGTTTGAGACCTCCATGGTGGCGATCCTTGTGTCTGCCATGTGTGCGCTGATTCGTGCCTATGGTGGCTTTGACGCCTTGCTGCAGGCCATCCACCGTGTATTTAAAGGAAAAAAGAGCGGGCAACTGGGCGTGGGACTTTTAGTAGGGGCGATGGATATTGCCACAGCCAACAATACCGTGGCTATCGTTATGGCTAATCCGATCGCGAAGGAGATGGCGGTGACGTACGGGATTACTCCGAGAAAGACAGCCTCCCTGCTCGATACCTTTTCCTGTATTTTTCAGGGGATTATCCCCTACGGCGCGCAGATGCTCGTGGCGATATCGGCTGTGCATGAGCTGGGTGGTACAGTATCGGCTTTCCAGATTCTGCCGTATCTGTATTATCCGTATTTTCTGCTGCTCAGTTCGCTGGTATGGATCTTTGTGATACCTTCCGGTAAAAATGTAAAATGACAGGTTGAAAATAGTAGATAATGTAAAAGCAACCTCTATTGGAGGTTGCTTTTACATTAAGACAGCAAAAACCTGTGCCGACAATACCATGAACTACTGTCAGACACAGGTTTCTGCCTCAAAGTCTGAAAATCAGACCAGAAAGGAATTGGTAAATATTAATGAAATATATCACTATTATTATATACCTGACAGGATGATTTGTAAAGCATATTTTAACATTAAATATGAATAGATTCGCTCCAGTCATCCTCATCATAGGTAAGGTCATTTTCAGATACAGAGTCGATCATTTCACCGTTAACCATAGAACGGTACATCTCTGTCAGCGGCTCCTCCTCTTCATCGTCCGGCATCGGGCTTTCTAACAGGATACGTCCCTCAACCTTGATCGGAGCCCACCAGTTGGTGCGGCCAAGCTCTGTGACCGGTACATCACGGCGACGGGTGGAAACAAGCGTCGGTGCGATTACCGGATGTGCCGTGTATTCCTGCATATCCTGATGGAAATTCCTGCCAACGTAATCAAAGGTTTCCAGAATCAGCTCGTTCATTCTATAAAAGCATTTGTTGCGGATACCGTACATCCAGGCAATCTGCTGTTCCTGTAAGGACGGGTTCAGAAGCTGCTGTAAAAACGCCTCCCTTTTCTCCGGTACAATATACATAATCTCTGCTACTTGAATCATTATGGGTCTCCTTTCTGCTAGTTGTCTGTAAAATGTTTCCCCATTGCCCTTATTCTAACATGCACGCTATTGTATGTCAATTCGTACAAAATGGATAGATTTAAACGATTAACTTTGTGCAGGATTGCCATATAGATGCAGATATCACACAAAATTCAGATTTTGTTTCTTGTATTCCGGGAAGAATCTGTTACAATGGGTTCGAAATTTCAGGAGGAATAAAGCCAATGAGACTTTCGACAGAGGAAAACAGACGCCTGCAGACGTTCCTTGATCGTTACAATCAGCACAGGAAGTTCCGGGAAATGCACCGCTATATCCAGCATGGCCGGATCTCGACGCTTGAACACTGTATCAGCGTGGCAAAGGCCAGTCTGTGGCTGAGTCACCGGCTGCATATGAAGGTAGATGAAAAGGCGTTGTTGACCGGGGCGCTGCTGCATGATTTTTATCTGTACGACTGGCATAAGAAAAATGACCGTCATGGCCTGCATGGCTACACCCATCCGGATACAGCCTGCCAAAATGCCCGGCATTACTTTCATATCAATAAGAAAGAACAGGATATCATCCGGACCCATATGTGGCCGCTGACACTGACAAAGGTACCAAAGAGCAGGGAAGCCATGATTGTATGTCTTGCCGATAAATATGTATCAACGGTCGAAACCCTTACAAAAAGGTAAACTGTCCGGATATTGCAGAACAGTAAAAACGGGCGAAAGGCAGAAAAAACAGAAATTTCCCCGCGCCATGCCTTGCATCCCCCCATCCGATGTGCTATGATGCAAAAGGAAATGAGAAAAACGATGACGGAAAGAGTAGTATACGGGGATTACCCAGAGAGGACGGTCATCGGCTGGAAGCCGTCTGTGAGAGCTGTATATGAAGACCACTCCCGAGTTGTGCGCGAAAGGATCATCCATAAGCGTCACCGTATAGCTTACGTTACAGGCTTTTCAAGTGAAACAAAAGGTGGAACCGTGCATCTGCACCCTTGGACGATATATCGTCTGATGGTGCTTTTTTATTTAATTAAAGTGATACAGGAGAAGAACAATGGTAGATTTTAAGACAGATGAAAGACTTAACACACTGAACCATTCCTGTGCCCATCTGATGGCGCAGGCCGTAAAGCATCTCTACCCGCAGGCAAAGTTCTGGGTAGGTCCGGTCGTTAGCGAGGGATTTTATTATGATATTGATCTCGGCGACGACGTTATCCGCGATGAGGATATCCCGGCCATCGAAAAAGAGATGAAAAAGGTTGCCAAGAGCGGCAAAAAGATCATCCGCCGCGAGATTTCCAAGGCAGAAGCCTTAGAACAGTTCAAGGATGATCCGTACAAGCTGGATCTGATCAGCCATCTGGAGGACGGCGAGATCAGCTGCTACGATCAGGGCGATTTCACAGACCTCTGTCGCGGACCGCACGTAGATAACGTAAAGCTCTGCCGCAACTTTAAGCTGATCAAGCATTCCGGCGTATACTGGAAGGGTGATGCCAGCAACCATGTGCTGCAGCGTATCTACGGCGTCTGCTTCCCGACACCGGAGGAGCTGGAGGAGCATCTGAAGCTCCTGGAGGAAGCCAAAGAGCGTGACCACAGAAAGATCGGTAAGGACATGCAGCTGTTTATGACAGACGATCTGGTTGGCCGCGGTATGCCGATGTTCCTTCCGAAGGGCTACGTGGTATGGCAGGAGCTGGAAAACTACATCAAAGGCAAAGAGAGAAAGCTGGGCTACAGACATGTTATGACACCGTGTGTCGGCACAGTAGATCTGTACAAAACCTCCGGCCACTGGGATCATTACAAAGAAAATATGTTCCCGCCGATGGAAGTCGAGGGTGAGACCTTTGTCCTTCGTCCGATGAACTGCCCGCACCATATGATGATCTATGCAAACCGCATGCATTCCTATAAGGATCTGCCGATCCGTATCGCTGAGATCGCCCATGACTTCCGTTTTGAGTCCAGCGGTACATTAAAAGGTATCGAGAGAGGCCGTCATTTCTGCCAGAACGACGCCCATATTTTCGTAACTCCGGAGCAGATCAAGGATGAGTTTGCAAGCGTTGTATCTCTGATCTTTGATACCTATAAGGATTTTGGTATCACAGATTACCGCTGCGTACTGTCCTTAAGAGATCCGGAAGACAAGGTAAAATACCATGACGACGACGAAATGTGGAACACTGCAGAGAATGCGCTGCGTCAGGTACTGAACGATATCGGTATCGAATACACAGAGGAAATCGGCGAGGCGGCCTTCTACGGACCGAAGCTGGACGTTAACGTAAAACCGGCCGTAGGTAACGAGATCACCCTGTCCACCTGCCAGCTGGATTTCTGTCTGCCGGCCAAGTTTAATTTAAGCTACATCGACAAGAATGGCGAGAAGAAAACACCGGTAGTTCTGCACAGAGCTATCCTTGGTTCTCTGGACCGTTTCATGGCCTATATCCTGGAAGAAACCAAAGGCAACCTGCCGGTATGGCTCGCTCCGGTACAGGCCCGCATCCTTCCGGTAAAGAACGACGACGAAGCACTCAACGCCTACGCACAGGAAGTCTACGAGCTGCTGGATGACGCACAGGTACGTGTAGAGCTCGACGACCGTTCCGAAAAGCTTGGCTACCGTATGCGTGAAGGCCAGCTGCACAAAGTACCGTACCTGCTGGTACTGGGCATGAACGAGAAGGACGAAAGAACCGTATCCTACCGTCTGCACGGCGAGCAGAAGACCACAACCGTCAAGCTCGATGAGTTTGTAGAGATGATCCGGGATCAGATCGTTAATAAAAAGTAAATCGTGATAACTGTTAAATCGAGAGAGGCAGTCAGAAATCGAAAGGTTTCTGGCTGCCTTTTGCCTTGCCATCCACAATTCATTCATAGTATAATAAAATGTATGGTAAAATTTGAGCATAGAAAACGCTACAGAAAATGGAGAAGCGAATGAATCAGTCGGCTATAAAAGAGCTGCTTGTGCAGCAGTTATCTGCGGATACAGTAAAGATAAATGAAGAAATGAAAAAGCATACGACCTTCCGGATCGGTGGCCCGGCCAGCGTGTTTGTGGAGGTGGAAAAGGAAGAGGATCTGGTAACGGCAGTAAAGCTCTGCCGTCAGGAGCAGGTGCCGTTTTTTATCCTTGGCAATGGCAGTAATCTGCTGGTGAGCGATACGGGATATGATGGTGTTGTGCTGCATATCGGTGCGGGTATACGTAAAATCAGCGTGGAAGGCACACAGATCACAGCCCAGGCCGGAGCAATGTTATCTCAGGTGGCTCACGCGGCACTGGAGCATGGCCTGACGGGTATGGAGTTTGCCGCAGGGATCCCGGGAAGCCTCGGTGGCGCCTGTATGATGAATGCCGGAGCTTACGGCGGGGAGATGAGTCAGATCCTGACCTCGGTTCGTGCTTTGAGTCCGGAGGGTGAGATCGTAGAACTTCCGGTGGAAATGCTTGATCTGGGCTATCGTCACAGTATGATGATGGAAAAATCATATATCGTGCTGTCAGCAGAAATCCATCTGGAAACGGGAGATAAGGAAACCATCCATGCCCGTATGGATGAGCTAAAGGCACAGCGTACCAGCAAGCAGCCGCTGGATATGCCCAGTGCGGGAAGTACATTTAAGCGTCCGGAGGGCGCCTTTGCCGGTAAGCTGATCATGGATGCCGGGCTGCGAGGATATCGTGTGGGTGATGCCATGGTGTCAGAAAAGCATTGTGGCTTTGTGGTCAATGCAGGACATGCGACAGCGCAGGACGTCTGCCAGCTGATCCGGGATGTGCATGAGATTGTAAAAGAAAAGTTTGATAAGGAGCTGGATCCGGAGATCCGTTTCCTTGGTTTTGACAGATAAAAGGCAGAACAAAAGTATGTATTGGGAAATGTATGTAAGAATCGTTGGAAAAGTAAAAACCAACGCGATATAAAGAGGGTGAAACAAATGCGGTTTATCATAGTTACTGGTATGTCTGGTGCAGGCAAGTCCACTGCACTCAAGATGCTCGAGGATATGGGATTTTTCTGTGTGGATAATCTGCCGGTGCCGCTTCTGGGCAAGTTTGCAGAATTTGTGCAGACCAATAAGGTGAGCGGCGATTTTTCCCAGGTGGCGCTGGGCGTGGATGTCCGCAGCCGTCGTTCCTTTGAACAGATCGGCAAGGCGTTAAGTGACCTTGAGGCGAGGGATGTCAAGTTTGAGATCCTGTTTCTGGATGCTTCGGACGATGTGCTGACCAAGCGGTATAAGGAAACCCGGCGCAAGCATCCGTTGGTTGGCAATGGCCGTGTACTGCCGGGAATTCTGATGGAACGCGAGATGTTGAAGGATATCAAGGACCGTGCGGATTATGTACTGGATACGAGCCACGTGCTGACGCGTGAGCTCAAGATCGAGCTGGAAAAGATCTTCCTTAGCGATAAGAAATTCAACAGCCTTATGGTGACGGTGGTTTCCTTTGGCTTTAAGTACGGGATTCCGGAGGATGCGGATCTGGTATTTGACGTCCGTTTCCTGCCGAATCCTTATTATATAGAAGAACTCCGTCCCCAGACGGGCAATGATGAGCCGGTTAGCTCGTATGTGATGAAGTATGAGCAGGCGACGGTCTTTCTGGAAAAACTGACGGATATGCTTTCGTTTCTTCTGCCGAATTATATCGATGAGGGCAAGCATCAGCTGGTCATTGCGATCGGTTGTACCGGCGGCAAACACCGTTCGGTGACGCTGGCCAATGCGCTGTACAAAAGACTGGAGCAAAACGACAGTATCGGCCTTCGACTGGAACACAGGGACATCGAAAAGGATACAAAGGTCAAGGCAAAGTAAAGAGGAGACACGGCTATGTCTTTTTCGGGAGAAATCAAGGAAGAACTTTCTACAGTGACAGACCAGAGCCGCCATTGCCGTCTGGCAGAGCTGGCAGCGATCATCTCGGGCTGCGGACAGGTTATGATCGATGAGGATGATGATTATGAGCTGGAAATCCGCACGGAGAATGTCTGTCTGGCCAGAAAGTATTATACGCTGGTCAAAAAGCTGTTCGGCATACAAGCGGCGGTTGTTCTCAGAAAGAATGAGATGCTGACAAAGAGTGCGACATATCATCTGACTGTGGAGGATCATGAGGATGCTGTACAGATCTTAAAAGAGACCTGCATTCTGGACGAAGATGGCTTTGTGCGGGATGTGGTTGAGTACAGTCAGCTGGCGCTTTTGCAGCGGGAATGCTGCAAGCGGGCCTATATCCGGGGAGCATTTCTGGCAACGGGCTCTGTCAGTGATCCGCAGAAATCGTACCATCTGGAAATCGTCTGCCAGCAGAAGGAACGGGCGGCAGTTTTGCAGCAGGTTCTGCAGGAGCTTTCCATGGATGCCCGCATTGTGACGCGGAAAAAAAACGATGTGGTTTATTTGAAGGAGGGTGAGCAGATCCTGTCTTTTCTGGCCAGTATCGGTGCAACGCAGCATCTGTTTGCCATGGAGAATGTGCGGATCCTCAAGGAAATGCGTAACAATCTCAACCGTCAGGTCAACTGTGAGGCGGCCAATCTCAACAAGACGGTATCGGCAGCCGTGCGTCAGATCGAGGATATCCGTTATATAGAAGCCTGCGGTGAATTTAAAAATCTGCCGGATAATCTCCGGGAGATGGCTGAGGTGCGTCTGGAACATCCGGATGCTGCCCTGAAAGAACTGGGAGAAATGCTGACCCCGCCCGTTGGAAAGTCGGGAGTCAATCACCGTCTGCGCAAGCTGGGCGAGATCGCAGAAAAGCTGCGCAGTACGCATCAGATGTAATAGGGACTGACACGGAACCAGTAGGTATACAGCTGGGAAAAGCCGAGATGTTCGTACAGTGTCCGGGCCGGTGTGTTGCCGGCAACGACCTGCAGATACGCCTTTTTGGCCCCCTGCTTACGTCCCTGGATAAGAATGCTTTTGCAGATGGCTTCGGCAAAATGGCGGCGTCTGTAGGCGGGATCCACATGGATTGCGTAGATGCCGATATAATCTCTGTCGAGAATACCAAGCCCTGTGGCTACATAGCGGCCCTCGGCTTCGATATGGGCGGCGACGGTGCGTTTGGGGATCGCGCGGTACATGGAAGGGACGATCTGCCGGTGGATCTCGTTGGTCATCTCTTTTAAGTCAAACAGGGAGTTGATCCATTCCATGTGAATGACAGGATCCAGCCGGACGTCCACATCCGGTACGGGTGTGAGGTGATCCGGGATGGTCATGGTCATGACTTCTGTTGTGTGTTCGATTTCATAGTGCCGTTTTTCGAGCATGGCGTCGAAGGAGGGTACCAGGAACGGATTGATCTTGAAGATGCATGGTGTGCCCCAGTCACGGTAGATGGATTCGCAGTAAGCGATCTTTTCGTCCAGAGGGATTGTGGACGGACCGAGCTGTTCCACACTGTTGGTGCGGTGTGTATAAAAATAAGAAAATCTGAGGATCCAGCTGTCATAAATCTGCATCTGATGGGATGGCCAGGCGTTCAGCGACAGATCCTCGATGAGTTTGATTTCATTAGCCATACTACATGACTCCTTTGTAAAACAGGATACGATATAAATCTCTACATATTATAATGTAGGAAAAGAAAGATGGCAACTTGAAAGTTCAGATGGCAAACAGCCGGGGTACGATACCGGTGCGACTTGTTTAAAATTCTTGCAATGAGTCAGCAATGTGTTATAATATCTTGGAGTATGTATATGCTATGGGGAGTAGCGTTTGGTATAAGGAGTATGGAACATGTCTAGATTTTTGAAAGTAATCGTGAATGTTGTACTGATCTGTGCTCTGCTTTCGGCGGCAGCTTTACTGGTACCGTCGCTTGTGGGCGTAGAGATGAATATTATTGAAAATGACAGAGTGGAGACAAACCTGCCGGTGGGCAGCGTAGTATACGGCAAGACAAAGAATCTGCAGGATATCAAGTTCGGCGATGATGTTTTTGTCAGCGAGTCGGATGGTTCGAAGTATCTGTACCGTGTGAATGCTGTAGACGCTGAGAACGGCACTGTTGTACTCAAGGATGCCAAAAATGATGCGGCTGACACCGTGGAGAAGAGCGGTTCTTCATTCTGCGTAGCGATCGTTACCGTACCGCTTCTGGGCTACCTGGCAGCGGCAGCCGGTTCTGTGAAGGGCTGGATCATCATTGGTCTGGTAGCTCTGCTTTTGCTTCTGCTGTTTGTCCTCTCCGAGATCTGGAGAAAGGACAAGCTCAAAGAAGAGGAAGAGGATGACGAGGACGGCGATGCCGAGGAGCTCGAAGAAGCCCGTCAGGAAAAGAAACGTAAGAAAAAAGAGAAGAGAGCCGCGAAGAAGGCAAAGAAATACGCCGACGACGAGGACGAAGACGAGGAGTACGAAGAGTACCTCAAAAAGAAACAGGAAAAGAAAGCGGCCAAGCGTGCAAGAAAGGCTGCAAAGAAGGAAGCACGTCAGATCAGCGAGGAGCCGATGGCCAAGACAAGAGCAATCGAGGCAGAGCCGGAAGCAGAAGAACCGGTACAGAATACAGCGGATCTGTTTGAAGCAGCCCGGATGGAGATCGCATCTTCCGTAACCAGTGCCATGGCAGAGGATCAGACACCGGCAGCCGGAACACAGGAGCCGGAGATTGATCTGGAAGCAGCACTGACGCAGGAGCTTGCCAAAGCGGCGACAGACGCTGTACAGGAACGTTCACAGGAGTCGGTGGCGGCGACTGCAGAGGAAGAGCCGGAGGATTCCCAGGAGATCGTGATGCCGAGTTACACAGCGGACGAGCTGATCCGCAAAGCCATCATGGCTGGAGACGAGCCGGATATCGTCGAGGACAAGGATCTGGGTCTGACATTACTGGATTACACAGACTGTCTGTAAGATATTCCGGTAAGATTTGAATGTACAGAAAAAAAATACAAAAAAATGCAAAAACCCCTTGCCAACGCAAGGGGTTTTATGTATAATACGAACGTTGTGACATGATAGCTATGAAGCGTGAGGTTGCTGCCCGTCGAGGCAGGTTTTCCGTGGAGCGAATGTCAAGTTAGAAAACTGACGGCAAGTCACTGTACAAAACTTATAACGTCCATTGAAAGCATGGAAACAACGTGTGTAAGCCTTTAGGACACACACGGGAAAGTGTACAGTCACCGCTTGTCGCTCGAAAAAGCGAAAAGGAGGCGACTTTTTTTATGGCAAGTCAAGTAATGAGAATCACACTGAAAGCTTACGATCATCAGCTGGTTGATGCATCCGCAGCTAAAATCATCGAAACTGTAAAGAAGAACGGATCTGTAGTGAGTGGTCCGGTACCCCTTCCGACAAAGAAAGAGGTAGTTACAATTCTTCGTGCTGTTCACAAATACAAAGACAGCCGCGAGCAGTTCGAGCAGAGAACTCATAAAAGACTGATCGATATCATCACACCTACTCAGAAGACTGTAGATGCTCTGAGCAGACTGGAAATGCCGGCCGGTGTATATATCGACATCAAAATGAGACAGAAATAAGTTCTGTCCAAACCAAATTTGGTAACAGTCCTGAAGCTTTAGATATAGAAGTAATGATCCATCATTCCACATATATCTACTGTTCTAGGATGATCGCATAAGCGATCCGCTGTAGATTAACAGGAGGTAAAAAGAATGAAGAAAGCTATCTTAGCTACCAAAGTCGGAATGACTCAAATCTTCAACGAGGACGGAGTTCTTACTCCGGTAACAGTACTGCAGGCTGGCCCGGTTGTTGTAACACAGGTCAAGACAGTCGAGAACGACGGTTACAGCGCAGTACAGGTTGGTTTTGTTGACAAGAGAGAAAAGCTCATCAACAAGCCGCTGAAAGGACACTTTGACAAAGCTGGCGTATCCTACAAGAGATACATCAGAGAGTTCAGACTGGAAGATGCAGAAAGCTATGCATTAGGCCAGGAGATCAAAGCAGACATCTTCGCCGCTGGTGAGAAGATCGATGCAACCGCCATTTCCAAAGGTAAAGGATTCCAGGGCGCAATCAAGAGACATGGTCAGAGCAGAGGACCTATGGCTCATGGTTCCAAGTTCCATCGTCATGCAGGTTCTAACGGTTCTTCTTCTGATCCGAGCCATGTATTCAAAGGCAAAAAGATGCCGGGTCACATGGGAAGCAAGAAAGTAACTGTTCAGAATCTTGAGATCGTCAAAGTAGATGCTGAAAACAATCTGCTTCTGGTTAAGGGCGCTGTACCGGGACCGAAGAAAGCAATGGTAACTATCAAAGAAACCGTTAAGTCCGGTAAGTAAGCTTTACAGGAAAGGAGGACACACAGATGGCAAACGTATCTGTATTTAATATGGAAGGCAAAGAAGTTGGAACAATCGAACTGAACGATGCCATTTTCGGAGTTGAGATCAACGAGAATCTGGTACATCAGGCAGTAGTTCTCCAGCTTGCAAATAATCGTCAGGGTACTCAGAAAGCAAAAACCCGCTCTGAAGTTAGCGGAGGCGGAAGAAAACCCTGGAGACAGAAAGGAACCGGTCATGCAAGACAGGGTTCAACAAGAGCTCCGCAGTGGACAGGCGGCGGCGTAGTATTCGCTCCGGTTCCGAGAGACTATTCTTTCAAGATGAACAAGAAAGAAAAGAAAGCAGCTCTGAAATCTGTTCTGACATCCAAGGTTCAGGAGAACAAGATCGTTGTTCTTGACGAGCTGAAGATGGATGCAATCAAAACAAAAGATTTCGTAAAAGTTATGGGTAACCTGAACGTTGACAACGCACTGGTTGTTACAGCAGCTATGGATACAAACGTAATCATGTCTGCAAAGAACATCCCGGGTGTTGCAACAAGCGTAGCATCTGATATCAATGTTTATGATGTTCTGAATCATAAAACACTGGTTGTAACCAAAGATGCTGTAGCATCTATCGAGGAGGTGTTCGCATAATGGCAGATATCAAGTATTATGACGTTATTCTGAAACCGGTCATCACTGAGAAGAGTATGAATCAGATGGCTGAGAAGAAATACACATTCCTGGTTCATCCGGAAGCAACAAAGCCGATGATCAAAGAAGCTGTTGAGAAAATGTTCGAAGGAACAAAAGTAAAACGCGTTAACACCTTAAACTGCGATGGCAAAAAGAGACGTCGTGGTATGGTAGTCGGCAGAACAGCAAAGACCAAAAAGGCAATCGTTTTCCTGACAGAGGAAAGCAAAGATATCGAGATTTTCGAAGGTCTTTAATTGAAACAGGGGTCAGGAAAAACATCCGAATATCTGGCCCGGCAATTACGGCAACGTAAATGAAAGGAGATTAAAATGGGAATTAAGACATACAACCCATATACACCTTCCAGAAGAAACATGACCGGTTCTGATTTCGCTGAGATCACAACCAACAAGCCGGAGAAGTCACTGGTAACTTCTCTGAAGAAAAATTCTGGACGTAATAATCAGGGTAAGATCACTGTCAGACATCAGGGCGGTGGTAACAGAAGAAAATACAGACTGATCGATTTCAAGAGAAACAGCAAAGACGGTATTCCGGCAACTGTTAAATCTATCGAATACGATCCGAACAGAACAGCCAATATCGCACTGATCTGCTACGCAGACGGTGAGAAGGCATACATCCTCGCTCCGGAAGGACTGAAGGTTGGCATGAAGGTTATGGCTGGCGCTGAAGCTGAGATCAGACCGGGCAACTGCCTGCCGATGTCTCAGATCCCGGTTGGTACTATGATCCACAACATCGAGATGCACCCGGGCAAAGGCGGCCAGATGGTTCGTGCCGCTGGTAACGCAGCTCAGCTGATGGCTAAGGAAGGCAAATACGCAACACTGCGTCTGCCGTCCGGCGAAATGAGAATGGTTCCGCTTGAGTGCCGCGCAACAATCGGTGTTGTAGGCAACGGCGAGCACAACCTGATCAACATCGGTAAAGCAGGACGTAAACGTCACATGGGTATCCGCCCGACAGTTCGTGGTTCCGTTATGAACCCGAATGACCATCCGCATGGTGGTGGTGAAGGACGTGCTCCGATCGGCCGTCCGGGTCCGTGCACACCGTGGGGCAAACCTGCTATGGGTCTGAAGACCAGAAACAAACACAAACAGTCCAATAAGTACATCGTAAGAAGAAGAGATGGAAAAGCGCTGAGCAAATAAGGAGGTAAAAGTATGTCACGTTCATTGAAAAAAGGACCTTTCGCTGATGAGAGTCTGCTGAAGAAAGTAGATGCCATGAATGCGTCTGGTGCAAAAAGTGTAATCAAGACATGGTCCCGTCGCTCTACAATTTTCCCGAGCTTCGTTGGACACACATTTGCCGTACATGACGGAAGAAGACATGTGCCGGTATATGTAACAGAGGATATGGTAGGTCACAAACTCGGTGAGTTCGTAGCCACCAGAACCTACAGAGGACACGGTAAAGACGAAAAGAAGAGCGGTGTCCGCAGATAATTACGTTTTTTTTCCCGCCTGCGCCTGAATCTTCAGGCGCGCGGATGACCTGGACCCTGGAGACGGGCGAAGGGTGCTGATGATAATCACTGGCTGGTAAGCCGAAATATGAAAGGAGGATTTATCATGGCAAAAGGACATAGATCCCAAATTAAGAGAGCAAGAAATGCTGAGAAAGACAAGAGACCTTCTGCTAAGCTGTCTTACGCAAGAGTTTCTGTTCAGAAAGCATGTTATGTATTAGACGCAATCAGAGGTAAGGATGTTCAGACCGCCCTTGGTATTCTGACATACAATCCGAGATATGCTTCCAGTCTCATCAAGAAGCTGCTGGAGTCTGCTATCGCTAATGCAGAGAACAACAACGGTATGAGCGCTGAGAATCTTTACATTGCAGAGTGCTACGCTAACAAGGCACCGACAATGAAGAGAATCCACCCGAGAGCACAGGGCAGAGCTTACAGAATTGAGAAGAGAACAAGTCATATCTCTATCGTATTGGATGAAAGATAAGGAGGAAAGTCATGGGACAGAAAGTAAATCCGCATGGACTCAGAGTCGGTGTTATTAAAGACTGGGATTCCAAATGGTATGCAGAAGGAAACTTCTCTGATTACCTGGTAGAAGACTACAATATCAGAAAATTCCTTAAAAAGAAATTATACAGTGCTGGTGTGTCCAGAATCGAGATCGAGAGAGCTTCCGATCGCGTGAAAGTGATCATCTACACAGCTAAACCGGGCGTTGTTATCGGTAAAGGCGGCGCAGAGATCGAGAAAGTTAAAAAAGAAATGCAGAAGCTTACAGACAAGAAGCTGGTTGTTGACATCAAAGAGGTTAAGAGACCTGACAAAGATGCTCAGCTTGTTGCTGAAAACATTGCTCTGCAGCTGGAGAACCGTATCTCCTTCCGTCGTGCTATGAAGTCCTGCATGTCCAGAACAATGAAAGCCGGCGCTAAGGGTATCAAAACTTCCGTTTCCGGTCGTCTTGGTGGTGCAGATATGGCTCGTACAGAGTTCTACAGCGAGGGTACTATCCCGCTTCAGACACTGAGAGCAGATATCGACTATGGTTTCGCAGAAGCAGATACACAGTACGGAAAAGTTGGTGTTAAGACTTGGATCTACAACGGTGAAGTACTTCCAACCAAAGCTAAAAAGGAAGGGAGCGATAGATAATTATGTTAATGCCGAAAAGAGTAAAACGTCGTAAACAGTTCCGTGGCAGCATGAGAGGTAAAGCGCTCCGCGGAAATAAAATTAACTATGGTGAATTCGGTCTTGTGGCTACAGAGCCCTGCTGGATTCGTTCCAACCAGATCGAGGCAGCCCGTGTTGCCATGACCCGTTACATCAAACGTGGTGGTAAAGTTTGGATCAAGATCTTCCCGGACAAACCGGTAACAGCTAAACCGGCTGAGACACGTATGGGTTCCGGTAAAGGATCTCTGGAATATTGGGTAGCAGTTGTTAAACCGGGCCGCGTAATGTTCGAGATCGCAGGTGTTCCGGAAGAAACAGCCAAAGAAGCGCTTCGTCTTGCTATGCATAAACTGCCCTGCAAGTGCAAAATCGCTTCCCGTGCAGACTTAGAAGGCGGTGATAACAGTGAAAATTAAGAATTATGTAGAAGAATTAAAGGCTAAAACAGCTGTAGAGCTTCAGGAAGAATTAGTAGCTGCAAAGAAAGAGCTCTTTAACCTGAAATTCCAGAATGCTACCAACCAGCTGGATAACACAAGCCGCATCAAAGAGGTTCGTAAAAATATCGCAAGAATTCAGACCGTAATCGCTGAAAAGGCAAATGCAGCTGAATAATCGGCGTTGTCTATAAGATCGAAAGGAGACCATAATCGTGGAAAGAAATCTGAGAAAAACACGTGTTGGTAAAGTTGTCAGCAACAGAATGGACAAGACTATTGTTGTTGCCATCGAGGACCATGTAAAACATCCTCTTTACAAGAAAATCGTAAAGAGAACATACAAGTTAAAAGCTCATGATGAGAACAACGAGTGTAACATCGGTGATACCGTAAAAGTTATGGAAACCAGACCGCTGTCCAAGGACAAGAGATGGAGACTGGTTGAGATCGTTGAGAAAGTTAAATAATTCGTTTAGGATTGAACAAGGAGGAATACCGGCATGATTCAGCAGGAAAGTAGATTAAAAGTTGCTGATAATACAGGTGCTAAGGAAATCCTGTGCATCCGTGTTATGGGCGGTTCTACAAGAAGATATGCGAACATCGGCGACGTGATCGTTGCATCCGTTAAAGATGCAACACCCGGCGGTGTTGTTAAAAAAGGTGATGTTGTAAAGGCTGTTGTCGTTCGTAGCGTCAAAGGCGCTCGTCGTAAAGACGGTTCTTACATCCGTTTTGATGAGAACGCTGCAGTTATCATCAAAGACGACAAGACACCGAGAGGAACCCGTATTTTTGGACCAGTAGCAAGAGAGCTGCGTGAGAAACAGTTCATGAAGATCGTTTCTCTGGCTCCGGAAGTATTATAAGGAGGATCGGCTAAATGAAGATCAAAACAGGTGATACCGTTAAAGTAATCGCCGGAAAAGATAAAGACAAAGAGGGCAAAGTTCTTTCCGTAGATAAAAAAACTGGCCGCGTTGTCGTTGAAGGCGTAAACATGGTAACAAAACATGCTAAACCGTCTGCTGCAAACCAGCAGGGTGGCATTATCAACAAAGAAGCTCCGATCGATGCTTCCAACGTTATGTATGTACAGAACGGAAAAGCAACACGCATCGGCTACAAAGTAGAAGATGGTAAAAAAGTCCGTGTTGCTAAGAAGACCGGAGAGGTTATCGACTAATAAGAGAGGAGGCTAAGATCGTGAGTAGTAGATTAAAAGAAACTTATCAGAATGAGATCGTTGATGCAATGATCAAAAAATTCGGTTACAAAAATATCATGGAAGTGCCGAAACTCGCTAAAATCGTCGTAAATATGGGCGTTGGCGAAGCAAAAGAGAATGCTAAGCTTCTGGATGCTGCTGTAGGTGATATGGAGACAATCACAGGACAGAAGGCTGTAGTTACCAGAGCTAAGAAATCTGTTGCTAACTTCAAAATCAGAGAGAACATGCCGATCGGCTGCAAAGTTACATTAAGAGGCGAGAAGATGTATGAGTTCGCTGATCGTCTGATTAACCTGGCTCTTCCGCGTGTACGTGACTTCCGCGGTGTAAATCCGAACGCTTTCGACGGCAGAGGAAACTATGCACTGGGTATCAAAGAGCAGCTTATCTTCCCGGAGATCGAGTACGACAAGGTAGATAAAGTAAGAGGTATGGATGTTATCTTTGTTACAACTGCTAAGACAGACGAAGAGGCACGCGAATTATTGAGACTGTTCAATATGCCGTTTGCCAAGTAATGGAGGAGAGATAAAATGGCTAAGACTTCAATGAAAATCAAACAGCAGCGCAAACCGAAATTCTCCACAAGAGAATATACTCGCTGCAATATCTGCGGCCGTCCTCATTCTGTACTGAGAAAATACGGTATCTGCAGAGTTTGCTTCCGTGAACTGGCTTACAAGGGTCAGATCCCGGGCGTTAAAAAGGCTTCTTGGTAGGCTGTGAACACTTAACGAAGCAAGCCGCTTAATGGCGGCGCTGCTGAGTTTAGTGAGAACGCCGTTCCGCGCACGTAGTAAGCGGAACTGTAAATAAAGCCAAAACATAGGGTTGTAAGTAGCGATGCTCTCCTCGTGGAGAGCGAGCATACCACCCATGTTTTCGCATAAATAACTTATTCCACACTCACCCAAAACCCGAGGTGAGTCAAGACATGAAAAGTCTAAATTACAAGGAGGAAACTATCATGACAATGAGCGATCCGATTGCAGATATGCTTACAAGAATCCGTAATGCAAACACTGCAAAACACGACACTGTAGATGTTCCGGCATCTAAAACAAAAATTGCTATCGCGAACATTCTGGTTGACGAGGGCTACATCGAGAAGTACGAACTGATCGAGGATGGCGTTATTAAAACCATGCGTCTTACACTGAAATATGGTGCTGACAAGAACGAGAAGATCATTACTGGTCTGAAGAGAATCTCCAAACCGGGTCTTCGTATCTACGTTGGCAAAGATGAACTGCCGAAGGTACTTGGCGGACTGGGTATCGCAATCCTTTCCACAAACCAGGGTATCATCACTGACAAGCAGGCTCGTAAGCTGCAGGTCGGCGGCGAGGTTCTGGCTTTCGTTTGGTAACTTTCAGTTTCCATTCGAAGATATACAATCAGAAACTACTGAAAACAGAAGGGTGAAACAGTCCCTTCCGAGAATCTAAGTAAGGAGGAAAACAATATGTCACGTATTGGCAGACAGCCGGTCGTTATCCCGGCTGGTGTAACCGTAACAGTAGCAGACGGTAACAAGGTTACCGTTAAAGGACCGAAGGGCACACTTGAGAGAGTGCTTGCACCGGAGATGGATATTAAAGTAGAGAACGACACCGTCGTTGTCACAAGACCGAACGATCTGAAGAAGATGAAATCCCTTCATGGTCTTACCAGAACCCTGATCAACAACATGGTAACAGGTGTTTCCAATGGCTTCTCCAAAGATCTGGAAGTTAATGGTGTTGGTTACAGAGCAGCTAAGCAGGGCAAGAAGCTGGTTCTGAATCTTGGATATTCTCACGTTGTTGAGATGACAGATCCGGAAGGCCTCGAGACTGTAGTTGATGGAAACAAGATTACCGTTAAGGGTATCGACAAAGAGAAAGTTGGCCAGTTTGCAGCTGAGATCAGAGACAAGAGAAGACCGGAGCCGTACAAAGGTAAAGGTATTAAGTATGCTGATGAAGTTATCAGACGTAAAGTTGGTAAGACTGGTAAGAAATAATTAGGGAGGGTGTAAAGTATGATTAGCAAAGTATCTAGAGCAGAAGCTCGTCAGAAAAAGCATAGAAGATTACGCAATCATATCGTTGGTACTGCTGAGAGACCGCGTCTGGCAGTTTTCAGAAGCAACAACCATATGTATGCTCAGATCATCGATGATACAGTTGGTAACACCTTAGTTGCAGCTTCTACAAACCAGAAGGAAGTAAAAGCTGAATTAGAGCATACCGACGATGTTGCAGCTGCAGCATATCTGGGAACTGTTATCGGAAAGAAAGCAGTTGAAGCAGGTATCACATCTGTTGTTTTTGACAGAGGCGGATTTATATATCAGGGTAAGGTTAAAGCACTGGCAGATGCAGCCAGAGAAGCTGGACTGACATTCTAAAGGGAGGAGAAGAACACATGAAGAGAACAATCATTGATCCGGCTCAGTTCGAGCTGGAAGACAAATTAGTTGCCATCAAACGTGTTTCTAAAACCGTTAAGGGTGGTCGTACCATGCGCTTCACTGCCTTAGTTGTTGTTGGTGACAACAATGGTCATGTAGGTGCTGGCCTTGGTAAAGCAACTGAGATTCCGGAAGCTATCCGCAAAGGAAAAGAAGATGCTATGAAGAAACTGGTAGAGGTTGCCAGAGATGAGAACAACAGCATCACTCATGATATCGTAGGTGTATACGGTAGCTCCGAGGTTCTGTTAAAGAGAGCTCCGGAAGGTACTGGTATCATCGCCGGTGGTCCGGCACGTGCCGTAGTTGAGCTGGCAGGTATCAAGAATATCCGTACAAAATCTCTTGGTTCCAATAACAAACAGAACGTAGTACAGGCTACAATCAACGGACTTTCCCAGTTAAAGACTCCGGAAGCTGTAGCTAAGCTTCGTGGAAAATCTGTTGATGAGATCTACGCATAGGAGGATATCATAAATGGCAGATACATTAAAAGTTACATTAGTAAAGTCACCGATCGGTGCAGTTCCGAAACACAAAAGAACCGTTGAGGCTCTGGGACTGAAGAAACTGAACAAGACTGTTGAGCTGCCGGACAACGCAGCAACAAGAGGTATGATTCAGCAGGTTTCCTACATGCTTAAAGTAGAGGAAGCTTAATATACTATATTTTGCAAGGAGGTGCCAACATGGATTTATCAAATTTAAGCCCGGCAGAGGGTTCCAAACACAGTGATGCTTTCCGCAGAGGCCGTGGACATGGTTCAGGAAACGGAAAGACAGCAGGCAAGGGACATAAGGGTCAGAAGGCTCGTTCCGGCGCTCCGAGACCTGGTTTCGAAGGTGGACAGATGCCTTTATACAGACGTCTGCCGAAGAGAGGTTTCACTAACAGAAATACAAAAGAAATCGTCAGCATCAACGTAGATGTTCTGAACAGATTTGAGGATAACACAGAAGTAACTGTTGAACTGCTTCTGGAGAGCGGTGCTGTATCCGCAGTAAAAGATGGCGTTAAGATCCTTGGTAACGGTGAGCTGACCAAGAAGCTGAACGTAAAAGCAAATGCATTCAGTGCATCTGCTAAAGAAAAAATTGAAGCTGCAGGCGGTACTGTTGAGGTGATCTAATGTTCGAGACACTCAGAAACGCATTTCGAATTAAAGAAATCAGACGTAGAATCTTCTATGTTCTGCTGATGCTGGTGGTAGTACGTGTCGGTACGCAGTTACCGGTTCCGGGTGTAAACAGCAATTTCTTTAAAGAGTGGTTTGAGAGCCAGACTGGTGATGCATTCAATTTCCTGGATGCATTCACCGGTGGATCCTTCTCCTCGTTTTCGATCTTCGCGTTAAATATTACACCCTATATCACATCCTCCATTATTATCCAGCTGCTGACCATTGCCATTCCGGCACTGGAAGAGATGCAGAAGGATGGTGAGGATGGCCGTAAGAAACTGGTTGCAATCACCCGTTATGTGACAGTTGCACTGGCACTGATGGAAGGTATTGCCATGACTATCGGTTTTGGTAACCAGGGTCTTATTACCGACATGACGATCAGTAAGGTCATTGTGGTTGTTGCCTCTCTGACTGCTGGTTCTGCGTTCCTGATGTGGGTTGGTGAGCAGATTAACGATAAGGGTATCGGTAACGGTATCTCTATTGTCTTGATCATTAACATTGTATCCCGTATTCCGTCGGATCTTGTTAGTCTGTTTGAGACATTCGTTAAAGGCAAGACAATCGCCAGAGGTGCTCTTGCACTGGTGATCATCGCTGTGATTATCATTGCCATGGTTGTTCTGGTTGTTGTCCTCAACGATGCCATCAGAAGGATTCCGGTTCAGTATTCCAAAAAGATGCAGGGTAGAAAGACCTTTGGCGGTCAGTCCACAAACATTCCGCTCAAGATCAATACTGCAGGTGTTATGCCTGTCATCTTTGCATCTACACTGATGTCGCTCCCGAATATCATTGCAAGCTTTGCAGGATATCAGGGTACGGGTATCGGCGCAAAGATCCTGAATACGTTGAACTCCAACAACTGGTTTAGTCGGTCAAATCCGGTGTATTCTATCGGTCTGGTACTCTACATCGTATTGCTGATCTTCTTTGCTTATTTCTATACATCGATTACGTTCAACCCGCTTGAAGTAGCAGATAATATGAAAAAGCAGGGTGGATTTATCCCGGGTATCCGTCCGGGCAAGCCTACGGTAGATTACCTGCAGAATGTATTGAATTACATCATCTTCATAGGTGCTGTAGGTCTGACGATTATTGCGGTTATTCCGTTCTTCTTTAATGGCGTGTTTGGTGCCAACGTTTCCTTCGGTGGAACATCCATCATTATCGTTGTCAGTGTTGTACTGGAAACGATGGCCCAGATGGAATCTATGATGCTCGTCAGAAATTACAGAGGATTTTTAAACGATTAAAGATAAGGTTGTGGTGGTTTCCATCACAACCTTAACGTGTATATGTAAAAAACAGTTTTTTTAGCTGTTATAACAAAATAAAATAAGGTAAAGGAGAGGTACTATGAAGCTTATCATGCTGGGCGCACCTGGTGCCGGTAAAGGTACACAGGCAAAGAGAATCGCAGCCAAATACGGTATCCCGCATATCTCTACAGGAGACATTTTCCGTGCGAATATCAAGAATGGTACTGAACTTGGCAAAAAGGCACAGACCTATATGGATCAGGGACTTCTTGTTCCGGATGAGCTGGTGTGTGACCTGGTCGTAGACCGTATTCAGCAGAGTGACTGTGAGAAAGGATATGTACTGGACGGATTTCCGCGTACGATCCCGCAGGCCGAGGCTCTGACAGCTGCTCTGGAAAAGCTGGGTACAAGTATTGATTACGCGATCAATGTAGAAGTTCCGGATGAGAATATCCTCAGACGTATGGGTGGCCGCCGTGCCTGCCTGTCCTGTGGTGCCACATACCACATCGAGTTCAACCCGACAAAGAAAGAGGGTATCTGCGATGCGTGTGGAGCAGAGACAGTCCTGCGTGACGATGATAAACCGGAGACCGTACAGAAACGTCTCGATGTTTACCATACGCAGACACAGCCGCTGATTGACTACTATACCAAGGCTGGTAAGCTTGCTGAAGTTGACGGTACTCAGAACATGGACGATGTGTTCGCCGCCATCGTAGACCTGTTAGGTGAATGATATGTCTGTGACGATTAAAACTGCCAAAGAGATAGAACTGATGAGAGAATCCTGCCGACTGCTGGAGATCGTGCATAACGAGCTTGCCGAGATCATCAAGCCGGGTATTTCCACACTGGAAATCGACCGTTATGGTGAGCATCGGATCCGCGCCCTCGGTGGTATTCCGAACTTCAAAAACTATAATGGATATCCTGCATCTATTTGTGTATCTGTCAATGATGAAGTAGTACATGGTATTCCGAACAAGCATCGTATCCTGCAGGAGGGCGATATCGTCAGCCTGGATGCCGGACTGATCTATAAGGGTTATCATTCTGACGCTGCCAGAACGTACGGCGTGGGTCAGGTAAGTCCGGAGGCACAGAAGCTTATGGATGTGACAAAGCAGAGCTTCTTTGAGGGTATCAAGTTTGCCAAGGCCGGAAATCATCTGCATGATATTTCCAATGCGATCGGTAAATATGCCCAGAGCTTTGGTTACGGTGTTGTCCGTGATCTTGTAGGCCACGGTATCGGTACGAGTCTGCATGAGGATCCGCAGATCCCGAATTTCCCGCAGAAGACAAAGGGTATTCGTCTGCAGCCGGGTATGACGCTGGCGATCGAGCCGATGATCACGATGGGGCGTCCGGAGGTTTGCTGGATGGATGACGACTGGACGGTTGTTACCGAGGATGAGTCCTGGGCCGCACATTATGAGAATACGATCCTGATCACCGAGGGTGAGCCGGAGATCCTGACGCTTACACAAAAATAATTTGGAGGTTTCTATGTCTAAAACAGATGTCATTGAAGTAGAAGGTACAGTTCTGGAGAAGCTGCCGAATGCGATGTTCAAGGTTGAGCTGGAGAACAAGCATGTGGTGCTTGCACATATCAGTGGTAAGCTGAGAATGAACTTTATCCGTATCCTGCCGGGGGATAAGGTTACGCTGGAGCTGAGTCCTTATGATCTGACTAAGGGACGTATTATCTGGAGAGATAAGTAAATAGAATAGTATAGGTTGCTATGACGGACGGGCCGCCGCCGGGGTGGACTTCTGTGGTAGATCTGTTTTCAAACAAGTGCAACGCTTTGGTGAACTAACGCCTAACTGCGACTAGCACGCTCACTTAAGCGGGCTCGCGTGCAAGTCTTAGTAAGGCGTGGATTTCACCAAAGCTAAGAGCGCACTTTTCATCGTTTGAAAACAGATCTACCACAGAAGTCCACCCCGGCGGCGGCCCTGTTTTGTTGCGTAGGTACTAAATAAGGCGTTTTATGTTCTTGTTTGAATGAAATGATTTTAAAATATGGAAAAGTTTTTTGGAAAAACGTATAAAAAATACGAAAAAGCATAAAATATTTGAGCATACAGGAAATGTATGTTATAGTTAAGACATATTTTATCGGACTGTGAAAAAGGAGAAAGTATGAAACGGTCAATTGTTCGAATCGCGTCACTTACTTTGGAAAATATAAAAAATGTCAAGAATGGAACGATATGTATGCCCAATATGGAGAAGAAGATTTTGTCTCCTGCCAGGGCAGAGGTATTAGGTATCTATGGACAAAATGGTTCGGGAAAAACAGCGATAGTGGATGCTCTGTTTTTTGTACAAAAAATTATGTTAGGATTTCCGATAGATGATTCTTTGGCAGATTATATTGCCGTAGATGCAGAGAATGCAGAGATCGTAGTTGAGTTCAATCTGTTTGGCGAAAGCGTTGTTTATGAAGTGGGTTACAAACTTTGTTTACGGAGAGAGGAAAAGGGAGTTATTATTTCCCGGGAAACGTTAAGTCTGGCTAAAAATGAAAATGGAAAGCGGACAAATAAAACAGTTTTTATGGATTATCAAAGGGAAGTACAGGATACGGTATTTAAACCACAGAAAAGATTTACTGAGCTCATAAGCGCGAATAAAGAACTTTTTACAGATTTGATTGTAGCACGGAAAATGGCAGAAAAGAGTAATTGTTCGTATATTTTTGGTGAAAGCAGCAGAGAGATTTTTTGTTCGGAGAATACAAGTAATTTTGAGCCGTATGGCTCGATAATTTCTGCATTATTTGAATTTGCTTTTAAAGATCTGTTTGTTATCCGAAATGCACATTCTGGTGTGATTTCTACGAATGATGTTTTACCGATGGCTTTTCGAGTGGAAAATGAAGAGATGGGAGCAAAAGGGGATTTCGCAGTTTCACTTACGGAGCCCATTGTGGTGGAAGAAGAGGAAGCTACACTTTTGCGAACGATTATAGGACAGATTAATACGGTATTATGCACAATTATTCCGGGCTTGCAGATTACGATCCGTGAGTACGGAAAACAGGCTATGGATAATGGAGAAGAAGGATGGAAACTGGAATTGATGTCCAAAAGAGATGGTATGAATGAAATTCCAATTCGTATGGAGTCGGAGGGAATTATCAAGATTATTTCCATTCTGAATGCCTGGATTCAGGCTTTTGGCAGTGCGTCCATATGCCTCGTAATAGATGAGTTAGATGCGGGGATTTTTGAGTATATGCTGGGAGAATTGTTGGATATTTTCAATAAAAGCGCAAAAGGTCAGTTGATTTTTACTTCGCATAATCTCAGAGCGCTTGAGATGCTTGATAAGGAAAATATTATGTTTTCCACGACGAATCCGAATAATCGATATATTCACATGAAGAATGTCAGAGAAAGTAATAATTTACGAAATATGTTTATCCGGAGCATTACCCTTGGAGGACAGTCAGAGCAAATATATGATGAAACGGACAGTCTGAAAATTGCACGTGCATTCAGAAAAGCTGGCAGGAGAGTTCGACATGAGTGAGAAGAAAGTAATTGCTGTCATTGTAGAAGCAGACGTAGAAAATATTCAGTATTATCGACAGAGAATAAGATGCATTTTAGAAAGGGGTGCAAAGCAATATGAGCAATGGATTAAATATTAAACCATATGACAAAGACATTGAACTTGAAAAATTATGTACTGATTCAGTAGAATTAATACATTATGCGAGAAATGTGATTGTTAAACATGTAAATAGTAAGCGCAAAATAATTCGACGGATTGCAGCCACCTAAATTCACCCTCATAATAG
>CAVCMG010000029.1:0-36990 GCA_963603285.1 Ruminococcus bromii
ATCCTGTTTAATCTGATATATCAATTTCTATATGATGTAAAATACAAGTAAATATAGGTTTTAATCTTATAGTTACAGATTCAACCAGTTACTTATCATATTCAATATGACATTCTACGATTAACGATTTGCAGGGAGGATTTCTTGACTATGCATGAAGATGAATTTGCCAAACGCCTTAGCTCACTTCGGCAGGAAAAGGGTGCTTCCGCCAGAGATATGAGTCTGTCGCTGGGGCAGAATGCCGGTTATATCAATAATATTGAAAATGGACACAATCTGCCTTCCATGACTGTATTTTTCTACATCTGTGAATATCTTGGAATTACGCCGAAAGAATTTTTCGACTATGATAATGAATTGCCGGATACAACCAGGATGTTGTTGGAATCCATCCAGAAGCTGGATCGTGATACGCTGCTTCATCTGACAGCCATCGTTGTGGCATTGGCACAAAAGAAATGAGTTTTGTTTATATGAGGCTGTTTTGACAGTCTCTTTTTTATTGCCTGTGTGAATATATTTTATGCAGGAACTGAATATCTATATCATAATGATTTCAAATTATACCAGAACACCGTTTTCCCATAGTTCTTCGGCATCCAGATCCAAATCATCATTCCAGGAAATTCCGGCTCCGCCGGCATCCACTTTTACCTGACTATATAACGCATTGTTTGTCTGCAATACCAGAAACTGTGGAAATTGATTGCAAAGTTGTCTTATATCGTATTGTTTTTCAATTCCATTCTGAAATAAAATCTGTATCTTCATCGGTTCTACTGGCACTACTTTTTCTACTCTGTACATCATTTTCACCTCCGTTTATCTTTTATATTATAGGCTGTCTCCTATAGTATCTATATTGTTTTATACGCTTATTTCTATAGTCTTTATAATACTATCTTTTCATGTTTTGTCAATACATTTTTCAAACATATGCATAAACAGGGCCGGTGCTTTCGCACCGGCCCCACCTTCAAACCATATTTACTTAATGATCGTACCTGCCTTCTCCAGATACCCTTCTTTTGCTTTATCCAGAGAAGTGATCACAGCCACACGGCCCGGCCGTTTGTCGACGAACTCAACAGAAGCTTTCAGCTTCGGATACACAGTCTTTTTATCAAACTGTTCTTCCTTCATATACTTCCGGGCGTCGTTCGTAGAAATCAGCCCCAGCTTCTGCTCATTATCTGTGCCATAACCAACGGACAGCTCATCTACGCCAGTCAGCAGTAACAGCTCATCGGCATCGACCATAGATGCCATCAGACCGCATACAAGGTCTTTCTCGATGATGGCACTGGCGCCCTTTAAGTTACGGTCCTGCTGCAGTACCGGGATTCCGCCGCCGCCGCAGGCGATGACGATATGTCCGGCGTCTAACAGGGTACGGATGGAATCAATCTCGATGATACCCTGCGGTGCCGGTGCTGCTACGATACGTCTGTAGCCGCCCTCTACCTTTGTAACGAAGTTTCCTTTTTCTTCCTCAGCCTTTGCTTCCTCTTCGGTCAGCACACGGCCGATGATCTTTGTCGGCTCGTCAAAGGCATCGTCGTACGGATCCACCGGAACCTGTGTCAGTACGGTGCACACCGGTTTGTAGATGCCACGGTGCAGAAGCTCTGTACGGATCGCATTCTGCAGGTCGTAACCGATATAGCCCTGGCTCATGGCGGAGCATACGGACATCGGTGCACCGGTATAATCGCTGTGGTCACGGCCAAATTCGTTCATGGCCGTATGGATCATGCCGACCTGGTTGGAGTTACTGTGGGTGATGGCAACCTCTGCGCCCTCTTCTACGAGGTCTGCGATGGCTTTTGCTGCCTTTTTCACGTTTTCTTTCTGCTCCGGCATGGTCTTACCAAGAGCTGTATGTCCGAGAGCCACTACAACTTTTTTCTTTGTCATGTCAAAACCTCCCTTATCCGGTCAGCAACTTATGCGACCATAGTTTTTACGGCGAAGTAAACCAGTACCAGAGCACCCAGTGCGATTCTGTACCAGCCAAACACCTTGAAATCATGTTTCTTGATATAGCCCATCAGGAAGCGGATCGCAAAGATGGATACAACGAAGGATACGATCATACCCAACAGCAGAAGTCCGAGCTCATTCCCTTGAAAATCGAAGCCAAATTTGACCAGCTTCAACAGACTGGCTCCGGCCATGACCGGGATACCGAGAAAGAAGGTAAATTCTGCTGCCAGTTCACGGCTTGTTCCAAGGAGCATACCGCCGATGATGGTAGAGCCGGAACGGGATGTACCCGGGATCAGGGACAACAGCTGAAAGAGACCAATCCCCAATGCCGTCTTAAAATCCACCTGTTTAAGCTTTGTTTTCGAAGGCGTAACGCCCTTATTTCTGTTTTCCAGTACGATAAATATCACACCATAAACGATCAGTGCGATCGCTACAACCACATAATTATAAAAATGTGCTTCCATCCAGTTATCAAACAGAAGTCCAAAGATCATCGCCGGAATGATGGCTACAACGATCTTCAACCACAGCACGATCTTGCCCATATCAATATAATGATCAGCAAACTGCTGCAGCTTCTGGCCGACACCGCCTTCACACGGATTGGCAAACCAGCTTTCTTTTCTCTCCTGCTTTCTGTGGAACGGCCACAGCTTGTTCCAGTAGATGACAACAACAGCCATAATCGCGCCGAGCTGGATCACAACTTCAAAGACATTTTTAAATTCATCTCTGACGCCCAGCTTGATAAATTCATCCACAAGGATCATATGGCCGGTGCTGCTGATCGGCAACCATTCAGTGATACCCTCCACGATACCCAGGAGAATTACTTTTAAATATTCCAGCATATTTTATCCTTTTTATTGCCAGTGTATGATAACAGCCAAAGCCATTATACATACACCGGCGTATCTTTATTTAGTTACCTCTCTTTGCGATCGTTGCAATATCGATCAGCTCCAGCTGGTTCAGGTCTGTATTTTCCAGACTGGCTACCAGCGCTTTGGCTGTATCGATGGCTGTCAGTACATTGACACCTGTCTCGATCGCATTACGACGGATCACAAAACCGTCTTTGGAATGATCGACACCCTTGGACGGGATATCGATAACGAGATCGATCTTGTGGCCCAGGATCAGATCCATGAGGTTCGGAGACGGCTGTTCGATCTTGTTGGTACGGATCGCATGCACGCCATTCTCGCGGTAGTAATTGGCTGTTCCTCTGGTCGCATAGATCTTGTAACCCAGTGCTTCAAAACGGCGGGCGATATCCAGAGATTCCTCTTTCTCATCGTCACGTACGGTCATGATCATATTCTTATACTTCGGCAGACGCACACCGGCACCGATGAAGGCCTTGTACAGAGCTTCATTGAAATTCTCAGCAATACCCAGACACTCACCTGTGGACTTCATCTCCGGTCCAAGGCTGATATCTGCACCACGGATCTTCTCGAAGGAGAATACCGGCATCTTGATGGCGATATGCTTTGCCTCCGGCTGCAGTCCCGGCTCATAACCCATCTCACGGATGGAATGACCAAGGATCGCTCTTGTAGCCAACGGTACGATCGGAATACCGGTTACCTTGCTGATATACGGTACGGTACGGCTGGAACGCGGGTTAACCTCGATTACATACACCTCTTCATCCTCGTTGCTGACGATGAACTGGATATTGATCATACCCAGTACGTGCAGGGCACGGGCCAGTCTCTTGGTGTATTCCTCGATCGTAGCTTTGGCTTTCTCACTGATGGTCTGGGCCGGATATACGGAGATACTGTCACCGGAATGGATACCGGCTCTCTCGATATGCTCCATAATACCCGGGATCAGGATATCTTTGCCGTCGCATACGGCATCGACCTCGATCTCCTTACCAACGATATACTTATCTACCAGGATCGGATGCTCCTGTGTGTAACGGTTGATGATACCGATGTACTCGGTGATATCCTTGTCGTTGATCGCGATCTGCATACCCTGTCCACCAAGGACATAGGACGGACGAACCAGTACCGGATATCCCAGCTCATGTGCGGCATCCAGAGCTTCCTCTACAGTAAATACCGTACGGCCTGCGGCACGCTTGATACCGGTCTGGGCCAGGATCTGGTCAAACAGCTCACGGTCCTCAGCGGCATCCACATCGGCTGCATCTGTACCGAGAATCTTGACGCCCATCTTGATCAGGGCTTCTGTCAGCTTGATAGCGGTCTGACCACCGAACTGTACGACAGCGCCGTCCGGCTTCTCGATATTGACGATATTTTCCACATCCTCCGGAGTCAGCGGCTCGAAATACAGCTTGTCAGCGATATCGAAGTCGGTACTTACGGTCTCCGGGTTGTTATTTACGATAATGGTCTCGTAGCCTTCCTTGGCGAATGCCCATGTACAGTGTACGGAACAGAAGTCAAACTCGATACCCTGTCCGATACGGATCGGGCCGGAACCAAGGACGAGAACCTTCTGTTTATCTGTATTGCACTCAGCTTCATTCTCACCGCCGTATACGGAATAATAATACGGTGTGGCGGCAGCAAACTCAGCGGCACAGGTATCTACCATCTTGTATGCGGCTGTGATGCCCCATTCCTTACGGAGAGCCTTTACCTCATCCTCTGTCTTGCCGGTCAGATCAGCGATCACGTAATCCGGGAATTCCATACGTTTGGCTTCACGCAGCTTTTCCTCGGTCAGCTCACCGTCTTTTAAGGACTGCTCCATCTCTACCAGAATGGCGATCTTGTCGATGAACCACAGATCGATCTTAGTGATCGCATGGATCGTCTCATAATCGATACCCTTGCGGATCGCTTCAGCAATACGCCAGATACGCATATCATCGACGATCTTTAACTCTTCTGTCAGCTCTTCTACGGTCAGATGGCTGAAATCATAGGACATCAGACTGTCTACGTGCTGCTCCAGAGAACGGATAGCCTTCATCAGGGCGCCCTCGAAGTTATTGCAGATACTCATAACCTCGCCGGTAGCCTTCATCTGGGTGGTCAGTGTACGTTTGGCACTGATAAATTTATCAAACGGCAGACGCGGGATCTTGACAACGCAGTAGTCCAGCATAGGTTCGAAGCTTGCATAGGTCTTGCCTGTGATGGCGTTCGGGATCTCATCCAGTGTGTAGCCCAGAGCGATCTTGGCTGCAACCTTGGCGATTGGATAACCGGTAGCCTTGGAAGCCAGTGCGGAAGAACGGCTGACACGCGGGTTTACCTCGATAACACAGTATTCGAAGCTGTCCGGATTCAGGGCATACTGTACATTACAGCCGCCGGTGATACCCAGCTCACTGATGATATTCAGCGCAGATGTACGAAGCATCTGGTATTCCTTATCGCCCAGGGTCTGGGACGGTGCTACAACGATACTGTCACCGGTGTGCACGCCGACCGGGTCGATATTTTCCATATTACAAACGGTGATGCAATTGCCTGCACCGTCACGCATAACCTCGTACTCGATCTCTTTCCAGCCGGCGATGCAGCGTTCTACCAGAACCTGTCCTACACGGGAAAGACGCAGACCGTTCTGCAGGATCTCCTCCATCTCAATCGGATTGCTGGCAATACCGCCGCCGCTGCCGCCAAGGGTATAGGCCGGACGAAGTACGACCGGATAGCCGATCTTTTCAGCAAAAGCCAGACCGTCCTCTACGCTCTCAACAACCAGAGAAGCCGCCACCGGCTCACCGATCTTTTCCATGGTACTCTTGAATTCGAGACGATCCTCGGCCTTTTTGATGGTCAAAGACGTCGTACCGATCAGACGTACATTATGCTCTTTTAAGAAGCCTCTCTCCTCCAGCTCCATAGCCAGATTCAGTCCGGCCTGACCACCGAGGGTCGGCAGTACGCTGTCCGGTTTTTCCTTCATGATCAGCTGCTCTACGACTTCGACAGTCAGCGGCTCGATATATACACGGTCAGCGATATCTTTATCGGTCATGATGGTAGCCGGGTTGGAGTTTAATAAAACAACCTCGATCCCCTCTTCTTTCAGGGAACGGCAGGCCTGTGTACCGGCATAGTCAAACTCGGCAGCCTGTCCGATGATGATCGGTCCGGAACCGATCACAAGTACTTTTTTGATATCTGGATTCTTCGGCATTATTTCGTACCTCCCATCATCTGCAGGAAACGGTCAAACAGGTATCCTGAATCCTGCGGTCCCGGGCAGGCTTCCGGATGGAACTGAACCGTAAAAATATTTTTGTTAACGTAGGAAAGACCCTCGTTGGTGCCGTCGTTGACATTGACAAATGCCGGTACAGCAACCTCAGGATCGAGATGATCTGTATCTACCACATAGCCATGGTTCTGTGAAGAAATGTAAACACGACCGGTAGCCAGATCCTTGACCGGATGGTTGCCGCCACGATGGCCGTATTTCATTTTGTGCGTATCTGCACCTGTGGCAAGAGCCATCAGCTGATGTCCGAGACAGATAGCAAAGATCGGAACATTGGAATCGTAAAGCTTCTTGATCTCATCGATGATTGGGCCGCAGTCCTTCGGATCTCCAGGGCCGTTTGACAGCATGATGCCGTCCGGATTGGAAGCTAAAATCTCTTCTGCCTTTGTGTAAGCCGGATAGATCGTCACTTCACAGCCTCTCTCGTTGAGACTCTTTGCAATATTATTCTTTGCGCCGAAATCCATCAGCGCCACTTTATATCCATCGCCCTTTAATACGGACTTTTCTGTACAGGTGACTTTTTCAACAACATTGCCTGTTCTGTAAGCATGCAGCTTCGGCATGATCTCATCTAAATTGTAATTCTCGTTGGTCGTGATCATTCCGTTCATCGTACCCTTTTCACGCAGGATCTTTGTCAGGGCACGTGTATCAATACCGGCAATACCCGGAATATCGTAGCGTTTCAGGAAATTCTGAATAGAATCCTCGCTGCGGAAATTGCTGGGCATACGGGAAAGTTCTCTGACAATATAGCCATCCGGCCACGGCCGTAAGGACTCCTGATCCTCATAGCAGATACCGTAGTTACCAATCAGCGGATATGTCATACATACCGCCTGACCCGCATAGGACGGATCGGTCAGCACTTCGAGGTAACCTGTCATGGACGTATTGAATACGATCTCGCTGATGATCTCTTTCCTTGAACCGATACTGGTTCCGGTAAAGACATGTCCATCTTCCAGAATAAGAAAAGCTTTCATTTGTTCACCGTTATCCTTTCATAATAAGTAAAAGTTAAACTCCGGGACTCTTCAAAAAGCCCTTGAAAAGAGCCCCTTCATGAATTTATCCCAAATCTTTCAGATTCTACCATAAGACTGCGCATTTTTCAACAGTATCGCTGTTAAAAATACAATCTGCAGCATTTTTCTTATCAAAGCAGAAAAAGTTCACCTTCTACTGCCATCTCTTCCTGTATAACCAGGGCTATAGCATTCACGCTTCCGTTGCCGTGGCCGTAATGACTGTCTCAAACAGTACGCCGAAATCATCCTGACTGCTCTTGATCCGCTGCAGAGCCACATCGATCATTGGCTCCGTTTTCATGCCCTGCCGCATAGCTTTTTCTCTGGCCGCACGCTCTGCCACCTCACAGCCAAAGGCTTCCGCTTCGTTAAAGTCATCGATCATATGCAGCTGTCCGTTTTCAAAGACAGAATATCCATAACAGTAGCCATCCTTGTACTCTGCCTTCACACGGACGATGCTGCAGGAAATGATACGGCTGGCTGCCGCTCCCAGCGCATTGGCCACACCGGCATGCTCCGGAATGATTGTCGTTGTACCCAGAAGCTCCCCTACCTTTGGTAAAAAGACATGGATCGGGGCACCAACGCCCACTAAAGGTACATGAATCTGGAATTTCAGGTCTGCTTCTCCCACTTTTGTTTCATCTGCCGTGGATTTTACCGCCTGACGGTACAGCAGTTCGAGCATTTCTTCCTGTGCTTCTTCGGAAAACAGATGTTTCTGGTTACCGTATTCCTGCCGCAGCATGATGCGGACAAGATTTTTGTACATTTTCTTTATGACAAGCTCGTATACGGCATCGGGGATATCTTCCTTTTTCATGCGCAGGTTGGCACTCATGCATTCCATAGTCAGCCGGGCCGCTGTATCGTCATAGCGGTCAAAATCTCCCTTGATCACCATAATATCTGTCGGTGTCAGGCCGCTCTTCATCAGCACACCGTCCTGTTCCAGACGCTCCAGACGCAGAAAATGCGGATCCTTGTCAAACAGATCGGCCAGCTCCATTGTGATCAGCGGGCCGTTCTTTAAGGCTTCGCAGACGGCTTTTTCTTCCTGCGTATAGCCGTTTTTGCCGCTGATATCCTTCTGTAATACATAAAATTCATGGATCCAGCTGCCATGGAAACGTTTCTCATCTGCCAATGCTTTCAGCTTCGGGATCACACTGTCGTACTGGGAAGCCAGCGTGGAAATCGGAATCACACGGGTAGTATCCAGAAACAGTTCATGATCCTTAAAGCGCACCGCACTGTCGCCGCCAAGGCCAAAGGTATCCACATACAATCCCTTGACCATCGTTTTCCACTGGCCGATATGGATACCGGTATCTGCCATCACCGGTTCATCGTGGCGCACAATGGCTATATCGGAGGTCGTACCGCCCATGTCGATGATCACGGCATCACTTTTATTTGAAATCGTACTGCCGCCGACAACACTGGCGGCCGGACCACAAAGCAAGGTCTCCACCGGACATTCTCTCGCCATCTGCTCCGACATCAGACTGCCGTCGCTGCGTACGATAGAGATCGGTACATCCAGTCCTCTGCTCTTCATAACGTGCCGCACCGCTTCCATAAATTCAGAGATCAGCGGAATCAGCCGGGCATTTAACATCGTACCGGCACAGCATTTTAAAATATCCACTTCATCCGAAATATCGTAGGCAATCGTCACTGGTATCGATAGCCTTTCTTCGAGGATTTTTCTCGCAGTCAGTTCAAAACGACCACCGTTGGCTCTCGGATGCTTCTGTACGATACCCACGGCATCACAGTCGGAGAAATATTCCGGCAGACGGCGTTTCAGATCTTCCCAGTCAGGATCGTAGGGCTTTGAAAAGATCTTCTCTACCTTGGCATCAATAATGATAAACTGATCCATATCCTGAAAGCCGTAGGAGGCATAGATTTCCTTCAAATGCTCCATGATCGACGGGTCAAAGCCGATCAGTAAAAGTTTGGCACGGCAGCCTTTATTCTCTACAGCGGCATTAGTGGCCAGCGTTGTGGACAGAGACAGGCTTCCGGCCTGCTGTACCAGATCCTGCGGCAGTGTGTCCAGCGCATTGGCAATACCGATCTCCAGATTTTCCTTGGTCGTCAGCGCCTTGCCCGCACCGAGGATCTTCTTTGTCGCTGTATCAATGATCACGGCGTCCGTACATGTACCGCCGGTATCGATTCCTATTGTCAGCATGGTATGTTTCCTCTTTTCTTCTGTGTTAAAATGCACAGATTTATACAGTTTCTGCTGTATTTTATGATAGCAGATGGTCAGGGGAAAATCCAGATAAACCATGGCAAAAAATTAAGCACAGCAAAAGTTCTGCAGTTGCAGATTGAATCCTGTCTTTTACCTGTGCTATACTGCTTTTATCAACAAACAGGAGCTTTTATGTATGAAAAAAAGAGATATACTGTTACTCATCGTCCTGCTGCTGGCCGGTGGGCTTTTATGGTTTTTCCTGCGCCCGCAGACCTCAGACAGCCAGAGCACAGTGCGCATCACTGTCGATGGTTCCGTGTACGGCGAATATCCGCTGAATAAAAATGCGGAAATCAAGATCAATGATACGAATGTTTGCGTCATCGAAGACAACACCGTTTACATGAAAAGTGCGGACTGTCCGGATCAGATCTGCGTAAAAACGAAAGCGATCAAAACCTCCGCCAGTTCGATCGTATGCCTGCCCAATAAAGTGGTCGTGGAAATCGTCGCACCGGATGGCGGGGAATCGTCGGATGTGCCGGATGTGGTGGTACATTAAATAGAAAGTCGCATACTCCGGCAACCACATCGCATAAAAACTTATAATTTTCTCAGCAAAAAAGTACTGTACATCCCATATGCCTGTATACATTACAGCCATATGAAATGCCAGTACTTTTTCATTTCTGTATCTTTATTTTCCTGCCTTAATATTCTTTCTCGGGCAGCCTGCCACACAGCGGCCACAGCGGATACATTCGCCTTCGCGGATCTCGGTTTCGCCGAGCTTCAGGCGAACCGGGCAGTTGTTCTGGCAGATGTTACATTTTGCCGGGCAGCTTTCTTTGTGCCGTTTCAGCGCTGCAAAGGGAAGCTCCGGAAGCAGAGAGAAAATCGCGCCCAGCGGGCACAAAAACTGGCAGAAAAAGCGTTCCTGCACAGCCATACCGACAATGATCACGCAAAGCAGGACGATCGCCGGAACATATGCGCCCAGTCGGAAATTCCGGGCTGTCAGCAGGGAAAATACGGTCCACGGGCTGTACTGCGTCACGATGCTGCCATTCTGCATAAAGCACAATAACAGGATCACAGCCAGCACGACATATTTCAGCTTCTGCAGAATCACAACGGCCTTTGCCGGGATCTGCGGGCGTTTCACGCCTGCCTTTTTGCAGATCGCGCCGACGATCTGGTATACCCAGTCACCGAGCGCACCAAAGGCACAGGCCCAGCCGCAGAAAATACGGCCAAACAGCACCGTTACAACCAGAAGGATCACCAGCCGGATACTGAAATTCGTCCACTGCAGGACATTTCCGCTGCCGATGGCGGTAAAGGCTTCTTTCACACCGCTGAACGCCTGGGAAAAGAGTGCCGGAGCCAGTATAAAGAATACGATCTGCACGGCGATTCTGGCCCAGCGCAGCTTCTGTTGCAGACGCATGGGCTTCTTTGCCCCACGCAGCGCGTTTCCATTTGTCTTCTGTCCGGCACTGTCTGGCCGGATCTGTTCTGTTGTCTCTTTCATCACGCCTCCTTTCCGGCCTGTGTGAGACAATCTCTCACGGCCTCCAGTATGCCATTGGATGAAAGGGTTGCACCGGATACGGTATCGACATCCGCCGACTGTGCCTCAGTCACACTGTCCACCAGTGCGCTGGCGGCATCCAGATATTCCGGTGTCTCGTCTTCTGCGGATTTGATCGCACAGGATGCGATCTTTCCGTCCGCGATCACCACTTCCACCGTAATATCACCGCCAAAGCCTGTACCATGTCCGGTATATGTGCCGTCCGTCAGACCACCAGTCTCCTGCTCTGCCGTCTGAGCTGCTTCTGCCTGTGCCTGGGCGGCATAATACGCCTCCCAGGCGGCATCTGCTTCTTTTTTCTGTGTTTCATAGGCCTCTACGGTCACAGCCCTCTCCTGTGCAAAGCTCTGATAGCTGCACAGGATACAAAAGATCAGGACCAGATTCAATGCCTTGATTCCTCGAATATGCATCGTGCTCCTCCTTATTCTTTTGCTTCTTTAAGAGCGGCTTTGTAAAGTTCCTTGATGGCTTTTGATGAACAGGTGGCACCGGTTTTATTATCCACATCTGCACTCTGTTTTTCAAGAATTGCCTCAACAACAACCTTTTTTGCTTTGTTGGTATAGCTCTGATTATCTGTTGCATGGCTGAGCCAGAAATCGCTCATGGCTGTCACTTTTCCATCTTTAAATGTCACATTACAGGATAACGTATAGGGATCAAAATCCTGATCTTCATCTGGCTCTACCGTTGTGGAAACTTTATATGTTCCATCTTTGATGCCGCTATCATTTCCGTCATCCGGTTTTGATTCACCATTATCCGGCTTGTTCTCACTATTGTCCGGCACATCTGGTTTGTCCTCACCTTTGTCCGGCGTATCCGGCTTACTCTCACCATTGTCCGGTGTATCCGGCTTGGCCTCGCCATTATCCGGCTTTGTTTCGCTGTTATCCGGTTGCTTTTCATCCTGCGGATCTTTCTGTTCCTTACCCGTTGCCTGCGTCAGTGCCGCCAGATACAGCTTACGGATCGTAATAGATGAACAGGTAGCTCCGCTGACAGCATTGATCTTGGCCGCTGACTGCGCACTGATCAGCTGATCGACAACACCTGTCTGGGAACCTTTGCCACTGGCTGCTCTGTTATAATAGGTCTTATTACTGTCATCTGTTGAAGTAAAATTGCTCATAGCTACCAGCTTCTGGTCTTTAAATGTCACATCACAGGAAATCGTATAGGCTGTAAAATCCTTATCAGCATCCGGTGTACACTCTGCTGAAACATGATAGGTTCCGTCCTTGATCACCGTTCCTTCTTCAGGCTTTTCCTGCGGGGTATCGCCGCCGATGGATACCCCCGGCTTTGTGACCTCCTGCTCCGTATCTTTGTCCTCTGTTTTTTTACCCTCTGCCTTTTTCAGGGCTTTAATTACAGCATTCTTTATACCGTTAGAGGAATACGTCGCCCCGGATACCGTATCTACATTCGGGCTCTGCTTCTTTATCATTTTGGCAATGATCTTTTTTGCCTTATTATAATAAGAAGCTGTTTCACCATCATGGGACGTTACACTGATTTCATCAATTTTTCCATCCTTGATCGTTACTTTAACCTTGATCGTACCACCATATCCTTCGGCACTTCCGGTATAGCTTCCATCTTTCCAGTCACCGCTGCCTTTATAACTGGATTTTTCCACTTTTTTCTTTTTGCCGGATGCTTTTGCCGGGCTTGACTTCTTATTTGATCCCGTCAGCGCATCTTTCACAGCTTCCCGGATACCCCGGGAGGAATAGGTGGCTCCCGATACACTGTCCACCTCCCATGTCTGTGCCTTTACAATGGTATCTGTCAAAGCTCTCGCACGTTTAAAAAATGCTGCATCATCCTTGCTGCTGACAATTTCCACAGATACGATCTGATGATCCTTTACTGTTACTTTTACTTTAACATCACCGGAATACCCTGTGCCGGTACCTTCATATGTACCATCCTCATAATCTCCGACTGCAGTTTCTGTTTCTTCTGTCTCAGAAACATTTTCTACCACTGTGCTGCTTTCTTCCACAGCCTCCGTCGTTTCTTCAGCTTCTAAAATATCTGCTGCCTCAACAGCCTGCGGAAACTGGATGGCTTCCATCAGCGGGCTGCTGCTTGAAAACCCTGTAATTGCTGTAACACCTACAAATAACGCCGGCACCAGCAATAACAGATTTTTAGGTTGTTTCACTGTTTTGCCTCTCTTTCAATTGTCTCATATGACCTTTCCGAAGAAAAGCTGTCCTCCAATCCCTCAGAAATCGTTATATTTCCATTATCTTCTATCAATACCATATCAAATTCATCCGCATGGGCTCGCCAGTATGCGATGGCCTTCTCCTTACCCATGACAAATAATGCGGTAGACAGCGCATCTGCCAGCGTACCGTCCGCACTGACTATCGTTACACTGGAAAGTCCGCTCTCTGCCGGATATCCTGTCGACGGGTCAAGGATGTGGTGATACCGCACGCCATCCTGCTCAAAATACCGCTCATAGGCTCCCGATGTGATCGCCGCCTGATCCTGCAGGGATAAAATACCGGCGTAGGCTTCTTCACTGTCTGAAAACGGATCTTCCACAGCCACGCGCCACTTTGATCCGTCCGGCTTTGTGCTGTATACCTGCACATTACCACCGAGCGAAACAAGTGCTGAAACCACATCATACTCTGCAAACAGATCCATCAGGCGGGATGACGTATAGCCCTTGGCAATCGCTCCCAGATCAATCTGCGTATGCTCCGGCAGTGTGATCGTCTTCGTATCGCTGTCGCACTGGATATCATCGATCTGCATCGTTCCCAGCAATGATGTAAGCTCTGTCTGCTCCGGTACGCGATACTCCCCTGTGGTAAAGCCCCAGGCTTCCATCAGCGGATAAATGGTGATATTTAAAGCACCGCCCGTACTCTTATACAATTCCAGGCTTCTCTCCACTAGAGAAAAAGTCTCATCAGAGACTGTTGCTGTTTTCTCCGTATTCAGCCGGGCGATATCGCTGTCTGCATTTCCCACACTGAACAACGTGTCCAGACGGTTGATCTCATCCACTGCTGCCGAAACTGCCGTTTCCGCCTCTTCGCCATAGGCTGTAACACTCATCACCGTATCCATGGCAAAGATATCCCGGGATGCCTGCGGCAGATCCTCTGTGGACTGCTGTGCAGATGCTTCCCCGGAAGCCACACTTTCACTGATCATACTGCTGCCTGTGGCTGTCTGTACTCCTGTATCTTCTGACTCTGTCGTATTTCCTGCGGAACATCCGGTACAAAGACACAGAGACAGCAACAAAGCCGCTGCCTTCATCGTATTTTTCTTACCGGTTTTATGCTTCTGTCGTATCATGTACACTATCCTCTCCATTTGTTTTCATCTTCCTGCTGTTCAGCCGTGCTCTCCTGTCTGTTACGGTCAGTAAAAAGCTTCTTTGGCAGTCTGGTCACAACCTCTTTTCCGATCAGTCCCACGACCAGTCCCGCTGCGATACCGCTGATCCACAGAACCGGCAGATAATACAGGATACTTTTTGTTTCCAGCACTGCCATGGCTACCAGAATCTGCCCCACATTATGCATCACGCCTCCGGCAATACTTACCGCCGTGATATGGAACCTGCCAAACCGTTTTAACAGGATCATCGTCAGTCCGCTTAAAATGCCTCCGGCCAGACTGTATATCAAGGAAAACATATTTCCAAATGTACATCCCACAAGGATGATACGCAGAATGTTCATCCAGATGGCATCGGCTTCTCCCAGACAGTACAATGCAACCAGGACCACCAGATTCGTCAGTCCGAGCTTAATACCCGGTACGGCAAAAAAAGCCGGAATCTGTGCTTCGACCCAGGACAGTATAAAGGCCGCTGCGATCATCAGCCCACGCAGGGCGATCGTTGCTGTAGTTGTCTTTTGTTTCGCCATCTGTTATCTCCTTTTTCATATAAGCGCAGACAAGAGGAGGACGGTATATTCGCCGTTCTCCCCTGTCAGGCTTACGAACATTTATGTTTCGTTATGGTATTACTTTTTAACTTTTACCTTGAAGGTCTTGGATACGCCGTTGCACTTTACAGTGATCTTAGCGTTACCTTTCTTCTTGGCTGTTACCACACCGTTACCATTGACAGTAGCTACTTTACTGTTGCTGGACTTGAAGGTAGCTTTTCCTGCCGGTGTTGAAGTAACCTTGATCGTTGTGGTAGCACCGACTTTCAGTGTTGCACTGGATTTTGCCAGCTTGATGGACGGCTTCTTAACGGTTACCGTGCAGGTCACTGTCTTATTCTTGCCGTTTACCTTGATGGTTGCTGTGATCTTGGCTTTACCGGCTTTCTTGGCTGTTACCACACCTGTCTTGGATACTGTGGCCACTTTCTTATTGGAAGTCTTGTAGGTAACATTTTTGTTGACGCCATATACTTTTGCATTCAGATTTAACGTCTTGTTACCAGCAGTATATAATGTAGCCTTTGTTGTTGCAAGTACAACCGACGGATTTACCACTTTCACAGTAACAGACTGGCTGATACCGTTGGCTGTAGCTGTGATGGTAACTGTACCGGCTTTCTTGGCTGTTACTTTACCGCTGCTTACCGTAGCTACGGCAGCATTGGAGGTTGCCCAGGTCACGTTCTGGGAATCGCCGGAAATCGCTGCATTTACTGTTGTTGTCTCACCAACACCGATCGTAGAAGCTGCTACAGAAACGCTTAATGTATTCTGTTTCAGAGCACCCATAGCATTTGTCAGTGCTGTCAGTTTTGCATTGATCGTAGCCTGTGCCGGATCTGTTGTATTCAGAACATTTTCAGCATCTTTGATGGCTGTCTGCAGGGCATTCCATGTAGCTGTTGTGTATGTTCCTCTGGCAATCTTCTTTGCTTCAGTAACCTTTGCACGTAATGCTGTCTGGTCTGCTTTCTTAACCAGACCATTGATGGCAGCTGTCAGGGATTTCACCTTGGCATCAACGGTTGCCTGATCCGGATTTTCTGCGTTTAATACGCTTTCTGCATCCTTGATGGCTGTCTGCAGAGCATTCCATGTGGCTGTTGTATAGGCATCTTTTGTGATCTTCTTTGCCTCAGCCACCTTGTTTGTCAGTGCTGTTTTATTAGCCACTTTCACAAGCGCATTAACTGCTTCTGTCAGATGCTTGATCTGCTCAGTTACAGCTGCCTTTGTTGCATTTGTTTTTGACAGAAGTTCCTCGCCTTCCTCAACCTCTGTTTGCAGGGAAGCCCAGGATGCAGCTGTGTAATCGCTCTCATTCAGTTTTTTGATCTCTGCAAGCTTGTCTTCCAGAGCCTTGCGGGTCTCTGTATCGGCAATATTGGCACTCAGCACAATATTATCGGAAGTTGCCTGGAACTTGTAGCTGTAATCCTCATAGCCCAGTGCATGTACAGTTACTTTCCAGTAACCAGTACCATCAGAGCCTTCCGGAAGCTGGCAACGTACAGATTCTGTCAGGCCAAGCTGGATACCCATGGATTTATGCATCCAGTTATCTGCAGCAAATTTTGTACCATAAGTTCTGACTGCCTTTGTATAAGTGCTGTCATCGCCATAGTATGTCCACTCGGTATACTGCATATGGGCACCAAGATCACCATAATTACCGTTCAGATCCAGACGAATAAATTCGCCGAAGCTTCCGATATCATCACTGGTACGAAGATTCGGTGTAATACCTGTAGCTGTCTTTAATGCAGCACCCTCCAGACCGGAATCGCTGCCGGAAACTGCTGCAGAAAAGCTGAAGCTGTCGCCAGACAGCGTAGCTGTCTTGAGGCCATTGGTTGCAGATGTTACATTGGCAACTGCATTATATGCTTTCAGATTATTTTCACCATAACCGCCCTGCAGCGCTTCGCCGTTGTAAGCTACATCATACTGCTGTGTGAATGCAAACAGATCTGCTGTTGCCACTTTCACCGGCACATATTTGATACCAAGTACTTCGTATTTTTCCATCTTGGTTGTCGTTTCATCAGCCTTTGTGATGGTTCCTTTGCTCCAGCCGATGCTTGTACCGTCTGTCAGGTAGATCGTCTTTCCATCTTCGCTCCAATGGGAAACCTTATACTCATGACCATCTGCTGCATAAATAACAGCAACACACTGGAAGCTTCCTCTGTGAAGTCCATGGTTTGTTGTTGCTCTGGTAACAACATCAAATCCACCCTTATCCGTCTCTCCTTTGGCATCCAGCTTATCAGAGGATGATGTATCACCCGCATTATACACAGGCTCATTTGCCCAAAATTCGCTCCAGTTCAGTGCTGCGTACAGATACGTATACGTTGTGTAGGTAAATTTCAGTTTTTCTGTATAGCCTGTAGCTGTCACCTCAAACTGTGCTGTATCACCCAGCTTCAGGCTGGCCATATTGGCACTGTCGAATGTGCCGTCTGCATTGATCAGTTTTTTAGAACCTCTTCCAGAAGCAGCATAATCTGTGCCATCCACATTGACAGATGTAATGTTTTTCAGGAAATTATTCAGCTTATCCTGTGTGAAATCACCTGTCGGAACCAGTTTTCCCAGTTTTGCATCCACTTCAGCCTGCGGCGCTACGGCACTTGTGACGGTAAATGTTGCTTTAATATCCGCATATGTACTACTCTGATCCGTAATTGTCAGTGTATGTGTACCCACTGTCAATCCAGCCAGTCCTGAAATCTCGCCATCTGCGTATGTCACTTCTGTTCCATCGACATCATATTTTGCCTTAAAATCAGTCGGTAATGTAGCTGTAACATTTCCATTTTTGTATGCTACTGTGGTTTTTTCTGTACCTTCTACCATATCAGCAACTTCAGCAGAAATACCATTTTTAGCCGGTACTTTTACATCATCGATATCAAATGTGTAGATACCTTTGCTGGTATAGTATGTCACGCTGTCAATAGTCTTACCCATCATGGATTTATAATGATCAGAAGATGTCGGACAATTATGCACAGCGGAGGTAAATCCTGTGCACCAGGCCAGCTTACTGCCCAGCCAGATATTTTCCACATGACGCAGACCGTAATTGGAACCATCGGTTGTATTGATCACAGTTCCATAAATTTTATCAGTATCATGATCAAAATATTTTTCTACAACCTCTTCATCCAGATCCAGCTGATAATCACCATATGTTGTATCTGTTGTAAAGGTATAATCATCACCCAGTTTGACTTCTGTAGCTTTTGCTTTTGTTCCTTCTACCTTGCCAAAAGAAAAGCTTCCATCACTGCCAACCGTCAGTTCTTTGTAGAAATCCGGCGTATCTTTCAGTACATAGAAAGAATAGGTTTCACTCTCAAACAGGGCATCCTGTCCTTTATACGTTGTTGTGGTCTTTTTACCTCTGTTTTCTACTGTAATCTCTACGGAAGAATCATCCGTAATCTGTTTTTCATTTTTCAGCACAGACAAATCTGACACTTTTACCGGGAAAGTTACACCGGTGATATCGCTTCCCTTTGCATCAACATGATAGGAACCGCCAGCAAGAGATCCTGTTCTTGTCTTGTTTAAAGTTGCTGATGTAAAAGCATCTACTTTCACATCGTTGTTAAGATCCGCTTTGTAAAACTCATCATACGGAATGTTCATCATGACATAGCCTTCGCCTGTCAGTTTTCCCTCTTCGGCCTGCGTATCGATCAGACTCTCCTCATCCTCTGAAACGACAGCTTCCTCTGTCTGGGACTGTGCAGTCTCTTCTGCCGAAGCGGCTTCCTCTGTTTTTGACTCAGCCGGTGCAGCTTCCTCTGTTTCCTCCTGAGCAGCATCTTCTGTTTCGGATGTCTCTGAAACCTGCTCTTTTGTTTCCTCTGCCGGGGCTTCCACCTGGCTCTCCACGACCTCGCTCTGTACCGGAACTACACTTTCCTCTGCGGCAAGTACCGTACCTGCATTACCAAGTACCATCATTCCGGCCAGAAGCATGGATACAACACGTTTCTTCATACTTTTTCCTTCCCGGGACATGCTGCCAAGGCTGTTCACCGCCAGTATCTGCGGCTTTATCTTTGACATGCCCCTATTTGCAAGTTTCTTTGCAGGACGTATACAAAAAAAACGATGTACAACGCACGGATAACCGCCATGCATGGGATGTTTTTACATCTGCATCCGTTACCAGTATCGCTTTCTTTTTCTTCATATTAGCCTTGCATATTTTACATTAGCTTTCACTAATGTAAAATAGTGTACACTGACTTCTGTTAGTTGTCAAGAAATGAACCGTGTCTTTTATTGTATTTTTGTACAGACGTCATATTCCTGTATATCACCTCCAGACTTTTTTCTGCCCATACCTGCCCTATTGTCTGTTTTCCAACGTGTATTCTCTCACTCTTGTAAACCATTGAGTTCATTTTCTCATCTAATACAAAAAAGAGACCACCTTTTATATGCACAGAACTTTTTCCCGTTCTTTCAACATAAAGGTCAGTCTCTTTTTTCAAAAAGCTGTCATAGTGCTTCTTTTATTTTTCTTATATAGCTGCCCAAGATGGTCCGAGATCTTCCAGTGTCAGATTCTCTTCCCGCATCAGACGCTCGATCGTTTTCCAGTAATGTCCCATGATCTTTGCACAGATCCGCTCCACATCCCCCGCTCTGCAGGCATCGAGGATCTCGCAATGGGATGCATAGATCCGCTCCACATCCACCTTCTGCGGTGTATACGAGGTCAGGATCTCCACGCAGTCCACCTCTGCCCATGCTTTTTTCAGCAGTGGCAGATCCAGCGCATCCAGAATCGCACTGTGAAAGCTGTGGTCGATGGATAACAGCCGGTGCACATAGGCGTTTTCCTCCTGCCGCATATCCTGCAGTGCACACTGCATCCTCGTCAGGATACACTCGGGAATCTGCCCCTGCAACAGCCGTACGACCAGTGTCTCATAGTTGGCGCGCATCATGTATAGCTCATAGGTCTCTTTTACTGATAATGTTCTCACAGAACAGCCGGCATTGCGAACATACACGACCAGTCCTTCACTTTCCAGCTGGCGCAGTGCTTCACGGATCGGTCCCCGGCTGGTCTGAAATTCGTCTGCCAGTTCCTGCTCCACGATGCGTTCGCCCGGTGTGAGGCGGTTTTCCATGATCTTGCCACGGATCGCATCCGCCACGCTCTCTGCCAGTGTTTTGTATGTCAGTGCTGCCATCTGTATCTCCTGTTGCTTTTGTACGTTATTGCTGTGTTGCTTTATCTTTTGTAACTGCTCGGCAATGACAAATGCTTATGCTGTACAGTCACTTTCATTCTTTTTTATTATGCTACGGTGCATTTTTCCTGTCAATTCTGTTAATATTTCTTCATTTTCCATGAAAAATCATCCAGATAGCAGTTTTATGCACAGAACTGTGCAATGATCCCCAGCAGGATCTCTACGGTCTTGTCCATACCCTCTACGGTGATATGCTCGTAGATTCCGTGGAATGCATAGCCGCCGGTTCCCAGATTCGGACACGGCAGACCCCTGAAGCTTAGTCTTGCACCGTCTGTACCGCCGCGGATCGGTACGATCAGCGGTTTCACCGATGCTTTTTCACACGCTTTGACTGCATAATCGATCAGTTGCATACACGGCTCGATCTTCTGCTTCATATTGCTGTAGGAATCCTTGATCTCGACCTCGGCTGTCCCTTCCGGATATTTCACGTTGATCTCGTCTGCCAGCTTCTGCAGCATATGTTTCTGCTCTGCCAGTCCCTCATCGGTAAAATTACGGAGCAGGTAATGCAACGTTGTCTCTTCTACAGAGCCGTCCATCTGGTACAGATGGTAAAAGCCCTCGTAGCCTTCGGTACACTCCGGTCTCTCTTTTTCCGGCAGTGCGGCATGGAAATCCACGGCCAGCTGCATAGCATTGATCATGATATTCTTTGCACTTCCGGTATGCACATTTTTCCCATGGAATTTCACAACAGCATTGGCTGCATTGAAATTCTCATACTGGATCTCGCCTTCCTCGGAGCCGTCCACCGTATAGCCATACACAGCGCCCAGCTTATCCAGCTGCAATTCTTCAGCACCCGAACCGATCTCCTCATCCGGTGTAAACGCTACACAGATCTTGCCGTGCGGTGTATCCCCATTGATCAACGTATCCAGTACCGTCATGATCTCTGCGATGCCGGCCTTATCGTCTGCGCCCAGCAGCGTCGTACCGTCTGTCGTGATCAGGGTACGGCCCTTTAAGGAAGCAAGATGTGGGAAATCTGCCAGCGTCAGATATTTGCCGCTGTGGCCCAGCTCGATATCCTCACCGTTATAGTCCGGGATCAGCTGCGGCTTTACGTTTTCACCGGAGGCATCCGGTGCGGTGTCCATATGGGAAATAAACGCCAGGGCCGGTACATCTTCCTTGCCCGGTGTTGCCGCCAGACTGCCGTAAACATAACCGTGCTCATCCATCCAGGCATCGGCAATACCAAGGCTTTTCAGCTCCTCCACCAGCTGTCTTGCCAGTACAAGCTCTCTGTCCGTAGACGGGATACACTCGGCATCCTCTACGCTCGTTGTCCATACCTTTGCATAATTGATCAGTCTCTCATATGCTTTCATGCCTTTTACATCCTTTCTGAAAAAATCCGGGCAGCCAGATAAAACCTCTGACTGTCCGGATTTTCCTGCGTTGCATATCAAAATCGATTCTGTGAATCAATTTTGATCATCGACGCCGGTTCTTTACAGAATCTTTGTCGCTATCTGCTTATCAACCCTTCTGTGTGTAACCGAAGAAGAAGAATCCAAGCGGTGTGTAGTACATGCCTTTGATATCATCTTTCAGCATGAAGTACTGTGTATAGAAGTACAGCGGGGAGATGGCATAATCCTGGCCAACCAGCAGATCCTCTGCCTGATGCATCAGGGACATACGCTCTGCTACATCCACAGTGGAATTTGCCTTGTCGATCAGCTCGTCAAACTCTTTGTTGCTGTATTTTGCGTCGTTGTTACCGCCGCCTGTCTTGAACATGTCAAGGAATGTCATCGGGTCGTTGTAGTCACCGATCCAGCCGTTACGTGCGATGGAGTAATCACCATCTTTACGTGTCTGAACGAAGGCAGCCCACTCCTGGTTGTTCAGAGTTACAGTAACGCCCAGCTCTTCTTCCCACATGGATTTCAGAGCCTCGGCAATAGCTTTGTGGTTATCATCTGTGTTGTACAGATATTCAACAACCGGGAAGCCTTCACCATTCTCATAACCAGCCTCTTTCAGAAGCTCTCTGGCCTTGTCACAGTTTGCCTGATAATCATCCTCACTTACAGAGTAGTAGGATCCACCAACGGCACGGAAATCATCGCCAGCAGCACCGGCAGCGTCGTTTACACCGCTCGGTACATAACCGTCAGCCTCAACCTGTCCAGTCTGTGTAACCTTCTCTACAAGGTACGTACGGTCAATAGCCAGTGTGAAGGCCTCACGTACTCTCGGATCATCAAACGGAGCTTTCTCGTTCTGGAAGCATACATAGTATGTACCCAGATAGCTTACGATATTCAGGTCGCCGGAAGCGATCATGCTGGTAACCTCAGCCTGCGGAACTCTCTCGATGAAGTCCAGCTCGCCGGAGTTATAACCGGACAGCATAGCGTTCTCATCATCCATCAGCTTGAAGGTGATGGTATCCGGTCCCAGCTTAGCTACATCGTAGTAGTTCTCGTTTTTCTCCATGACGATAGCGGAGTTGTGTTCCCAGCTTTTCAGCTTGTATGCACCATTGGAGATATAGGAATCCGTGTCGAATGTCCACTGGTCACCCTTCTCCTCGATCACATCCTGACGTACCGGGAACAGGGACGGGAATGCACACAGCTCTTCGAAGTATGCACACTCGTTTTTCAGAGTTACAGTAAAGGTCTTGTCATCTGTAGCTTCAACGCCCAACTCGGACGGATCCTTCTCACCAGCTGTGATCTCATCGGCATTAACAACCGGAGAAAGCATGTAGCTGTAGTCAGCCGCTGTAGCCGGATCAGCCAGACGACGCCAGGAATAAGCGAAGTCCTCAGCCGTTACGTCCTTACCATCGGACCATTTGATGTCATCACGAAGGTGGAATACGTATGTTACTGTACCGTCCTCGTTCTCTGTCTTATCGTAGCTCTCAGCCTGTCCGTAAGTGATCTCAGCAGCACTTGCTTTACCGTTTGTACCGTCAATCTCTTTACCGGAGTTTGTCCATTTCATCAGACCCTCAAACAGATGATGTGCCATAACGCCACCGTCAACTGTCGTGTTCAGTGCCGGGTCCATAGTCTGCGGCTCGGATGCAAAGTTTACGGTGATGTTGAAGCCGTCACCGGATACTGTGCTCTCTACTGCGGAACCTGCCTCAGATGCGGCAGATGAAGTTGCCTCGGAAGCTGCGGAGTCCGTAGTGGAACCGGAAGTAGCTGCTGCAGATGAAGAACTGCTGCCACAACCAGCCAGGGTAGAAAGACTCATAGCAGTTGCCAGGGCAAGTGTGAGAATTTTTTTCATTTTCATTTCTCTTCTCCTCCTGAAAATTTTTTATGATAATCAGCCCTATTGCTGCATTATCCATAACTTTTACTGACCGCTCACGTACATATCATAGCCCTCTACATGCTGTGATACTGTACAATCAGTATATTTTTCTTACTCTTCGAGTAAGTGACATGCTGCCCAGTGCTCCGGCTCGTACTCTTTAAATACCGGAACCTGCTCCCGGCATCTGTCGGTCGCATACGGACAACGGGTGTGGAAACGGCAGCCCTTCGGCGGGTTCATCGGGGATGGAATATCGCCCTCAAGAACGATACGCTGTCTGGAACGGCTCAGCTGCGGATCCGGCACCGGTACTGCAGAAAGCAGCGTCTTGGTGTACGGATGGATCGGATGTCTGTTCAGCTCATAGCTTTCTGCCAGCTCAACCATTGTACCGAGGTACATAACGCCGATACGGTTGGAGATATGACGGACAACAGACAGATCATGCGCGATGAACAGATAGGTCAGACCCATCTCCTCCTGCATGTCCTCCAACATATTGACAACCTGTGACTGAATGGATACATCCAGAGCCGAGATCGGCTCGTCACAGACGATAAATTCCGGATTGACAGCCAGTGCTCTGGCAATACCGACACGCTGCTGCTGACCGCCGGAGAACTCATGCGGATAACGATTGGCATGCTCGGTATTTAAGCCTACATGGCCCAGAAGCTCTTTGATGCGGTCATTTCTGTCCTTTTTGTTCGGGAACAGCTTGTGGATATCCAGCGCCTCGCCGATGATCTCACCCACGGTCATACGCGGGTCAAGGCTGGCAGACGGATCCTGGAAAATGATCTGCATCTTTCTTCTGTAGGGCAGCATATTGACCTTTTTCGGCTTCGGCACTTTGACAGCCTTCATCGTACCGTCAGCCTGCAATGCCCAGGGATTCTCACCCTCGAAGATCGGCTGGCCGTCGTAGATGATCTTACCGGAGGTTGGCTCGTGCAGCTGCAGGATCGTACGTCCCAGTGTGGTCTTACCACAGCCAGACTCGCCGACAAGACCCAGTGTCTCGCCGCGGCGGATAAACATGGAAATATCCTCTACCGCCTGCACGCCCGGTCCCTTTAAGCCCTTGACCGGGAAATATTTCTTTAAATGTTCAACGGAAACAAGAATATCGTCTTTTTTATCGTTACTCATTTTCCTGTCCCTCCGTTTCTTTTTGCTTTGTTAACTGCTCCTGCACTCTCAGCCAGCATGCGGCGCGGTGGTCGTCACCGAGCTCCACATAGGGGGGCATTTTCTGCAGACAGATCTTCATGGCATGTTCGCAGCGCGGGGCAAACGGACAGCCTTCCGGCGGATTTAACATATCGACCGGTGTACCCTCAATCGGGATCAGACGCTCATAGCTCTCTGCATCCACACGGGGCATGGAGCGGAGCAGACCCATCGTATACGGATGGCCCGGCTTGTAGAAGATATCATCCACCGGTCCCTGTTCTACCATCTTTCCGGCGTACATAACAGAAACCTTGTCACAGATTTCGGCTACAACGCCCAGATTATGTGTGATGAAGATGATACCCATGTGGTTCTTTTTCTGGATATTCTTCATAACCTCAAGGATCTGTGCCTGGATCGTAACGTCCAGGGCCGTGGTAGGCTCATCGGCAATCAGAAGCTGCGGATGACAGATCAGACCCATAGCGATCATGACACGCTGGCGCATACCACCGGACAGCTCGTGCGGATACTGTTTCATTCGCTTTTCTACATTGTTGATACCTACCTGCTCCAGCATTTCCATGGCTCTCTTTTCGGCTTCCTCTTTGGATACCGACTTGTCATGGGCATGCAGAGCCTCCACCAGCTGGTTGCCGATGGTATATACCGGGTTCAGACAGGTCATCGGATTCTGGAAGATCATGGCAATCTTGTTTCCACGGATGTCGATCATTTCCTTGCTGGATTTTGCCAGCATGTCCTCTCCCTCAAAGGTAATGGAGCCGCCAACGACCTTACCCGGAGACTGTAACAGACCGATAATGGAATAGGCCTCCACACTTTTACCGGAACCGGACTCACCGACGATACCCATAACCTCGTCATATTTCAGATTGTAACTGATACCGTTTACTGCTTTGACCTCACCGGCCGGAGTAAAGAAAGAAACGTGGAGATCTTTTACTTCAAGCAGATTTTCGGTTGTTTTATCCTGTGCCATAGTATATTCTCCTCTCTCTTTATTTCTTCAGTCTCGGATCAAGGGCATCACGAAGGCCATCACCGAACAGGTTCAGGGACAGAATCATGATACTTAAGATGATAGCCGGAATCAGCAGACGGTACGGATACGATGTCAGTCCACTTAACGCCTCAGAACACATGGAACCCAGACTGGTCAGCGGTGCGGAAACACCAACACCGACGAAGGACAGGAAGGACTCCAGGAAAATAGCCGACGGAATCTGCAGGAATGTCGTTGTAACAATCTGTCCGATACAGTTCGGCAGCAGATGTCTGCCGATGATGCGTCCGCCCTTTGCACCGAGTGCTCTGGCTGCTGTGACATATTCCTGCTGCTTTAACTGCAGGATCTGTCCACGAATGATACGGCTCATGGTTACCCAGTATAACAGACCGAAAGCAATGAACATAGAGATCAGGTTCGGTCCGAGGATCGTAACCAGTCTGTTTAACGGACCGTTGCCCGCATTCTGAAAGGTTTCCAGTGCCGGTTTCAACGTAGCAGATAACAGCAGGATGATCAGCATCTCCGGGATGGAGTAGATGATCTCAACGATTCGCTGCATGATATTATCCACGATACCGCCGCAGTAGCCGGAGATAGATCCGTAGATCGCACCAATAACCAGTACAAGCAGTGCCGCACAGATACCTACAATGATAGATACACGTGTACCCACCATGACACGGACCATGATATCACGGCCCAGATCGTCTGTACCAAACACATGCGGGAATACGCTCTCACCGGCTGCTTTTCTCTGTAACTCATCCTCTGAGTAACCAAACAGAGAAGCCTTGATACCCAGCTCCTTGGCTGCCTGCTTCGGGGTAATGTTTTCTGTTTCTGTTTGCTGCTGGGAAGCCACATTGGCCTGTGCACGGATCTTAGCCTCTTCGATACGGCTCAGCTCCTTGCCCTCAGCTTCAGCCTCGGCACGGGCCTGCTCTACGGCCTCATCCGGAGACAGTGATGCAGAACCAGTATGTTCTTCGATATAGGCATTGATCTTTGCCTCATCCTCCAGTGTGTAGTGCCACGGATCCAGCGCCTCGGCACCACGGATCTGCTGCTTGTAGCTGTACGGTACGATGCTCGGACCGACAAAGGCAAACAGACAGAGGAAAATGATAATGACCAGGGCTACCATAGCCACTGTATTCTTGCGGAGACGTCTCCATGCATCCTTCCAGTAGGAAACGCTCTTTCTGTCCTGAATAAAATTCGCTTTTTCTTCGGAACTCGCCGGCTCAAAAGCGTCAGCCGGGAGATCGTTCCACTGCAGGATATCATCGATATTCGGCTGCAGAGAACCCAGTTTAACGTTCTTATCGCTCAAGCCTAGTTTCCTCCATTTCCAAGATTGATTCGCGGATCGACAAATTTGTAGCAGATATCTACGATCAGGTTCATGATAATAACGAACGTTGCCAGAAAGATCGTTGTACCCATGATCAGCGGATAGTCACGGTTCTGGATCGACTGGATAAAGTAACGTCCCAGACCCGGAATGGAGAATACCTGCTCTACAACCAGACCACCACACAGCGTGAAAGCGATCTGCGGTCCCAGGTAAGTGATAACTGGAATCAGAGCATTTCTCAGGGCGTGCTTGAAGATAATCGCACTGTTTTTCAGACCCTTAGCACGGGCAGTTTTGATGTACTCCTGGTTGATGGAGTCAAGCATCGCCGTACGTGTCTGTCTGGACAGATAACACATTGGATAGAAGCCCAGCGCCAGACATGGCAGCACATAGCTCTTCGGTGTGCCGTCAAACAGGGCCGGAAAAAATTTCATTCCTGAGATACCGCCGCAGAACGCATGCAAAAGCAGTGTTGCCACAACGAAGCCCGGCATGGAAATGCCGATCGTACAGATGACCCGCAGTAAGCTGTCGATCTTGGTGCCTCTCTTGAAGGCAGCCAGACATCCGAGCGGTACGCCGACCAGCACAGCCCAGAGAAGTGCCAGAGCACCAATCTTTGCAGATACCGGGAACATCTCCTTGATAATGGCCAGAACTGGACGGTTCTTCTGCATCTTAATGGATGTACCGAAATCGCCGTGAAGCAAGTTGCCCAGATACTTGCCCAGCTGTACCATCAGAGGCTGGTCAAGACCGTACTTGGCATTCAGTGCATCGATGGTCGCCTGCGAGGGCGTTTTTTCCGATAACCAGGGATTACCGGGGATCGCATTCATCAGGAAGAATGTCAGACAGGCCACGACAAGAATTGTGAAAATGGCCATGGCTATTCTTCGCGCCAGATACTTTTTCATAGTTTATCCCATCCTTTTTATTCTCTTGTATCTGTTTTCGGCTATACAGATACATTTTCTTTCGTATTGGAAATTTTATCCTGTGTCTTTTTATCACTTCAATGTCATAAAATGTCAGACAGACCTTTTCCAAAACGCAATGATCTGTTTGATAATAGGTTAAAATCGGGCAATTGTCAATTGTAGATTGTTGACAATTTTACATTTTAGAAGTTTTTTATAAATTCTGTTGAAATTTCTGTGAAAAATGACTGTATTTTTGATTGAAAATTCGTTTTAGTTCAGTCACCAAACTATTTTATCCCCTGTACACAGTGTTCGTTATGAAATTTTTGCAGGAGCAAAAAGAAACGGCATCATTTCTGACACCGCTTCTTCGCATACTCTTTATTTAACACTTCCTATATAAATGTCGTTTTATTTGCAAACGATATTGATGATCTTGCCCGGCACGTAAATCTCTTTGATAATGTTGCCGGTCAGACGATCCTTGACAGCCTCTTTACCTGCTGCCAGAGCCTCTTCCTTAGAAGCATCCTTGGACAGCTTGACTGTAGCACGGACTTTACCGTTGACCTGTACACCGATCTCTACGGTATGCTCTACGGTCTTTTCTTCCTCGTACTCCGGCCAGCTGGTCTCATGCAGCATACCGCCGTAGTTCATGATCTCCCACAGCTCCTCTGTGATATGCGGAGCTACCGGGTTCAGCAGAACGATCAGCGTCTTGAACTCGTCGCGGGTCAGAGAGCCTTTCTTGTAAAACTCATTGATCAGCGCCATCATGGCTGCGATACCTGTATTGTATTTCAGGTTCTCAAAGTCACTGGATACCTTCTTGATGGTCTGGTGCATACGGGTCTCGAGATCCTTGCTGTAGCCGGTCTCCTCTGTCACCATATCCTGCAGTTTCCATACACGCTCCAGGAAACGGCGGCAGCCGCGGACACCCTCTTCACTCCAGGAAGCAGCAGCGTCGAAAGCACCGATAAACATCTCGTAGGTACGCAGTGTATCTGCACCAAACTCATTGACGATATCATCCGGATTTACGACGTTTCCACGGGATTTACTCATCTTCTCACCGTTGGAGCCGAGGATCATACCGTGGGATGTTCTCTTCTGATACGGTTCCGGACACGGCACTACACCCTGATCGTACAGGAATTTATGCCAGAAACGGGAATACAGAAGATGCAGTGTGGTATGCTCCATACCACCATTATACCAGTCTACCGGCATCCAGTATTTTAAAGCCTCCTGGCTTGCCAGGGCATTTTCATTATTCGGATCGGTATAACGCAGGAAATACCAGGAAGAACCGGCCCACTGCGGCATGGTATCGGTCTCACGCTCTGCCGGACCACCACAGCACGGACAGGTTGTCTCTACCCAGCTTCTCATCTTGGCGATCGGGGATTCACCGTTGTCAGTCGGCTCGTAGTTTTCTACCTCCGGCAGCTCCAGCGGCAGCTCGCTCTCGTCGATCGGCACGTAACCGCATTTCGGGCATTTGACGATTGGAATCGGCTCGCCCCAGTAACGCTGTCTGGAGAATACCCAGTCACGCAACTTGAAGTTCGTCTTGGATACACCGACGCCCTCTTTGACCAGCCAGTCGATGATGGCTTTCTTGGCCTCTTCTACGGACATACCGGTCAGAAAACCGGAGTTAACCAGTGTACCTGTGGCAACGTCTGTGAAGGCTTCCTTCTCTACGTCTCCACCTGCGATAACCTCGATGATCGGCAGATTGAATTTCTTTGCAAATTCCCAGTCACGGGTATCGTGTGCCGGTACGGCCATGATTGCACCTGTACCATAGGACATCAGAACATAATCGGATACCCAGATCGGAATTTCCTTGCCGTTTACCGGATTGATAGCGCTTAAGCCATCGATCTGTACACCGGTCTTGTCCTTTGCCAGCTCTGTACGTTCGAAATCAGACTTCTTGGCAGCCTGTTCACGGTAAGCGATGATCTCGTCGTAGTTTTTGATCTCGTCTTTGTATTTCTCCAGATACGGATGCTCTGGGGAAACAACCATGTAGGTAACACCAAACAGAGTATCCGGTCTGGTGGTATAGATCTTCAGCTTATCTTCTTTGTCTTTGAGGTTAAATTCTACCTCAGCACCGTGGGAGCGGCCGATCCAGTTTTTCTGGGAAACCTTGACTCTCTCGATATAGTCCACACTGTCCAGATCATCAATCAGCTTGTCAGCGTATGCTGTGATTTTTAACATCCACTGACTCTTAACCTTACGGACAACCTCGCTGCCGCAGCGCTCACATACGCCATTGACAACCTCCTCGTTTGCCAGACCACATTTACAGGATGTACACCAGTTGATCGGCATCTCTGTCTTGTAGGCCAGACCGGCCTTGAACAGCTTGAGGAAGATCCACTGGGTCCATTTATAATAATTCGGATCTGTAGTATTGATCTCTCTGTCCCAGTCAAAGGAATAGCCCAGGGAATGCAGCTGCTTTTTGAAACGTTCCACATTATTCTTGGTAACGATCTTCGGATGTACCTTGTTCTTGATCGCATAATTCTCAGTCGGCAGACCAAAGGCATCCCAGCCCATCGGATACAGTACGTTGTAGCCCTGCATTCTTCTCTTTCTAGCTACGATGTCCAGTGCGGTGTACGGACGCGGATGTCCGACATGCAGACCCTGTCCTGACGGATATGGAAACTCCACCAGTGCGTAAAATTTCGGTTTTGTATAGTCATTAGTTGCAGCAAAGGCCTTTTTTTCATCCCAGATCTGCTGCCATTTTTTCTCAATGACCTTCGGATTATATACCTGACTCATGTTATCTCTATCTCCTTTCGCATGATGCGGTTATATACATTCGTTACGGACTATACAGACACCTGCCTGTATAAAAACATTCATGTACTACTTTACTCACCTTACTGCCAAAAATCAAGCATTTCTGCCAAAAATACAGCATTTTTTTGGTAATTTATGCTATTTTTATCTTTCCCTGTACGCAAATTCCCCCGGATCATACGACCCGGGGGATACGCTTTGCATTTTAGTGGCAGCCTCTGCAGTGACCACAGTCGCCGCCGCAGGAGGATTTACCGCTTTTTTTGTCTTTGATCATCGTTCTGACGATCACCGCTACGATCAGTACAACCACAGCGCCTACAATAAATGTACCCATAAACTACCTCCTATCACCTGTTGATAAAACAAGATTTATTTTGCTACAGCATGTTTGCCGGAAGTTTCCGGAACCTTTGCCGGACGAACCAGCAGGTAAATAAATGCTGCGATGATAACGAATGCTACGATGGTCCATACACTGAAGCCAGCACCTGTAACCAGGTTACCGATCTGTGTAACAACCAAGGATACCAGATAAGCCAGACCACACTGATAACCGATAGCTACCCAGAACCACTTGGTATTGTTCATCTCACGCTTGATAGCACCCATAGCTGCGAAGCACGGTGCGCACAGCAGGTTGAATGCCAGGAAGGAATATCCAGTAACAGCTGTGAAGGAAGCTGCGATATTGGCATATACACTTCCATCTCCGCCACCATACAGGATACCCAGAGTACCAACGATGTTCTCTTTGGCAACAAGACCTGTGATGGAAGCGACAGTTGCCTGCCAGTTGCCCCAGCCCTGCGGAACGAAGATCCAGCTGAGACCACGGCCGATCGTACCCAAGATAGAGTAGTCGATCTGATCCTCAGTCAGCATCTGGAATGCGCCATCTACAAAGCCGAAGTATGTTGTGAACCAGATAACGATAGTAGACAGAAGGATGATGGTACCAGCCTTCTTGATGAAGGACCAGCCACGCTCCCACATGCTTCTGAGCACGCTGCCTACAGTCGGCAGATGGTAAGCCGGAAGCTCCATAACGAACGGAGCCGGATCACCGACAAACAGTTTTGTCTTTTTCAGGATGATACCGGAGCAGATGATTGCTGCGATACCAAGGAAGTATGCACTCGGAGCTACCCACGGAGCGCCACCGAATACAGCACCCGCGATCATGGCGATAAACGGAAGCTTAGCACCACACGGGATGAATGTTGTTGTCATAATGGTCATCTTACGGTCTCTGTCATTCTCGATCGTACGGGAAGCCATGATACCAGGAACACCACAACCAGAACCGATCAGCATCGGGATGAAGGATTTACCGGAAAGACCAAATTTACGGAAGATACGGTCCATGATGAACGCGATACGTGCCATATAACCGCAGCCTTCCAAGAATGCCAGGAAGATGAATAGGATCAGGATCTGCGGAACGAAACCAAGAACGGCTCCGACACCGGCTACGATACCATCCATGATCAGTCCGTACAGCCAGTCAGCTACATTCAGCTTGGAAAGACCTGCATCCAGCAGTGCCGGGATACCCGGTACCCAGATACCAAAGTCAGCCGGATCCGGCTCTTCTGCACCGTCAGCCTCGTATACGGTAACGGCTTCTGCCAGATCAGCACCTGTATAGGTAACATCCTCTGTTGCCAGAGTTTCTTCGTCTTCCAGAGTGTAATCAGCAGTAGCGTCAGCACTTACAGTAGCTGCGTATGCTTTTACAGCTTCCAGAGCTGCAGCCGGATCATAACCCTCAGACTCAGCATCGATTGTCTCAGCCAGAGCTTCGTCACCGCTGGCATCAACAAAAGCGTTGATAACGTTCATAGCGTCTGTGTACGGCTCATCAGCTTCTTCGTAAGCTGCTGTACCGATACCGAACAGATGCCAGCCATCACCGAACACACCATCGTTAGCCCAGTCTGTAGCGATACCACCGACTGTTGTTACAGATACATAGTAAACAATAAACATGATCACTGCGAAGATCGGCAGCGCCAGAATACGGTTTGTAACGATCTTATCGATCTTATCAGACAGTGTCATACCGTCTGCGGAACGTTTTTTCTTTAAGCACTTGCCAATAATGGAAGTGATGTATGTATAACGCTCGTTGGTAATGATACTCTCGGAATCATCATCCATTTTTTCCTCACATGCTTCGATGTATGTCTCGACGGAAGCTGTGGAAACACCCAGCTGCTCCTGGATCTTCTCATCACGTTCAAACAGCTTGATAGCGTACCATCTCTGCTGCTCCTGCGGCTTACCGGAAAGCAGTGTCTTTTCGATATTTTCCAGTGCAGACTCTACAGATGCGGCAAACTTGTGCGGCGGCAGCATCTTTCTGCCACTGTTGGCGGCTTTTACTGCCACATTGGCAGCCTCTGTAACGCCGGTACCTTTCAGAGCGGAGATCTCAACAACCTCGCAGTCCAGTACCTTGGACAGCTCTTTGATATTCAGCTCATCACCGTTCTTACGAACCAGATCGATCATGTTGACAGCACAGATAACCGGGATTCCCAGCTCTTCCAGCTGTGTGGTCAGATACAGGTTACGCTCAAGGTTAGTACCATCCAGAATATTCAGGATAGCATCCGGTCTTTCGGTGATCAGGTAATTTCTGGCTACAACCTCCTCCAGTGTGTACGGGGACAGGGAGTAGATACCCGGAAGATCGACGATAGTTACATCTTTGTGTCCTTTCAGACGTCCTTCTTTTTTCTCTACGGTAACACCCGGCCAGTTACCAACGAACTGGTTGGAGCCTGTCAGGGCATTGAACAGTGTGGTTTTACCACAGTTCGGGTTACCCGCGAGAGCAATCTTAATTGCCATATTCTCTTCTCCTTTTCACATAGAATGTAAAAAATAGTTTTTTAAAACATTGTTAGTGCAGATGTATTTGTGTTAGGCTTCATCAATTTCATTTACCCGCAGGCAACTTTCATTAGATATTTCTAACCAATGCGCAAAAAACAAATCCTCTGTTGCCAAAGGATTGTTTTATTCTACTTCGATAATCTCAGCATCTGCTTTTCTGAGTGACAGTTCATATCCACGAACTGTAACCTCAACCGGATCGCCCAGCGGTGCAACTTTACGGATATAAACCTCGACACCCTTTGTGATGCCCATATCCATGATTCTGCGTTTAACAGCTCCGGTACCTGTCAGCTTTGTGACCTTGACAGTCTCTCCGACCTTTGCTTCTTTTAAGGTTCTCATGCTTTCCTCCTGTTACACTAGAATTTTGGATGCCATCTCCTTATTGATTGCTACGCGTGAATCCTTGATATTCACGATCAGATTACCAATAATATCGGATACAACGGTAACGACACTGCCGTTGGTAAACCCAAGACTCTCAAGGAACTTTCTGGTCTCTTCCTTTCCTCCGACTTTCTTGATTACATACTCCTGACCTACATTAGCCATCGTTAAAGGCATTTCGTACACCCTCACTTTCATTAGCATTTTCTAACTTGCAGAAGTATAGTAGCACAACGGTTAGTTATTTGCAATCTTTCTCGTGCATTTTTCTGGAAACTCGTCATTTTTGACAAAAAAGCTGTCTGGAGAGTGTTGTTTTTTGTTTAACTTATGGGATAAATTGTCCAGACAGCTCTCCCATGGTATATCCTAAGTCTTTCTTTTTCCGCTAAAACATTTCGTCTCTGCCACCTCTGTTAATCAAATACTTGCGGCTATTGCGCATGCTATATCTGTAAACCATACCTTTCACAATAGCTTACAAATTCTCTTTCTGGCATCGGCCGGGCAAAATAAAAGCCCTGAATAGCGTCAACCTTCATATCTTTCAATATATCCAGCTGTCCTGCATACTCTACGCCTTCAGCCACGATCTCCATATCCAGCATCTGTGCCAGCGTAATCACCTGCTTTACAACTAATTTCCCTTTGACCTGCGTAATATTGTCAATCAGACTTTTATCGATCTTTAATACACTGAACGGCAGCTGGTTCAATATGTTCAAAGATGAGTAGCCAGAGCCAAAATCATCCACATGGAGCCTGAATCCTGCCTGTACCAGCTGACTAATCTCATCCTGAATATGGTCAAGCCCTACTGTAGCAGACTCTGTCAGCTCGATCGGTACCACCTCAAATGGAATATCATAGTCTTTGATAATCTGAATATAACGGGCAGCTACATGTTCATGATTGATGCTTGCCCTGGACAAATTGATAGAAATCGGCAGAAGCTGTCTGCCGGCATCCATACACTTTTTCTGGAAAGTGCACACTGAACGGAATACATATTCATCCAGCTTTACAATCAATCCATCCATTTCATAAACAGGAATAAACTCACCAGGAGAAATACATGCGCCATCCGCTTTAACCCACCGAACCAAAGCCTCCGCTCCTGTGATCGCTTTATTCTCCAGTTCATGCTTCGGCTGATAGTATATCTGAAACTCCCTATTTTTTATTGCATCCTCAAAATCATTTTCTATCTGCCTGTTCTGTATCTTTTTTTGCACAATCTCATCGGTATAGTAAGCCATTCTCTGCTCATACGCATCGCCCAGACTCTCTATCGCAGCAATGCCACAATCGCATAATACCTCTACCGGCAGAGACTTATCAATATTAATATAGATACCATACTTTACCTTCACATTGGATATCGGCATGTCCTTCTCAATTTCTGCAACCTTTTGTGCAATTTCTTCCGGCTCCGGATTCTGCTCCCCAACCATTGCGCAGGCAAACGAGCTGCTTCCCAGCCGAGCCACTATACCATTATGAGCATACGCTTTGTAGGTCTTTGCAAGGTAAGTTAGAATATCGTCAGCAATTTTCGAACCGTATACCGAATTGACTAGTTTAAGATCTGTGATTTTGGCAACAACCAGATGGATATTTTCATCCCTTTTCTGCTCTAATATCATACTCAGATAATGTATAAATGCCTGTCTTGTATACACCCCTGTCAACGTATCAATTTCCAAGGCTTTTAACGTCCTGGAGGCTTTTTTCAGCTCAATGATATTTTTTATACGACTTTTGATAAGCTTTGCATTGTAGGGCTTTACGATAAAATCCCTTGCTCCCATATTCAGACATTCCAGCTCTGTGTTAGCCTGATCACTTGTTGTCGTAACAATGATCGGAACACTTGACATCAGCACATCATCCTTGACTCTTTCCATGAACTGAAAACCGTTACATTTAGGCATTTGCACGTCCAGTAGAATCAGTGCAAGATCGTCATAATTTTTCTCCAGCACATGTAATCCTTCTTCGCCATCCCCAGCCATAAGAATTTCATATTCATCCTCTAATATGGAAACAAGTATCTCTCTTGTCAGTGCGTTATCTTCCACAATCAGTATTTTACGTTTAGGCCCGGCATTCATTTTTTCAATGACATTGGCCACCTCCACTCGTTTTGCATCTTCATTCTCATCGCAGAAAGCCATCACGATTTTCTGGAAATCCCAGGCATCTCCGATTCTGGCACACTTCATATAATAAAATGAAATTTCACCCTGCCGTTTTATTCTATAATGCACCGTAAACTGCTGAACACGTTCAAGCTGCTGACATACAAGCTCAAGTTTCATAGCCTGTCTCATCTTTTCCCGGTCTAGTTCAAATACATTATTATCAATATATGCATTTACAACTATGTCGTACGGCTGTTTGGCATCTATTAATTCACTCACGCCAACCTCTGTATTCTGATAACGGTAAATCTGTATTTCATGGCTTATCTTATCAACTAGAAAAACATTTCTATAGTTTTTTACAAGCGAATCCATGAGTTCTGCAAACGTATAGTCTTGTTCATTAATTTGATATACATTCGATTCATCTTTTGTGTAAGTATTTTTCAACAATTTACACCTCTTTCCCTTCTGAATCTTTTGCTGTCAGAGCTTTGTCATGCATTTCCAACAGCAACTGCTCTCTCCTTATTGTCCAAAACCTTCCCCTTAATCCGGCCAATCTATAAGCTGTCCGTCTGTCTGTCTGTCTGTCTGTCTGTCTGTCTGTCTGTCTGTCTGTCTGTCTGTC
>CAVCMG010000030.1:0-10851 GCA_963603285.1 Ruminococcus bromii
TACATATATTGTAAAATCCCCTTCATACAAAAACATTCTATTTTGAGAATCTCTCAAACTCTTTTCTCACACTATCTCCGGTGCAAGTTCTTCCCATTCTATTCGCTATATCCTCCCACGATAAATTTTCAAAATATCTAAAGCGGATAATACGTTGCATCCGAACAGGTGCTTTATTTACTTCTTTCTGTGCCAACGTCCGGATTTTATCGGCTTTCTGTTTTCTTTCCAGTAAAACCTTTTCTTCATTCAACAACAGATTATCATCTTTCCAAGTGAAAGCTGTCCCCTCCATGCTGAAATGCTGCTCTTGATACGGAAATTCAGGATTGCTCCCCCGCACACATATATGGGCTGTTTCTTTTTTCTTTTCCCGAAGTCTTCGGATATCCTCCTCAGTCTCCTTTGCAAGCTCTACAGCGTCCACATAGTCCTTCAGAATCTTTCTATCCAATGTTATCCCCTCCTTCCCCATTAAAGCACTTATGCTCTCAGCAGCTCTTTCACTGCTTCATCATCCAGCAGCCCCATCATTCCCAGCCATACCAGAAAATGCCCGGGATTGCTGCTGTCTACCTGCTTTTCTTTGCAGTATTCCAGATACCGATCCTTCACCTTGCACCGGTCGTCAAACGTCAGCATCTTCATCCTCCTTGTTGATTACCCAATCGGCTGGTACAACCTGATTGTACAGAAAGCAGCAACTGTTTTTTTCATCGTACAGTCTGCATGATGCCATTGCTTCCGAAGAACACTCAATATGCTTATTACAGTACCCTTTGATGTATTGTATAGCCTCCTCGATGCAGGTGATTTCTTCTACTCCCTCTACTGTAATCATACTTCTTCCTCCATATAACGCTCTGGAAGCGGCATCCAGGCATTGACAATCAAACCCACGGATTTGTATGTATACTCCTCATCTCCTGGATAAAACGAACCGCCCTCTTTATCAGCCTCATACCGTCCTATATCTGGCAATGTAAAATTGCTGAATGACACCAGAACATAATCGTCTGGTATCGGCTGCTCATCTTCTATAGGTATCCACTTTTTTTCCATTACGCTTCACCTCCTACAACACAGATTCCCGTCTCTTCCTCACACATCTGCATAATGCTTCTGCCATCATCAGCCTGTGCCTGTATGAATTTCTGCCACATGTAATTCAGCACCACATTTAGCCTTTTCTCCCCGAAGTGATGCCGATCATGGAGTATTACCAGACACGCTGCCATCATCAGGTGCACATCATTCACTGCATCCCGGAAGTTTCTGAGCGTCTGCACCGTAATATCCACTTTCGGATCGCCCTCTGATTCTTTGAACTCTGAACTATCTTCAATGTCCAATCCGATACTCTTTGCTGCATCCAGTAGCTTATGCTCATCCTCTTTCGTGTAACTGCCCCACTTCTCTGTAGCTTCACCGATCACCCTTCCGGATCTCACGCCAGACCATCCGTACAGCTCATGCATTGACATGCAAAACGCTGCAGCTTCTTACTGGGCTTTGATATCGCCATGTATCCTACTCTTCTCATTCCGCACCTCTGATCTCACACAATCTCATCTTCACCAACTCTGGATATGTGTATGTATACTTAACGCCCTTACTGTCCCGGAACAGAACGTAAAACGGATATGCAGCAACTACACGGATCGTCCTCTGCATCGTACATTTTTCATGATCCACGCTCTCGTACCGGATATTGATCTTGAATTTCATTCCCGGCTGGAATTGCCGCTGAAGCTCCGGCAGATCTGTCGTGTACAGCCGGGGGATTGTTGCTGTTATTGGTCTTCCCACTACGTTCATCCCCTCCCTAAAAGCAAACAGCCATTGCCGCTACGGCAATGCAAAATACAATCAAGATTGCACAGAGGGCTGAGAATCCTTTCCGCTTCGTCTTTTCCTTTCGGGCTTCATACCACACCTGACCTGTGCCAAAAGCCAATACTGCAGCGATCAGAATAACGATTTCTTTCACGATAAACTCAACGATATGCATACTTTTCTCCTCCTCCCGGCTTACCCGCCGGATCTATCTGTCTGTGCAGACAGCAGCTGCCCCTCAAGGCTCTGGTAATCATAACTGCGCTGATCGAAGTTGTTAAACCGGCTCTTTGCCGCCGTCTGCTTTTTCGGCGCTGCACGTTGTTTGTCCGGCTGATCGTCATAGTTGCCGTCAAGCACCTTGGCCATATTGGCATCCTGTATCAGCCAGTCAAAGCTCACCCACTCCTTGCCTCGCAGAAAAGAAGACTGATCAGCCTTTGTAAACAGCAGCTGTAGTTCATCCAGTGTATGCATCTGTAAGCTGCTCATGATCTTCTTGCACCGGTCATCAGACAGCGTACGGACAGACGGATAATGCGGACACAGGGAGTTATACAGGTCGATCACCGCCGTGCAGCTCTCTTTTTCTTTTTTCTCTGCTGCAGCAGAATCTATTTCTGTATCATTTTCTGTTTCTTTTTCTGCTTCTTTTGCTTCTTTTGCTACTGTTTGCTTGCTTTTGCCAGCATTTGCTTCTTTTGCTACTGTTTGCTTTTGCTTCAAAGCGGCAGCTCTCTTTGCTCCGCCTGCTGCACCTGCTTCTGCACGTTTCCTACATGTTTCCTGATATTTATTGTAATCCTGGTCCATCTGCTGGCTTATCAACGTAAAGATTGCATCAGTAACTTCGTCCAATTCCGGCAATTCCTCTCCATCATCATAAGCAAACATTGCCATAATTGTAGCTTTCACTCTTTCTGGGCTTAACTTTGCAAAAACAGGTTTCAATTCTTTACGCAGAATAATCCCCTTCATTGAGACTTCTTTCACCGTTACTGCTCTCCTTTTTATTTAATCTGCAGATGTGTCCCACGCTCTTTGTAATGGGCAAACTTTGCTACCAGTTCATTGTTCTCATCCAGTGCTTTCCGCACGGCATCCGTATTGACCACCGGATCACGGGCGATCAGATACTCTATCGGGATCTCCTCCACCGGCTTATCGATCGCCAGCGGGATCTTGCCGCCGTTATTGCGCACAGAGAATGAAAACAGATCTGTCCGGAACTTCGTCTTGCCAGTAGCCTCCATGCTTTTTTTCAAAGCTTCTTTCAGCTTCGCTGCACGATCATCCAGCGCTTTCGCTGCCTGTGTGAGCCGTTCGGCCTCTTTCTTTCTGTTGTCTGCATCATAGACCAGCTGCTGGATCAGCTTCGCGTACCCGTCTGCCTTGTCCTCGATCTCCATACCAATACCTTCCATGGTATCCAGCACGGTCTGTGTATCTACCTCATCGTCATAGAGCATAGCCATGACTTCCTGCATCTCATTTGTAAGTTCGTATAAACTGCTCATCTTTGTCCTCCTATATTTCTCTGATCTGGATGCTGTGCACCTGCAGCATCAGCTTTCTTTTTATGATGTATTCCGGTGTCCGAAAGCCCTTGGTATCTTCCACGACAAGCCCCTGCTCTTCGTCGTAATATACGAAATCAGCTATGTAAGCACATTCCTTTTCCAGAAGCTTCCCGGGCTTCTCCTTCCCTTTACGTGGCCCTTTCGCATATACTCCCGGTGATGCACCGCGCTGTTCTGGAATCAGAATGTACTTCACCTGCCGCCGCAGCCCCGAAATATGACCAGCACTCTGCAAAAGCTGCAGCTCCTTGTACCGGTTCATTTCCTTTTTGCTGTCGAAGATGATTCCCTCGTATTCAACCTTGTGGTTTCTGTACTTAGTACCGGCCATTCCAGTCCCTCCGGATCCGCTGTGCCGGTTGTTGTCTCGGTTTGCGTTCTACCTCGGCAAGATACCGATCCAGCTTATGTACATCCACGTACAGCAGCTTACCGATCTTCCGACATGGGATATGATGTCTTCTGATTACACCCTTGATTGCTCTCTCTGTCTCGTTTCTTGCCTCTGCCACGCTACGCACCGGCCTGTAGTCATTCATGTTATTCATACGTACCTCCTAGTCAAATGGCAGCGCTTCATCGATATCATCCGGGATATTCATAAAGCCCTCCGGATCCGTCGGCATACTCTTTCCGGAAGTGCCGCCCTGTGTGCTCTGACTGCTCTGGTTTCCCGCAGCGGAAGCTTTACTCTCTGCAAAATCATGTTCTTCCACGACCACATCCGTGGTATATACTTTCTGACCCTCCCGGTTGGTAAAGCTGCCGGTCATGATCCGGCCGGCAACCACGATCTTCGTGCCCTGGTGCAGATATTTCTCCACAAATTCCGCATTTCTTCCAAAAGCCACACAGCTGATAAAGTCCGCTGTCTGCGAATCGCCCTCTTTCTTATAGTGCCGGTCTACCGCCAGCGTGTACCGGGCATAGGCCGTTGTACTGTCCTGGCTGTATTTCACTATGGGATCCCTGGTTAATCGTCCCATCAAAATAACTTTGTTCATGTTATCCTTTCTTGCCGGTCTGACCGCCTACCGGCAGGGGTAAAGCTTATGAGATCACTGTGATATTATCCAGACCATCCAGCTCGAATTTCAGATACTCCTTGATATTGCGCATAGCCTCATTAACCCATGCCCCACCATCAGCCTCAAAGATTGCACAGGATACACCGTCGTACTTATCCTGCTTCATACGGAAAATGAACTGACTTTCCGGCTGTGTAACCTCTATAAAGGTTCTGTACGGTCTGAGATGAACAGGATTCGGTACCAGCGCATCACTCTTGGATGCAAGGCCAGTCTTGATCGTAGCTTTCTGTGTTACGCCATCATCACCATATGTCTGTACAGTCCCATCTTCCACAGTTCCTGCAAATTTAAGCAGCAGATCCTTGTCCTCACCCGGAATAAACTTGGACTGCAGCGCAATAATGAATTTTTCTTTGTCCATAAAGCTTCCAAAATCGAACCGTGGTACATTCGCATTAATAACAGCCACTAATTCCCTTTCCCTGTTCGGATTCAGCTGGGAATAGTATCTTACTTCTGTGGGGCTCACCACATGCACCATCATCTTTCCGCGAACCGTATCGATACCAGCTTTCAGATATTCAACCAGACTTGTCAACGTACTCATTCTGATTACATCATCATGCGATACCAGCGGGATGTTCGATTTTGGCATCAGCTGCCGCATCGTCTTATCCACAAAAGTAACTGTTTCTCCATGGTTACCAATCATATCGATTGTGTTGGGCACTGCCATATTCACCAGATATTCCATTGCATCTTTTAAATTATCCATTGTATTCTCCTTTTCTTACTGTGCTTTTCTGCTACGGAAATCCACTACAGGGTTTGTTCCATGGATCTCCCCGGTCTCTGTATCAACAGTCTTGCCATCGACCACCGTAACCGGCGATTCTTTCTCTGTTTCCAGATCTGCAAAGCTCATCTGTCCTTTGATCTGCTTTCCGTACTCCTCGGCGTATACTTCACCGGTACGAAGATCTTTACCGATAGAGAATGACGTCTTCATTCCTGCCTGCGGTGCCAGCTTCTCGGTCACATCCACAGTACAGCTCACATCATCCCGGGCTTCATTCTGATCAAACGAAAGCTTGATTGTGATCCCTCTTTTGACCTTATACGGTGTATTCGGATCCTGCAGGTTCTTGACCACATTTTCAAATGCCTGTGCAAATTTCTCCTGCAGCATACCTCCCACCAGATCTTTCAATTCCACGTTGTTCATATGTTCTCCTTTCTCACAGGTAATTCCTGCCAAATATCTTTACAAAATCCAGATCCGGATACCGCAGCTGGAAGCAGGACTGTGCATATGCTTTTAATGCATTGGCTCTCTCAGCGTTTTTATGTACGGCATCCTTGCTGATCCGGTGACAGTACGGGCAGATGTATACTTTCAGTCCATACTGTTCTGACAGCTTTCTGTTCGCTGTCCCGCCCATCACATGATGTTCTTCCAAAGGCATCGACCTAAGGCATATCAGACAATGGCTGCGGTCATTCTGCATTATCGACTCTGCCATGCACTCACCATCCTTTCTATCTCATCCGGGGTCATTGTCTCGATACCCAGCTCTTTGGCTTCTGACACTGTGCCCTCTATCAGCTGAGACATTTCCTCACTGTTATATGTGTGCGATCCCCGCAGCATCTTGTATGTCCGGTATTCCACGCCATCCAGTCCCATACGCACCTGTGGTGTTGGGGACAGATGATAGCTTTCCGATTCATCCACCTGCTTCATTGCCTCGTCAGATTCCCGGATGTACAGATACACGATCTTGTCCTCGATGTACTCGATCTGACCGTAGCGGCGCAACATCATGTTGTGGCAAAACGGTTTTGATATATGCAGCTTCTCTGCAATCTGGGTAAGTAACTGCCAGTAATAGGCATTGGCATCCAGAGATCTGTGTTTTCGAAAACGCTTCACCTCTACAGATACCGGATTACCATCTGCCTGCAGCTTCTGCAGGTCTTCCCCCGGCGGGGCATCCAGAACCACCGGCATAATCACTCTGCCAGTGGTCCATTCAGCCTGGAAGGGGGCTATGATGCCTTTAAGCTTCATCTGTGCGCTCCTGTGTATCGTTTTCTTCTGAGAAGTGATACTCCATCAGATCGGCGATCATCAGATATTCCTTGGCAATCTTGCCGTCTCTCGTATCTTTCACCTGTTTTCTAAACTCCGGGATCGTACCGTAGAAGCAACCACATTTCACACGCACTTTTCCATCTTTACAGCGGAAGAACGTAGTATGACGGCATTCTGTCCCAAAACCTTTGACACCGGCATAGTCGGTGTTACCGGACACCCGTGCGTTACCGGACACCTGTGCGTCACCGGACACCTGTGCGTCACCGTACACCCATGCGTCACCGTACACCCATGCGTTACCGGACACCTGTGCGTCACCGTACACCCGTGCGTTACCGGACACCCGTGCGTTACCGGACACCCATGCGTCACCGTACACCCGTGCGTCACCGTACACCTGTGCGTCACCGGACACCTGTGCGTTACCGGACACCCATGCGTCACCGTACACCCGTGCGTCACCGTACACCTGTGCGTCACCGGACACCTGTGCGTCACCGTACACCCGTGCGTCACCGTACACCCATGCGTCACCGTCATGATCCAGATTTTCCTCTTTTTCGACGTAGCCGCCCAGCTCGCCAGCTTCTACATTTCCAAAAGCTACCGTTGCTCTGATACGAAACAGCTTCATACCGAAAACTGTAATAAACTCTGTTGTCAATTCAAACTTCTTCATGCCATCCTCCCTTAATCATCCGGATACTTTTTCTTTACCGCCAGCAACATATTGGTTACATTTTCCGGTGACAGTTTATCTACGGTAGTGCCACACTGCTGCGCCCAGTTCTCGAGATTAAGGCCATGCTTTTTGCACAGATCAATCAGTGCAATCTTCCTTGCTTTCTCGATATGCTCCCGGCTTTCTACCGGCTGCCCGGATGCAGCTGGCGGCGTTCCGGTTGAATTATCTGCCACACCAGTTGATGTATCGGCTGTCTTAGTTGATGTATTGCGTGCACCAGTTGAGTTGTCTGGCTTCTGAGTTTTTTTCTCATTCTTTTTTACAGTCCACTCATACACCTTCTGTTTCTTACTCTCATTGACAATCTCCAGCTGTGTGATCCGGCCATCCTCGACCTTGATATTACTCACATCGAATCGATCGTAGCAGGCTGGTTTACCGTTCTTGCCCTGCTTGATCGTGCAGGCCGTTGCCGGTATCCAGATAAAAGGCGCTGTGTACAGCTCCCGGCCAATACCGAAATTAAAGCAGGCTCTCTTGAAGCTGTCCGATGCCAGACCCTTCTCGGCTTCTGTAAAGCTTTCCTTGCCGGTATCCTCTTTCTCGATCCACTGCTCTTTCTCATCATCCCAGATTGATACAGTACAGTTTGCGTTGTCTCTGGTATGATGCCGCTGCCAGTTCAATGGCCCGACAGTCTCATCCAGAATGTTCTGATCCACCCGGGCATCTTTGTAGAGTAACAACGAGATCCCTTTCTCATTGACCGTTGCTACGCGGCACTCAATCTCATCGGCATTAAGCGCCCGAAACTGCAATGTGCTTTTTGAATATTCCATGCCACACCCCTACTTTTCTACCAGCTTGAAACCAAACCTTTCGGCCATAACATCCAGCGCAGCTTTCGGTGTGTTTGCATTCGACTTAGAAAGAGCTTCCAGCAAATTTATTGAAGCTTTCGTGTAAAAATAAATGAGTGTAGGCAGATCACCGACAGCCTCTACACGCGCGTTTGCGTCTCCTTTTTCGTCATTTTCCACATTGATGACCAATTTTTGATTTTCCATGTAATCCTCCAGTTTTTATGGCCAGCGTCCTGGCCGTCCTATCCATGGATGAGTGGATCCGGAGGGATTCGAACCCCCGTCACGCGGTACCGGAAACCGCGGCTCTAACCCCTTGAGCTACAGATCCATAACGGGGCGGGTTGTTATGTGCCCCGTCCGGTCAAACTTATGCGCTGACCGGCACGCATCACCTGCACGGTATGTATATCTTTTATAGGGGGGAAAAGAAAATGCAGTCATTGTTGTGCAGGTAAATGACCCCGGCAGGATTCGAACCTGCCGCAGCGTCCGTTTGCACGGGCTGATCTACGCTGCTGCCGCCTGCGGGCCATATGGCTCTTAGAAGAGCCACTTGAAGATCTTCGGCATCCCATTGGCCATCGTAAACAGTGACAGCCACAGACCGGATACCAGAAAGACGATCGCTGACGCATTCATGTCGGCGTATATATCAGCTGCCAACACAATGCGGTACATATTGCCAAGACTTAACATCGAGAAGATCACCGCAATGATCGTCACACCTTTAATCACCGCCTGCCGCATACCTGCAGTACCTCCTCGTCTGTAAAATTGCATTTCTCAAACAGACGCCGCAGCGTATCCAGCTGCAGCCTGCCCGGTTCGTTCATCCGGTTGTTGTAGGTGTTGTAGTGTAACCCCGACAGCTGCGCTGCATAGGCTCTCGCATTGCCTTTTCCGTTGACAGCGACAATCCCCCGTACTCTTCTCTGGATCAGATTGTCAGCTGCTTCATATCTGTTTTGATTCAAAGTAACTTTCGGCATATTATCCTTTCCTTTCTGCCGATTGTGTGCTATCCTATTTATGTTTGATTTGCTTGGTGCACACAATCAGCACCGATTTCCTCCACAGCGTCCTTCTGTGGGGGATTTTTCTTTGTCTCTTTTTTACCACCATCTGAAATAGCCATCTTTTTGCAGATAAATCATTTTTCTCACTGGAGCACTACTCTCAACTGATTGTCTCGTGCCGAAATGTGAATAATCTCCTTTGCTGCCATTTCCTCCGGAATACTACCAGCCGGTATATCTGTTTCAAAGTCAATTCCATAAACATCCACAACCAGCGTAATAAAATCCTCCCCACTCATCTTCCGTAACAAATCACTAAGTTTCATACCATCCTCCTTATCTCGTTACCACCATCGTCTCCCAATACTGTCCCCGTGTTTCCGGGACAATATGGAAGCTCTTTACCAGCAGATCCGCAGCGATCGACTCTGCTGTCCGGCAGAGGAAGCTGCCGTAAAATGTTTTCTGGCTGACTTCGTTGAGGTAAACCCTGTAGTTTCTCATGTACATCACTCCTTTTTCCTTTTTATAATTTCTTGCGAATCCTCTACCTAATTTGATATAATTTATTTACCAATTTGAAAGGAGAATCTTATGGCAACTTTTCAATGTCCTTATTGTCACGCATACATAGCACTCAATTCCGACACTCACCGAACCTTTTATCCATCTTTTCTCACGATAGCATCTTTACCAAAGGATGCTGAAGTTTATCCCGCATCTATACGATTGGACTATTACCGCTGCCCGCATTGTGAAAAATACACCATTAAAGCATTAGGTATTCCCGGAAAAACAGATGGTCTTAATGTCTGTCTCCTGCCCGGTTCTTTAGCCAAGCAATTCCCAGACTATGTTCCACAAGCCATTCGAAATGACTATGAAGAAGCCTATGCTATCGTAAATTTAAGTCCGAAAGCCTCTGCCACATTAGCCCGCCGTTGTCTTCAAGGAATGATCCGTGACTTTTTTGAAGTCAAAGAGAAAACTCTCTATGCGGAAATAGATGCTATTAAAGACCAAATCCCACCAAAACAATGGGCTGTTTTGGATGGAGTGCGTAAGATTGGCAATATTGGTGCTCATATGGAAAAAGACATTAACTGCATTGTTGATATCGATCCAGAAGAAGCCGAAAAGCTGCTTAAACTGATAGAACTTCTAATTGATCAATGGTATATACAGCGCCACGATCAGGAAGAACTCTACAAAGACATCATGGAAATTGACCAAGCCAAGCAATCAGATCGCAAGAATGCACAATAGTTACTTAACCATTGATTTCGGGATCATACTCTGCAAGAAATTTTCCATCCATACTCCAGTATTGGGTTACCATTCTGCAAGGATCTCCTACTGTCCCTAAACCTCTTAGTGATTCTGTTTGAATTACAGAAATCACTTTAGCTTTGTCCGTTCCTCTGGGACGGACATTGTTTTTTTCACTTTCCGTCTTCATCACTCCCCTTCTGTTGCAAAATAATCATCTCTCCTTTCCCCATTGCGTTACTTTTATTAAAATGATAAAATTTATTATCATATTAGAAAGGAGCTCCTTATGTCTGATACCTTCGATAATCCTGCCGCAAGAACAGCTGCTGAATTTCAGAAACTTTGCGATTCAGTTCACAGCACTATCCCGGCGCCACCAGGAACTATTGCCGCACTTAAAACATTCACAGAAAATTACAAACGCATTATTTCTGTTCCAACTCAAAATTTTTCTAAAATGCTTGAGG
>CAVCMG010000030.1:10861-35901 GCA_963603285.1 Ruminococcus bromii
CCGTGTCCCCTGTTTCTACATCTAATGATGATTGTGAAGACTATGTGATTATTCCGGAAGATGCTATCAAAGATATTGTCTGCCCAGACGTTATAGCGATTCCACTTCCTGGGCAACGTAGGTTCAAAATAAAGACTGAGACTTTTATAGCCTTGCTTGCCCTTCTTGCAACCTTTGTTCAAATGATCAGCAGTTTCTTCCCCAATGATCAGCAACCAATCGTTCAGAATTACTACAACATACAGATTCAGACTCTGGAATACAATGCCGACTACTCTAGCTCTAGTTTGAAAGATATTTCTTCCGACCTTCAATCAGCACTTGAAGATATTCATCCTGAAGATGATTCTTCTGAATGATCAGATTGTCTATGGATGCCTCGGTCTCCACAAAATTTTTGAACTCTTCATTCATGTTTTTATGTGCTCTGGCATTTCCAGCTGACATAATTGCTACAGATACTGCGGTGGTAACAAAAAGAATCCTTAATGTCTTTACACTCCGCCGCAGATCTTCATTTTCTTTTTTCAGCTCTTCCATCTGCATCACGCTCCTTTCTCTGCAAAGTCTCGGGGATCTACACCGAGAAAATCGCACACATCCATCAGTTCCTGTCCGCGGATGTTTCTATCTCTTTTCTCATTTATTAAGCTGTCATACAGTGAGATATAGGGGATGCCTGTATCTCGAGACATTTTTGCCACGTTGATTCCTTTCTCTTTTACATATTGAGAAAGATTTTTCGTTACCGCATCCATCGTTTTTTCCTCCTTTCAAAACGAATATTTCGTTTTTCTTTAATATAATATCGAGTTTTTCGTTTGTCAATATCTTTTATTGATTTTTTCAATATTTTTATTGACGTAATCAATATTTTCGTTATAATAAGAATCAAAGGAGGGTATTACACAATGAGTAAAGTTTTTTCTGAAACCCTAAAAGAGTTAAGACAAGCTGCTGGATATACCCAAAAACAAATATACGAAATGATTGGAGTTCCCCAATCCACTTTCAGTTCTTGGGAAACTGGCAAAGCAGAACCTTCTGCAGACATCCTGCTTCGTCTATGTGATATATACGGAGTCAGCGATATACTCGCAGCTTTTGGATACGATGGCTATAATTCTGATGGAACTATACGTCTCAATATGAATGAATGTGATTTAATAGAAAAATACCGTGTCTTAGACGAACACGGTAAAGAGATTGTAGATATTGTACTAGATAAAGAGTATTCCCGCTCTGCTGCCCTTACGTCAGGTTATACTGATGAACTACTGGCTGCACACGACCGTACAGATATTGCTCATACCTCAGAAGGTCAGAAACACGATCTGGACATTATGGATGATGACAGTAAATGGAAATGAACCGGTGACAACTTGTCACCACATGAAAGGATGATCTAATTGACTTACGAAGACTTGTTGACCGATGCTGATCATGCGGGTCTGCTGGTCAAAGAACAGAATTTATTAGAATATGATGGTCTGATCAAAGGCGATAGGATCGCCATCCGGGAAACTATACCGACACAGGTTGCTAAAGCTTGTGTGCTGGCCGAGGAGCTTGGACATCACTATACGAGTTCCGGCATCATCATCGATCAGACATCTACCAGCAACCGGAAACAGGAACGCCGGGCACGGATCTGGGCATACAAAAAGGCTTTTGAGCTGACAGATCTTATCCAGGCATCTAAAGCTGGCTGCCGTAACATGTATGAGTTTGCTGAATATCTGGAAATAACAGAGGCTTTCCTGCTGGAAGCTATTGATTATTATAAAGAGAAATACGGACCGTATATCATACAGGAGCCGTACGTTATTTATCTGGATCCTTTAGGGGTTCTGGAATTGCTGTAATATATTTAACCGGGCAGCCGATAGGGCGGCTGTGGTCCCTGTTTCCGAGTCTTGAGGAAAGGGGAAATGCTTATGAGTACATATGAAGAGTTGATGGTTGTCATAGCTGTTGCTGGACTGATCGTTTCTATTCTGAATCTGAAAAATAAGTAAAGCCGCTCTGTCCCTGGTAAGATAAGCGGCTTTACAAAGTTACTATTGCGCCGGAACGGGAAGCCTTGACCTTCCTTATCGGCTGTCTTGTTAAATATATTATAGGCAATCTTCTGATTTTTGTCAATCAATCTATTGTGCTACTTATATTTTTATTGACACGAGGCATATAATAAACTATAGTATCATTAGGTATTGCCTATAGGGCATTATTATAAGATCTAAGTTTTTATTGAAGACCTCGTAGAAATACGAGGTCTTTTACGTTTTATTTGCCGTATTCTTGCGTTGAGGCCCACAACGCTGGAAATAAATGTTTTACCTAAGGAGAAAAAGAAATGTACAAGAAAATCATCGCACTTGCATTAACTGCTGTATTACTTACCGGATGCAGCAATGTAGAATTTGTCAATAGTTCCTCTGGTGTTTCTGAAACACAGACATCCAGTGTCACATCTTCTACAGCAAGTACATCATCTGAAACTTCGGTTGTTGAAGCAAGCAGCTCATCTGTAGTTGAAGAAGTAGATACCAAACACAGAAACCAGACCGTTAATGGCGTGAGCGTTGCATGGTTTGGCGCTGTCCGCGGTGATGTCACTGGTAACTGGTATGTATGCGCAATCGCCGACAGTAACCCGGTTGACCAATATGCTCTGGATTACTACAACGCATTCTTTGAATCGGACTCTGAAATCCTTGGTGTATGGAATGCCACATTAAATACCATGACGAAAATCGCTGTTGTTGGCGGTGAACTGAATGCTACAACACATGAATATGTCAAAGGTGAGGAACATGATGCTGATTTGATGTATTCCGGCATGGTTCTGACAGACAATTTCTATGATATGACAACCGGCGAACTCATTCCTATGGATGAATAAAGTAACATCATAAAAAGAAACGGCTCCCTGTTGGAGCAGGAAGCCGATCTGATAACTGTGCATCCCGAAGGATGTGCATCAGTACCTAAGCAATACTGATTATAGCACAAACTCCGGGCACCGTACAGGTGTATTTTTTATACCCATTTTTAAGGAGGAATGCTATATGCCAAAAGCAAAGAAGACCAAAAGCGGCTCATGGAAAGTCCGGGTGCTGGATCATGAAGAGATCATCTACGATGCCAACGGCGAACCGGAACGGAAAACCAACGGTAAGATCAAGAAAAAGCAATACTTCCGTGCCTTTACCTCCACAGATCCGTCACCGGCCGGCCGCCGGGCCGTGGAGAAGATGGCAGCAGACTGGCTGGCAGATCGGGAAGCAGGTGTCTACATGCAGGAATATACGGTAAAAGAAGCCATTGAAAACTATATTCTGCTCAAAGAAGACATTCTCTCCCCTACCACGATCAAGGGATATCATACCTTACAAAGAACAGCGTACACGCCAATAGAAGCCCTCAGATTAGACAGGATCAAAGATACTGAATTACAGGCATGGATCAATCATTTTTCCATAAATCATGCTCCTAAAACCACTCGCAATGCCTGGGGCTTATTCACTGCTGCAGCTGACACCTACGCACCGGGACGGCATTTCAGCGTGACCCTCCCTATGGCACAGCCTGCAGAACTCTATGTTCCATCAGATGATGATATCAAAAAGTTATTGGAGTATATCAAGGGAACAGAACTGGAAAAAGCCGTTTTGCTGGCTGCCTTTGGCTGTATGAGAAGAGGGGAAGTTTGTGGACTTACTGCCAGCGATCTGCATGGCAACACTGTCACAATCAACAAATCACTTGTACGTGCTGAAAAGAAAACCTATTTAAAGACACCCAAAACAACCAGTTCTTTCCGGACTGTAGAACTTCCGGAATTTGTAACTCAAAAATTTTCAAATACTACCGGTGCCCTGGTAAAAATGTATCCGGAAGATATCTCAAAGAAATTTCACGATGCAGTCATGGCCTGTGGGCTCCCTCATTTCCGCTTTCATGATCTCAGACATTATTCAGCATCGATTATGCATGCTATTGGCATCCCGGATCAGTACATCATGGATCGTGGTGGTTGGAAATCTGACAGAGTTTTGAAAGCCGTCTATAGAAATGTCATAGATTCTGAAAAGAAAAAATTCACCAATAAAATCAACTCTCACTTTGATTCTATCGCAGGGACTTGACCTCGGACTTGACCTCAAAAGAAAAAAACCTTGAAAAATCAAGGTTTTTTCTATGGACCAGGCGGGAATCGAACCCGCGTCCGAAAGCCTATTCATTCAGGCATCTCCCATCACAGTCATTGTTTTGACATTCCCTCACGCATACGCCCAATGACAGGCTTATGCGATCAGTAGCTTCATAAAATCTTCCGCTCCCGCAAAGCTTAGGGAGTGAAGTGCCCTGCTAAATTTGATGCCCGACACTAAGCAGCAGGAATCCCAGTGAAGGACAAGCAGCGCTTAGGCTGCTAACGCGTAATTTTCGTCTGCGTTTAAATTTAAGTTCCAGCTTGATGACGCAGTTCCGGAGTCTGCGGATGGCTTCCCAAACTTCAAAACCCCCGTCGAAACCAGTACTAGCCCTCATGTAAAACCGGCAGCTGACAGATCTTTCGGTAGATATCTCCGGCGCTGCAGCCGACAGCTTTATGACGATTTCCTGGTGTCCGCTTACCTGCGGACTTACAACAGACGTTTGGACGTTTCGCCGTATCTCCTGCAAGCGATCTGGCCGATCCTTTCCATTCGTTACGGTGTTTTTGATTATAACAGATAGTGCCGTTTTGTCAAGCACCGCACCCTGTTTTCAACCACTGGTTTACATCAGGTTACGCACCTTAAAATCACGCTCTGCCTCACGGCGCATATCCTTTTTGGCGATATCGGCACGCTTGTCAAACAGCTTTTTACCTTTCGCCAGACCGATCTCTACCTTGATCAGGCTGTCCTTTAAATAGACCTTTAACGGTACAAGGGTATAACCCTTCTCGGCGATCTTGCCCTGCAGCTTATTGATCTCGTAGCGGTGCAACAGAAGCTTTTTGATCCGCAGCGGATCACGGTTGAAGATATTGCCCTTTTCGTAAGGGCTGATATGCATGCCGTAGATCAGCACTTCGTTATTCTCAATACGCACAAAGGATTCCTTGATGCTGCAGCGGCCCTGACGCAGGGATTTGACCTCTGTGCCGTGCAGTGCCACACCGGCCTCATACTGCTCCTCGATAAAATAATCGTGGTAGGCCTTTTTATTGTTGGCGATCAGCTTGATGCCTTTTTGTTTTGCCATGGGTATCTCTCCTTTTGCATGTTTTCAGTTACAGTATATCGTGATTTCATCACTCAATAATTTCGCCGTTCGCCAAGAGCGAGCAAGCTCCCTCTGGCTCTCTTGCGCTCATTATATCATGTTCCGGGATTTTTTCCAGTCATCCGGCGGTTTAACGCATATTTCTGTCTGCCCTGCCAGCCGCCAGACGTTTTTCCTGTTATCTGTACCCTTTTCTCTTTTTCGGTGCTTCCTCCGTAAAGGAAAAATCAATCGTTCCGGCTGTCACGTTGGCATCCTCCACCATGACGCGGACGGTATCGCCAAGACCGTAAACCTTGCCAGTATGTTCACCGACAATACGGTAATGTTCCTCGTCAAAATGGTAATAATCGTCATACATATCCTGTAGACGCACCATACCCTCCACGGTATTGTCAAGCTCCACATAGACGCCCCAGGCAGTCACACCACTGATCCGGCCTTCAAAGACCTCCTCGAGATGGTAGCTCATATACTCGGCTTTCTTGATCTTGTCCGTCTCGCGCTCGGCTTCCTCGGCACGGCGTTCGCACAGGCTGCTCTGGTTAGCGACATCTTCGAGCATTTCCTGATATTTCTCAATCTTTTCCGGCTTCAGACGGCCACGGATGCTGTCCTTGATGATGCGGTGGATCTGCAGATCCGGGTAACGGCGGATCGGGGAAGTAAAGTGGCAGTAATACTTTGCCGCCAGTCCGAAATGACCGCTGCATTCGGTGGTATATCTCGCCCGCTTCATAGAACGCAAAAGCAGTCGGCTCACCATATCCTCATATGGCTTGCCCTTCAGCTTTGCCAGCACCTCCTGGATCTCGCCCGGCGTCATTTCCTGTCCGGCCTTTTTCACATCCATCCCCAGCGCATGGATTAGTGTCAGCACTTGCTCCACCTTTTCCGGATCCGGATTTTCATGGACACGGTAGACGAAGGGGATCTCCCTCTTGCAATACTCACTGGCCACCGCTTCATTGGCCGACAGCATGAAATCCTCGATCATATCCGTCGCCACGTTTCGTTCATACGGGCGGATCTCGATCGGGTGGCCCGTCTCCCCAAGAATAATCTTGCATTCCGGAAAATCAAAGTCGATAGAGCCACGGTTCTGTCTGTTTTTTCGGATTTTTTGCGAAAGTTCCGCCATTTTGAAAAACATGGGCACAAGCTCACCGCATTCCTTTGTCAGTGCCTCATCCTCTCTGCCAAGGATCTTTTTGACCTCGGTATAGGACATGCGGCGGTTGACATGGATCACTGATTCCACCAGTTCATGGGACAGACGCTTTCCCGAAGCGTCAAAAGTCATCAGACAGCTTAAGGCCAGCCTGTCCTGCCCGGCATTTAACGAGCAGATGCCATTGGACAACTCCACCGGCAGCATCGGGATCACACGATCCACGAGATAAACGCTGGTTCCCCGCTTTAACGCTTCTCTGTCGAGGGCACTGTTTGCCTGCACATAATTGCTGACGTCGGCGATATGCACGCCCAGATGATACAGCCCGTCCTCCTCGTAAAGGCTGACCGCATCGTCCAGATCCTTGGCATCCTCGCCGTCGATCGTGACCATCATCAGATCCGTAAGATCTGTACGGCCATCTCTGTCACCGTCCTGCACATGATCCGGCACACGCTTTGCCTGATTGGCCACCTTTTCCGGGAACTCCATCGGCAGCTCCATGCTTTTGGCGATGGACAGCACATCCACGCCCGGCTCACGGCTGTAACCGAGAACCTCCACGACCTTGCCCTCCGGACTTCTGTGATGCCCGCCGTAAGAGGTCATCTGTACGACAACCTTCTGGCCGTCCTTGGCCTCTCCGGCATTTTTCTGGGCAATGAAGATCTCCCGCTCGATCTTGTTCAGATCCGGCTTCACAAAGCCAAAGGAGCGCTCCTGCTGGTAGGTGCCGACAATCTGTGTCAGGCCATGGCCTGTGATCGCCACAACCTTTGCCTCCGGACGGCGGCCTCTCTGGTTTGCCAGCGGCAGGATCTCCACTTCATCTTTATGAAAGGCACTGCCGGTATATTCCTCCGGGATAAAATAATCCTGTTCTTCGCCCTCGACTTCCACAAAGCCAAAGCCCTTGGGATGGCTGATAAAGGTGCCTTTGATGGTCTGGCCCTGAATCTCTTTCTTTTCCTGCTTTGCCGGGCCGCGTTTTTTCATATAGCGGCCACGGTTATCCATCGTAATCTTATTATCCTGCAACAGACTGTCCAGAGTATCCTGCAGATCCTTGCGGCGTTCCTTTGGAATATCGAGAAGAATCGCGATCTCCTTGCCACGCATCGGCACATAGGATTTGGAACAGATCACATCGTATATCATTTTTTTTCGTTTTTTTAACTGTTTCGGATTCAATACTTCCTCCTGTGGTTTTACATAACCATAAGAAACACGCTTCGCGAGTTTCTCATGGTTATCGCGGCAGTCGCCAAGGTCTCGTGCAAGCACGGACTTTGGCTCGTTGCTCGCGTAAATAAAAGAAACCTCCACTGGAGCTTTCTTTTATATGCTAAGGCAAAACAAGGCACTCTTGATTGTCAAGAGTGCCTGCCTGATTAAAAGTTCATATTTAATACTACAGATAAAACAATAAAAAGGATCGCCATAGCCTTTGTAGACTTGATCAGAACGCCCTCTTTGGAACGCATCTTGTTCTGTCCCCAGTAGGTGTCTGTGGTGTTGCCACCGCCGATCACGCCGAGTCCTTTCTGTTTACCTTCCTGCATAAGCACAACTACGGTAAGCGCAATACAATCTATAATGTAAATGATGGTAATGATGATTTTTAAAACGTTCAAGATATATACCTCCTGTACAAACTTGTTTTATCATACCATAGGATTCCTGCGTTTTCAAGCATTTTCCATCATAATTCAGCTGTGCTGTGCATCTTTTTATCAGATTTTTTGTTTTTTCCGTACGTGAACCTGCGCATACTTTTCCTGCACCTGTCAAAAGCCGTTTTTCTATTCCAGCTTCTGCGGACAGAACAGGCAGCTGTATGTGGCTACGCTGCCGATATAGTCCTCGATGCGCAGCAACTGGTTGTACTTTGCTGTGCGTTCTGTACGGCAGGGCGCACCGGTTTTGATCTGTCCTGCCCCGCAGGCTACGGCCAGATCTGCGATAAAGGTATCCTCCGTCTCACCGGAGCGGTGCGATATAACGGCGCGGTAACCGGCCTCCTGCGCCATACGGATCGTCTGCATGGCTTCGGTCAACGTACCGATCTGGTTCACCTTGACCAGCACGGCATTGGCCACGCCCAGATGGATACCGCCCTGCAACCGGGCCGGATTCGTCACAAAAAGGTCGTCCCCGACCAGCTGTATCTTTTCACCGAGCCTTGCGGTCAGCACCTGCCAGCCTTCCCAGTCATCCTCCCGGAGACCATCCTCGATGGAGATCAGCGGAAACTGCCGGATCAGCTCTTCGTAATAGGCGATCAGCTCATTTGTTGTACGCAGCTTTCCCTCACCGGCAAATACATAGGCCTGCCGCTCTCTGTCATAGAGTTCGCTTGCGGCGGCATCCATGGCAAAGTACACATCCTCACCACAGCGGTAACCGCTCTTTTCCACAGCTTCACAGAGAATGGACAGTACCTCTCCCGCATCCGTCATATCCGGGGCAAAACCACCCTCGTCACCGACAGCCGTGGCATACCCCTTTTCCTTCAGAAGCTTTTTCAGCGTATGGTAAACCTCCGTGCCGATCTGCAGTGCTCCGGCAAAGCTGTCCGCTTTTCCCGGAATGATCATAAATTCCTGAAAATCAAGCCCTGTGTCGGTATGCGCGCCGCCATTTAAGACATTCATCATTGGCACCGGCATTTTTGTCGTATAACATCCGCCAAGGTATCTGTACAGCGGAATACGAAGCGCCCGGGCGGCGGCCTTTGCCACAGCCATAGAGGTGCCAAGCAGCGCATTGGCGCCCAGATGTTCCTTGTTCTCCGTACCGTCCGTCTCTCTCAGCAGATGATCGATATATTCCTGATTCAGCGCATTCTCACCGACAAGTACCTCTGCCAGCTGCGTATTCACATGTTCAACCGCCTTCTGTACGCCTTTTCCATGGTATCTGTCCGTATCTTTGTCTCTGAGCTCTATCGCTTCGTAGCTTCCGGTCGATGCCCCGGACGGCACCATGGCCCTGCCGGTATGGCCATCCAGACCGACGATGCCTTCTCCTACAGTAACCTCTACCTCCACCGTGGGGTTGCCCCGGGAGTCAAGGATTTCTCTGGCGTTTATTCTTCGGATCGGTAGATATCGAAACATTGTGAAATACCTCCTCGGATTTTGATGAAATATTACTTATATCATTGTGTCCGAAGAAACTGTTTTTATGCATATTTTCATATGTATAAAAGCAGAAAGAACGGATACTTCACCTTGCAGTAAAATTATCCGTTCTTCTGAAAATATATGTGTTTTATGGGAGTGTTTACTTTTTCAGTTTACTGTGCCTGTTTTTTTAACTGCCGTCCCAGCAGACAGATACATACAAAAGCCAGAACAGCAGCTGCAAAGCCACAGGCAAATATGCTTTGCATCGTATATCCGGCAGCCTGAAGCGCTACGGACAGGGCAGGTGCGGCAAATGTGGCTAAAATGATGCCGATCATCACATAACCGTAATTTTCTCCGGCATGCCGCAGGCCGAAAAGGGAGCTTGTCAGTGCCGGAAAACTGCCCATGATACCGCCATAACAGCCATACAGCAAAATGATGGACACCGTAATGCCGTAGCTGTTGCTGACATACAATCCCCCCATAGCCAGCGCTGTCAGCAGGAGTATCCCCTGGATACAGGGTACTCTTCCAATCTTATCCGACAGTATGGGCAGTACCAGGCGGGTCAGTGCATTCATTACGGATCCCAGCATAACCGCACTGACAGCTACACTCTCGACGATATGTTTCTCGATCTGGTAGCTCTGTGAAACCGGGGATACAAAAAAATAAGACAGAAGACCTGCAAACATGGCAAGCAAAAGCAGGTAAAACCGTCCCGTCTGCATCATCTGACGGGAGGTATACTCCGTCTGTACGCCTGTATTTTCTTTTTCACATCGCTGTGCATCTACTTTTTTCGGCACTGCAAAGCCCAGCGTGCAGAGAATACAGGCGACCGAGATCAGACCACCCACTGCAAGCAACGCCGTCTGTGGGCCATATTGCTTCAGCAGCAGCTTACCAAGCGGAGCCATAAACAAACCGCACAGTCCGTTGGCCGTAACGATCAGTCCGGAAGCAAAGCCTCTTCTGTCGGAAAACCATTTCTGGGCGGTAGACAGCACAGTGGCATACAGCATCCCCTGACCCAGACCCTGCATAACGCCATAGGTCAGATAAAAAGGAAGTGGGTTGGTATGTATGCTGATGGAGGATAACAGTACACCACCTGCCATCAGGACAGCGCCCAGCCGGATTGCCAGTGCATGATGGCCGCTGTCCTGTATCCGCCCGCCTGCCACATTGCCGACAACAAACATGGCAAGTACGAGATAAAAGCTCACAGAAGCCATACTCTGGCTCCAGCCGGTCTGTTCCATGACATACGGCTGAAATACCGACCAGACATGGGGGAAGCCTGTGAAAAATATAGCCACAGCACCTCCCGCCATCATGCGTATACGCCGGCTGTTCATTTTGGTTTCTGACAGGCTGCCTCCTGTCACTGCCATAACTTTCTGTACAGCTCTTCCACCTGCTGCTGTGTAATATCTCTCCGGGTATTCTGCGGACTTCCGCTGTCCATGGCGTCTGCTGCCATCTTCGGTACAACAGCCATAAACTCAGCTTCATCCACACCGTATTCCTTTAATGTCGGCGTTTCCAGCTCTTTCGTCAGGGCAATGATTGCCTGCAAAAATCTTTCCGCGGCTTCTGTATCCTCCATCGTCTTGTCTGCCACACCAATAGCTCTGCCAAGATCCGCAAATCTGTCATACGCACCGCTCAGTGCAAATGTCAGACATACCCGGATCAGCATCGCATTGGACAGGCCATGCGCAATATGAAACAGTGCGCCGATCGGCCGGCTCATGCCATGGATCACCGTTACGCTGGCATTATTAAAGGCAATACCCGCTTCCGTTGCCGCAATCGACATCTGGATGCGTGCTTCTTCATCTTTGCCGTCATGAAAGGCCTTCGGCAGCCACGTAAAGATCTTCTTTACAGCGGAAAGTGCAAAGGTGTCAGACATGGCCTGTGCTTTTCTGGAGGTATAGGCCTCCACTGCATGGCACAGTGCATCCAGTCCGGTAGCTGCTGTAATCTTTGGCGGTGCTGTCATGGTAAACTGCGGATCAATCACGGCCAGATCCGGCATCAGAACCTTGCCCTTTAACAGCATCTTTATATCTTTCTCAGTATCTGTAATGATCGTAAACTGTGTCGCTTCCGAACCTGTACCTGCGGTCGTAGGGATCGCTACCATCGGTGGCATGGGTACATCGATCACCTTGCCCATATAATCGTCGATACTTCCGCCATTTTCCACAAGGGAAGCGATCGCTTTCATCGAATCAATGGGACTGCCACCGCCAAGGGCGATCAGGAAATCACACTGATTTTCCTTATATACAGAAAGCCCCTCTGCAATCATAATGTCCTTCGGCTCACCTGTGATTCCGGCAAATACCGCGTATGCAATATTCTGCGCGTTAAGCATTTCCTCCACTTTTGCACAGTTGCCCAGATCGATCATCACCTGATCCGTAACGATCAGTGCCTTTTTCCCCAGTCCGGCAATCTCTGTCTCAGCAAGTTTCAAAGCACCGGAACCGCTGAAAATCTGTCCGGGGACAATAAATTCTCTTGCCATTTTTCTTCCTCCTGCTTATTTTGAAAGAAGCTCTCTCTCGATCCGTTCTCTGGCTTCCGGTGCCTGTTTGTCCATTTTCTCCGGGAAACCGAACATCGATACACACGCAATGTTGTCTCCGCCAACCTTCGGTGCGTCTTCTTTTAACTGTTTATTTGCAAAATCCATGTCTCGTAAGGTTTCAAAAATACCATCAAAGTCCACATCACCTTCACCCATGGCCAGATGCTGATGGATTGTCACATCGGCTTTGCCACGGCCGTTTAACCACGGCGGATTGGCGATATAACGGCAGTCCAGTGTCTGGTTAAATGTATCGGCAAACAGTACGTGGGTCAGCTCATCCCCTGCATAGCGCAGCATGGAGCGTACATCACCCTTGCCCTGATCGTAGAAGAAACCATGTGGGGATGAATATACATAGCCCAGATTCTTTGAGCGGAAGGATTTGACCATATCGCAGGTCTCGTTATTCAGCTCGCAGAAATCGTACGGATGGGACTGGATCTCCACACGCAGACCTTCTCTTTCGATGATCGGCAGAAGCTCCTCCATGGATCTGTACCACATGCCGTTGCAAATCTCCTGCTGGTTCGGATCGCCGGATAATTCCGTATTGATAACCGGAACACCCATATCTACAGCGATCTCGATCATTCTCTTCCAGTTGGCTACAGCCATCTTACGCTGTTCCTCTGTAGGTCCTGACCAGCGATATACCACGATAAAGGAAGAAATCTCCACACCGGTCTCCTTCAGTGCCTGACGGTACTCCGCCTCTGCTTCTTTGGAAAATAACGGGTGTTTGTAAAACGGATTGATTCTCGGATGCGGAGACTGTTCGATATATTTGTAGCCCCAGTCTGCAACCTGATGTACCATCTCATTGATTCCCATCTGTTTTGCAAGGACATCCACATCAAATGCTATCTTCATACGCCATTTCCTCCTTATTATTTACTGGCTGATTGTCTGTTTCAGGGCATCAATCGATGTCTGCAGACCAGCCTCCACGCTCATGGTCAGATCTTCCATTTCCAGAGATACATAACCGTTGTATCCCATCATATGGCATACAGAGAAGAATTCTTTCCACCACTGCAGATCCTTACCACAGCCAACAGCTACATAATTCCATGTACGCTCAGCGCTCTTATCTACCGGCAGTGTCTCAAGTAAACCATCCACATCAGCCAGTCCTCTTTCAATACGGGCATCCTTGCCATGTACATAGAAGATCTTGTCACCCAGTGCTCTGGCTGCTGCGATCGGCTCTGCACCCTGGATCATCAGGTGGGACGGATCCAGATTCAGGCCCAGGACATCGGAATCTGCGCCGACAACCTCGCACAGCTTTTTAAATGTACGGACATTATGTACCAGTGTGCCCGGAAATTCCTCGATAGCGATCTTTTCCACGCCGTTTTTCTTTGCGAAGGCACACAGCTCCTTCCACCATTTTCCGGCAACCTCCCACTGGTATTTCATAGCCTCTACCATATAGTTGACACCGTCAAATTCCGGCCAGGAAATGGTGGATGTCAGCCAGTTCGGTGTATGCTCACCCGGAGCACCCTCCGGCAGACCGGACATGGTAACGATGGTCTTTACGCCAAGCTTTCCGGCAAGCTCTACTGTGTCATGGATCGTTTTGCTGTGCTCACGGCCCATCGGGCTGTCCACCAGCGGATTTCCGGAGCAGTTCAAAGCGGAAATCTCCATGCCTCTTTTATCCAGCTCTGCCTTGAAGGCCTCTCTCTTTTTGTCATCCTTGATCAGTTCCTCTGCGGACGGGATAAAACAGCAGCCACCCCAGCCTCCTGCCGTCATTTCGACGGCAGAGATACCATAGGCTTTTACCTTATCCAGCATTTCTGTGAAGGGAATCTTTCCAAATACATCTGTACAGATTGATAATTTCATTGTCTCATCCTCCTGCAATTATTTCTTGTATAATTCCGGCATCTCATCGTATACAACCGGAACGATGGTCTGTGTGTCTCTGGCTTTGGAAGCGGCTGCAGCAGCTACCTGGCATGCATAACCATCCCATGCGGTCGGTCCGTCTACACGGCCTTCTTTTGATGCATTGATCCATGCCTGGATCTCATCGTTGTAGGCATCTGCGAAACGGCTGAAGCAGTCCGTATACATTGCGCGGCCCTTCTGTGCCTTGGCATTTACGGAAATGTAATTCGGCTCCGGCATGTTCAGTACAGCGCCGTCGCAAACGATCTCACACTTGATATCGTAATCGTTGAAGTTATTTACAAAGGATTCCACATCGATGCGGACACCGGAGGTTGTGGTCAGGATCATGATCTGCGGGTCGTGCAGATGCTTGATCACAACGATCTTTGCATGATAGCCCTGCCACAGTGCGGCACTCTCTTCATCAGTCATGCCCGGACGGATCAGCTTTTCTGTCAGGTCAAATTCTTCCCGGGAGCCCATGATGATGTCTGCCTCCTTGGCTACCATGGAGTAGTAGATGGAAATCTCATCGGCATTTTTCCAGTTGTATTCTCTGTAATCGATATCAAAAATGATCCTGGTATCGTTGCGTCTGGCCAGCATCACGACTTTAAGGGCTGCTTCACGGGATGGACTCTCTGCCAACGCCGTTCCTGAGATCAGGATCGCTTTTGCCTGACGGATATAGGCCTCGTCAATGTCCTCCACGCCCAGCTGCAGATCTGCAATACAGTTGCGGTACATCAGGATATGGCTTTCCTTTTCTGAAAGCATTTCCGTAAAGGTCAGTCCCAGCTTCTCCCCGTGCGTACAGCGGGTGATGTGGGATGTGTCGATACCTTTTTTATCAAAATATTCGGTAACGTAATCGCCGAACTGATCGTCCGACACTTTGCCGATAAATCCGGCTTTCATACCATGCTTTGTCACACCGACAGCGATATTTGCCGGAGAGCCGCCGACAAATTTTTCAAATACATGGACATCCTTTAACGGTTTGAATTCCTCTTTTACCTGATCGTTATATGCCGGATTAAAGTCGATCGCCACCCGGCCAAGCAGTAACAGATCAAAGGGTCTGGTTTCGTCAAATGTTATGTACTTCATGACATCCTCCTCATTTTTGCGTGTTTATTGCGTGCTATTATGCGTGTTCTTTATTCATACACGCATAATAGCACACGTTATCTGCACATGCAATTCCTTTTTTTCTTTTTGTATGAGTGTACAATTTCCCGATTTTTCTTTGTAATAAATGAATAATTTTTATTTATGCACGCAAAGCACGCTCTTTTATTGTATATCTCAAGGCATAAAATAAGGGCGTTACAAAGCAGATGATAATCCATCTGTTTTGCAACGCCCTGCATATTTCCGGGAAATCCAATGCTATTTGATTTTTATATATTATATTTCGTTTTGATATCGATGCCGGTATATAAAAACTCTGCTTCTGGCTGTGTACCATTCATCAGCATATCTGCCAGAATCCGTGGCGGCCGGTAGCCCTGCTCAAAACCATTCTGGTCGATCAGGAAATCTGCCGTACCGTTCAAAAGCAGTGCCGTATTATCCGGCGTCTCATCATAGATGACCACATATGGCCTGTGCTCGATCCGCAGCTTTTCAAAGGCCCGGCCGATCCCCTTCTGACCGCCGGATACCACGAAGATACCGCTGATCCCGGATATGCTCATCATGGCATTTTCTATGATGCATTCCACTTCCTCTTCCCGGTTAAAGCTGGCCTGCACACCGGCAATCTCAAGTGCCGGTACATGCTCCTTGAGCATCTGCACAAACCCGTCCACACGGGCATTATTGACAACGCTGCTGAAATAGCCGGTAATGATCAGGATCCTCCCCGTGCCTCTCGTCAGCATTTCAAGCAGTCCCGCTGCCGCATAGCCGCTCTTTTTATTATCCATGCCGACAAAGCAACAACGTCCGGTTCCCACGATATCGGAGTTAAACGTCACCACCGGGATCTGCCGGTCCACGCTCAGTACATTGAGCTTTCGCCGTACCTTTTCCGCATCCACCGGCATGATCGCCAGTCCCTGGATGCCCTCTTTTTCCAGCATTTCGATGGAACGCAGCTGATCCTTTTCTTCTACGGAATCATTCTCGCACACGAGCACCTCAAAGCCCAGCTCTTCCAGCTCCTTTTTTGCCGTCACGATACCTGCATGTACCGACTGCATAAAGTCCGCACCGGAAAGCTGCGTGACGATACCGATCTTTCTTTTCTGCACCTGTGCACGCTTTTTCCGTTCTTTTTTCACATAGCCAAGCTCGCTGGCTGTCTGCCGGATCTTCTCTGCCACTGCAGGGTCGATCCGGCCCCGGTCATTTAACGCCCGGTCCACCGTGCCCCGGGATACTCCGGTTGCTTCGGCGATCTGCTGTATGGTAACTGCCATAATACTCTCGCTTTATTTTACCAGCAGGGACTTACCTGTCATCTCTTTCGGCTGTTCCATGCCCATCAGCTCAATCAGTGTCGGTACGATATCTGCCAGGCAGCCGTTCTCACGCAGCTTGTAAGCCGGATCGGCATTGACCAGGATAAACGGTACCGGATTGGTGGTATGAGCGGTGAACGGTTCGCCTGTCTCATAATCGATCAGCTGCTCTACATTACCGTGGTCAGCGCAGATAAACAGTGTACCATCAATCTCTTTGATGAAGTTCACGATCTCGCCTACGCACTCGTCGATAACCTCTACAGCCTTGACTGCAGCTTCCTGTACGCCGGTATGGCCTACCATATCCGGGTTGGCGAAGTTACAGATGATCACATCATATTTACCGCCTACGATGGCTTTACTGAGTTCATCACATACTGTGTAAGCACTCATTCTCGGCTTTTTATCGTATGTCGGTACGTATTTCGGGGATTCAACCAGAATACGGTCTTCACCTTCATTCGGAGCTTCCACACCGCCGTTGAAGAAGAAGGTTACGTGTGCATATTTCTCTGTCTCGGCGATACGGGCCTGGGTCATATGGTTGGCAGCCAGCCACTCACCGAAGGTATTGGTTACTTCCACTTTCTTGAAAGCAATAGACTTATTCGGGATCGTTACATCGTACTCTGTGAAGCATACAAAGGTAACGTCCAGTCTCTTGCCTCTGTTAAAGCCGCTGAAATCATCGGCACAGAAGGCTCTTGTCAGCTCGCGGGCACGGTCCGGACGGAAGTTGAAGAATACAACGCTGTCGCCGTCCTTGATCGTAGCTACCGGTGCACCGTCTTTCTCGATAACAGTAGGTACAACGAACTCATCGGTAACGCCCTCATCGTAGGATTTCTGTACAGCCTCTGCTGCGTCTGTGGCTTTTACGCCCTCGCCCTTTGTCAGTGCATCGTAGGCTTTCTCCACACGATCCCAGTTGTTGTCACGGTCCATCGCATAGTAACGACCGGATACAACACCGATCTCACCTACGCCGATCTCGTTCATCTTGGCCTGCAGCTCTTCGATGTAGCTCTTGCCGGATGCCGGCGGTGTGTCACGTCCGTCAAGGAAGCAGTGTACATATACCTTCTTCAGGCCATGTCTCTTAGCCAGCTCCAGTAAGCCGTACAGATGTGTATTGTGGCTGTGTACACCACCATCGGACAAAAGGCCGAAGCAGTGCAGTGCGGAATCATTTTTCTTGACATTCTCAACAGCGGCTACCAGCTCTTCGTTCTCGAAGAATGTGCCGTCTTCGATCTCTTTGGTGATACGTGTCAGCTCCTGGTATACGATACGGCCGGCACCCATATTCAGGTGGCCTACTTCAGAGTTACCCATCTGTCCGTCTGGCAAACCGACAGCCATACCGCTGGCATATCCCTTTACGAAAGGATATTCTTTCATCAGCTTGTCCATAACCGGTGTCTTTGCCATGGCAACGGCATTGCCCTTCGGATTGTCATTCAGTCCGTAACCATCCAGAATCAGTAATACGGTAGGTTTCTTACTCATATTTTATCTCCTTTTACTCTGTATTGTCATACACCGCCGGAACCCAGGATCCCTACGGTGCTGTGTGCTAAAACTCCATCGGTAATATAACAAATCTGCCGGCATTATTCAAGTTCATCATAAAAGATATTGTTTCCATCGATTCTCACATGACCAATGCTCTGCAAAAATTTTGAAAACGTGGCGTAGCCATATTCCTTTACATTGAAGTCCGGGAACGCATTGTGCACCTTCTGACCGGTGAAGCCCAGATCCATGCCATTCTTTCCCGCAGCCCGGATCAGATCCAGCACATACGCGGACAGCTGCTCGCGCGTCTGTCTCGTATCTTTCATGCGGACAAAGACATTGTGATGATCCTTGACCGTCTCAAAGCGCTCCATTTCTTCGATAAATTTTGACAGCGTGCTGTAACCAAAGGTACGCACATCAAAATCCGAATACTTTTTGACCAGACGACTGCCAATCTCGCCGAGTCCGGTCTCCTTGCCGTTATTTTCATTACCGGTGATGATCTCGGCAATGGCTTCCTCCACATCCTGCTTGGAAAGTACAAATTCTTCCACAGCGGTCGTATTCTTATCTGCCTTTTTCTTCTTTCCGGAGGCGTTCTTCTCCTTGCTGTTTTCTGCCTCCTGGGCAGCCAACAGCTCCAGATTCGTAAATACGGTACAGGCCGCCCGGAAGGAACGGGGCGTCTTTGTCTCTCCCATACCGATGACATCCATGCCGGATTCCCGCAGACGTCCGGCCAGTCGTGTAAAATCACCGTCGCTGGATACAATGCAGAAGCCGTCCACATTCCCGGTATACAGAATATCCATCGCATCGATGATCAATGCAGAATCTGTCGCATTTTTCCCGGTCGTATTGGAAAACTGCTGGATCGGACTGATCGAGTTCTCCAGAAGCTCCTTTTTCCAGCGGCTCGTCTGGGTACTGGTCCAGTCACCGTAAATACGCTTGTAGGTCACTGCGCCGTACTTTGTCATTTCATCCAGTATATACCGGATGTATTTTGCCGAAATGTTGTCTGAATCGATCAGAACAGCATAACGTAAATCTTCCATAAAAATATGCTCCCTTTCCACAGTGCATCCCGCCTTTTTCGTCGTTATCCACACACAAAGCGGCCGAATCCACCGTAAAAACTATAAAAGCCTTTCGCAAAAAGTAATCCCTCCGACAGCCCTGCAGCCATCGGAGGGAACACATTTTGTCACATCATAAACTTATTTGTAGTTTACAATCTTTCCAAAATCCGGTTTCAGGGAAGCTCCGCCTACCAGACCGCCATCGATGTCTGCTTTTGCAAACAGCTCTGCTGCGTTGCCTGCATTTACAGATCCGCCGTACTGGATACGAACAGCCTCTGCTGTAGCCTCGTCATAAACCTCTTTGATGCACTCACGGATAGCACCGCAAACCTCTTCTGCCTGATCGGATGTAGCTGTCTTACCAGTTCCGATAGCCCAGATCGGCTCGTATGCGATAACCATGGAAGCAACCTGCTCTGCACTTACGCCAACCAGATCGGATTTGATCTGTGTGCGGATCCAGTCCAGAGTGATGCCCATTTCTCTCTGCTCCAGTGTCTCACCGCAGCAAAGGATAGGAGTCAGACCTGCTTCGAAAGCTTTTTTCACTTTCTTGTTCAGCAGAGCGTCGTCCTCTTTGAAGTAATCTCTTCTCTCGGAATGTCCAAGGATAACGTATTTAACACCAGCGTCTTTGAGCATTGCTGCGGAAATCTCACCTGTGTAAGCACCTTTCTCCTCGAAGTACATATTCTCAGCACCTACCTCGATGTTGGAACCCTTGCAGGCCTCAACGACCGGTACGATGTCGATAGCCGGTACACAGAAAACTACGTCTACGTCATCGCTGACTACTAACGGTTTCAGTGTTTCTACTAATTTGACTGCTTCGCTGGGAGTCATGTTCATCTTCCAGTTACCAGCAACGATTTTTCTTCTTGCCATGGGATGTATCCTCCTGAAAATTATCTTTTATAGTATCTGCTTTGTAAACAGTTACTTACTTATTTATCATCTGCTGCTGCTACGCCCGGAAGCTCCTTACCCTCAAGGAATTCCAGAGAAGCGCCGCCGCCTGTGGAGATGTGGCTCATCTTGTCACCGAAGCCCAGCTGGTTAACAGCTGCTGCGGAATCGCCGCCGCCGATGATGGTGATACCATCGATATCAGCCAGTGCTTTGGCTACAGCTACTGTACCTGCTGCGAAATTCGGCATTTCGAATACGCCCATCGGTCCGTTCCATACAACAGTCTTGGCGTCTTTTACAGCGTTTGCATACAGCTCTCTTGTCTTCGGTCCGATATCCATACCCATCTCGTCCGGAGCCATGCTGCCCTCAACTACGCGGGATTCAGCATCGTTCTTGAACTCTTTGGCTACTACGGTATCTACCGGAAGCAGGAAGTTTACGCCTTTTGCTTTGGCTTTCTCGATCATCTCTTTTGCGTAATCCAGATAATCATCCTCGCACAGGGATGTACCGATCTCGTATCCTCTTGCCTTTGCAAAGGTATAAGCCATACCACCACCGATGATCAGTGTGTCAACCTTTTCCAGCAGGTTGTTGATAACGGAGATCTTAGAGGATACTTTGGATCCGCCAAGGATAGCTACGAACGGACGTACCGGGTTCTCTACAGCATTGCCAAGGAACTCGATCTCTTTCTGCATCAGATAACCTACTGCACAGTTGCCGCCTTTTTCGCGGATGTATTTGGTTACACCGGCTACGGAAGCGTGTGCTCTGTGGGAAGAACCGAAAGCATCGCATACATAATCGTCAGCCAGATCAGCCAGCTCTTTGGAGAACTCTTCGCCGTTCTTTGTCTCTTCTTTGCCACGGAAACGTGTATTCTGCAGAAGAACAACATCGCCGTCCTTCATCTCTGCTACAGCCTTTGTAGCTGCTTCGCCTGTTACGTTGTAATCAGATACGAAGTTTACCGGAGCACCCAGCTTCTCAGCCAGTCTCTCAGCTACCGGAGCCAGGGACTCGCCCTCGTTCGGTCCGTTCTTTACTTTACCAAGGTGGGAGCACAGAATAACCTTAGCGCCCTCGCCGGTCAGCTTTTTGATGGTCGGCAGAGCTGCTACGATACGTGTCTCGTCTGTGATCTTGCCATCCTGCAGCGGCACGTTGAAGTCGCAGCGGACAAGGACTCTCTTACCTTTCAGATCTTTTAAATCATCTACGGTCTTTTTATTTAAACCCATTGTTTCTTACCTCCTGTATATTCTGGAATCGTAAAAAGGGTCCGGTCCAAAAAGACCGGACCCTTTGTTGGATCTTATACCGCGTACAAAATACGCACTCTGGAAGACTTATGCTAACTCAGAGAAGTATTTGATTGTACGAACCATCTGGCTTGTGTAGGAGTTCTCGTTATCATACCAGGAAACAACCTGAACCTCATACAGACCATCACCGATCTCAGCTACCATTGTCTGAGTAGCATCGAACAGGGAACCAAATCTCATACCAACGATATCGGAAGATACGATCTCGTCTGTATTGTAACCGAAGGACTCATTGGAAGCTGCTTTCATAGCTGCGTTGATGCCTTCTTTAGTTACGTTCTCACCCTTAACAACTGCTGTCAGGATAGTTGTGGAACCTGTCGGTGTAGGAACACGCTGAGCAGAACCGATCAGTTTGCCGTTCAGTTCCGGAATTACCAGACCGATAGCTTTTGCAGCACCTGTGCTGTTCGGAACGATATTAACTGCAGCTGCACGGGATCTTCTCAGATCGCCTTTTCTCTGCGGTCCGTCCAGAGTCATCTGGTCGCCTGTGTAAGCGTGGATTGTGCACATGATACCGGACTGGATAGCTGCATATTTGTTCAGAGCGTCAGCCATCGGAGCCAGGCAGTTTGTTGTACAGGAAGCAGCGGAGATGATCTTATCTTCTGCTTTCAGTGTCTCATGGTTTACATTGTAAACGATGGTCGGAAGATCGTTACCAGCCGGAGCGGAGATAACAACTTTACGAGCACCTGCATTGATATGAGCCTGAGCTTTTTCTTTGGATGTGTAGAAACCGGAGCACTCCAGAACTACGTCAACACCAAGCTCGCCCCACGGACAATTGTTAGCATCCGGGAATGCATAGATCTTGATCTCTTTACCATCAACTGTGATGGAATCTTCGCCAGCGGAAACTGTTTCTGCTTTCTCATATTTACCCTGAGAAGAGTCATATTTTAACAGATGAGCCAGCATTTTCGGGCTTGTTAAGTCGTTGATAGCTACTACTTCATAACCTTCAGCACCAAACATCTGTCTGAAAGCCAGACGACCGATACGGCCGAAACCATTAATTGCAACTTTTACTGCCATGTTTCTAGTTCCTCCTAAAAGTGAATGAATAGTTGTGGTCTGGGGGGAAAACCCAATCTACCACCTGTTTAATATAATACCCAATAGTTATCCAAAATTCAAGAGGCTTTTTCCAATAACACGCAAGAATATAGGAGAAAATACCCGTCTAATATTCCATTTTCTTATATACTTTTCACAGGTTCCCCCTCCATCCTGCGCAGTTTCTCCACATTTTCCCGGATACGCTCTGCAACATACAGAATATCGGCCCGGCTGCTTCTGGCCCCGAGGGTGATTCGCAGGGCACCACGGCTGTAGCTTTCCGGCACCTGCAGGGTGCCAAGGACATGGGACGCTGTACTGTCGCTGGAGGTACAGGCAGCTCCGGCGGAAACACAGATACCTTCCTGCTGCAAAAGCAGGGCCAGGCTGCGCCCGTCGATATCCTTGAAACAGAAATGCACGTTACCGGGAAGTCGTCTTCTGGCATCTCCTGTCAGGCGGCTTCCCGGGATCTGTGTCAGCTTTTCGATCATAAGATCCCTTAAAGGCCGTATGGCTGCTGCCTCCCATGGCAGTCTGGTCTCACACAGTCCGGCGGCTTCTCCGAGGGCTACGATACCGGCTACGTTTTCAGTTCCGGCACGGTGGCCGCTCTCCTGCGAACCGCCGTAGATCATGGGCTGTAAGGGGAATGTTTTCTGGCAGTACAGAAAACCGCAGCCTTTCAGTCCGTAGAATTTATGGGCGGAGGCGCTTAGACAGGTGATATTCCAGGCTTTGACATCTATGGGCAGGTGGCCGACAACCTGTACAGCATCGGTATGGAAGGGGATGCCATATTCGGCGGCCAGCGCGCCGATCTCGGCGATGGGCTGTATGGTACCGATTTCATTGTTGGCAAACATTACGGAGAGCAGACGGGTGTCTCTGCGGATATGTTTTTCGATCTGTTTGGGGTGGATCTGGCCGTTTTTGTCCGGCTGTATATAGCTGACACGGACGCCGCGCTGTTCGAGGGCTTTTGCGGTATTTAAGATGGCGTGATGTTCGATGGTAGTGGTGATGATGTGGGCGGGTCTGCCAAAGGGGCAGCTGTTTTGCAGAATCCAGTTATCAGCTTCGGTACCGCCGGAGGTGAAGTGGATTTCTTCGGGATCGGCGTTTATGAGGCTGGCAGCTTTTTTGCGGGCTGTTTCTATGGCTTCGTGGGCTTCCTGACCGTTTTGACAGACGGCGGAGGGGTTGCCGAAGCGGTCTTTGAGCCAGGGGAGGGTTTTCTGGATGACTTCGGGGGCGGGTGGGGTGGTGGCGGCGTAGTCCATATATAGGAGTCTGGGCATGGGGAGTGTCCTTTTTTATGATACACACTTACTTTTACGATATGCTTAAAGGTAATAATTTGTTTATGACGGACGAAAAAATCCCGGCACAGAGTCTGTACCGGGAGAATCTCTCAGATTACGTTCGGATGGTAGGTGTCGTAGGTGGTGCGCATGTGTTGCATCTGCATCTGGACGTACATCTGGGTAGTGGAGATGTCGGAGTGGCCGAGCATCTGCTGGACGGTGTGGATGTCGGCGCCGTTCTGGATGAGGTGGGCGGCGAAGGAATGACGTAGGGTGTGCGGAGTGATGTCCGCCTGGATTCCGGCATCTTCGGCGTAGCCTTTTAACAGTTTCCAGAAGCCCTGGCGGCTCATGGGGCGGCCCTGGCAGTTCGGGAAAAGGTACGGGCAGTCATCGGTGACGAGGGCCGGGCGGGCTGCTCCGAGGTATTGCTGCAGGCTCTGACGGGCAGCGTCTCCGAAGGGGATCATGCGATCGTGGGAGGGGCTGCTGATATAGGCCAGGGGCAGATTAACGTCGGTAACTTTAAGGCTGATCAGCTCACTGACACGGATACCGGTGGCGTATAAAAGCTCAAGCATGGCCCGGTCGCGCATGCCTTTCGGTGTATCTGTTCTTGGCTGGCTCATCAGACGGTCCAGCTGCTCTACGGAAAGAATGACCGGCGCTTTCTTTTCTACCTTTGGCGGGTGCAGCTGTTCGGACGGATCCTCCTCGATCTTTCTGGCTCTGAACAGGTAGTGAAAGAAGGCATGGAGGGAAGCCACGTTTCTGGATACCGTGGAGGAAGCAAACTGCCGTTTTTCCAGATATAACAGATACGAGCGGATATTGGTTGCTGTGATCTGACGAACATCCGTAATTTCCTGTTCGGCAAAAAAAGCCGCAGCCTTCTGCAGGTCTCTGCGGTATGATGCCTCTGTGTTGGCAGAGGACTTCTTATCCTCGCGCAAATATGTAATAAATTCCTGGATCTCGTCTCTCATCTTCTCTTCCCCGTCTGTACACATGTCCGCTTTTCGCGGCGTTTTCTGTAACACATTTAAACACACTTCTTAACAAATTGCAAACGTCATTTTTCCTTTATTTTTTAACATTTTTCGGCATTTTTTACACATGGACAATATCTTGTTTTATTTACAGTGTGTTCATCTATATCTTGTTTTTTTTCTTTTTTGTGAGCCGTTTATTTTTTCGTAAGGTTGGTTGAAAATGCAAGTGCACGTTTGAAGATGTAAATGCACGATAGGAAA
>CAVCMG010000031.1:0-33829 GCA_963603285.1 Ruminococcus bromii
GAAGGGTGGCTCACTGGTACCGGACAGGTGGTTCATTTAGGCCCGGATTATTCAATTTGGAAAATCCGGCTCGTGTGGCAGATGACTTCGTAGAGGCTAAAGCATTTTCCCCAGTTATTTGTTGCTTTCCAAAATCTTATGAATCTTATAACAAAATTATACAGGAAGTATTAGAAACAAAAAGTTTTCGTTTGAATCATGAGTATTCGGAACATTGTAATGAGTATATTGATTGTAAAGGGGCAATTAAATTAGAGATAGAGGAAAAAAATGGAAATGTATATGGTATACTGAGAATAATGGATAAGTTAAAGTATAATTTTACTATAGATAATGTATCTGAAGGGTATAAAGGTTTTTGTGAGACTATAAATAATAGTCCATTTAGAGAGGCGGTATTCATTATAGCGACGAAAGACGAAGTATATCAAACGTTCTTCAATTTTACGACAGATCAAATAGAAATAAGAAAGTAGAAGATGGTGAGCCCATATTGCTTGAGAAACACCACTTATGTATTTTGTAATTAGAAGCCGTTGATAAAGCTCTTTTATAGTAGCAATATATAATAAAAACGAGAGATAGTATCAAGGAGAGCTGGAAAGCAAAGATGAATATGTCAGGGCTTTCAAGCAATGTGACCTTGCAGATGGATCGTATAGTACCGGAAAATAAGAGAGCTTGATTGAGTATATCATTTCGCAATGGATAAGTAGGAAGAGAATGGATGATAGCAGAAAGGAGTGAGCTACAAAATGGGAATGTTCGTAAATCCGGACAATTCTGCATTTCAGGTTGCCCTGAATTCGGAAATATATGTGGATAAGACAGGACTTATTAAATATACAAATAAGGTACTAAATACGTTGCAAGGCTATATTTGCAATAGCCGTCCGAGAAGATTTGGAAAGTCCATTACAGCAAATATGCTTACGGCTTACTACAGCAGAGGCTGTGATTCGGAAAATATGTTCGCAGGATTGGAGATTAGTAAGAGTGCAGATTTTAAGAAACATCTGAATCAGTATGATGTAATTCATCTTGATATTCAATGGTGTATGGAGCCTGCAGGTGGGTCGGAGCAGGTGGTTACCTATATTTCCGAAAAAACAGTTGCGGAGCTTAAGGAGTATTATCCTGAGGTTTTAAAGGATAATACGGCATCCTTGCCAGAAGCTTTGTCTAAGATCAATGCCGCGACGGGAAAGAAGTTCATTGTCATTATTGATGAGTGGGATGTCCTTATTCGTGATAAAGCAGCTAATACGAGAGTGCAGGAAGAGTATATCAATTTTCTCAGAGGAATGTTTAAAGGAACGGAGCCGACGAAATATATTCAATTGGCGTATCTGACTGGTATTCTCCCAATTAAAAAGGAAAAAACGCAGTCGGCATTAAATAATTTTGATGAGTTCACAATGCTAAGTGCAAGTAATCTGGCACCGTATATTGGTTTCACCGAAGATGAGGTTCGGAAACTGGCGGCAGAATATCATCAGGATTTTGAAGAGATAAAAAGGTGGTATGATGGTTATCTTCTGAAAGAGTATCAGATTTATAATCCAAAAGCAGTTGTTAGTGTGATGTTACGAGGTGAGTTCAAGAGTTACTGGTCAGAAACGGTTGCATATGACACGATCATACCATTGATTAATATGAATTATGATGGACTGAAAACAGCTATCATTGAAATGCTTTCCGGTGCAGAAGTTAAGGTAAATACGGCAACGTTCAAGAATGATACGGTAAATATTACCAGTAAAGATGATGTGCTGACATATATGATCCATCTGGGATATCTCGGGTATAATCAGAAATCGAAGACTGCATTTGTGCCAAATGAAGAAATTAGACAGGAATTGACGACGGCTGTTGAAAGCAAACACTGGGATGAGATGCTGATGTTCCAAAAGGAGTCGGAATGCTTGCTGAATGCAACATGGGATATGGATGGAACTGCAGTTGCGGCACAGATTGAAAAAATTCATAATGAATATGTGTCAGTTATCCAATATCATAATGAAAATTCCCTGAGTAGTGTATTAGCAATTGCGTATCTGAGTGCGATGCTGTACTATTTCAAACCAATCCGTGAGCTGCCAACGGGCCGGGGATTTGCGGATTTTGTATTTGTACCAAAGCCGGAGTATAAGCGTGATTATCCTGCAATGATCGTAGAGTTGAAGTGGAATCAGAATGCGCAAACTGCATTAACGCAGATTAAAAATAAAAAATATCCCTCTTCGATTTTGGATTACACAGGTGAGATCCTTCTTGTTGGAATCAATTATGATAAAGAAAATAAGGAACATCAGTGTATGATCGAAAAGTATGAAAAAGACTAAGGTACACGGTGAGCTGACTACGGATATGTGGAAATAGCGTAAGCACTTAGTTTCTGTATTGGATATGTGTGAGAAAGAGCTTTAATCAGAGACGAAATGTAGGGTGTGATTGATGAAAATTGCACCCTGTGTTTCTGTATTGTGTTAATTTCGGAAGAGAGGAAGCTGTTATGGAAGAACTATGGAAAAAGTATAAGGATGTTATTCCCTATATCTTTTTTGGTGTACTGACGACACTTGTTAATATTATTGTATATTGGATATTTGCACATCCGTTACATCTGCAGGTCATGATAAGCACGATCGTTGCCTGGGTAGCGTCTGTGCTGTTTGCATACATAACCAACCGGATCTGGGTATTTCACAGCACTGCGACAACATCTGCGGAAATAATGAAAGAAGTGGTCGCTTTTTTCAGCTGCAGACTGGCTACAGGTATTCTGGACTGGGTCTGTATGTATGTGTTTGTTAATCTGTTGGCATGGAATGATCTGCTGGTGAAATGCGGGGCGAATGTACTGGTGATTGTTTTGAATTATGTGGCGAGTAAGGTGTTGATTTTTAGAAAGTAAATGAAGGGTGCTATTGAAGCTTTACTGAAAAATGGTTTCATGGTATCCTTATTTTGTCGAGAATGAAGTTTAAAAACAAAGAGGAAAAATATGAAGGGAATCATTCTAGCCGGCGGTGCCGGCACAAGACTGTATCCATTAACGATGGTTACATCAAAACAATTATTACCGGTATATGACAAGCCGATGATCTATTATCCGTTGTCAACGCTGATGCTGGCCGGTATTAAAGACATATTGATCATTTCCACACCGGAGGATACGCCGCGTTTTGAGAATCTCTTTGGCGATGGAACGCAGTTTGGCATCAACTTAAGCTATGCTGTGCAGGAAAGCCCGGATGGTCTGGCGCAGGCGTTTATTATTGGAGAGGATTTTATTGGCGATGAGCCATGTGCGATGATCCTCGGAGATAATATTTTCTATGGCAGTGGCTTTTCACACAAATTAAAGAGCTGTGTGGAGAGTGCCGAGAAAGGTATGGCCACAGTATTTGGCTATTATGTCAATGATCCGGAGCGTTTCGGTATCGTGGAGTTTGATGCATCCGGTAAAGTGATCTCTGTGGAAGAAAAACCGGAACATCCAAAGAGCAATTATGCGATCACAGGTCTGTATTTTTATCCAGCAGGAGTAGCAAAGATGGCGAAGAAGGTTCGTCCGTCGGCCCGTGGTGAGCTGGAGATCACATCGTTAAATGAGATGTATCTGAAAAAAGAAATGTTGAATGTCGTGCTTTTCGGCAGAGGCTTTGCATGGCTGGATACCGGAACCATGGAGAGTCTGCTGGAGGCAGCTGAGTTTGTACATATGGTGGAAAAACGGCAGGGCGTAAAGATTTCCGCACCGGAGGAGATTGCCTACAGATATGAGTGGATCAGCAGGGATACGTTGCTGGAAGCTGCGGAGAAGTATGGGAAATCTCCGTATGGTCAGCATTTGAAAAACGTTGCGGAGGAAAGGCTGATCAGCAGCGTTAGTGCGAAAAAATAAGGAATACGTGAGGATAATATAATGAATATAATTGTAACTGGTGGTGCCGGATTTATAGGCAGTAATTTTGTTTTTCATATGCTGGATACATATCCGGACTACCGGATCATCTGTCTGGACAAGCTGACATATGCGGGAAATCTTTCTACGCTGGCGTCTGTGATAGACAAGCCGAATTTCCGCTTTGTGAAAGCAGATATTTGCGATAAGGTAGCTGTAGATCAGCTGTTTGCGGAGGAGAGACCGGATATTGTTGTCAATTTTGCAGCGGAATCCCATGTGGATCGTTCGATTGAAGAGCCGGATATTTTCCTGCAGACGAATATCATGGGTACGGCAACGTTGATGGATGCCTGCAGAAAATATGGGGTGAAAAGGTTTCATCAGGTAAGTACGGATGAAGTATACGGAGATCTCCCGTTAGACCGGCCGGATCTTTTCTTTACAGAGGAAACGCCGATCCATACCAGCAGCCCGTACAGCAGTTCCAAGGCCGGTGCAGATTTGCTGGTGCTGGCATACCATAGAACGTATGGTCTGCCGGTGACGATCAGCCGTTGTTCCAATAACTATGGGCCGTATCATTTCCCGGAGAAGCTGATCCCGCTGATGATTGTAAACTGTCTGCATGATAAGCCGCTGCCGGTATATGGCGAGGGCTTAAATGTCCGCGACTGGTTATATGTAGAAGATCATTGCCGGGCGATCGATCTGATCATTCATAAGGGAAGAGTCGGTGAGGTATATAATGTCGGCGGTCATAATGAGATGCGAAATATCGATATTGTAAAGCTGATCTGTCAGGCGCTGGACAAGCCAGAAAGTCTGATCACACACGTTACGGACCGTAAGGGACATGATATGCGCTATGCGATCGATCCGACTAAGATCCACAACGAACTGGGCTGGCTGCCGGAGACAAAGTTTGCAGATGGCATCCAAAAGACGATCCAGTGGTATCTGGAACATCGTGACTGGTGGGAGAATATCATCAGCGGCGAGTATCAGAATTATTATGAGAAGATGTATGGAAACAGATAAGAAGTGATAAGAGGTAAGACACCAGAGCGGTAGGGGAAATCTGGTGTCTTATATTTTTTACTGTCATTTAAGCATAAGAGATAATTTTGAAAATAATATTTTGACTTATAGTATGAGGTATTATATATTAAAAACGGAACTAAGTTCCGGATTTGAGACGATGTGAAATATTTTCAATGCTATATTCGGCAGTTTAAGGGAGTGTTTTGCGGTTCGAAATAATGAAGCTGTATTGTGCGAAAATGTAAATGTTAAAAAATAATATTTATAGAAATGGTGCAAATTAATAGAGTTTGTTCATTAAAGTTAAAGATTAAGATGAGGAAATATAAAGTATGGAACTATATCATGCCAGCAAAGAAATTGTAACATACCCGGAAATTAGAAAAGCGAGATATACCAAAGATTTTTCCTGGGGATTTTATTGTACAAATAATATGCAGCAGGCCATTCGGTGGGCAAATCGTGGAATGGGTGAACCTATCATCAACTACTATGAATATCAGCCAAAGGAACAGTTGAAGATACTTACTTTTACTGAAATATGTGATGAATGGTTAGACTTTATCGCAGCTTGCAGAAGTGGAAAAACACATACATATGATATTGTAGAAGGACCTATGGCTAATGATACGGTATGGAATTATGTGAATGACTTCTTGACAGGACGGATTAACAGAAAACAGTTTTGGGCATTGGCTGAATTTAAGTATCCGACGCATCAGATTAGTTTTCATACATTAACAGCTCTTGATTGTTTAACATTCATAAAAAGTGAGGTAGTTTATGACCGCTAAGGAGAGAAATGATTATTTTTATGTTTGCTCATTGATTGAATACATGGCCAGGGAAACAAAGAATCATAGAGGAGATATTGTAGAAAAGATCGGTGAGACAGGGATCCGTAAGCTTTTACAGGATGCGGAGGTGAATCATTGTCTTAGCTTTGAACAGGTGAGCGATGAGGTCATTGCATACTACGATATAAAAACAGGAACTTTTGATACAGTTTCAAAGTGTAAGTATACGGTTCCGAGTTATCAGGATATTGGAAAATTATACAGTATTATGATTGAGGATTGCGCAAAAAAAGGAGAAGAGGTTCGGGAATTGATGCACATTTTTTCTTCTTTTATCAGTGATGAGATATCAAACTTTAATACGGATCTGTATTATCAAAATCCGGATTATTTGGAATGCTCTTATAGAGAAGGAGAATTACTGGCCTGAGAATGATATTTGTCGGAATTATGTAAAAATATATCGTAAAAGAAAAATGAAAATCCAGATGGTCAATGGGCAGACAAGCTAATAATAAGCATGATAAAAAACTTCTAATTTTTTCAAAAATATCTATTGACCATCTGAGATAAATGTGCTAAAATCTTAATAAATTCACATGCATTACCAAAAGTGAAAAGGCAAGTCAAATAAGGAACAAGGTTTCCGAATCCCAGAAAGGACAATTACATATGGAAGAGAAAGAGAAAGTTTCCGTTGCACCTGAAACAAACAAGCGGATGGCAGGAAAAGGAGACGGTTATCCGGGTATAGTAAATCTCCGGACGCCGAAAAACGTAGACTCACACAAGGCAAAAGCGTGGAATGAGGATATCTATCGGCTGCATCTGACGCAGGTTTTCCCGGAAGAATCGCTGACAGAAGAAAAGGGAGAGGCCGCAGATGTGTTTTCCTGTGATGTTCTGATTCCGGGATCTTTAACGTTAGGTGCGTTACATGAAATGATACAGGCGCAGTTTACAGAAGAAAGGGTGCTTTCACATTATTTTCATTTGCCAAAGTCTATATGGGATAGTTTAACTGAAGGAGATATAGCCAAGTGGTGTAGCCTGGTAGGTGTGCTGTTTCAGTCGCCTTTTATGAAAGTGACAGACCGTGCTTGGACGCAGAAAGAAGTTAAAAAAGAGCAGGATATTGGAAGAACAGGAGAGGATCTCTATACCGGTCCATATTATTCTGAGAATCATGGTGAGGGAATTTACCAGAGCTGGCTCGATATGCATGAAGCGATGCAGCGTTTCCCGATTGCAGAGACGCCATTGGAAAAGATACCGGAGTTGATACAGGAACCGATCGATCATTTGCTGGAGCGGTTGCCGGTGGAACATATGCTGGCCTTTCATGCCAGAGACTGTCAGGATGTACTGGCAGAAGGGGAACGTTGTTTTACATCCTATGCTTCTTTTATGCATGAGGATCTGGCGGAGGATATTGAGAATATTTTATTTGAGGGAATCGATGAGCCGGAATATCAGCCGTCTGTGGATTCTCCGACGGATATGCTCTATTATACGGCATCCAGCGACCATGGCAGTTTTACATTACAGATCACTGGCAGTAAAGACGCTGTAGACCTCGTAGAAAAGGGACTGGTCACAGAAGAGAATGTAGATCGGGCAGTAGAAAAGGTATTGATGATGTATTGCCCAGTCGGTATGGTGTCCAAGGGGAATATTCAATTTTAGGCTTATATGTGCTGGAAAGTGGGCAGTATTATAGTATAAAGGAATCCCGGAGGATCCGATCATTTCTGATCTTTATCCTCCGGGATTCTTTTGCAGGCATAGAGTAAAAACAGGATATACAATGCTAGTGCACCGCCCAAAATACCGCCCTTGATACCGATCAGGGCTGCTTTCCGTTTACTGACCCATACAGAGGGGACTTTTTCTCGGTAAACGACAGGCTGGCTGGGGTCAGTCATTTCGTATTTCATATATTTTTTTATATAGTTTCTGGCATTATCACTCAGCGTGTCATAAAGTGCCTGCGCATTGGCTGTGTCTGTATCCTGGCCAGTTGTATCCGCTGTTTCCTTTGCCTGCAGATATTGTTCTACAGCCGGAAGTTCATCGGCGGACAAGGTGAGAACGATTTCCTGCGTACCATCGGGATAAGCTGCATGGTAGGCTTTTGTGGCATCTATCTGATGTATTAAACTGCCTCCGCCAAAGATGGCAATCGCAACGACAGTAAAAAGCAGGATACACAGTCTGTGTTTTTGTAGAAAACGCAGATAGCTATGGTCGTCCGGCTGCGGACAGGCGTAACAGAATGGCGTATCTGATGAAAGTTTTTCGTCCGGTAAAGGATACTGCTGTATTTCTCCGTTCGGGCCAGCTGTGCCATAACGGTAATACATGAAAAATATAAGAAAAGCGTTACAAAACAAGGACGCAAGAAAATATTCCGATACCGTATATATAGATATTACCAGCAGGCCGATAGTTACTGCGTAATGCTTTTCCTGAAGTGACCGGTACATGATATAGGTCAGTAGTGCAAGAAAAACGAAGGCTGTAACCAGACCAAGCTGCAGAAGTAAGCGCAGATAGCCATTGTCAAGTATGAGAGCTGTCTGGTTTGTATTTCGGGCGGTCACCTCGTTGATACGGACAATCTTCTGACCGAAGACAGGGGTAGTATGTTGTTGGAGGAACATGTGTCCGTAAGAAAGACGTTGGGAAAACAGTGCATCAATTATCTGATACAAACGAGAGTCCCCGCTGTAGAAATATGAAAAAATATAAGAAAATATGGCCAGAGCCGGAAAACTCAGATAGCAGATCAGCCTTATGATTTTAAAATGAAAGATATTCAGTACTCTGGATAACAGAGTGAGTATGAGCAGAAGAGCAATCCCCAGTGCAGCTGTCCGACTGTTTGGAACCAGCCAAACAAAAGCAATACACCCACACCAACCGACATAATCGTACCATTTTAAATGGCCGTAACGAATAATGAGCCATACAAAAACGATACAGACTACGACCAGTCCAAGCATATTTGGATGGCTGAAACCGAGATTGTACCGGTAACGAGGTGGTGTAAGCTCCCATTTGTTGAGAATATGCAGGGCGTACAACAGAAATACTATGCCGCAAACGGCAAGATACGCTTTGAAAATATTTCGGAAAATAGAGGCTGGCTGTACCCGGTGGGCAGAAAGCATGAGCGCAATACTGCACAGAAGAAAACCGTCATCCCGATGACTGCAATAGTGGGAAATCAGAAGCAGTACTAACAAAGCTGCGATTTCGCAAAGCTGTCTCTTACTGTAACCACATAAAAAAAAGATATTGAGTGCAGCAAGAAGGGCAAGAAATTCTGTCAGAGATATAAATGTCCTGTAGGTAAAGAAAGGAGTAGAAGCATGATATGTATGATGCCAGATCATGCCTGCCACAAATAAAATAAATTCCAGATAGAAGATCTGGATTGATAAACGGACAGTGGGTTTTTGATGTAAGGAAGCTGATGAAAAATGGGTATGCAAACTCATAAAAATAGTAACCTCGTATTATATAAAATCAATGGTATTGCGAAAAACAGAAAATCATCTCTGCATATAGTGTCCAGTATAGCATATTCTCTGAAATATATCCATTACTGTTGGCTTGAAATTAGCTGAAATTCAGAAATAAATGCAGAAAGCAGACATAAGCATCTGATGATCGAGGAACATGTCCACTTCATAAAAAAAGAAAATCGTTTTGTATGTGAAAATGTGAAGAATAAAAAAAGGTGGTTTCCTCGTGGAGGATAGTAGTGTATATTATAAAGTGTGCAGCTGAATGGAAGAAACGCTGCAAAACAGGCGTTACCATACTGATCGGGAATACAGTAAAAGTATGAAGGTGGCAAGAAAAAGGCCGGTGGTTATATCAAGATCAACAATTAAGTCTGTAGCTACAGACAGGGAGAAAAGGGGAATATGAACAGAAAAAAGAGAAAAACATTGTGGATGCTGTGCCTGATGGTGCTGCTGTTTGGTCTGGCAGTTGGTATGCCACAGAAGGCGGAGGCCGCAAACAGTAAGAAGATATCTTCCTACAGTGTGACGATCAACAATAAAAACGTCAAAAAGAAAAAATACACCATGAACAGCGGCAGCAGTGCCACGATTAAAACCACAGTAAAACCGGTCACTGCCTTAAAGTCGGTAACCTATAAATCAAGCAACAGCAAAGTGGCAAAGGTGGATAAAAATGGTAAGATCACGGCGCTGAAAAAGGGTACGGTAAAGATCACAGTTTCCCTGACACCGAAGTCCGGTAAAAAGCAGTCTACTTGGGTCAAAGTGCAGGTCAACGGCATAGATACCTCAAAGATCCAGAGCTATGCGGTGACAAATGAAAATAAAAATGTCAATAAAAAGACGCTGACGCTGGAAAAAGGGAAATCCACAGTATTGAAAGTAGCGGTCAATCCGACCTCTGCAAGGAAATCTGTAAGCTACGCAACCAGCAATAAAAAGATTGCCACTGTCAACGGCTCCGGAAAGATCACGGCTAAAAAAGAAGGTACAGCCAGGATCACCATCACGATCAAAGCCAAAAACGGCAAGAAATATACAGCCTGGGTCAAGGTAAAGGTGATCAAGGTCAACACGACCAGAATCACCGGTTATACCGTGACAAGAGGCGGCAATAATGTGGATAAACAGCGTCTGACCCTCGATAAAGGTGACAGCGCCAAAATCAACGTAGCCGTTACTCCGGCGGTCGCTGTCAAATCCATCGTCATGACGTCCGATAATCCGACTGCTGTCGGCGTTGATAACGCAGGAAATATCACTGCTCGTGCCGCCGGAAACGCCCGGATCACGATCAGCATGACGCCAAAGGAAGGTGCTGTACAGAAGACATATGTCGATGTCAGCGTTATGGAGGTCATCCGGTACTGCCTCCTGATGGAAAAAGGTACAACAAGCCCCATCCGTCCCGACGGCTTTAACGGCAACCTGACCGTAACATCCTCCAACCCGGCGATCATCAACGTTGTATCCGGCAACACAATCCATGCCAACGCCTACGGTACCTGCGAAGTTGTTGTAAGCGGCACCAACCAGAGAGCCTACATCACAATGACCGTACCGGATGTCAGTGCGGAAGCCAGCGGATCCCAGCTTTCCTTGCCGTCCATGAACGGCGGCTGGCATACCTTTACCGTATTTAAGCAGGCAGCAAGAACCTATGGCGAGTACAGTGAATTCCTGGCAAAACATGGCTGTGCAAATTGTACTCTGACTAATATGCTCAGAGCCTATGCTCCCGCTTTCGCTACAGCAACACCGGATTCGGTTATTGCCACAATTGAACGACAGGTAGCAGGAGAAGCGGCCTGGACGGAAAATCATGTGACAAAAGCTCTCGCAGATCAGAGCCCTGTCAGTATGTATGGTATTAGCCAGATCCTGTCTGCTGCGGGTGTACCAAATACTTATGTTACAGCGTTTAACAGCAGTATGAAAGACAGTAATGATGGAAACGCAGCTGAAGATATTATTGCACATTTGAAAACTGGAAATCCTGTCGTATTTGAAGCTCGTGACTACAACCGTTACACTGGTCAGTCTGATGGTCGATGGACCGGAAACTACCATACTTTAAGCCTGCTGGGATATTTCGTAGACGGTCGTGTTCTATTAACCGACACAGCCAGCCGAAGCTGGTACAAACCCGCCAACGGTTACAATGGTGGTCAGCGCTTTAAAATCGTTGATCTGAAAGACCCTATGAGCCACATGTTCTCATGTACGAACAAACCGGATTCCATATATTTTAAGGGAACTTCAAAAGCCGGTGGCTACATTAAAGTCAACCCGTAATCCCAGTAAATCTGGGCAGAAAAAGCCTCCGGACGAGAGTTAACCCTCGTCCGGAGGCTTTTTCCTACTTTTTACAATCAAAGTGAGCGGATTTTTTTGTATATGCGCTTGCAGCTCTTATGATCATTAAAGGCGAAAAAGTTATCCATACGTTGTCTGTATTTATCTTTTAAAGTACAATTACATTCCATATAGGAAATCAGTTGCTCTACAGTTTCATCTAAGGAATAGGTAACTTCACCAAAACCATCCCGTTCATAATCAAAATATCCCTTGGTATACGTATGTTCACCGGAGAAAAATTCCTCGTGATCTCCCTGATAATACAGAATCGGCTTACGCAGGTAGGCAAAGTCAAAGACAACAGATGAATAGTCGGTCAGTACAAGACTACTTTTGGCAAAGGTATCACGGTAGGAGAAGTCTCTGTCGAGAACTTTTACGGTGGACGGCAGGGCAAAATAGGAGATAAAGTCCATCATATTGGGGTGTGGTTTAAAGGCCAGTGTATACCCTAAGCGTTTTGCTGCTTCATTCAGCCTTTCGTTATGGAACAAATCCCGATAAAAGGTAACGTAATCGCTGTTTTCCAAACCGGGTAAGGCAACCCAGTGCCCATTGTCTGTCAATGCACCAAAGAGCGTATTGCGCCAGGTCGGCATAACTGTAATCATTTTTTCCGGTGCATTGTACAGTCGATCATGACGCGCAAGTCCGGTGAGCCAGACTTCACGTTGTGTATAATCATAGTTAGGGGCGGCCACAGAATCATATTCTGGTTTTGCTGAAGTAATAAAGCCCCGAAGATTTTTTCTGTAGCGATTTAGCCAACTGGAAAGATCATCCTTGATTACACCATGTTGCAGAAATATAAATGGCTTTGGTACGGAAAGATCCTTGCACAATGGATTCAAAGCCGAGAATGGCTGGATATCCGGGTTATTTGCCTGAGAGGAAATGATACAATCGGCCTGAAAATATAAACGCTTGTGTTCTGGACTGCCGGGAGAGATAACAGGCCCGATTGCCTTTAAGCGGGCAAAATCTCTGGAAGTCTCAGAGAGTACAAAATACGATTTTACTGCCAGACGATGGTATTTTCTCACATAGCGGAAAAAAGCCTCGCCATTATCGTCTGCCTGATCGTAACGATCGCTGATCAGCCAGATGGGGCGTCTGATTTTTTTCGTTTGTGCAAGTGCACGTAACTGGATGTCTTCTTTGCTATATTGGCCGGAAGCGTATACTTCGGCCAGAAAATCTTTTTCCTTTTTCTGGATGCGTTCTGGTGTTGCATGTTCCAGAAGAATCGTGGATTTCCTGAACTGGAGAATATACTGTCCAATAATGCCATAAGCATTAGAAAAGGTAATGTCCAACGGAACATATTTTCCAAAGTGATATTTGAAAGGACGTACCGTCATATTATCATAGGAAAACAGGATTTGCAGTCTGGTAACAGATTTCTGTGAATCCAGTGTGAATTGCCCACAAAAGCCCTGACGGCGCAAAATAAGTTCGCCAAGACAGCATTTATCTTTATGGTAATCTGTCAGTGTGCAGGGATATTTTTCTCCATTGATCAGCATATATGGAGAAACCTCATGCATAACGGTAGGAAAATAATTGACAGTTCCTTCAATCGTACATTGGGTATCTTTGATCGTGATAAAATGGATGACAACCGTACTTCTTTTCATATCGTATACTTTTTTATCATCAAAGCATAACTGGATGTTGTTTTTTTCCTCAATAAATTCTGGAAGAGCTTTGTGTTTTTCTTTCAGAATAAATAGCTTATGTTCAGCAAAGGTGCGTTTCTGTGCCAGAATAATGTCATCATCGATGTAGCTGTAGATCTTTAATAATGTTTTCATATAGTGTTTTTTGGCATTTTCATCCATGACACTGTTGGGAATATGATCTACTCTGAGACGGAGCTGCAGATCATAAGCCATAGTAAACTGGACATAGGCAGGTACTTTGCCACATATACGAAGGCAGTCATCGATTACGCCCAGACAGAAGTAATCCAGATATGGCTGGTACCACTTGGGGTTGAACCTTGTATTCTGTGTGGCTGATACTTCACCGTCGGCGTGGCGGCGATACCAGTAAACAGCTTCACTGACAATGCCGAGTTTCTTTTTCTTTAACAGAAGTGGCAGCAGTACGCGGGCATCTTCTGCATAGGCCAGTCGTGTATCAAAGTGTATATCTTTTGCAGCCTCTGTACGAAGAAAGGTAGAGGACATAGACATAGCTACATATTCCGGATGTTCTTCAAGATCTGCTACGCGGGTCTCTCGACGGAAAAAGTTTAACAGGTGTTCGTCATTTCCGCCATCGAAGTAGATCATAGGAATAACAACAGCATCTGTCTCTGCTTCATGTTCCTGAAAGAAAGTATAGACATTTTCCAGTGTTTCAGGACTTAATTTATCATCGGAGTCCATAAAGTTCAGATAGCGTCCTTCTACATAAGGAAGACCTGCGTTTCTGGCAGAGGAGGCCCCGCCGTTTTCTTTATGCACTACGCGGATATTTGGATGCCCTTCGGCAATAGTATCTGCCAGGACAGCGGTATTGTCTTTGGAACCATCGTCAACAATGATCAACTGGATATGTGAAAAGCCGAGTGTCTGATTTTTCAGGCTGTCAACAGCTTCTGTTAGATAACGTGCAGCATTATAAGCTGCCATAACAATGGAAAACTTATAGTTGTACATAGGATTTTTCCTCCTGAGTATATTTGATAAAAACGCAATAATTACAATTATTCTATCATATATGTCAAAAGGGAACAACTTAAGAAAAATGAAAAGAAACTTTTGAAAGTTTAAGATAGATGGATAATGCACAGATTATGTTGACATTTACCAGGCGATGGATATACGATTAAGTTACATTACTGTACGTCATACATCAAAACAGGTATGATTTGGTCTTTACTGGGCTGGTGTCTGTTCGGATTTGGATGCAAAAGAAAGAAAAAGGTGAAAAAAGCATAGCGTTTCCAGAAGAGAAATGTTGCTTTTCCCATATATCTTTAGTATAATATCCTATCGAGTGTCATCAGATGTGCTCTTTTTGCACCCTGAAATAAGTACAACAAGGAGGAATATCGTTGAAGCGTTTTATAAACGATGTGAAAAAACACTGGAATTATACATGCTATGCGGCGAAGTCCCAGTTAAAGACAGAGGTAGCCAATTCCTACCTGAACTGGCTGTGGTGGGTACTGGAGCCATTTTGTTTTATGCTGATCTATGCTTTTGTATTCGGCATGCTGTTTAAGAAGAAACTGCAGTATTTTAATATCTATATCTTTATCGGTCTGGCATTCTGGGATTTCTTCAACCGCTGTATGAAGAGTGCCGTGCGTATGGTCAGACGAAACAAACCGATCGTATCCAAGGTTTATCTGCCGAAATTCATGCTGATCATTTCCGATATGATGGTCAACGGCTTTAAGATGATGATTTGTTTTGGTATCTCATTTGTCATGATGATCGTGTACCGTGTACCGATCAGCTACCGTATCGTTTACATGATCCCGATTCTGATCGTGGGTATCATCTTTACTTTTGGCTGCGCCTGCATTTTACTGCATCTGGGCGTATTTATCGATGATATGTCCAATGTCATCAATATTGTGCTTCGCTTTGTTTTCTACCTGACCGGTATTTTCTACAGTATCGAGCAGAGCTTCCCGAAGCCGTACAGAACGATTCTTCTGAATTGTAACCCGATCGCCTGCATCATCAACGATCTGCGTCGTGTTATCATGTACTGCCAGGATCCGGGCTTCCATGTGCTGGAAGCATGGTTTGTTGTATCCGTACTGCTGGCGATCTTTGGTGTACGCACAATCTACCGTGGTGAGAATACCTATGTTAAAGTTATTTAATGAGGAGTACAACGTATGGATGAAATAGCAATTACCGTCAAGGATCTGAAGATCCGTTATAAAAGCGTACAGGCTTACTCCATCAAAAAGAGTCTCCTGCGCATGAAAAATGCGGAGACCAAGGAGTTTGAGGCTGTCCGTGGTATCAGTTTTGAAGTTAAACAGGGAGAGATCCTTGGTATCACAGGTAAAAACGGCAGTGGTAAGTCAACCATGCTGCGTGCCCTGGCCAATATCTTTTCTGCCGACGAGGGAAGCATCGACCTGCATGGCCACAGCGTATCCCTGCTAGCCATCGGTGTCGGTTTCATGAAGGATCTGACCGGCCGTGAAAATATCATGCTGTCCGGTATGCTCCTTGGCTTTACCGAGGAACAGGTCCGGGAAAAGATGCCGGAAATCATCGACTTTGCCGGACTGGGCAAGTTTATCGATATGCCGGTGCGTACATACTCCAGTGGTATGTATTCCAAGCTGGCGTTTTCTATCACCGCTATTCTGGAGACAGAGATCATGCTGATTGATGAGGTTCTGTCTGTAGGTGATGAGAAATTTAAAAAGAAGAGTTATAAAAAGATGAAATCCCTGATTTCCAACAGAGATCGTACCGTTGTCATCGTATCCCACAACCTGGCGACATTAGAAGAGCTTTGCGACCGCGTACTGTGGATGCATGACGGCAAGATGAAAAAGATTGGTGAACCGCACGAGGTGCTGGAAGAGTACAAGGAGTTCATGGACAAGTAAAGGATATAGCTATGGAGCAGAAGATACTGGAAAAACTGAAAATGGTAAAGCTGTCGGATCTTCTGCATATTCTGAAATTCCTGCTGGCGCTGCCGATTGCGATGCTTTACAGACGGAAGCATAAGGATCTCTGGCTGATCTGTGATTACGAGATGGAGGCCAGAGATAATCCATATTGGCTGTTTAAATACATCCGGGAGCATCACCCCGGACAGGAGATTATTTATGCAATCAATCCGAAGTCCCCGGATCATGCCCGTGTGGCGGCTCTGGGACCGACGGTGGCCTACGGCAGTCTGAAGCACTGGATCTATTATCTGGCGGCTTCCAAAAATATCAGTTCCCAGAAAGGCGGAAAGCCCAATGCGGCAGTCTGCTATGCACTGGAAGTGTCCAGTCTGTTGAAAAATACAAGGATTTTTTTACAACACGGGATCATCAAAGACGACCTGTCGTATTTGTATTATAAGAATACGAAGATGCGTATGTTCGTCACCAGCGTGCCCCGGGAGTACGAGTTTGTCCGGGATACCTACGGTTATCCGGAAGGCTATGTGCAGATGCTGGGGCTGACCCGCTACGATAATCTGTTCCCGGTACAGGCTAAAGAAAAATTCATTCTGGTTATGCCGACCTGGCGCAAATGGATTGCCCACACAGTGGCGCATTCTGTAGAACATGTGGACAGCTTTGACAAAACCGAGTTTGCCATGGCGTGGAAAAAGTTCCTGACGGATGGGTTTATGACTGATCTGAAAACGCAGAATATCAAGCTGATCTTTTATCTGCACCGTAACATGCAGAAATTTGCCGGATATTTTGCCGGAATCAACGAAAACGTGACCATCGCCACCTGGCCGGAATACGACTGTCAGCAGCTGATGAAGGAAGCCCTGTGCATGATCACCGACTATTCGAGTGTGGCTATGGATATGGCTTATATGCGAAAACCGGTGCTGTACTACCAGTTTGATTATGAGATGTTCCGAGAGGGACATATGGGACTGGGATACTACGATTATCACAAAGATGGCTTCGGCCCGATCTGTGAGGACAGTGCGCATCTCGTTGACGAGCTCAAAAAGACGATGGGCAGAGGGTATGTGATGGAAGCGGAGTATCAGAAACGCTGTGACGATTTCTTCTATTTCCATGACAGAGACTATTGCAAACGTAATTATGAGGCAATCAAGGCAATATAGAATATGTAACCTGTGGACGGCTGTGCATACCTGCACAGCCGTATGTGGATAAAGTAACCGAAAAAAGGAAAAGGTGGGGAAAACGCATGAAATATGCAGCACAGAAACCAATCGATTTTGTGATTATCTGGGTAGATGGCAACGACCCGGCGTGGCGCGCCGTAAAAAATCAGTATGTGCCCAAACCGGTGGGAGAAGATGATCAGGAAGTCCGCTACCGGGACTGGGATAATCTCCAGTACTGGTTCCGGGCTGTGGAAAAATACACCCCCTGGGTCAATAAGATTCACTTTGTCACCTGGGGACATCTGCCAAAATGGCTGGATACGACCAATCCGAAGCTGCATATCGTCAACCATAAAGACTATATACCGGAAGAATATCTGCCCACCTTCAATTCTCACACCATTGAGCATAATCTGCACCGCATCGAAGGACTGGCAGAACAGTTCGTTTATTTCAACGATGATATGTTCATCAACAAACCTATGAAACCGGAAGATTTCTTCAGAGACGGCAAGCCCTGCGACACCTTCGCTATGGATTGCATCTACTGGGGTAAAGACAGTGCCGGCCCGTACAATGGTAACGATATGGCCGTCATCAACACCCATTTTCCCAAAAAACAGGCATTACTGAAAAACTGGCACAACTGGTTCCGCCTGCGCTACGGTGCCAAACACCTGTATCGTACTATGGTTCTTCTGCCGTGGGCCTGGTTTCCGGGCTTTTACTACCACCACCTGCCCAATAGCTTCCTGAAATCCACATATGAAGAAGTATGGGCGGCCGAACCCGAGATTATGGATGAAACCTGCAAATGCAAGATCCGCTCCACGACAAACGTCAACCAGTGGCTCTACAAATACTGGCAGCTCGCTTCCGGCAACTTCTATCCCAGAACCGTTAAAATCGGCCGATGCTACCATATCAAAGATCAGAACGTCTACACCCTGATTGATTCCATCAAGACCCACAAAGACGCCATGATCTGCATCAACGACACAGCCAAGACTGTAAATTTTGAAGAAAAAGTCCAGCTGGTTAAAGACGCTTTCCAAAGTGTATTACCAGAGAAATCATCTTTCGAACTATAATTTTGCGAGAACAGAAAATGGGGCGCTGCTTTGACCGATACGGCAGAAACAGCGCCCCATTTTTGTATGTTTTAAGCTTCATTAATAATCATCTTCGGAGAGATAATCCCCTTCATGTTCGTCAATGCCGACGTAATCTCCATCAGCATCCGTATCCTTCGGCAAAGAACCCTCACCGTCTGCCGCTGCATCATCCACAAGTGAAGAAATCTGCGGTATCGCATCTGCGGCATCTTCCCCACTGTAGGAGACTACATTCTCTTTTTCCGTATCTTCATCCGTGTTGTCTGCGTTAAGATAGGCATCAATAATTGAAGAATTAAAAGTCAGAGCATCTGTCTTTCCGATATCCTCCCAGCTCGAAGTGTCCGTAAGTGTCAGCACCACCGGAATATCCTTGATATCTTCTGCGACATCTCCCTGCTCATCATAATAGCTCAGGTATGTCAATGCAGCCATACCAGCCGGGATTTCATAGCTGTAGGATGTTTCGTAGGTATCTGCACTCTTGCCGACAATTTCACCACTGAGCGAAATATTTTTCGCCGAATGATTTACAGCAAGAATAACGACAACCGGAGAATTATCGCTGTCGAGCGTGGCACCCTTGGCGATCAGCTGGATATCATCGGCATCATAAAGCTTCTGGCCATCCAGATTCAGCTCCTGCACAAAGCCGTCAGCTTTATCAGTAGAGACATCCACGGTATCTGTCCCGAAAAGCTCTTCAGAAGAATCCATATCATAGACCGAAAGCTTGAAGGTGATCTTAGCCACGGTATGGATACCTGCCGTGTTCAGGTCCGTATTATTGAAAGAAAGCGGTGTGTAAAGCTTTTCTCCTGCGGCCAGCTCCATGTTGGCGTTGCAGTCGAGGATGATACCGTTGATTGAGGCAGATTCACAGACCAGATACAGATCCTTCTGGCTTTTGTTTTCCAGATTCAGAAACAGATACGTACTGTCGGAATCCGAATCCAGACTGTCCGTTGAAACGGTCAGCGTATCATTGGAAAAAACTTCGGCCGGTGTGATCGTAGCCAGTTCCGGCTGTGTATCATCTGTCAGATCCAAATCACTGACAACGGAGCTGACCGCCACAACGGAAGACGGTGAAGCCGCAGCCGAAGAGCCGGCAGGATCTGTGACGGCTTTACTCTGGCAGCCGGTGAGACCGGCAGCCAGCAGTGCCAGTGACATATAATAAACTGTTTTACGCATTGTATACTCCTTTTTGCTTGACATTTTTCAAATATTATAGGGGAAGTCCGTTTTTTTGTAAAGAAAAATTAAGAATTCCTTAGAAAATATGAGGTAGCCAGAAAGCAGAAAGTGCGATATACTTTATGGTGTCTGAAGATAATAAAACATTGCGGATATAGCAGAAAAATGCTATAATGCGAAACAATATGATTTTATGGAGGGGAAGCATGAAGAGACGAGTAATCGCTGCGTTGATGACCGCAGCAGTAGCTGTTGAGACGATGGGAATGCCTCTTTGCACAATGGCCAGCGAGGCCGTACCAGAGGCATATTCAGTAGTGGGAAATGCTACAGATACTACTGCAGAGGAGGATGCAGCCGTTATAGAAAAGGCTATGCAGTCTTCAATAGTGGATGAAGCCGGTTCTGTGATCAGTGATGTGGATGCAGACGCTGCCGGTAATACCCCTGAGGTATTGCCCGGACAGGAGGATACAGCAGACGCATCAGAAGCAGAGGAAGCCAGCTCGCCGGTTCTCATGGAAGAAAAGATGCTCTATGCCCATACCGATGCAGAACAGAAAAAGATCGTTTTGGATTTTGTGGCTTTCACAGACACAGAGGACTATACATACATGATTTGTGATGCCGGGGGTACAGTACTGAAAACAGATGCCCTGTCTGTTGGAAAGAAGGAAACCAAGGGTGATCTTGCGGAGGTATTTGATGCTGCCGAGGTCTGTGAGGCACAGCTTGATATGGATGAGTCCTGGCCAGATGAGATCCAGATCAGGGTGTACGATAAATCTGATACCGCGTATATCCAGTGCAGCCTGAAAAAGGAAACACCGGTATCCAGTGTAGCCGCGGCCGTCAATGGTGACAACAAGGTAGATGTTGTCTGGACAAATGATAAGGAATGTGACGGCTATGTTGTTGAGCTTCTGAATGAAAATAATCAGCTTCTGGACAGCCAGACTCTGGAAGTGGCATCCGCATGTTCCTTTGCTACTGTTGAGACAGATATGCATGTGCAGATCACGCCATATGCCCAGACAGAGGATGCCGAGCCGGTATATTATGTGAGCACAGAGACTGAGGTGGCTCCGCTGGAGGCCGCAGCATCTACAGCAGTGGAGGCACAGTCCGCATCCATTGAAGTGCAGGAGGCACAGCAGATCGTTCCGGGAAATATCAGCAATATTTCTGCAACTGCAGGAGACCGGCAGATTGTACTGAACTGGTCAGCGGCTGCCAATGCGACAGCATACCGTGTATATGTACAGAATCAGAATACCGGTGCCATGGAGAACCTGACAACGGTGACAACTACAAACTGCACCGTCAATAATCTGCGCAGTGGTGTATCCTATTGGTTCGCAGTGGAAGCAATCCGTGACGATAATGGTATACTGACGGTGGGACAGCGTTCTTACGCTGTACAAGCCAGACCGTATATGGCTGTACCGGAAGCACCAACAGGTCTTGCCGGAGTTAATAATAACGGAGCTACTACACTGACTTGGTATGCCGGTGGTGTTGCCAATGGTTATGTCGTGTACCGTTACAATTATTCCAAGAACAGATATGATGAGATTGGCAGAACAGCAGCAGCCTCTTTTACAGATCGGGGTGCCGGCGATACCGACAAACAGAAATACAAAGTACTGGCTTACCGTACAGAGGATAATGTGAATTTCCTTTACAGTGCAGCAGGACCGGAGGTTCTGGTTTATGGAAGTAAGACAGTCAGCGCAGCAAAGTCTGTCCGTCCGATCTATTATTCTGCAAAGATCACCCGTAAAACAGGTCTTTATGAGAAATTCCGTAAGGACGAAACAAAGCAGGGCATGATCAAACCGGGCAAGAAGGTAACCATTATTTACCGCCGCTGGAAACAAAGTCTTGTATCTTATGAAGGAAAGAAGTATTATATCTATAATGGTGCTATGAGAGTTAACGGCCAGTCCTATACTAAGAATGACTATACTACACAGGCCAAGGAATACTATGTCAATTCCAAGGGATACAAGAGTAGTTCAAAATATCTAATCTGGATCAGCACATATACACAGCGTGTGAATGTGTTTGAAGGCTCCAAGGGTAAATGGAAGCTGATCCGTTCGGAAAAATGTGTAACCGGTAAGATGTCTACTTACACACCTTTGGGTGAGTTTCAGGTCACCAAGAAGAAATATGCTCATTACTATGGCAGAAACTTCTACAAGTACCTGACCTATTTCCGTGGTAACAATAAGATGCATACACGTCCGGCCCGCAGAAAGGGTGGTAAATACCTGAACGCAACCATGGGCAAACCGTTATCCAACGGCTGTGTACGTCTGACCGACAGTCTTGCTAAATGGGTATATAACAATGTGCCGAAGAAAGCAACAGTATTAGTGTATTAAACGTTAACAAAAAGCCAGTATTTGTACTGGCTTTTTGTTTTTTGGGAGAGAAAGATGAGAACAGAAAGAAGACATACTGTAAAACAGATGGAGGAAATACTGCTGTTTGTTTATACAATGGCCATGGGATGCCAGATATTTGCCGTGAAAACGTCACGGCTGATGCAGCTTCTGGGCAATATGGGATGGTGTCTGGCTGGTGCAGGTATTTTTGTGATTGCCGGATATAGAGCTGCCCTGTATTTGTGGGGGGAGATAGAAAAAAGAGAACTTTTCCAGTTTGCCCTTATGTATTATGGTATGTATGTGCTGACGGGATTTGGCCGTTTTGTTTTGATCGATCAGGGAGACTTCTGGGATGATCTGATGCGGGTGGTATTCCTGATTTCTGTGCCGAAGTTTTCAGAAGTATTTTTTACGGCTGCTGCCTTGCTGTTGCTGTGCATTGTCGGAAAGGGGGTGTATGGCAGGATACAGTCGAGGCCTCTTTTGGCGGTTGTTCTTTCTGTAGCAGGATTTGGGCTGATATTCTTTCCACAGACACTGATCCGTTATCCGGTGGTCACGATGTGGATCGGTGGGGACTGTTACCGTTGCCTGCCACTTCTGGTATATCTGGGATATTTTCTGGCGGGCTGTTATCTGGCGGGAGAGCATAAACGGGCAGCTGATCCGGTGTTGATTGTTGCTGGAAGTATATATACTGTTGTGATGGTTTACTGGCACAGAGCTGCGCTGGTGAAAAGTCTGGAGTTTCCGTTGCATTATTGGGCAGTACTGCTTCCGGCGGGACTTATACTGCTTTTGTCGGTGTTTGTCCGGCAAAAGACAGTGGTGTCCAGGTATGAAAAATTGCGTGCAAAACTGATAGGACCAAGAAGCAAGGGCGATACCGCTGTTCAGGTGATGGCTTTGTTGCTGACCCTGCATATACTGCGTGGCATTTTTCAAGTGAAAAAGTGTTCCAGCCTGCACACGGCAGTACTTTGTGCCCTTTGCTGGGCAATATCCGTAATGGTCTTGCGACTGATTAAAGCATGGCAGACGATGGGGGTAAAAGGCTTCTGTCAGGCGCATAAAAAGTTCCGCTATATCGTGGCATATACTTTTGGTTTTGCCGTTGTGTTTAGTCTGGTATATCTGCCGTTCCTGGAGAATGGTACAAGTCTGATCTGGAGAAGGGATGCCATTTCTCAGTATTTTCCGAAAGCTATGTATTATGCCAGATATATGCGGGAGACGGTAGCACAGCTTTTGCATGGAGATTTCACACTGAAAATGTACGATTTCAGTCTTGGTATGGGGGACAGTGTGCCTGTCAAGCTGGAGCCGCTGTACTGGTTACATGCGCTGTTCAAACCGGAAGATATGGAAACCGGCTATGAATTTGTTATGGTGCTGCGCATGTATTTATCTGGAATCAGCATATCGGCTTTACTGCTGTATTTCAAAAAAGACTGGAAGATTACATGGATCTGCAGCTATATGTATTGTTTCTGTGGCTATGCTATATATGCATGTACACGCCATGCTCAGTTTATGGTGCCGTTTATATTACTGCCGCTTCTTGTTATCGCAGTGGAAGAAATTCTGCAAAAGAAAAGATGGATTCCGGGTTGCATTCTGATTGCTGTTTCTTTGCTTTGCTCGTATTACTTCCTGTATATGAATACAATAGCGCTGGCAGTGTATTTTCTGGTACGTTATGCTTTCCTGCCGAAAACACAGCAGACCTGGAAAAATTTCTGGTCCTATATTGGATGCTTCGCCGGGGCTTATATTCTGGGTGTGGGTATGGGAAGTATGACAATATTTACTTCTCTGTTTAATTATTTTGGATCAGCAAGAACGGGAAGCGGAAATATTTCTGCGGAATCTTTATGGTTTTACAAAAAAGACTGGCTGAATGATCTGTATGTTCAGCTGATAGCTCCGGGTGAGGGGTTAAGCTACTGGATGAAACTTGGTTTCCTTCCGGTATCTATGCTGGCGGTTATTGCGGTATATCTGCGCAAAAATAAAAAAGAACTGAAGGTGTGCATGACAGCCTGTTTATTTGGGCTTTTGTTTCCCGTGTTTGCCTATTTTATGAGCGGGTTTGGCAGTGTAACGAACCGATGGATATATATTTTTGCAATGGTTCTGACTCTGGCAACAGCAGAGTTTTTAACCCTGATTCCGTCACTGACGAAAAAAGAGCTTTCCATATTGTTTATGGCTCTTGTTCCTTATTTTGTTCTGACAATGTTTTACAGCAGATATGATACGGTCTTTTCTTTAAAAGGGCTCGGTATGCTGTTGATGACATATATCATTGTTGTATTTTCGACGGAAACCGTGGGAATACTGGGACGCAAACAGATGTTGGCTGCAATGAGTGCAGTGATGATTCTGGGGCTGGCGATGAATGGGGATATGCTGTTCGGTGCTAATGGAAGTGGACTCGTAGAAGAATATGCGGAGGGTGGAAAAGCTGTAGAAGAGGCAGAAGGTGCGTCTATTAAAGCCTGTACAAATCTGGATGATGCCAGCTTTTACAGAGTGACAGAAGCACAGACGGGGCTTTACAATTATTGTGCATCTTCGGCACTTGGTGTTAATTCAATTTCCTATTTTAACAGTACAATGAATGGTTTACTGCTGGAGTTTGATCGCCTTTTGGGAAATGCCAGAAGTTGTATGGTGTATCACAGTGATTTTAATAACAGGACAATGTTAAATGCATTGGCAGCTGTAAAATATTATGGTGCTGTAGATGATGGGACAGCAGAAGATATGCTTCCGTATGGCTATGAGGTGTATGACAGGAAGTCTATAGATGATACAGACTATGTGGTATATAAAACAGAAGATACACTTCCTTTGGACTATAGTTATGAACGCATTATGACAATGGATGAGTTTTTGACCTATCCGGTGGAAGAAAGACAGGAGCTGTTACTGAAAAATGCTGTAGTAGAAGATACAATATCACTTTCCAATACTTATGCTGCTGCAGAGGAAAATGGAAGCGGATATGAGATACATCCGAAAGAAATTCTGTTGGATAATGTACAGTGGGATGATAATGTAATCACTGGAGACGATAATGGCAAGGTTACCTTTAAAATCGATAAAATACCAAATGCGGAAATTTATTTTGTATTTAAGGGGGAATCAGTTTCACCGATAGAAGACAGAGATCTGACCAGAATTGGAGTTAAGAGTACGGCAGGAACATATGAATACCTGATTCGTGAGGAACAGAATATTTACTATATGGATTTTGAAAAATATATGATTAATTTCGGATATAGTAAAGAAGGGCTGGATGAAGTAACTTTGCAGTTTTACGGAAGAGGTATTTTAAATCTGGATGACTGGATGCTCTGGTGTCAGCCGATGGATGACTATGCAGAGGATGTGAGTGCCCTGAAAGAGGATGCACTGGAAAATGTTGTTATGGAAAATAACCAGATCCGTGGTACAATATCGACAGAAAGGGATAAGCTTCTGACGTTTTCCATACCGTACCAGAAAGGCTGGTCGGCAACGGTGGATGGTGTGAAGGTGCCGCTGGTGAAGACAAATATAATGTATACGGGACTGGAGATTACCCCTGGGGAGCATACGGTTGTGTTGCAATATGAAATGCCGGGGATTCGGTATGGACTCATAGTTACGGGCATCAGTGTGGGAATATTTATCTGCATTTTGATTGTCCGTGGCGTGCGAAAAAGAAAAAAGGTAAAAAACTAAAGTAACCTGTGAAGCAAAACGGAGAGAAATATGCATAGATTGACATTTACAATGGAAGCAAAGACATTGGTTGTTGCGAGGGAAGGCGATACCGCCAGCCTGCGGATAGACCTGCTGTCTTTTGAACCAAATACAAGACATACGCTGGATTTTGAGATTTTGCCGGAAGAAAACCGTCAGCTGTTTTTACTGAAGCATCTGCCAGATGACTTCTATGAGAACGAAAAAGAGGATGAAGATGCGTTGGAAGCGGAGTTTACGCTGAAAACGGAGGATGAGTTAAAGCGGGAAGCATATGGAAAGTATTATGGTCTTGACGATCCACAACGCACGGATGAGATGCTGGCTGTTTTTTCCCATCACCGAAAACTTTTTCTGATGTATGGCAGACGCTACCGGATTTACCATAGTCTTGTGCGTTTCAATGCCGTTGTGCGCCATATGAGTCTGAACCACAATACGCTGGCGGTGGATGTTTTTACCTATGCGGAGAACAATTACGGTCTGAAGGTTGAAGGCGCTTATTTCGGTATGGATCTGCTCAGTGCCCTGAAGCCATACGATATTCCGGTCTGCGAGAGCGGTCTGTCCCGCTGGGGTAAGTATAAGCCGAAATATTTCCGCCATTTTACGTTCCCGCTGGGGCAGTTTGCGGATCTGCTAAAAATGGGCGGTACGAAGTTCAGTGTATGGCTGAAGGTCGAAGGAATCTATGTTAAGTATTCGATCACAAAGAAGTTCAGAAACACAGCAAAAAAGCAGCATGAAAACAAAGAGTATTATGTGCCACTGATGAGTACATATGTCAAAGATTACGCGCTGCAGATCCGTCGTACTTTCTACGGTCATCTGACACTGGTTAAGCGGCCGATGGAGGAGATCGAGCATACGGCAGGCTTCCGGTTCAAGGAGTCCCGCCCTGTGACAGCCGCACTGTTTTATTCCGGTAAGCTGTTTGGCAAGCTGCGCCGAAAGAAGATTGTGCTGTTTTACGAGAAGCTGGCGGCCAAGGCGGAAGAGGGTACATACGAGCTGTTCGAGCGCTGCGATCAGGATGGCAAGGCGAAATGTTACTATATTATCGATAAAAATTCACCGGATTATGCCCGGATCGGTGGCAGGCATCATGTGGTGAAAAAGTTTTCCTGGAAATATTACTATCTGATCTTTAATGTGGACTGCTTTGTATCTACAGAGGCACCGATCCATCTGTCACTGATGGATGACAACAGCCGTCTGGTGCGCTGGAATCTGTGCAAGCATCCGTTTATTTTCCTGCAGCACGGTATCACCTATCTGAAGCCGCAGGGTACACGTTCGACATTCTCTGTTGGAAAAGCCGGTGAACCGGCGTATATCGTGGTCAGCAGTGAAAAAGAGGGGGCAGCGGTTCATCGTATGATGGGAACGCCGCTGGAGCGGAACCTGATCACAGGTATGATGATGTTTGATTACTGTCCGTATAAGCATATCAACAAGGATACGGAAGATAAGATCGTTATCATGATGACCTGGCGTCCGTATGAGAATTTTATTGAGAAATTTGAGGATTCGACCTATTACCAGTACACGATGCAGGTATATGATATCCTGAAACAGTATGTGGATGAGGAAAAGATCATCATCGTGCCGCATCCGAAGGTGCTGGAGGGCTTAAAATCCGCTGTCGGCGAGGACAAGATCTGGACGAGGCCGATCTCTGAGGTGCTGGGATTGGCAAAGCTTCTGATCACGGATTATTCTTCGGTCGGTTACAACAGCTTTTATCAGGGCGGCGGCGTTGTATTCTATCAGCCGGATCTGGAGCTTTTTGAGGAATACATGCAGATGCCGCTGGTGCCGCAGCCGGACGAGTATATTGGCTACAGGGCGCTGGATGAGGAAACGCTGCATCGCGTGCTTGCACCGGGATTTAACGATGGAAAGATCGATCTGGACTATTTCCGCACGGAAGAGTATGAGAGACGCTATCTGGAGATCAATAAGTTCCATGACGGAAAGAATACGGAACGTATCTATCAGTTCCTGACGGAAAAAATATTTAAATAAGTAATGCAAAAGAAAGGCAAAAACATGATAAGTTTTAACGTCCCGCCGTTTACCGGCAAAGAGTTTGACTATATAAAAGAGGCCGTAGCCGCCCACAAGATCAGTGGTGACGGCCAGTTTACAAAGAAATGTAATGCATGGATCGAGGAAAAAACCGGCACAGCCAAGGCGCTTCTGACAACGTCCTGTACCCATGCCACCGAGATGGCGGCTCTGCTGGCGGATATCCAGCCGGGGGATGAGGTAATTATGCCGGCGTATACGTTTGTTTCCACAGCGGATGCTTTTGTCCTGCGGGGAGCGACGGTTGTTTTTGTGGATATCCGTCCGGATACCATGAATATTGATGAGACAAAGATCGAGGATGCCATCACGGAAAAGACAAAGGCCATCGTGCCGGTACATTACGCCGGTGTGGCCTGCGAGATGGATACGATTATGGATATTGCCAGACGGCATCATCTGCTGGTGATCGAGGATGCGGCGCAGGGCGTGATGTCCACCTATAAGGGGCAGGCGCTGGGCGCGATCGGCGATTACGGCTGCTACAGCTTCCATGAGACGAAAAATTACAGCATGGGCGAGGGTGGCTGTATCCTGATCAAGGATCCGGCCAAGGCAGAAGAGGCGGAGATCATCCGTGAAAAGGGAACGAACCGCAGCAAATTCTTCCGCGGTCAGATTGACAAGTATACATGGGTGGATAAGGGTTCCTCCTATCTGCCGAGCGATATGAATGCGGCCTATCTCTGGGCGCAGCTGGAGCTGGCAGAGGAGATCAATGCCGACCGTATGCACAGCTGGGAAACGTATTATCAGGCATTTCTGCCGCTGAAAGAAAAAGGCCAGATCGATCTGCCGTATATTCCGGAACATTGTACACATAATGCCCATATGTTTTATCTGAAAGCGAAGGATCTCGAGGAGCGTACAGCGCTGATCAGCCATCTGAAGGCGAATGGTATCGGTGCAGTATTCCATTATATTCCGCTGCATACGGCGCCAGCCGGTCTGAAGTTTGGCCGTTTCCATGGCGAGGATGTCTATACGACGAAGGAGAGTGAGCGTCTGGTGCGCCTGCCGATGTATTACCATCTGTCTGAAACCGACAGGCAGGCGGTGATCGACAGCGTGCTTGCCTTTTATGCAGCCAGATAGCAGGAGAAAAGCGCAGGATACTGCGGATCAGACAGATAAGGATAAGAGAAAGAGAGCGGTATTTTGCAGAAAACTATCGCAGAATGCCGGATATACGGAGGACATACAGGCATGATATCGGTAGTCATACCATGTTATAAATCGAGCCAGACCATAGGCAAGGTTGTGGAGATGACGGCAGCAGAGCTGGAACGTCTGGGCCACAATGCCTATGAGTTTGTACTGGTGGACGACTGTTCACCGGACGGCGGGGCAACCGCCGCAAAGTTAAAGGAGTTAAGCCACGAGCATTCGTATGTAAAAGCTGTGCTGCTGGCAAAGAATGCCGGACAGCACAATGCGCTGATGGCGGCGTTAAATTACGCGGAGGGCGATTTGCTGATCGGCATGGACGATGATATGCAGACGCATCCTTCCCAGATCCAGTATCTGCTGGCAGAGCTGGAGAAGGGATATGATATTGTTTACGGCTATTATCCGGAGAAAAAGCACAGCGGTTTTCGCAATCTGGGCAGCTATTTCAACTATCTGTCGGTGCGGATCCTGATCGGCAAACCAAAGGAATTAAAGACGTCCAGCTTCTGGGTGATCCGGAAATTTGTCCGGGATTCTGTGATCGAGTACAAAAATCCGTACGCATATCTGCAGGGATTGTTCTTACGGACAACAAGAAATATCAGCTGTATTCCAATCAAACACTTTGAACGTGAAGTGGGAACTTCAGGGTATACATTTTCAAAACTGGTCAAATTATGGTCAAATATCATGGGCTTTTCAGTTGTACCGCTGCGTATGGCGGCATGGCTGGGCGGTATTTTTGCCGTGATCGGGCTGATCGGTGCCTTTGCAGTACTGATCAAAAAGCTGCTGGTGCCGACGATGGCGCTTGGCTGGCCGTCGATGATGGTGGCGATCTGCTTTTTCTCCGGCATCAATCTGATGGTGCTGGGGCTTGTCGGCGAATATGTGGGACGAATGTTTCTGGGACTGAACCGGGATCCACAGTATGTTGTGCGTGAAGTGCTTGATGGAAAGAAAGAGGAGACGAAGCAATGAAAAAACTGATGATCATGGGCGCCGGTATCTATCAGGTACCGCTGATCAAAACGGCAAAACGTATGGGAATCCATACGATCGCAGTGAGTATTCCCGGCAATTATCCGGGCTTTGCACTGGCCGATGAGGTCTGCTACGAAAATACAGTGGATTATGAAGCTGTGCTCCGGGTAGCGAAGGAAAAGCAGGTAGACGGTATCGTGACAGCCGGTACGGATGTTGCGGTTATCACGATCGGCAAGGTCTGTGATGCACTGGGATTAAAGGGACTGAGCTTTGCAGCGGCAGAGATTGCTTCCAATAAGCTTGGTATGAAGGAAAAGTATGAAGAGTACGGTGTGCGTACGGCCCGGTTCCGTCTGGTAAAGCTGGATGGTTCGGATCTTATGGAAAAGGCGGCAGAGCTTACGTTTCCGCTGATCTTTAAGGCTGTGGATTCTTCGGGAAGCCGCGGCATCCGCCGGGTAGATGATGTCAGCGAATTTGAAGCCACAAGACAGTATGTGGCGGAGAGTACGCATAAGGACTATTTCCTCGTGGAGGAATTTATCGAGGGTGAAGAATTTGGCGCGCAGGCGTTTGTACAGGATGGCAAGGTGGAGTTTATCCTGCCGCATGGAGATTTCGTATTTCATGGCGATACCGGTGTGCCGGTAGGACATTTCGCACCGTATGATCTGCCGGAGGAGGTTGTTGCCGACTGTAAGGAACAGCTGGTAAAGGCAGTACAGGCGATGGGGCTTGACAACTGTGCGATCAATGCCGACTTTATCCTGAGGGATGGAAAGACGTATGTGCTGGAGCTGGGAGGCAGATCCGGAGCGACCTGTCTGGCAGAGCTGGTTTCTATTTACTATGGCTTTGATTATTACGAGAAGCTGATCCGGGTAGCACTGGGAGAAAAGGTGTCCTTTGCCAGTGAACAGGCGGTGCCGAATGTCAGCAAACTTCTGATGAGCGATACCGACGGTGTGATCGTGTCCCAGACAGATGACAATGTGCCTTCGGACAATCTGGTAGAGGTACAGTTTGATTATCAGCCGGGAGACCATGTCCATGCGTTCCATGTCGGCCCGCACCGGATCGGTCATGTGATCACCAAGGGCAGAACGCTTGATGAGGCTGAAAAGCTGCTGGATGAAGCGCTGTCAAATATCCGGATCACGGTAGAAACTGAGAAATAACATGGTGACGGTGGATAACGACAGGAAAAAAGAAGCCAGACTGTGTATAGTGATCCCCTGCTACAACGAGCAGGAGGTGCTGCCGCTGACAGCGCCGATGTTCAGAGAGGAGCTGCGTATCCTGACAGCAGGCTATGGGGTGTCTGCGGACAGCCGGATTCTGTTCGTGGATGATGGCAGTCAGGACAATACATGGCAGATCATCTGTGATCTGGCAGCGAAGGATCCCTGCTTTACGGGCATACGGCAGAGCCGCAACAGAGGACACCAGAGCTCGGTGCTGGCAGGGCTTATGGAAGCCATGCCGGAGTTTGATCTGACGATTTCGATTGACTGCGATGGACAGGATGATGTGCATGCCATGGAAAGGATGCTCGAGGCGTATCATGCGGGCTGCGAAGTGGTTTACGGCGTGCGCAGTGACAGAACCTCGGACAGCGCGTTCAAGCGGACGACGGCCCAGGGCTTTTACCGGGTCATGCAGCTTCTGGGGGCGGAGGTTGTGTATAACCATGCGGATTACCGGCTGATCTCGACGAAGGTTTTACGGGAATTTGCCCGGTTTGAGGAAGTCAATCTGTTTCTGCGGGGACTGATCCCGCTGGTGGGCTTTCCAAGTACGAGCGTGTATTATGAGCGGCATGAGCGCATGGCGGGTGAGAGCCATTATCCGTTAAAAAAGATGCTGGCTCTGGCGTTTGATGGCATTACATCCCTAAGCATCAAGCCGATCCGGCTGATCACGGGACTGGGACTTATCGTGGCGCTGGTGAGCTTTATCGGCGTGGTCTGGTCTGTGGTGGAGCATCTGCTGGGCAATACGGTCAGCGGCTGGTCGAGTATGACCAGTATCATCTGCTTTGTCAGTGGCGTGCAGCTGATCTCCCTTGGTGTGATCGGAGAGTATATCGGCAAGATCTATCTGGAGACAAAACGGCGGCCGAGATACATTATCAGTGAAAAAACGACAGCTTACGGACAAGTAAAAGAGAAGTCTGACAATTAGTTATAACTACCTTAAAACGTGTGTTTTTTTCGAAGAACACACGTTGTTTTTTGTCCGAAAAATGGACAACTTGTAGGGACCATGATATAATTATAAACGGTTAATACTGTATTTTTATAATATATCAAGGAGGACATTTTACCAATGGCAAGAAAAATGAAAACCATGGATGGTAACCACGCTGCAGCACATGCTTCCTATGCGTTCAGTGATGTTGCCGCTATCTTCCCGATCACTCCTTCTTCTGTTATGGCAGAAGCTACAGACGAATGGGCAACGCAGGGAAGAAAGAACATTTTCGGTCAGGAAGTTCAGGTTACAGAGATGCAGTCCGAGGCTGGTGCAGCAGGTGCTGTACACGGATCTCTGTCCGCAGGTGCGCTGACTACTACTTATACAGCTTCTCAGGGTCTTCTGCTGATGATCCCGAACCTGTACAAGATCGCTGGTGAGCAGCTGCCGGGCGTATTCAACGTATCCGCACGTGCTATCGCAAGCCATGCACTTTCTATCTTCGGTGATCACTCCGATGTTTATGCCTGTCGTCAGACTGGTGCAGCTATGCTGTGTGAGTCTTCTGTACAGGAGGTTATGGATCTGACTCCGGTAGCTCACTGCGCAGCTATCAAGGGCCGTATCCCGTTCATCAACTTCTTCGACGGTTTCCGTACATCCCACGAGATCCAGAAGATCGAGACATGGGATTACGATGATCTGGCAGATATGGTAGATATGGATGCTGTTCAGGCTTTCCGTGAGCATGCATTAAACCCGAACCATCCGTGCCAGAGAGGTTCTGCACAGAACCCGGATATCTTCTTCCAGGCCCGTGAGGCATGTAACCCGTACTACGATGCTATGCCGGCTATCGTACAGGAGTACATGGACAAGGTAAACGAGAAGATCGGAACAAACTACAAGCTGTTCAACTACTACGGTGCTGAGGATGCTGAGAAAGTCATCATCGCTATGGGTTCCGTATGTGATACGATCGAAGAGACCATCGACTACCTGGTAGCCCAGGGCGAGAAGGTCGGTGTCGTAAAGGTACGCCTGTACAGACCGTTCTCCGCGTCCGCTCTGATCGATGCTATCCCGGAGACAGTTAAACAGATCACTGTACTGGACAGAACAAAAGAGCCGGGTGCTATGGGCGAGCCGCTGTACCTGGACGTTGTTGCTGCATTAAAGGGCTCCAAGTTCGAGAGCACACCGGTATTTACAGGTCGTTACGGTCTTGGTTCCAAAGATACAACTCCGACACAGATCGTAGCTGTATACAACAACACAACAAAACAGAAATTCACTATCGGTATCGTGGATGATGTAACAAACCTGTCCCTGGAACTGGGCGCTCCGCTTGTTACTACTCCGGAAGGTACTATTAACTGTAAATTCTGGGGTCTGGGTGCCGACGGTACTGTAGGTGCCAACAAGAACTCCATCAAGATCATCGGTGATAACACAGACATGTACGCTCAGGCTT
>CAVCMG010000032.1:0-33776 GCA_963603285.1 Ruminococcus bromii
ACTATTATCGCAGATAAAAGCTGATTGCAAAAGGTACTTGCTATGGAGCGTTTACCGTGTTTCTTATGGCTTACGCGAGCAACGAGCCAAAGTCTGTGCTTGTACGGATCAATAAAAAACAGCTCTGACTGACTTTTTCTCTCTCCACGTTGTTATATAAGTATGACAGAAAAATACAACGAAAGAAGATGGAGGATCTATGAAGCAACGAGTAAGATATAAAAAAACACGGCAGAGATAAACTGCACGATATATACTTCTTCTGCTGTTCCTGCTTCTGGTGTTCAGTGCAGTCGTACGGGTAATGGGCGTGGACGGCCTGACAGACCGTCTTGCGGGAATTGCGGTTTCGGATGGCAGAGAGACAGATTCTACAGATCGTGGAGAAGATGCGTCATGGAATCTGTTGTTAGTCAACCGTGACAATCCTGTTCCTTCAGGATATACTGTGGATCTAACGGAGCTGTCGAATGGCAAAAAGGTGGATACCCGGATCTATCCGGCGCTGCAGCAGATGTTTGACGATGCGCGGGCAGACAGGTTTTCGCTGTTTGTCCGGGAGGGATACCGGATCAGACAGGAACAGCAGCAGATCATGGATGACCGGATCCAGACGTATGAGGAACAGGGAGCATCCGCTGCGGAAGCCAGAAAGCAGGCGGAAGCATATGTGGCCCTGCCCGGCACGAGTGAGCACGAACTGGGACTGAGTGTGGATATCAATGCTGATACAACGAGGAGTTCATCGGATGCAGTCTATCAGTGGTTGGATGAAAATGCATACAGATATGGCTTTGTAAAGCGGTATCCATCAGACAAGACAGAGATCACAGGGATCAGCAATGAGCCGTGGCATTACCGTTATGTAGGAAAAGACGCGGCCAGAATAATGAAGGAGAAGAATCTGTGTCTGGAAGAATATCTGGAAAAATATGGCACATAAAAACTGACTTTTTCCAGGCGAATATTGGTATAGTAGACAACAGAAGGAATGGAGCATCGGAAAACAGGTAAATCAGCTGCAGGTATATAAAGCAGTAACCGGACACCGGAAGGGAAAACGATGGTTTCAAAGCAGCGTTGCATATATTTTCAGCCAGAACAAGAGAGGGGATTCATACAATAAATGGAGTATACAAACGACCGCCTGCTAGTATATCGTGCCAGGGCCGGAGATGAGGAGGCTTGCGCGAAGCTGGTGGAGAAATATTATCCGGGCATTTACCAGTATTGTCTGCTGCATATGTATGATGCCTACGATGCGCAGGATCTGACGCAGGAGGTATTTGCCTCGTTCTTTCGTCATCTGGAGGGCTACAAAGAGTGTGGAAGGGTCAAAAATTATCTCTACACGATCGCCGGAAACACGGTCAAAAATTATTACAAAAAGAAAAGGGATCTTCCACTGGAAACATTACCGGAGGACGGGATGCAAAGGACGGACGGTATTCAGGCCGCCGGTACGAGAATGGATATTGAGCGGGCCGTACAGCATCTTCCGGACGAGATACGTGAGGTTGCCATTTTATTTTTCTTTCAGGAATTAAAACAGCGTGAGATCGCACAGATTTTACAGCTGAAGCTTTCGCTGGTGAAATACCGGATCGGGCGTGCAAGGGAACTTTTACAGCAGGAGCTGGAGGAGGTGAAACATGAAAAACTATGAGAAAAAAATAAACAGCTACAAAACGCTGGTACAGGAAAAGGATATGCCAGAGGACGGCATGTACTGGACAGTACAGCTGTGCCAGAAGATTGTGCAGAGCCAGAGCGCTTCCCGGGCTTCGTATCTGGAATTTCTGTACGAACAGGCCGGGTTTATCCGGAAAAGATGGTGGGTTTTGCAGGGACTTGTCCTTTGCTGTCTCTGGTTCTGGATGGAAAGGTATGTGCAGGATGCGAAGGATATGATGCGGATCATGGGCATCGTGGCGACGGCCTTTGTGATCCTGATCATACCGGAGCTATGGAAAAATAAGAGAAACCGGGCGATCGAGATCGAGCAGTCATGTGTGTATACGCTGCGGCAGATCGCATCGGCCAGAATGCTGTTGTTTGGCATGGTGGATCTGTGTATTGTGAGTATTTTCCTGACGGTAACGTATCATACCGTGGCGATCTCTTTGTATGATCTTTTGCTGGATTTCCTGCTGCCGGTCAATGTCTCCTGCGGGATCTGTTTCCGGCTGCTGTACAGCCGATGGGGAGAGGCGGAGTATATAGCGGTGCTTTGCAGTCTGCTCTGGATCAGTCTGTGGCTGGGCATCGTTACGAACGATGTGGTGTATGAAAAGACTGTGCTTCCGGCGGGGGCGGGGCTGCTTCTTTTCAGCTTTGTGTATGTCGGTTTCTGTGTAAAAAAATCACTGCAGTTTGATGAGAAATGTCTGGAGGGCTATACAGATGGCATTGGAATGTAAACATATATCGAAAATCTATGGAAATACGTTTGCTGTGAAGGACGTAAATTTGGCGATGGAAAAGGGCGTGTACGGGCTTCTCGGTGTCAATGGCGCGGGGAAAACAACGCTGATGCGGATGCTCTGTACAATCCTGCAGCCGACCAGCGGAGAAATTCTGTGGAATGGTAAAAATATAGAGACGATGGGCGCGGCTTACCGGGATCTTCTGGGCTACCTGCCACAGGAATTTGGCTACTATCCGGATCTGAGCGTGCAGGAGTATATGCTGTATATTGCATCGATCAAGGGGCTTAAGGCACTGCATGCCAGAAAAAAAACAAAGGAGCTGCTGGCCCAGGTGGGGATGGAAAAGTATAAAAACAGAAAGATGAAGCAGCTGTCCGGCGGTATGGTGCGGCGTGTGGGTGTCGCCCAGGCGATGTTAAACGATCCGAAGATCCTTGTGCTGGACGAGCCGACGGCAGGGCTGGACCCGAAGGAGCGGATCCGTTTCCGGAATCTGATCAGTGAGCTGGCAGAGGAGCGGATGGTGCTGCTGTCGACGCATATTGTGTCGGATGTGGAATATATAGCCAACGATATCATGCTGATGAAGGCCGGGCAGCTGATTTACAACGGTACGGCGGATCATCGGCTGGCTTCGATGCGGGAAAAGGTATGGCACTGTACTGTGGCGCGGGAGCAGGTGGACCGGTATATGCAGCAGTATCTTGTGGGCAATATCCGGACGACGGAGCATGGCGCGGAGCTTCGGATCATTTCCAGGGAGCAGCCGACGCCCTTTGCGGTGGAGACGGAGAAAAATCTGGAGGATGCATTTTTACTGTATTTTGGTGAAAATTCGGAGGGAAACGCGGATGTTTAAGTGGGAAATCAGGAGAATATTTTCAAAACGGATCAACGTGCTGGCCATCTGTGCGGCGTTTATCCTTGCGGTAATTTTCGGGGGCTTTGCGGTTTCCGGCAACCGCTTTGTGGATGCCAGTGGGGAAGTACATACGGATTTTACAGGCACAAGGAAGCTGACCGCGAATCGGAAAGCGTGGTCCGGGGAATTAACAGAGGATCGTCTGGCCGAGGTACTGGAGGCGAATAACAGTGCCCTGCAGTACCCGGTCGAGGAGCTGGATCAGAAATATGGATCGACACTGCAGCCGATTGATGAGATTCGCAGTTTTATGATCTCGGTGCTGACACCGGATGCGGCATACGATGAAAGTGTCCTGAACCAGCTGACGGCAGACAATATACAGGATTTTTACCGGATTTACCGTGATAATATGAAGAAAATGGCCGAAACCTACGGAAAAACGCCCGCTCAGAAGGCATATCTGGAAAAGATATATGAAAAGGTGAAGTTCCCGCTGACCTATACGCCGTTTCAGTCCTGGTCATCGATGATTATGTTTGTGGAGACGTACGGGATTCTTCTGGCGATCATTGTTGGATTTATCTGTGCGGGGATCTTTGCCGATGATTTCCAGAACAGGGCCGACGCTGTATTTTTCGCGGCGAAATACGGGCGGACAAAGGCCGTGCGGACGAAGATTCTGGCCGGAATAACGGTGGCCACTGTGATGTATGCTGCGGGGATCGTGGTGCTGAGTCTGATCTGTTTTAGTGTCATGGGAACGAGTGGTATGCATTCGCTTTACCAGATGGAGTATGCCTACAGTATCTATGTGATGACGTATGGCCAGTACTATCTGCTGACGGTGGCAAACGGCTATATTGCCAGTCTGCTGGCGGCGTCGGTCTGCATGCTGGTGGCAGCGAAAATGCATACAGCCAGTGTGGCGATCGGACTTCCGTTTTTGATGTACTGCGTCCTGCCTTTTATCGGAAGAGCCTTTTCGCAGTATACCAATGTGTCGTATCTGATTCCATCGGTGCTGGTCAATGTGGAAAACAGTGCCAAAACGTCGATCCTGTTTGAAATCGGTGGGAATGTGTTCCGACAGATTCCGCTGACGATGGTGCTGTATGCGGCGATCGCTGTGGTATTGCTGCCGATGATCTACAGATGCTACAGCAGCTGTGGATGAAAAAAGAAAGTAAAAGTAGCAAAATATTGATATAAGTATACACAAAGGGCAGTCCATGTGGTAGAATGCGGATAGAAAAGAAATGTTTGACAGTGGAGGAGGATACTATGTCGATGGATATACAGTATGATGCTGCCCATTATACCTATGCTTCCCGTACGGGAAATTTGGCCGCTGCGTCGGTAGGCGTGGTAAAGGGTGAGAAGCATTTCCCGGTATTTGCGGATGGGCGTATTTTTAAACCACTGACGAAATTAAAGCCGTTTTCCACACCTCTGTTTGCGTATGCGGAGGTGTTCTGGTCGGCGGTGATCGATGCGTATTTTGAACCGGCGCCGCTGTATCAGCTGGCTTTCTGTGAGGGGTATGAGGCGGAGACGGGGAAGTATTATGATTATGGCACCGCCGTGCCGCTTATATATGGCGATGGTGAATATCTGCTGAACTTGCTGGAATTTTTCCGCAAATATCCAGATGAAAAGGTGGATATCGATCAGTATGTCAATTACTGTGAGATGTTTTATGATTTTACGTAGATCTTCGAATCTGCATATGTTCAGAAACATCAGGAAATAGCAGAGCAGCTGGCGATGCAGGTGTTGCTTTCCATATTAAAAGGGGATCAGAATTATCATTATGAGAATGTGGCTTTTCTGTGCCGGAGAACGGAGAAACGTTCGGAAGCGTGTGGCAGTACAGAAACGCATAAAGAGGTAAAAACTGTGGCTGACGTTTCAGAAAAGGACGAGATCCTCGGTCTGGCTCCGATGATCGACCATGAATTTTCCACATATTATATGTTCCCGGATCATTTTGCGCAGCATAAGTATGTGTTTGATGAATTGCAACGTTCGATCAGCGGCGCACCGGTAACGCCGGAAGAATATGCCTTTGTGACAGACGAGACCGAGCGGAAACTCATGGAGGCCAGCGCCGTGGCTCTGCATCATAATCTCGTATACATCAAAACGCATTACCCGGAAGTGACACGGACATTTCTGGAAAAGCTCACACAATTTGAGACCGATCTGACCGAACACAGGGACTGGTTTGAATTGCAGAAAAATGAAGAATATCCCGATATGGCAAATTCCTTTGCCTTTCGGATCGGCATGGCAAGATACAAAGAGAAAGATGAAGAAAAAGCAGCTTTGTATGAGGCAAAATATGCAGGGAAAGAAAAGCGCATAGATTTTGCTGTCGTAAACAGTCAGGCCATCTATGAAATAAAGCATGTGATCAGGCAGATGAAAGAACAATTGCATCAGGGAGAAAGTGAGGAATCTCTTACAGCATCGGGAGTTGACAGAGAGACTATGCAGATGGCTGTGGCAGCGTTAAGGTCATAGGAAGCATATAATATGTAAAATAATTCTGTCACTGAAATTTGCAAGGACAGAGATACTCACAAGAGGGTGTCAGTCAGACGAGACATGTATCTGGCTGGCACTCTTTTTTCCTTAGCATATAAAAGAAAGCTCCAGTAAAGGTTTCTTTTATTGCATTCGTATGCGTCCCTGTCAGGCTATGCAAATTACGTCAAAAACCAGACCGTTCACGCTCTTTTTTTACCGTTCGCGAAGTGAAGTGTTATGATGCATCTATCAAAGAAACGTAAAAAAACCTGTGTTTTTGTGAAAAACACAGGAGAAGAGAGAAAGAGAGGAAAAACAACATATGCTGAAAATCAGCAGACTGACAGTGGAGCATCTGCCAAAGGCCTGTGTGACGGACTGTAAACATCCGAGGGTGTCTTTCCAGCTGGAGAGTGACCGGGAAAATGTCACACTGGATCATGCCATGATCCGGATCGGCGACTGGTCTGTACAGACCGATGCCCAGATCCTGATTCCATATGAGGGAAAACAGCTGATGCCGTTTACAGAATACACGGTGCATGTGACGGCTGTGGACAATGCGGGTGAGACTGCGACGGCAGAGATGAGCTTCGAGACCGGCCGCATGGGAACACCGTTTATGGCGGACTGGATCACAGACGGAGAGTATCACTTTACAGAGAAAAAGATTTCTCCGAAGGTCATGACTTTCCGCAAAGAAATCGCATGTAAAAAGAAGATAAAGGCAGCCCGGCTGTATGCGACAGCTCTTGGCATCTATGAGCTGACACTGAATGGGGAAAAGGCAGGCGATACCTACTTTGCTCCGGGATTTACGTCTTATAAGCACCAGCTGCAGTACCAGACCTATGACATCACAGATCAGCTGTCCGACGGAGAAAATGAGCTCTGTGCCATCGTTGCCGGTGGATGGGCGGTCGGATCTTTTACCTATAAAAGAGTCAACAGAAACTATGCTGACAGACAGGCGTTTCTGTGCGAGCTTCGCATCACCTACGAGGATGATACGGAAGAGATCATCGGTACGGACGAGAGCTGGGATGTGACACTGGACGGCAGCGTCAGAGAAGCCGAGTTTTACGACGGTGAAGTATACGATGCCACAGTCGATATGCAAAAGATCAGCTGGCATAAAGCAGCCAAAGAGACAGTTAAGCTGCATCCCGAGCTTCTGGCACAGTACGGTGCACCGGTAAAGGCACATGAGGTATTTACCCCGGTTGCTGTGACAAAGGCAAAAAGCGGCGTACTGATCTACGATTTCGGACAGAATTTTGCCGGTGTGATCTCTGCAAAAATCAGAGGCAAAAAGGGACAGAAGATCACCTTCCGTCATGCGGAGATCCTGATGGATGGCGAGCTGTTTACGAAGCCCTTACGAACGGCAAAGCAGGAAGCGGTATATATCTGCCGGGATGGTGAGCAGACATGGTCACCGCGGATGACGTATATGGGCTTTCGGTATGTGAGCATGGAGGGCGCCGAGGCCAGTGATGTAGAGCTGACAGCGGTGGCGCTGTATTCCGATGTGGAGGATAACGGCGAGTTTTCCTGCTCCAATGAGCTGGTCAATAAACTGCAGAGCAGCATACGCTGGGGTGCCAAATCGAATTTTGTCGATATTCCGACGGACTGTCCGCAGAGAGACGAGCGTATGGGATGGACAGGCGATATGGCCCTGTTTTCCCCGACAGCGGCTTACAACTTTGATATGAGCCGTTTCCTTGAAAAATGGTTTAAGGATGTCAGAAGTGAGCAGAATAAAGGCGGCGGTATTCCGGTCACGGTTCCGCTGGTGGTTGTTCCGGGACAGTGGGAGATCATGATCCCGATGGCTGTCGATCACTGGGGCGATGCCTGTATCCTGGCCCCGTGGGCAGAGTATAAGATGCGTGGAGATGTCAGCCTGTTACGGACGATGTATCCGACGATGAAGCGATACATGAAAGCGTGCAGATTCTGGGCAGGACTTGGTTCTGTGGGCAAGCATAAATATATATGGAAGCTTCTGCACCACTACGGTGACTGGTGTGCGCCGGGCATCGGACTGTGGGCCTGGATGGGCCGAGGCAAGTGGACGGCCACAGCCTGTATGTCCCATTCCAGTAAAATTTTATCGCAGATCGCAGAAATCCTGGGGGAAACAGAGGACGCTGCTTACTATAAAGAGCTGAGCGAAAAGACAGCGGATGCCTACAGGGAGATCCTGATGGATAAGGACTGTAAGGTAAAGAACGAATTTCAGACCGGTTATGTTCTGCCATTATACTACGGTATGCTGTCTGAGGCGGATAAAAAGACGACAGCGGCCCATCTGGCAAGGATCGTCAGAGAAAACGACTATCATATTGCCACCGGCTTCCCGGGAACGCCGTATATCCTGTTTGCGCTGGCAGACAATGGGTATGAGGAAGATGCATTTAAAATGCTGATGACCGATACATGTCCGTCCTGGCTGTATGAGATGAAGGTCGGCGGAACAACGATCTGGGAGCGCTGGGATGCCCTGCGGGAGGACGGTACCTGCAATACCGGTGACGATGACGGAACCGGTGGCATGGTTTCCTTTAACCATTTCTCCTACGGTGCCGTCGGTGATTTCCTGTACAGAAGGATTGCCGGTATCGAGATGTTAAGTGGTGGCGGAAAAGAGATCAGGATCGCACCGCTTGTCGGCGGTGGCCTGACCCGGGCCCGTGGTGCTGTACGCACCGCTTATGGTACAGTTGTCAGTACATGGGAGATCAGAGAGGGACGATTTATCCTCGATGTGGAGATCCCCTGCGGTGTGACAGCAAGCGTCAGACTTCCGGATGGAGAAGAAAAAACGCTCGGAAGCGGAGTATACACGTTTACAATAAAAATGCCCGCTTAAATATAGAAGAAAGAGGAAAGAAAATGGAGAAAAAAAGCTTTTTTGACAATCCACTGTTCAGAACGAAGATTACTTCTGCGAACGTGAAGCCAAAGGAAATGCTTCTTGGATATTTCATTGCTCCGTTTTGTGCACTGATCTCCAATGCTATTTTTGGCTCTTATCTGAACAGATACTATTCGGATGTCCTGGGATGGACGGACACGACAAAATTCGGCATCTTTTCGGCCCTCCTGCCGATGCTCTCCGTTATTTTTGTCATCATCGGAAATCTGGTCGTGGGACATCTGATGGACAATACGAGGACCTCACAGGGTAAGGCAAGACCGTTTATGCTTTTGTCTGCTCCGCTGGTTACGGTAGCGATCGCTCTGTTGTTTTTGACACCGGAGAGTGCCAGCCCCGCTGTACAGATGGCATGGATCGCGATCTCCTATAACCTGTACTATGCTGTAGCGTATCCGTTTTACTATACCGCGCACAGCTCCCTGGTTTCTCTGTCCACGAGAAATTCTAATCACAGAGGTATGCTGGCTACATTTTCCAATGCATCCGGTGTGGCTGCTGTCGGCGTCGGTGCCAGTATCCTTGTGCCGATCCTGTTACAGAGCTTCCTCTTTGTGGATCATGACGGCGTGATCGATACTACAGCAAGCTATAATAACTGGCGTGTTGTGATGATCGTTTTATGTATTGTAACCTTTTTCGCCATCCTTCTGGAGTACTTCTTCACGCGAGAACGTATCACAGAAGAGAATATGAAACTGAACATCAAAGAAGAAAAGCTGCCGATGAACCGTCAGATCAGGGCATGCATATCCAATTCCTACTGGTGGATCATCATCCTGTATTTCCTGCTGTTTCAGTTTGGTGGTCTGGTAAAAAACGGTTCCATGAGCTACTACGCCAGATGGATGTTTGACGGAATCAATACCGAGGCAGCCGCAGGTACGGCCATGGGAACGCTGGGCCTGATTGGCGGACTGCCGACAGCCATTGGCATGGTCATTGCCTGGCCGATCGCTGACAAGCTCGGCAAGCAGAGAGCCGTAACTATCGGTCTTGGTATTTCCGTTGTCGGTGGACTGGTCAGCTTCTTAAATGTACACAGCTTCGCTATCGTATGTGCCGGTGTTATCTTAAAGGGTATCGGTTCTATTCCGGCGATGTACGTGACACTGGCTCTGCTGTCCGATGTACTGGATCATCTGGAAGCAAAGAACGGCTTCAGAAGTGACGGTTTTACGATGTCTGTTTACGGTGCGATCATGGTCGGTATGACCGGTCTTGGCAATGGTATCATCAATGCGCTTTTAACTGCCGCAGGCTATGATGCCACAGCTGCCGTACAGAATGGCAGCGTCCAGAATATGCTGACACTGTGCTACCTTGGTATTGAGCTGATCTGCTATGCCGTTATCGTAGTACTGATGTGCTTCCTTAAAGTAGAAAAGCATATCAAAGAGGATCAGGCAACGATCCTGGAGAACCAGAAGGCAGCTGTGATCGCAGTCGGTGGTGAATGGATCGAGCCGGCTGAGAGACTGCGTATGGAGCAGGAGGAGGCCGAGCGTCAGGCCGAGGAAGCCAGAAAAGAAGAGCTGAAAGCCTACTGCAAAAAGAAAGGCCTGGATTTTGCTGCGGAAGAAGCCAAATACCAGAACAGGCTGGCTGAAAAGAAAGCCAAAGCCGAAGCAAAGGCTGCAAAAAAGAAAAAATAAAAAGGGAATAACATATCATTTTGCACATGCGGAGAAAGCAAAATGTTTGTTATAGATATTTTTCCACAGGAGGAAACTATGAAAGAGAAGAAGACAAAACGCCGTGTATGGCGTGGCCTGGCTACCACAGGTACATCATTACTTGCCCTGTCTTTATCTGCTGCAATGGTCATCGATACCTTCCGTACAGATATTGACAAGTTCCTGGGAACACAGAGTACACAGATGGTAACGGATAACCAGACAGCGGAGGATTATACCTATAAATCTGATTATACCAGCACAACAGAGCTTCTGGATGCCATCGAGGATCTGGGTGAGCGCATGAGTGAAGAGGGTACTGTCCTTCTGAAAAATAATGGTGCGCTGCCGCTTTCCGCAGACGAGAAGCAGAAGGTGACATTCCTTGGATTTTCCAGCTATTTCCCGATTCAGGGCGGTGACTTCGGAAGCACACTGTCTGAGAACGAGGGAACAGATGCGGATACTGTAGATATGGTGGAGGCTTTTGAGGCAAAAGGATATACCCTGAATCCGACCGTGAAAGAGATGTACACCAGCATGAAAGAGGAGTTCAAGTCAGAAGCTGTTCTTCCGTGGGGCGTAACCACATACTACCGTGCTACATCTCCGGCTATCGGCGGTACATTTACCAGTCTTGAGCCGACACAGGACAGACTGAATGAAGTTGAGCCGACATGGAAAGACAGCATGAACGATTACAATGTCATGGTTGTAACGATCGGTCGTGCCGCAGGTGAGAATACAAACTACACACCGGGTAAGGAGGGTGTGAATCCGGATCAGGATCTGAATCAGGAAGATCCGCTGGGCCTGTCTGATACAGAGCGTGCGACCATCGACGCTGCTGTAAAGGCAAAAGAGACAAACGGCGGTAAGGTTGTTGTCCTTCTGAACAATGCCAGTGCCATGGAAATTGATGAGATCAAGAACAATGACGGTGTAGATGCCCTTCTCGAAGTCGGTATTCCGGGTGGATACGGTTTCTACGGTGTGGCTGATGTGTTAAGCGGCGATGCCAATCCGTCCGGTCATCTGGCAGATACCTATGCCGTAGATAACTCTGCATCTCCGGCTGCACAGAACTACGGTGATTTCGAGTGGACAAATGCGGATTCTGCATACTCCATCAACTCTGAGATCGTAGAGGCAGAAAGCATTTACACCGGTTACAAATATTATGAGACACGCTATGCTGACGTTGTACTGGGTCAGGGCAATGCCGCTGACAGCGTAGGAAGCTCCAATGGTGGTGCATGGGGATATGACAGTGAGGTTTCCTATCCGTTTGGTTACGGACTTTCCTACACGACGTTCTCCCAGACTCTGGACAGTGTAAACGTTGATCTGGCTGCAAAGACTGTAACTGCACAGGTGACAGTTACAAATACCGGTGATGTTGCCGGTAAGGATGTTGTACAGCTGTATGCATCTGTACCGTATACCGATTACGACAGAGAGCATCTGGTAGAAAAATCTGCCGTACAGCTTATGGACTATGAAAAGACAGAGGAGCTGCAGCCGGGTGAATCCGTACAGATCACCGTTACAGCCGATGCACAGGATATGGCCAGCTGGGACAGCACAGCTGCAAACGCAGCCGGAACCACAGGTAACTATATTCTGGATGCCGGTGATTATTACTTCACCATTGGTAATGGTTCCCATGAGGCAGTCAATAACGTACTGGCTGCACAGGGCTACAATGAATCCAATGGTATGACAGCTGCCGGTAATGCAGCCAACGTACAGACATGGAACCTCGGCGAGATGGATACCACAACATTTGCAGAGACTCTGAACGGAACAGCTGTAGAGAACCAGCTGCAGGATATGGATCTGAATACCTATATGCCGGGTACGGTAACCTATCTGACCAGAAATGACTGGAGCGGTACATTCCCGAAAACCTACAAGGATCTGACAGCTACCGATGAGATGATACAGATCATGCAGAACGATACCTATGAGATCACAGAAAACGGTGATCCGTCCTCTGTGACATTTGGTGCAGACAACGGCCTGACTCTGGCAGATCTGAAGGGTGTATCCGATATCAACGATGAGAGATGGTCCGAGCTGATGGATCAGCTGAATCTGGAGGATGCCATGATCCGTGTCGGCTTTGGTGGTACAAGCACAAAACCGATCGTTTCGATCTCTTCTCCGGAAGCTGTACAGAACGACGGCCCGAACGGTATCAACTCCTACCCGCTGGGACAGTACGCCAATACAGATACAAGCTCCGCCGATCCGTGTGCGATCGATCCGGACGACCCGAACTTAAGTTATAAATTTGGTACAATGGCCAACGAACCGGTCATTGCCCAGACCTTCAGCAAACAGCTGGCTGCCGAGTACGGTCAGGTCATCGGTAACTACTCTCTGTGGTCCAACCTGACGATCTTCTGGGGTGCCGGTACAAACCTGCACCGTACACCGTACAATGCACGTAACCATGAGTATTATTCCGAGGATGCTGTTCTGACAGCATATCAGGCTTCCAACTACATTGCAGAAGCGATGAAATACGGTGTTCTGCTGGCTCCGAAGCATCTGGCTTTCAATGATACCGAGATCAACCGTTCCGGTATCGCCACATTCATGACAGAGCAGAAAGCACGTGAGAATGAGCTGCGCGGTACACAGGCTTCCATCGAGGATGCGAAAGCCCTGGCTGTCATGACAACCTTCAACCGTATCGGCTGTACAGCAGGTAACGCACACTACGGTCTGCTGATGAACATTCTCCGTAAAGAGTGGGGCTTCAAGGGTCTGATCAGTGAGGACTTTATTCAGGATGCCAACTATGCGGTTCTGAAAGAAGCTGCCCACAGTGGTGTGACTATGACCTGTAATACAGGTGACAGTACCATGGCCGCTGTCAGTGCCAAGTGGGATTACTGGACACTGGAAAACGTAAGCAAGGATACCCAGCTGATGCAGGATCTGAAAAACGATATGCTGTGGCAGAACTACGCACTGGCCAACTCCAATGCGATGGACGGCTTAAACTCCACATCCCGTATCGAAAAGGTAAGAACATGGTACGACAATGCCCTGACAGGTGCAGAGATCGCCTTTGCCCTGCTGACACTGGCTACCATTGCCATGTATCTTAAAGGCACAAAGAAGAAAGAAAAATAAGGAGGCAGAAAAAGATGAGTTTTATCAAAAAACAATCCGCAGGATTTTACTTTACAGCTCTGTCTGTGATCGCTGCCGTTGTGGGTATGGTCTTTTATCTGATCAACTGCAATACCGATTATTTCGGTAACCTCGGTGTGAATGCAGTGATCGTGGGATGCCTGGTTGTGGCTATCCTTCTGGAACTGGTATATATTGCAGGCTGCAACAAGGTCGGAGCAGGTCTTACCGTTGACGTTCTGCCGCTTATCAGCGCAGCATTATATATGGTGGCTTTCGTACAGTTTGTGGCTGCACGTGTCAACAGTATCGCAACGATCCTTTCCTTTGAAAAAAATGCACAGACCATGAGTGATCTGTCCAGTGCGATCGTTGGTATGGTATGCTGCCTTGTGGCTATTGTGTTCCACATCATTGCATCCTTCTTAAAGGTGGCAAAGACGGAAGAATAAAGCATAAAAAGATTCGAAAGTCTGTCCGGGACAGTACTTCCGGATAATAAAAAGGCTTGTCTGCGGGCGGTTTCCCTTAACCGGGAGGCCGCCTGTTTTGCGTTATTTTTGCAGAGCTTGTACAGCTTTTGGGTATGCTTTTCTGAGAGGGCAGGAATGACTTGACAGAAGCCGATTCTTTCTCTAAGCTTAATGTAACACAAGAGAAACCGGGAGGTGAGTCAAATGCTCCATATTGCCGTGGTGGAGGATGACAGAACATATGCTGCACAGCTCAAAGAGTATCTGACAAAATACGGGAATGAAACCGGACATAAGCTGAGTGTCACATGGTTTCAGGACGGCGAAGATATCGTGACCGATTATACGGCGGATTTTGATATTATCCTTATGGATGTGGAAATGACCTTTATGGACGGCATGACAGCTGCGGAAAGGATCCGGGAAAAGGACAGCGAGGTTGTCATTATCTTTATTACGAATATGCCCCAGTATGCGATCCAGGGCTACCGGGTGGATGCGCTGGACTATGTGCTCAAGCCGATTTCGTATTTCGCCTTTTCCCAGCGGATCGACAGGGCTCTGACCAGGGTGAAAAAGAAAGAAACGAAGTACATTACCGTAGCCTTAAAGGGTGGAAAAAAGAAGCTGGATGTGGATAAGATCTGCTACGTGGAAGTGCGGGATCACAATCTGATCTATCATTCGACCAGCGGCGAGGTGATCACCAAAGGGTCGATGAAAGAGCTGAAGGAGCAACTGGACGAGACAAAGTTTTTCCAGTGCAACCGCTGTTATCTGGTCAATCTGGAATACGTGGAGGCGTTTCAGGGCAGCGATGTGACGGTGGCTTCGGATGTGATCCAGGTGAGCCGTTCCCGGAAAAAGGAATTTCTGGATGCGCTGAATAATTATATGAATGAGGTGGGAAAATAATGAGTACGACGGTTGTCAATACGCCGGGATATTACTATTCCATCGCTTATTTTCTGGCGGCATTTCTGGTCACAAGAACCAGCCGGACAAGAGAAAGCCTGAAAAGCTGGCAGCAGTGGCTGCTGACTGTGTTCTTTGGCGGAACGCTGATGGGTTTTATGGAGCTGACAGATGGTATACGGCAGATCTTTTTTATCCCCTGTATGGCGGTATCCATTTCCCTGCTGCTTTTATACATCTACTGCTGCTGTGATTTGGGACTGGGGCAGGCCGGCTATTACTGTGCAAGAGCCTTTGTCGGCGGGGAGTTTGCCGCTTCCCTCTGCTGGCAGATCCATTTTTATTTCCAGACGATGCGGGTGGCGCTTCCGGTATGGGCAGGCTGGAAATGGGTCGGCATGGCAGTGTCGTATCTGATCATTTTTGCCATCATGTATCTGGTGGAAAAGCACCTGCAGAACGAAACGGAGCAGATCAGGGTCAATAAAAGGGAGCTTCTGACCGTGATCATTATTTCGCTGGCGGTATTTTGCATGAGCAATATCAGCTATCTGGATCCGAATGCACTGTTCAGCAGCCGTTTTGCCGGGGAGATGTTTACCATCCGTACGCTGGTGGATTTCAGTGGTCTGGCCGTTTTATATGCGTACCATATACAGGTGAGCGAGCTGCAGATGAAGTTTGAGGTAAACACGCTGCAGAATATTCTGGAGATGCAGTATAAGAATTATCAGCTTTCCCAGGAAAATATTGAGCTGATCAACCAGAAATACCATGATCTCAAGCATCAGATCACGCTGTTAAAGATGGAGGCGAACACGGAGAAAACGACGCAGTATCTGGAACAGATGGAAAAGGAGATCCGCTCGTATGAGGCACAGAACAAGACGGGCAACAAGGTACTGGATGCGGTGCTGACAACGAAGGGGCTGTATTGCCAGAGCAAGGGGATTGGTCTGACCTGCGTGGCGGATGGAACGCTTTTAAATGGTATGGCGGAGATGGATATCAGTGCGCTGTTCGGTAATATTCTGGATAATGCGATCGAGAGCGTGGAGAAGCTCGAGGCACCGGAGAAGAGGCTGATTCATGTGTCGGTGGCTGAGCAGAAGTCGTTTCTTCGCATCCGCGTGGAGAATTACTGCGAGGAGGAAATTGTGTTTAAGGACGGGATGCCGCAGACGACAAAGAAGGATAAGCGGTTTCACGGGTTCGGGATGAAGAGTATCCGGAGTACAGTGGAGAAGTATGGGGGATCGGTGACGGCGGGAGTGCGCAAGCACTGGTTTGAGCTGAGGATACTGATTCCGATGGAAAATGTAAAAGAAAAATAAAAATAATGTATGAGGGACGGATGCCCGCAGATACTCGCCCCGGGGCGGGTATCTGCGGGCATCCTGTCTCTGGGAGGATTTAGTTTGTCAGGGTTACGGTGGCTTCGCCGGTCAGAATGCCGTCGGTGACGGTCAGGTGGATATCCTGACTGCCGTCAGCCTGGATAACGGCAAGGGCTTCACCCCAGTAAGTGTCGGTGCGGTCAGTGTGATAGCCGATGGTGTTGTAGGGGCAGGCGTTGCCGAGTCCGAGGAGTCTGCCACCGGTGACGGCGACATTTAAGATGCCGCGCTTCAGCGGTTTTACTTCACCGTTTGGATCCGTATATTTCAGACGGATAAAGGACAGGTGGCCTTTTTTTACGCTGGTCTCTTCCGGGATGGCACGGAGTACGGTTTCTTTCGCAGCGGTGGTAAGGCTGCTGCGGGAGAGCTTGCTGCCGTTTTCATCGTAGGCGACAGCCTCGAGGATGCCGGGCTGGTAGACCGCTTTGAAGCGGGTGTCGCAGGCGTTTTTCAGTCGGTGACTGCCGATTTTATCTCCGTTTAAAAAGAGGTCAACTCTGGCGGCGCGGGCGTAGACTGCGATGTCAGCTTTATTTCCTTCACAGCCTTCCCAGGTCCAGCTTTCGATGGCGTTTGTCATCTTCCATGCGGACGGGGAGTGCTTTTCTCCGGTATGGTTGACAGGGCGCACAGCGATCACGGGTCTGTCGGTCAGCTCGAAGGCAGTTCTTGTGTAGGCGGCTTCGGCCAGTGGTTTGCCGGTGAGATCGATGCGGCCGCTGCCGGCGGTGATCCAGCCGGGGCCGTGGTCAAATTCCGGGGCATAGTCTCTGTATTCCCAGGAGCCGACGCCGACCTCACCGAGATAATCCATACCGGCCCAGACGAAATCGCCGACGATGCGGGGATTTTCTTTGGCCATTTCCCAGAAGGTGTAGGCATCGTCACAGAAGGTTTCACTGCCGAGGATCAGACGGTCGGGATATTTTTTCAGGTCGTGGCGATAGCGGTTGATACCGTAGTTGTAGCCCGCAATATCCATATTGGCGAAAGCGCCTCTGGTCTTTACATCACAGCCGTAGAAGGTAGCGCCTGTTTTCATAAAGCCGCTGCCCATCAGACCGGCGAGGTCGTTGAAGAACTGGCTGCCGACAGCTTTTTTCTTCTTTTTGCCCTTGCTCTTTTCGGCATTTTCTGCTTCTTTTTTTGCTTTTTTGTCGCTGTAGACGCCAAAGCCGATGGAGCTTAAAAAGTTAAAGAAGATATTGATACCGCAGGAAACGGGGCGGGTAGCGTCGAGGGAATGTAGATAGTCCGTCATTTCCCCGGTCAGACGGATCCCCTTTTCCTGGGCAGTTTCGGATACCTCATTTCCGGTGGAATACAGGATCACGGATGGATGGTTGTAGTCCTTTTCCACCATATCCTTCAGATCCTGCTGCCACCAGTCATTAAAATAATTCACGTAATCGTATTCTGTTTTGTGGATGTACCAGACATCGACAAATTCGTCCATGACCAGCATGCCCAGACGGTCGCAGGCATCCAGCAGTGCTTTGGAGCAAGGATTGTGGGCGGAACGGATGGCGTTGTAGCCGTTTTCTTTGAGAATACGGATCTTTCGTTCTTCGGCGTCGGGATAGCAGCAGGCACCGAGGATACCGTTGTCGTGATGGATACAGGCACCGCGCAGAATCACATGTTCGCCATTGATGGAGATGCCGTTTTTTGTATCCCACTGCAGCGTGCGGATACCAAAGGGAATGTCTTCGATATCCGTGACCGGTTCGTCTGCCTTTGTGCCATCGACGGATCTGGCATCAGCGGTAAAGCGGACGGTCATATGGTAGAGATCCGGCGTATCCGGTGTCCAGAGTGCGGCATCAGGAATGGTGATCTGGGTGGTCAGCAGTCCCGGTGTGTAGGTCGTGACGGGGGCACAGGCCATTTTCTGTCCGGAAACAGAAAAAATCTCGAGTGCCAGTTCACCGGGAGCTGTAGTTGAGATCTCAGCTTCGATCACAGCCGGTGCTGTGCTGATGGTGCGGATGCGCACACCATTTGTTTTGATATGCTGTGGGGCAGCCACATACATCCATACCGGACGGTATATACCTGCACCGGAATACCAACGGCTGTTGGGCTGGTCTGCGTTGTGGGCGATGACGCGGATCTGGTTGCTTTTTCCATAGAGCAGATGCGGGGTGGCATCTACATAAAAGTTGGTATAGCCGTAGGGACGATAAGCAACCTTTTCACCGTTCAGCCAGACTTCGGCATTGTGATAGACCCCTTCAAATTCAAAGCTGATCTTTTGACCTTCCAAGCTGGCAGGTATATCAAATTCTTTTTCATAGACATAATCGTAGCCTTCAAACCATCCGGTATTGATACCGCCGGCGCTGTCAGCGATTCTCATTTCGGAGAGCATGGCATCGTGTGGAAGTATAACGGCTGTTTTTCTCTTTTCTTCACCGGCTCTGTGACAGGTCCAGTCGGTATTAAATGCTGTTTTCTGCATATGTGATCCCTTTCTGTCAGTCAGTTTTTACTGAGTCTGTCCATCCTTCTTTTTGTTGAAAACAGCATACCATACCTGACGGATGACGGGAGCCATTTCACGTGAATGGTTGCTTTTACGACGCAAAAAAGCAGGCTGATCATCTGGAAACTGCGATGCTGTACAATGCTAAATCCTAAGAAATTATGAATATTTTTATATAAAATGTCGAACTATTGAACTGATACAGGGGGTGTGCTAATATTGTGCCATATGGCATGAAAAATGTTTGAAATAATCAACAAAACATGAACACACATAAATATATATCAGGCAATAGAAGAGGCTGTGGTAAATGCCTTTTATCACAGAGATTATATGTTATTTGAACCAGTAACTATAGAGATAGAGCCGGATTGCATAAATATCATGAATTTTCCGGGGATAGACAGATCTATTTCAGAAAAGACAAAAGCTGAGGAAAGAGATTTGTTTCCAGATATTATAGAAACAGACGACTCGGAGAGTTTTTAAAAGAACTGGATTTATCAGAGGGACATTCTTCTGGCATCCCAACAATACAGGAAGAACTTGAGAAGAATGGCTCACCGAGAGCGGAGTTCTTTACGGATGAAGATAGACGAGCTATGAGAATAAGAATTCCAATCCATCCGGCATTTTTGGAAGCGGATGATGAAGTTTCGCTGCCAGATAGCTATGAGAAAGCGACGGAAAAAGTGTCGGAAAGCTATTTTATTACGGATAGAAAAGAAATGTTTGACAGTGGAGGAGGATGCTATGTCAATGGATATACAGTATGATGCTGCCCATTATACCTATGCTTCCCGTACGGGAAATCTGACCGCTGCGTCGGTAGGTGTGGTAAAGGGCGAGAAGCATTTCCCGATATTTGCGGATGGACGTATTTTTAAACCGCTGACGAAATCGAAGCCGTTGTCCACGCCCCTGTTTGCCTACGCGGAGGTATTCTGGTCGGCGGTGATCGATGCGTATTTTGAACCGGCGCCGCGCTACCAGCTGGCTTTCTGTGATGGTTATGAGGCGGCGACAGGGAAGTATTATGATTACGGAACGGCTGTACCGCTGGTATATGGCGAGGGAGAATATCTTTTGAATCTGCTGGAGTTTTTCCGCAAATACCCGGATAAAAAGGTGGATATTGACCAGTATGTCAATTACTGCCAGATGTTTTATGATTTTACGGCGATCTTTGCGTCGGCGTATTTTCAGGAGCACCGGGATATGGCAGAGCAGCTGGCGATGCAGGTACTTCTTTCTATATTAAAGGGTGATCAAAATTACCATTACGAAAATGTCGCGTTTCTGTGCCGGAGACGGACAGACGAGATCATCGGTCTGGCTCCGATGATCGATCATGAATTTTCTACCTATTATATATTTCCGGATCGCTTTTCGCAGCATGCCTATGCGCTGGATGAGTTACACCGTTCGATTGGAGGTGCGCCGGTAGGAACATACGAATATGCTTTTGTGACGGATGAAAAGGAAAGAAAGCTGATGGAAGCCAGCGCCGTGGCTTTGCATCATAACCTCATGTATATTAAAGAAAATTATCCGGAGGTGACGAGAAGCTTTCTGGAAAAGCTGACGCATTTTGAGAAGGATCTGCAGGAGCACAGAGAATGGTTTACGCTGAAGAAAAATGCAGAGTATCCGGATACGGCGAATTCCTTTGCTTTCCGGATCGGCATGGCCAGATATAAGGAAAAGGATGAGGAAAAGGCGAAAGCATATGAGGAAAAATATGCCGGAAAAGAAAAAAAGATAGATTTTGATATCGTAAATATCCAGTCCATCTACGAGATTAAACATGTGATCCGGCAGCTGAAAGAGATTTTACAGTAAAAGTTTCTAAATGACAGGTATTGCCGTGCAGTCAGGAGAGATCGCCTTTGACCGTGTCAATATTACCAGGTATCCGGATATCGCAGATATCTATAAAATTGATACGATGCCGACACTTTTGTATTTCCGTAAAGGTGAGCTGGTCAACAAGACTATCGGAAGTATAGAACAGAAGGAACTGTTGGATAATATAGCAAAGATGTTATATCAGTAAGAGGAAAGAAAACGATGGGAAAAGTTCGTTTAAATGAAGATCGTGAGGTTGTGGCCACAGTCAAAGAGGGACTGAAGCGTACAGGAGGCTACTGCCCTTGTCGTCTGGAGAGAAAGCCGGAATATAAATGTATCTGTGAGGAATTCAAGTCACAGATACAGGATCCGGACTTTGAGGGTTACTGCCACTGCCGTTTATATTACAAGGAAAAGTAAGGCAAAGACGGCCGATAAAATGCTGGCTGTAGTGTATGTGCTGTAGCACGGCAGAAAAACAGAAAAGCAATAAAAAAGCTTTTGGTAAGAAGAGCTAATCATGCTATACTACACTTATGACGTGATCCTGATGTATGTAAAGAAGGCATGCACCATGATCCGGATGCTTCTGAAAGAATCAAAAGTAAAAAAGGAGCCAAACCAAACGGTATGCGATGTGTAACAGGCATACCGTTTGGTTTATACAAAAGGAGCAGCAGATAACATGAACATATCGGAATTTGCCGAAAAGGCCGGGGTATCCAAGTCGGCGGTCAGCAGATATTTTAACGATGGCTATCTGAGCGAGGATAAACGTAAAAAAATAGAGAAAGCTATAGAAGAGACCGGTTATGCGCCCAGTTTTTCTGCCCATGCGATTAAGACAAGGGTGACAAAGCTGGTGGGTGTGATCCTGCCGAAGCTTTCGAGCGAGAGCTGCGCCCGGATCACGGAGGGGATCAGCCAGGTGCTGTACGAGCATGGCTACCAGATCCTGCTGGTCAATACAGCAAACGATTATCATAAGGAGATCGAATACCTCGATCTGTTCCGGCAAAACCGGGTGGATGGCGTGATCTTTCTTGCCAGTATATTTACGGAGACACATAAGAACCTGCTGCACAAAATGCATATTCCGGTGGTGATCGTCGGGCAGCAGTACAGAGGGCTCAGCTGCGTATGCCACGATGATTACGGTGCGGCATATGCGCTGACAGAGCTGATGCTGAAAAAGGGAGCCGTCCGTCCGGCCTATATCGGTGTCACCGATGCGGACAAGGCAGCCGGTGAGGACCGCCACCACGGATTTTTACAGGCACTTTCCGATCATGAGATACATCTGGAAAAGAACTACAGTGTGACGGCTGAATTTACTATCGATTCCGGATACGCCTGTGCTGCAAAGCTGTTTTCAGGAAAAGAGCATCCGGACTGTATCTTCTGTGCGACAGATAATATTGCGGCAGGTGCGATGCTGTTTTGCCGGGAACAGGGCATTCGTATCCCGAAGGAACTGATGCTGTGCGGTGTAGGGGATTCCAAGATCGGTGCGATTACCGCAGTGCCGCTGACCTCTGCCAGACTGCATTACAAGACGGCGGGCATCGAGGCGGCACAGATGCTGCTGCATGCGATCGGACGTAAGAATAATGTGCCAAAGATCATGAAGCTTGACTACGAAATCGTAGAGAGGGAGTCTACCAACCGGGCATGAAAATATGAAACTGTGTGAAACCAACCATAAGGGATACACAGGTTTATATGGTTTTGCCAATGGACAATTTGCTGTATATATCATAAAATTCATATATCCAATGAAATTGATTTCACAAAACCGTGTGAAACAGGAAAGGAAAAGGGATTGGAAATGGATTACAGAAAGACAGCACATGAAATTCTTTCTGCAACAGGCGGAAAGGACAACCTGGCAAGCGCAGCGCATTGTGCCACGAGACTGCGCCTTGTGATTGCCGACAATGCAAAGGTGAACAAGCCGGTGCTGGAGGGCATCGACGGTGTAAAGGGCGTGTTTGAGGCGTCCGGCCAGCTCCAGATTATTATTGGAACCGGCGCAGTAAACAAAGTGTTTGATGAATTTATTGCCGAAGCGGGTATAGAAGCTGCGTCAAAGGAAGATGTCAAAGCGGCAGCCGCAGCAAAATCCCCATGGTACAAACGGGCGATCAAGAGCCTTGGCGATATCTTTGTCCCGATCATTCCGGCGATCGTGGCGACTGGCCTGTTAAACGGCCTGTTGGGTGGCTTGGTACAGGTTTTCCCGGGGATGTCCGAGTCCTATATCTACGAGCTTTTGAACCTGTTTTCCAACACGGCGCTGACGTTTCTGCCGATCCTGATCGCGATCTCCGCGGCGAAGATCTTCGGCGGCAACCAGTTTCTCGGAGCGGTTATCGGTATGATCATGATCCATCCGAGCCTGATCAATGCCTGGACCGTAGCCAGCGGTGCCGAGACACAGACCCTCTGGTCATGGTTTGGCGTATGGAATATCCAGAACGTAGGTTATCAGGGACACGTTATCCCGGTTATTCTTTCGGTATGGCTGATGGCAGCGATCGAAAAGCGGCTGCATAAGATCGTTCCGGAAATGCTGGATCTGTTTGTCACGCCGCTGGTATCTGTACTGGTGGCCGGATTTTTCAGCCTGACGCTGATCGGTCCGGTATTTGCACAGCTGGAATCCTGGGTACTTGGCGGAGCCCAGATGCTGATCGCGATTCCGTTTGGTATCGGTGCATTTATCATGGGCGGTCTGTACGCACCGACGGTCGTTGCCGGTGTGCATCATATGTACAATGCGATCGAAATGATGATGCTGGCCGACAATGGTATGAATACCTGGATGCCGATAGCAACGGCAGCCAATGTGGCACAGGGTGCTGCGGCACTGGCCGTAGCCTTAAAGACAAAGAACAGAAAGACAAAAGCCATGGCGCTTCCGGCCTCCCTTTCCGCTTTTATGGGCATCACGGAGCCTGCGATCTTCGGTGTCAACGTAAGATATATGCGCCCGTTTATCGCCGGTATGCTGGGTGGTGCGTGCGGCGGTGCGCTGGCGTCGATTATGAAGGTTTATGCAACAGCCAATGGTGTTACAGGTCTGTTTGGTTTCCTGATCACCACAGATTCCTTTGTCGGCTATCTGCTGACCGTCGTTGTTGCCTTTGGCGTGGCTTTTGCAGCCTCCTGGGCACTGGGTATCAAAGAGGATACTGAGGAAACCCTGACAGTGGACGAAGAAACGACAGAAGTAACGGAGCATACAACGGCTGCCACAGATGAAAAAACAGCGGAAACCAAGCAGCCGTGCGACAATACGACAGAAAAGGCACCGGCAGCAGAGACAACGATCCTCGCACCGGTAGCCGGTAAGGCCATCGCTCTGGAGGATGTACCGGATCCGACCTTTGCCCAGGGGATCCTTGGTTCCGGTGCAGCTATCGAACCGGCAGAGGGAAAGGTGACAGCTCCAGCAGATGGTCAGATCATTACCCTGTTTGAAACGCATCATGCCATCGGTATTCTGCTGGATAACGGCGCAGAGCTTCTGGTCCATGTCGGTATCAATACGGTGGAATTAAACGGTGACGGCTTTACAGCCCATGTGGCAGAGGGCGACCGGGTGAAGAAAGGACAGCTTCTTCTGACCTTTGATAAGGAGTACATCGCATCGAAGGGGTATCCGACCGTGACACCGGTTATCGTGACCAATGCTTACGAATTTGCAAAGATCAGCCGGGTGGCCGATGGTGCGGTTACAGGAGAAGATACACTCCTTGCGGTGGTAAAGGAGTGAGCGGTATGACGTATATTGATGGAAAGTGGCGGCAGGGACTCCATCTGGAGCCTCCCCGTGGCTGGCTGAACGATCCGAACGGCCTTTGCTTTTTTGATGACTTTTACCATGTGTACTTTCAATATGCCCCGGATGCTGCGGATGGCAATGGAAAAAAATGCTGGGGACATTACCGGAGCCGGGATCTTCTTTCATGGGAATTTACCGGAACGGTGCTGTTTCCCGATATTGCGGAGGATAAGGACGGCGTGTATTCCGGCTGTGGCGTGGTAAACGACGATGTGCTGCACCTCTTTTACACCGGAAATGTCAAGGAAGAGGGCGATTACGACTATATCACCAGTGGCCGCGGAGCCAATGTGATCTATGTAACGACCAGGGACGGCGTTACGATGAGCGAAAAGCAGATTGTTTTAAGAAACAGCGATTATCCTGATTTCTGTTCCTGCCATGTCCGAGATCCGAAGGTATGGAAGGAAAAGGACGGCTGGCATATGGTGCTCGGCGCAAGAACACGGGCAGACGAAGGCTGTGTGCTGTTCTATACGTCCAAAAACCTTACAGACTGGACGTATCAGGGAACGGATACCGTACCGGACTTTGGCTATATGTGGGAATGCCCGGATATATTCTCCGTTTCCGATCACCGTTTCTTAAGCGTGTCACCGCAGGGACTTGTCCACGGGGAGACGAAGTACCAGAATGTGTATTCCTCCGGCCATTTTGATTATGATGACGGACTGAAGGATTTTACCGAATGGGATATGGGGTTTGACTTTTATGCGCCCCAGAGCTTTGAAACCCCGGATGGACGGCGGATCCTTATCGGCTGGATGGGGATCGGGGATATTCCCTATAAAAACCCCACGACGGCGCTGGGCTATCAGCATTGTCTGACACTGCCACGGGAGATTACGGTTGGTACTGACAGCAGACTGCTGCAGCAGCCGGTCAGAGAGCTTTTAAAGCTCCGGCAGGAAAAGCAGGTCATAAAAGCCGGTGAAAAACAGCAGGTGTCCCTGCCATTTGAGCTTACGGCAAAGACAGACAGTCCGTTTTTGATCCAGTTCGAGGACATCCTGCAGTTTGGCTGGGACGGACACCTGGCAGAGCTTACGTTTACCAGTGCGGCGACCGGTCGGGGACGGAACGTGCGAAGGGCAAAGCTGGAGCACTGTACGGAGCTGCGGCTTGTGGCAGACCAGAGCTCTGTGGAGATCTATCTGGACGGTGGAAGCTGTGTATTTTCCAGTAGAATGTATCCTGAAACAGAGACAATCTGTATGACGGTGAAAGGTACAGAAGCCGAGATATATGCGTTGCAGCCGATGCAGGTTGTCTGTGCGGAAGAAGAGAAATAAACAAATGGTATATAAATAAATTTTAAGAAAAGAGAGGTAGCTATCATGAAAAACTTTACGTACACCATCACAGATCCTGTTGGTATCCATGCCCGTCCGGCAGGTATGCTGGCAAAAAAAGCCGGTGAATTCAAGAGCATCGTAACGATCGTCAAGGGCGAAAAGAAAGCCGACACCCGCCGTCTGATGGCGTTGATGGGTCTTGGCATCAAATGTGGAGATACGATTACGGTTGAGGTCGAGGGTGAAGATGAGCAGACCGCAGCCGAGGCCATGCAGGCATTTCTGACAGAGCAGAAGTTCTGATACAACGCACAAAGGAGGCACGAGTATGAAAGCGATAAAAGGTACCGGCGTTTCCGGAGGGATTGCCGAGGGACCGATTTTCTGTTATAAACGGGCATCAGCGACAGCGGGTACAGCCACGGCCGCAGATCCTGAAACAGAGATGGCCCGCTGGGAAGCAGCTTCTGCGCAGGCGGCAGCCCAGCTGGATGCCCTGACAGAGAAAACCCGCGCGGAGATCGGTGAAGAAGCGGCCATGCTGTTTGAAACGCACCGTATGATGCTCGATGATCTGGATTATACCGACAGGATCCGTGCACTGCTGACCGAAGAAAAGTACAGTGCACCGGCTGCTGTGGAAACCGCCGGAAAAGAATTTTCTGAGATGTTTGCAGCGATGGACGACGATTATATGCGGGCCAGAAGTGTGGATGTACTGGATATCTCCAACCGTGTGATCGGTATTTTAAACGGCAGCGGTGATGAGAATGCCGTTCTGAACCGGCCGGTGATCATTCTGGCGGATGATCTGACACCCAGCGAGACTGTACAGATGGATAAATCCATGATCCTTGGCTTTATCCTGACCGGCGGAAATGCCAACAGCCATACCGCTATTCTGGCAAGGACGCTGGGGATCCCGGCGATCATTCAGGCGGATATCGCACTCGATCCCAGCTACGAGGACCGGCAGGCCGTGATGGATGGCAGCGTTGGCTATATCGTGATCGACCCGGACGAGACAACGAAAGAATATATCGGCAAGAAGCAGCGGGAAGAAAAAGCCGTAAAGGCAATGCTGGAGCAGCTGAAAGGCCAGCCGGACATCACGCAGGACGGCAAAGAGATCAAGGTATATGCCAATATCACATCCCCGGCGGATGTGGACGCCGTGATTACCAACGATGCGAGAGGTATCGGACTGTTCCGCAGTGAATTTCTGTATCTGGGCGCAGAGGATTTCCCGGATGAAGAGATGCAGTTTGAGGCGTATAAGACGGTCGTACAGCGGATGAACGGCGCAAGAGTCATTATCCGGACGATGGATATCGGCGCGGACAAAAAGATCGGCTATTTCGGACTGGCAGAGGAGGAAAATCCGGCACTCGGTATGCGGGCTTTAAGGATCTGTCTTTCCCGGCCGGAAATCTTTAAAACCCAGCTCCGTGCGCTGTATCGTGCCTCGGCATACGGAAAGCTGGCCGTCATGTTTCCTATGGTATCGAGTCTGTGGGAGATTCAGGAGGCAAAGCGCCTTTGCAGTGCAGTGATGGCAGAGCTGAAAAAGGAGCGGATTCCCTTTGATCAGGATCTGGAGCTTGGCGTGATGATCGAGACCCCGGCGGCGGTGATGATCGCACCGGAGCTGGCAAAAGAAGTCAGCTTTTTCTCCATCGGCACCAACGATCTGACCCAGTATACGATCGCTCTGGACAGACAGAGTATCGCGGGGCTGGAACGCTTCTATGATCCGAAGCATCCGGCGGTGCTGCGCATGATCCAGATGACGGTGGATGCGGCACATGAGGCCGGTATCTGGGCCGGTATCTGCGGTGAGCTGGCGGCAGATCTTACACTTACCGAAACATTTCTGAAAATGGGCGTGGATGAACTGTCCGTGTCTCCGCGTTCCATCCTTCCGCTTCGAAATGCCGTGCGGGCAGCAAATGTAAAATAATACGAAGAACATAAAAAGAACATAAAAAGAACATAAAAAGAACCTGCAAAGTGGTATAGCTCTGAAAAATGGGATACCGCCTTGCAGGTTTTTATGCACTTTTTTGTAGAATACATATCATGGCACGGCCGAAAAAATAATCCGCAAAATCTTTTCCGGAAATGACAACGGAGCATTTTATTCCGTTGGTTGGGTAAACACTTCCCGGATCTTGATCAGTGATGCATGCAGATACGGCCGGTATGCATCCATAGACACCGGCTGGTTGTGCAGAATACAGTTGTAGCTGGTGGAGCCGATCAGCTCGATCATCGTAAACAGCATCAGATCCGGCGAGGAACAGCTGACATGGTAACGATCCAGCGATTCGATATAGTGGTCATAAAACTTTTCGGTGACAAGGGTTCCCGTTGTGTTTAAGGTCTCCTGAAAGACACCCCAGGAGAGATTCTTGGCGAGAAAGCGGAGCAGCGACTGCTGTTTCTGGAAACAGCCGACGATATAGTCGGTCACAAACAGGATCTCGCTGTCAAAATCATGGATATCGGCTTTATCGAGCTCTTTGTGTGCTTCGTCAAACAGCTGTCCGGCTTTAAAGGCGATCAGCTTGTCCCTGAGATCGTATTTGTCCTTAAAATAGAGATAAAACGTTCCCTTGGCCAGTCCGGCCTCTTTCACGATATCCGAGACGGTTGTCTTTGCAAAACCTTTTCCTATAAAAAGATCGAAAGCGCTCTGTAAAAGCGTGTCTTTTTTCTGTTTCTTATTATCATCCACCTTGCCCATGGTATCGTTTCCTTTCACAGCCGGGTTTGACATTTTTTCTATGCTGACTGATCTGTATGGTCAGTTAAATTGTATATAATTTGCCTATCTCCATGTACAGTATGCCACCTTTTTTTGAAAAGTCAACAAAAAAATGACCATTTCTCATTTTTTACACAAAAATTATTGACTATTGGTCAGTTGGTGTTATACTGTACCCGTAAAATGAAGATAAGGAGATGATACGAGTGGTCAAGGTAGGAAAATGGATTGCCAGACACCGTATTCTGATGCTGATTATCGGATTCCTTCTGGTAATCCCGTCAGCGATCGGTATGGCCAAAACAAGAGTCAACTATGATCTGCTCAGTTACCTGCCGGAGCATCTGGAAACGGTTAAAGGACAGGATATTCTGGTTGATGAGTATGGCATGGGTGCTTTCTCAATGGTCGTTATTGAGAATATGGAGATGAAGGATGTACAGAAGCTGAAGAAGCAGTTCTGTGAAGTCCCCCATGTCAAGGATGTACTGTGGTACGACGATATCGCCGATATCAGTCTGCCGGTGGAGATGCTGCCGAAGGATATCCGGGAAGGATTTTTCAAGGGCGATGCCACGATGATGATCGCACTGTTTGACAATACGACATCCTCGGATGATGCGATGGAAGCCGTTACCGAGATGCGAAAGATCGCCAATGAGCAGTGTTTTATCAGCGGTATGACTGGTGTTGTTACCGATATTAAGAATATCGCCCTGCAGGAGCTGCCGGTGTATGTTGTGATCGCCGCAGTTTTAAGTCTGGTGGTTCTGGAGCTGACAGGCGGTTCTTTCGTAGTTCCGTTCTTGTTCCTGTTAAGTATCGGTCTTGCGATCCTTTACAATCTGGGAAGTAATATTTTCCTTGGAGAAACTTCCTATATTACAAAGGCTCTGACAGCCGTATTACAGCTGGGTGTCACGATGGACTATTCGATTTTCCTCTTAAACAGCTACGAGGAGAATAAGAAGAGATTCCCGGGTGATAAAGAGAGAGCCATGGGACATGCGATCTCCAATACCTTTAAATCGGTAGCGGGCAGCTCCGTAACGACAGTCGCCGGATTTATCGCTCTGTGTGTTATGACCTTTGCACTGGGCCGTGACCTTGGTATCGTAATGGCGAAAGGTGTACTGATCGGCGTTGTCTGCTGTGTCACTGTTTTGCCGTCACTCGTACTCGTATTTAATAAACCGATAGAGAAAACAAAACATAAGCCGCTGATGAGTAATATGGACAAACCGTCCGCATTCATCACAAAGCATTATAAGGCATGGATCGTAATCTTCCTTGTACTGCTGTTCCCGGCAATATATGGTAATAATCATACACAGATCTATTACAATATTGCAGAATCCCTGCCATCTACACTGGACAGTAACGTGGCCAACGATGAGCTGAAAAAAGACTTTGAGATGAGCAACATGCATATGATCCTGATGGACAAAAATATGGATGGGATCAACAAGCAGAAGATGTTCGATGCAATAGATGAGGTCGATGGCGTCAAATGGACGATCAGTATGAATTCCCTGGTCGGTCCGACGATTCCGGAATCCATGATTCCGTCGGAATTGAAGGATATCTTCCAGAGTGATCAATATGAGCTTGCATTTGTATGCTCCGAATATGGTTCTGCTACAGATGAGGTCAACGCCCAGATTGCCAGCATCCAGGAGATCGTTAAACAGTACGATTCCACCGGTATGGTGATCGGTGAAGCTCCGCTGATGAAGGATCTGCAGGATGTTACCGATGTCGATCTGGTCAACGTAAACGTTCTGTCGATCGCAGCGATCTTTGTGATCATCCTGATCCTCTTCAAGTCGATCTCCCTGCCGGTTATTCTGGTAGCCGTTATCGAATTTGCGATTATGATCAACATGGCGATTCCATATTATCAGGGTATCAGCCTTCCGTTCGTTGCCAGCATCGTTATCGGTGCTATTCAGCTGGGTGCTACCGTAGATTACGCGATCCTGATGACAACCCGTTACCAGAAGGAACGCCAGAACGGCAGGGATAAGATGGAAGCTATCAGCATCGCCCACAAGACGAGCATGCCGTCCATCATCAGCAGCGGTTTAAGCTTCTTTGCTGCAACGTTTGGTGTATCACTGTATTCACAGGTAGAAATGATCGGTGCAATCTGTACACTGCTGGCCCGTGGCGCTATCATCAGTATGATCGTTGTTATCATGATCCTGCCGGCTATGTTTATGATATTTGATAAGGTAATCTGCAAGACGTCGATCGGTTTCCTGAAAAAGAAAGCCTGAGATAAAAGTTGAGCAACAGAGTAGAGTATAGAAGGGATGGTTAAATAAAATGAATAGAAATAAAAAGCTTTCACGTGGACTTACAGCTTCGCTGGCTGTCGGAATGTCCGTCATGATGGGCGTAGCCCCGGTGTTTGCAGACAGCACAGTCAGCAAGGAAGAATCCGTATATGTCAATGCCGATGCCAACGGCAACAAAGAATCCGTAACCGTTTCCGCATGGCTGAAAAATTCCGGAGATGTGTCCGGTACGATAAAGGATAAAAGTAATCTGCAGGATATCAAAAACGTCAAGGGTGACGAGAACTACACAGGCAGCGGTGACAGCATGGCATGGAATACCGATGGCAAGGATATCTATTATCAGGGTACATCAGATCAGGAGCTGCCGGTGGATGTCAAGCTGACCTATTATCTGAACGGTACGGAGACAAAGCCGGAGGATCTGAAAGGAAAAAGCGGTCATCTGCGGATCAAGGTCGAGTACACCAACAAAGAGAAAAAGACCGTGACCGTAAACGGCAAGCAGGAAGAGGTGTATACACCGTTTGTCATGATGACCGGTCTGATCATGGACAATGATAATTTCAGCAATGTAACGATCGACAATGGTAAGGTCATTTCCGATGGCAACCGGAGCATCGTTGTCGGCTTTGGTATGCCGGGGTTGAAGGACAGTCTGGATCTGTCCAGCATCGGTGACGGTGATAAGGATATCGACATTCCCGAATCTCTGCAGATCGAGGCAGATGTGACAGACTTTACGATGACTTCTACATATACGGTAGCGATGTCGGATCTTCTGGATGATCTGAATACGGACGATATCACAGATGTAGACGATCTGCAGGATGCCCTGGATGATCTGGAGGATGCCGCACTGGAGCTGGTGGACGGTTCCAACACACTGGAAGACGGTGCAAAGACACTGTCGGATGGCGTGGACAGCTATACCAAGGGTGCGGATGAACTGAATGCCGGTATCCAGAAATATCTGGGACAGAATGGCCAGTTATCCAGTAGCGTGACAGAGTATGTCAATGGTGTGAATAAGGTTGTTAAGGGCGTCAAGGATTATACAGACGGTACGGATACACTGGCAGACGGCGTGACAGCCTATGTCAATGGTGAGAAACAGCTGTCCGACGGTGCTGAAAAGTTGTCTGCTCTGAGCAGTGGACTGACAACGGTGCAGAATGCGATCAGTACGTTGAATGCGGCTATGGATGGCAAGGGCGCAAAGGATGAGGATTTAAAGGTAGCAACCAGTGAGCTTGCAAAAGGGACAGCAGCTATGGAGGCGGCGCTTGGCAGTGAAAGTATTCAGGAAATGCTCAGTACAGTACAGGGCATGGTGGATGATGGAAAATCTCTGATCAGTACTGCTGGGGAATTGCAGAAACAGCTGGCTCAGCCGTTACAGAATATTGAAGCTACATTAGGAGATATGGGAAATCAGCTGGAAACATTGAAGAAGAGTGTGAACGGCCTGGCAACGGCTGTGGGAACTGTCAATGCGCAGATTGATCAGAAAAATACAGAATTAAAATCTGCAGGTAATACACTGGCAGGTGCAAAAACCAAGCTGGAAAGTGCTGAGAGTACTTTATCAAATACACAGAGTACGTTGTCTGATGCTAAGAACAAAATAACCGGTTTAAGCGGTAAGGCATCTGATTTAAGAAATAAGGCTACTGAAGAAGAGAACAAAGGAAATAAAGATGCTGCAAACGCATTGAGAGATGCCGCTTCTGCCATTGACAATGCGGTGGATGAAGCGAAAAAGGCCAATGTTGATGTGCAAACGGATGTTGATACCGATGTAAAGACAGATGTAGATCCAATTTCTCATGTTGATGTGGATCTTACAGATGTGTTGACGACTGTGGGTGGTGATGTTCAGAGTTTGGCTTCATCTGTGAAGAACTTTGGGGATACCATGACAGCCCTTTCCGGCCAGCTTTCTGGTGTTAATGATAAACTTGACAGTATCCAGAAATCTTCGAGCGTACTGGCGAAGGCAGATGATCTGAAATCTTTAAGTAAAAAGGTATCAGAGTTGAATGGTTATATGCATGACTTAGATGGAAAAGTTGGTGAGATGTCCAAACAGGTATCCGAACTTAACAGCTCCGTCAGCAGCCAGTTCCCGACAGCCATCGCCGGTATCAAAGCCTTAAACGACGGTTTTGCCCAGCTGAACGCAGCCAATGACGCCTTAGTCAGCGGCGCAGCCAAACTGAAAGGCAGCAGCTCCACACTGGTATCCGGTGTCGAGACACTGCAGGGCGGCACCAACCAGCTGGCCAGTGGTCTGAAAACCTTAAGCAGTCAGATGAGCACCGGATCCGCCAAGCTTTCCGGCAGCAGCTCCAAACTCCGTGACGGCGCCGTATCTCTCTGGGATGGTGCCAAAGAACTGGCCGAAGGCATGGACAAGTTCGAGAAGGAAGGCACAAGCGAGCTGAAGAGCACCGTAGAGGACGATCTCATCGAAGTACTCGATCGAATCGATGCCTTAAGATCTGATGAATGCTCCTACATCTCCTTCAGCGGCAAAGATGCCGGTATGGACGGCAGTGTGAAATTCGTAATCGCCACAGACGCTATCGAATAAGCATACGATAAAAGAATACCTTTCAAAGGACGGACACCCGCCACGGCCACAGCGCCAGCGGGTGTCCGTTTTCTTTGCATTAGCATATAAAAGAAAGCTCCAGTGGAGGTTCCTTTTATTGCCATTACATAAAAGACGAAGAAAATAGAAAATAATTACGAAAAGTATATTGACAGTATATATAAAATTTGCTACATTAAACTTACATATCTGGGAAAATTCCAGACCGTTCGGTCAAACTGATTCCCCATATGAAT
>CAVCMG010000033.1:0-33437 GCA_963603285.1 Ruminococcus bromii
ATTATCGCCCATTGTACCATATTTCTTCTACGGTAGCAAAAGAATTTGTCCGGTATAGATCAGATCCTGCTTTTCGATCCGGTTCAGCTCGCAGATCTGACGCACCATCTGCATATTACCATAATATTTCTGGCTGATGCTGCTGATCGTATCGCCGGTCTGCACCTGATATGTTCTGTAGCCCTCCGTCGTGGTTTCCTCCGTGTCCGGTTCCTGTGTTTCAGCAGGCTGTGCATTTCCAGCATCCGTCAGAGCATCATCCATCGCAGTTGATACGGCAGGTGTATCCGACTGCACCTTATCTGTCATGGTTTCTTCCGTCTGCTCCGGGGCTGCGGATGCATCCGGCATCTCATTTTCTGTTCCTGCTTCGTTTACTGCCGAAACACTGGCTGCCGTCTCCTGAGTAAGAGGAGCGTCTGCCTTCTGTGTATCTGCTGCCGAAGCCGCTGCCTGCTCCCACTGTTCTTTCACCTGTGTACTTTCCGTTCCCGGCACTGCCACGCCCCGGTTATTCTGCGTATAGCGCAGTACACCGGCGATCGCCAGCACAACGCAGGCAGCGGCAGCAATGCGCAGCAGCTGTCCGGAAGTCTTCCGGCCAGACGGATGTTTTCTTTCAACCACCTGCCGGAAATCCCGCACGGCATGATCGTCCGGCTCCCCTACCCGGTCTACATCCGTGGGGTTATGGGCAATCATATACTCCTGCATGGTCTTGTTTTCTTCATAATATATATAGTACCCCTGCAAAGTGAGTGTCTCACCATTCTCCGCCGTATACAGCATAGCTTCCTTTTCACCGCCGTCCTGCCACAACAACAGCTGATACGCCCGGTTGAAGCAGCGCCTGTGCGTCTCTGTCACCTGCTCCAAAGGCAGCTGTCCCTGACTGCCGCTCATGACAGCCCAGCCCAGCACCTTCTGGCCCGGAAAATACTTTCTGCGGATCCCTTCTGCCACTTTCCAGTCCGGTTCCTGCATGCCCTGATCCTTCCGGGCATCCAGAAGCTCCACCCGGGCCGCACTCTGCACAAAGAGAACCGGATGGCCGTTTTTCTCCTTTTCCACACCGTAAAGCATACATACCCGGTTGATCTCCGGCTGATAACCGGCCGTCTTTTGCAGATAGGTGCTGACAAAATCCTCCATATACAGCCGCAGCCGGTGATCCGGTTCCCCGATCTGGCGTATATTCTTTGGCAGAATATCGATCTTCTTATCTTCTGTCGGTTTTTTCTCATCCTTATACACGATTTCCATCATCCCCGTTCTCCTTTTCTCAAGCATACCACAGGCGATACCGCGCTTTTTGCCGAAACAGCGAAGGCCAAAAAAGACTTCGGTATCTTTTTCCCCTACTCATCATATGCTGTTAGGGACAATCTCATCCCTCAAAAGGAGCCCGTATTTATGGAGAAAACGGTCTATTATATCGACAACAGCCAGCCGGATGCTGCCAGTCAGCTCAGTCACCGTCTTTCTGACTGCCTGCAGGATATCCGGCGGCCATGGCAGGAGCTTGTCATTTTATGTATCGGCAGCGACCGGATCACCGGCGACTGTCTCGGACCGATCTGCGGGCAGAAGCTCTCCGCACGCAGCGCCAGCCGCAGCTTTATCTACGGCACGCTGGCCCACCCTGTCCATGCCCTGAACCTCTCAGACACCATGGTCACAATCCTCGGCCGCCATCCTGCAGGACTGATCCTGGCCATAGACGCTTCCCTGGGGGCCGAGCATCATCTGGGCTATATTTCTGCCGGGACAGGCCCTCTCGTACCCGGTGCCGGTGTCAAAAAGGAGCTGCCCGCCGTCGGGGATCTCTTTATCACCGGCATCGTCAACCAGTCGGGGATGTTCGACCGTTTTCTTCTGCAGACCACACGGCTGTCCACGGTGCTTTGTCTGGCGGACACGATCACCGCCGGGGTTCTGGACTGTTTTTCAGCACCCGGCCGCCGACGCTATTTTCTGAACGGCATGCGGCGCAAAAAAAGCAGCTTCGATCCTCTTGTACAGGATCTCACTGCTTTTCCTTTTCTGTGATCACAGATCCACACGGCCTTCCAGAGCGCGAAGGAGCGTGACCTCATCAATATATTCCAGATCGCCGCCGACGGGAACACCGCTGGCGATACGGCTGACCTTGATACCGGACGGCTTGATCAGGCGGCTGATATACATAGCCGTTGTCTCCCCTTCCAGACTGGAATTGGTCGCTATGATCACCTCGGAGACATCGGACTGCAGCCTCTGCATAAGCTCCTTTAAGCGGATATCGTCCGGACCGATCCCCAGCATGGGAGAGATCGCGCCGTGCAGCACATGGTAAACGCCTTCAAACTTGCCTGTCTTTTCGTACGCTGCCAGATCCCGGGGATTTTCCACCACCATGATCACCGAATGATCTCTTTTGGGATTGCTGCAGATGGGACAGAGCTCCTGATCGGTCAGGGTCTGACAGCATTTGCAGTAGCGGATATTGTCTCTGGCTTCGGTCATGGCACTGGCCAGATGTTCTACCTGTTCCTTCGGCATATTGATGATGTGAAACGCCAGACGCTGCGCAGATTTCTGTCCGATACCCGGGAGTCTGGACAGTTGCTGGATCAGCTGGCTGATCGTATTGCTGTAGTATTCCATTTAGAACGGGAACCCTCCGCCAAGGCCGCCGGTAAGCTTGGACATCATCGCAGCGGAATCTGCGTCGGCCTTTCTGAGCGCCTCATTGACAGCGGCAATGATCAGATCCTGCAGCATCTCGATATCGTCCGGATCCACAACCTCTTCTGCCAGCTTTACAGCGGTCACTTCCTTTTTACCGGAAATCGTCACCTCGACAGCACCGCCACCGGCTGCTGCCGTATAGCTTTTTTCCTCGAGCGCTTTCTGGTTTTCCTCCATCTGCTTCTGCATCTTCTGTGCCTGTTTCATTAAATTATTCATATTTCCCGGCATACCCATACCGCCCGGGAATCCACCTCTTTTTGCCATATCTTCTCCTTTACCACTCTTCCGGATTTTCTTCTACCGATACCGGGAAGTCGATTTCCCGGGAAAGAGTCTGCTCAATCTCAAGATCCCTCAGCGACGGTCCATCATTTTTCATCGTCACTTCCTGGATCTCCACACTTTTATGAATCGTTTCCTGTATGATATCCTGCAGCTCCATGAGATTTCTCTCAGACAGGCCAAAGCCGTTATTCGGCGTATTGACCGCCAGATACAGGATATTGTCGCCCGTCTGGGCATTGTATTTTGGAACAGAGTTCTCCAAAACAGCGCGCAGTAGCCGTCCGCTCTTTAAAACGATCTTCGACCAGTTCTGGGCCACCGCCTTTAAATCCTCCGGCGTTGCCTTTTCCGGCGGAGCCTGCACAGCCTTTTCCTCCGGTGTCTCCTGTACCAGAGATGCATTTTTTACCGGTGCAGACTGCACAACGATGCCCTCCTGCACCTTCTTTTCCAGCTCCCGGATCCGTTCCAGCAGGGACGCTGTATCCGTTTCCATCTGCGGCTTGCACAGCTTAATCAGCGCCACCTCCACCAGCACACGTTTCTGGGTGGAATAACGGATCTGTCCCGACAACTCCGACAGGATACGGATAAAACGCATCAGCGTCCCCGCCTCGACCATCTCGCATTCTTCCTGCAACAGCCGGAGATTTTCCGAAGAAACATCCAGCGCCTGTGCGCTTTCACCCTCTGTCTTTAACAGCAGAAGATTTCTGAGATACCAGGTAAAATCCCCTGTAAACTGCGTCAGCTCCTTGCCCCTGTAGATCAGCTCCTCCAGCGTCGCAATGCAGGAAGACACCCGCTGGTTCAGAATATCCCGAAGCAAACGGCTGAACACCTCATAATCGGTCGTGCCCAGCACTTCCATCACATTGTCATAGGTCAGCGTCTCACCATAATGGAAGGCAATACACTGATCCAGAAGACTTAAGGCATCTCGCATCGAACCGTCACCGGCCTTGGCCACGTAACGCAGCGCCCGTTCCTCCGCCTGCACGCCTTCAATATCCAGAAGCTCCCGCAGACGGGCAGCGATCGTTTCCAGCGAAATCCGGTGGAAATCGTACCGCTGACAGCGCGAAAGGATCGTGATCGGAATCTTGTTGGCCTCTGTCGTTGCCAGAATAAAGATCACATACGCCGGCGGCTCCTCGAGCGTCTTTAACAGCGCGTTGAAAGCACCCGTCGAAAGCATGTGCACCTCGTCGATGATATAGACCTTGAAACGTCCCTCCGTCGGACGGTATGCTACCTCCTCACGGATCTCACGGATATTGTCGACACCGTTATTGGACGCTGCATCGATCTCGATCACATTCATCGATGTGCCGGCCTGGATCGACCGGCATGTCGGACATTCGTTGCACGGACTGCCATCCACCGGATGCTCACAGTTGACCGCCTTGGCTAGGATCTTGGCCACCGACGTCTTACCTGTACCACGCGTACCGCAGAACAGGTACGCATGGCCCAGACGGTCTGTCCGCATCTGGTTTTTCAGCGTTTTTACGATATGATCCTGTCCCTTTACCTCTTCAAAGGTAGATGGACGGAATTTACGATACAGAGCAACATAGCTCATGAAATCTACTCCTTACCTTATCAGTCTCCGAAGCAGATTCCCGTCATCTTTGCCTCTGTGATGATCGAACTCTTCGGATCCACTGTCTTTAATTTGCCTGCGCAGTCGCCCAGCGGCACACGCTTCATCTGGCCATTGACCAGACCGATCATATATCCGTAATCCTCATCCATGATCGCACGGGCTGCCTCCGCACCGTAACGGGTCGAAAGCACACGGTCATACGGACACGGACTGCCACCACGCTGTGTATGGCCCGGCACAGTCACACGGATCTCCTGTCCCGTCTTTGCCTGGATCTCTGCAGCTACCTTATAGGATACACAAGGGTATTTGGCCGCATCCGCCGCCATCTTTTTCTTCAGCTCCTTCTTACCAAGAGCCGCATCCGCCTTCGAGATCGCACCCTCGGCTACCGCCAGGATCGTAAAGCCCTTGCCGGCCTTGCTGCGGGCATTGAGCTTCTCAACTACCTTATCGATATCGTACGGGATCTCCGGCAGCAGAATAATATCCGCACCACCGGCCATACCGGCATACAGCGTCAGCCAGCCAACCTTGTGACCCATAACCTCCACGATAAACACACGGTTGTGGGATGCCGCCGTCGTATGGATACAGTCAATCGCCTCCGTTGCAATATTGACCGCACTGTAAAAGCCAAACGTCATATCCGTACCATAGATATCGTTGTCGATCGTCTTTGGCAGATGGATCACGTTCAGGCCCTCTTCACGCAGCAGATTCGCCGTCTTCTGTGTACCGTTACCGCCAAGGATCACCAGACAGTCCAGACGCAGCTTGTGGTAGGTATGCTTCATCGCCTCCACCTTATCCAGACCATTCTCATCCGGCACGCGCATCAACTTGAACGGCTGACGGGAGCTGCCAAGGATCGTACCGCCCTTCGTCAGAATACCGGAAAACTCCTTCGTATCCAGAATACGGTAATCACCGTAGATCAGACCCTTATAGCCGTTTAAAAAACCATATACCTCCAGCTCATCACAGACATTGGACAGCCCCTTCACCACGCCACGCATCGTCGCATTCAGCGCCTGACAGTCACCGCCACTCGTCAGAAGACCAATTCTCTTCATATCACAACCTCCATATCTCCTGGAAAAAGTTATACCGAACAAATTATACCCTATTTATCCCCCTCTTACAACCATTTTTCACCCACACCCAATTGACAAATCCCCCAAAACAGGCTATACTTTTATAATCCGTGCAGCCGGGGAGCCAGCGGTGCCCTATACCTGCAATCCGCTACAGCAGGGGTGATGCCGATCCGAGGTCCTCTTCCTGTGGGGCTGCCGCATATAAGTGGCGTTGAAGCCCGGGTCTTACGCAATGGAAATCTGTGAACCGTGTCAGGGTAGGAATACAGCAGCACTAAGCAGAACCTTCCATGTGCCGTAAGGGCGCCTGGGCCGAGTTAACTGTATGTGTACCGTCCATGGGGGAGTTTCGACGTGAGGCGCACGGATTTCAGTTAATATGTCCAAAAGCAGGCCACGTTTCTCAAAACGTCACCTGCTTTTCTTATTTTCACCACCAGAAAACAGCCCGGTGCCACTGCGCATATATACATATATTTCAAGCGACTTTCCCGAGCAAGAGTCCGAGACTACAGGCTCGGACCGGCGCAGGCGGAGCGCAGAAATATATGTATATATGCACAGCGGCACCGGGCTGTTTTCGTCCGTCCCCCACTTATCTATTTAAATCTATCCCACAAATGATGCTTCTTATCAAAGAGTATATTATAACAGATCTCATGATACTTAAACCTCTCATCCTCATACTCCCCAACCTGATTATTATCATTCCAGTTCCCGGCCGCATCCCACCAGCCCTTACTGGTGATCGCCGGAATCGTCTCATGCAGATTCAGCAGATACTTATCGTAATCCGACAATTCCACACCTGCCGCCTCCAGAAGCTTCGAAGACAGATAATTCATCGAGATCACATTCTTCTCTCCCGGATTATCCCCCCATTTCAGGCCATCATACTCATCGATATCATAATTTGCCCACATAATATAAGGAACATAATACTTATCCCTCGTCTGCTCTGCCTTATCCGTAGCAATAAAATGCTGATCCCACACCTTCTTGGAATCATCATCCCACGACGGCTGATGATCTCCGTACATCAGAATGATCGTCGGTTCATCCTGCTCACTGAAATAGTTGACCAGCTCCTCAAAAGCCGCATCCGACTCCCGGATCAACGTGAAATAATTATTGATACCATTGGTAGCATCAAAGGAAGTCACCTTCAGCTTATGATCCAGCTGATCACTCAGATACAGAAACGGCGAATGATTCTGGATCGTCACATTAAAGACAAACAGCGGCTGATCGCCATTCTCCTTATTCTTCTCATACATGGAGATCACATCCTCAAAATCCGCCTTATCACTGAGCAGATTTCGGATCCGCTTCATTCCCGTGGTATCCTCATAGAAAATCCCCTCATCAAAGCCCAGCGTCTGGTATACACCCTCACGGTTATACCCCGCCGCATGGTACGGATGATAGCCGATCGTATAATACGGCGTCTCCTGATTCTGCAGCACCGTCAGAAGCGATGGCATCTTTGCCTTGACATACTGCGCATAGGCAATCGATCCTGTAGACAGGTAGGCAAACGAATATCTCGTCAGGAACTCAAACTCCGTATTCGCCGTCGGTCCACCGGTCACGGATGTATTGACATAGCCCTTCTGCGTATTCTTTGTCAGGCTGTGGATAAACGGCATACAGTCCTCGCTCAGCTCGTAATCATATAGCACCGAAAGATCCGAGAAAGCCTCACTCTGTACGACAATGATATTTGGCTCCTGCACCGTCTTTTTCTCATGTGTCTCATCGTAGGCCTTTGCCCCGGCCTCGATCGCCTGGTCAGCATCCTCGCGGTTGTAGCCCTTCAGCTTTACATTATGCGTTGCCATAAGATTACTGAAGAAATACGGCAGATAGCCATGCTCTTCAACCTCCTGCGTATAGTTCCAGCCATTTCCCTTGATATAATTATAGAAGAAACCATTGTACATACCGATCACAACAAAGGCAATCAGCACAGCTTCCTTCGCAACAGTCACACCAGCCCGCTTCCGGCGGCTCTTTCTGCCCTCTTTCGTGCTCTTTTCCAGCATCCTCTCCTGCTTTTTCAGCTGTTTTTCTTCCTTTGAAAGCTTAAAAGGCTGTCCCAGAAGCCAGCACAGCGCACCGGCAGCCACCATGATCACCAGCGGAATATAGAAATACTGATCCATGACCAGCGTATAATTCCCTGCCACCTCCAGCGCTGTTCCGATGACCATCAGATCGCCGAACATCACATAGGAACCACGAAACTGCATAACGATATAGTTGCCCAGACCGATAAACTCCGCCAGTCCCAGACAGATCCACGTGGAAAGCACCGGACGCTTTGTAAGTATATGTAAAACCAAGAATAACAGCACCCAGTAGATAAACGCGAAAAAGCGCAGATTCAAAAACATCAGAAGCTTACTCTCACAGGAAAGCTCCACGATCGCATACCCCGCACTGCCCACCAGCAGCGCGATACAGCACGTATAAAACCACGGATGGATCTTCGGGGCCTTTTTCTTCCATACAGAAACCCTCGACCAGTTCGTCAGAAGCAGCGCTGGCAGGGTAAAAGCCGCGATCCACCGCAGATACATCCACGGCACGCGGGACAGATACGACAGCGGCACAGTCACCAGATGTTCCAGTGTCAGACAGCTTATCACACCCTGCCAGAAATCCGGCGCCGCCTCCATCACCTCCGGATCAAAGCACAGCACAGCCACAAATACACCAGCCGCCAGAAGCGTCCGCAGCAGCGCTGCCAGCACAGACTTTGCCGTTTTTTTCTTCTTTCCAAAGAAAAAGCCCATCCGGCGCACCCAGTACATCGCCAGATACACCACAAACGCCAGATGCAGCGTACCCCAGAAATAACACTCCAGCGTATCGTACAGATCCTCACCGTCATCCTTGACAAACTTTGCTGCCTCGATCAGACTGAACGGTGCTTCATAGCCATCCTGATACTGTGCAAACGCCCCGAAAAATTTCAAAAACGTAAAGCCCGCCGTCACCAGCACCGCCAGAAACAGCACACTCACCAAAGAAGGCACATGCTCCTTCGCATATTTCCACCACAAAGGTTGGGGCAGCTTTTTAAACCATGCCTTCACCTTATGTAGCTTTCTCTTGACCGCCTTCGTATCCTCCAGCGTCGAAGCAAATCCCAGCTCCACCTCATCCGGATCCTCCGCTGCATCCGTTTCTTCATCCTCCGAAGTCTCAGCGGCATCCATTTCCTCATATTCTGCGGACTCATCGACAGCTGTTTCTTCTATATTACTATGTTCCGATCCCTTTTTCAGATCCTCCGTAAACTTATCCATACCAAAAACCTGCCATGCAAAAAATATTACTTATTATATATCCAAGCATACATACTAATCTTTTTTGCATCCACCGTCAACAATCCACACCGTCTTTTCATCTATTCTTCACAACTTCCCCGCAATTTCTAACTTTATTTCTTCATAACCAGGAACAGCCCGGGCAAATGCCCTGAGGGCGATATATCTGTTCCAAAACGATCAAAGTGCGCTCTTAGCAAGAAATGAGATCCCATGCTTTCCGACAAAAACTGCCACTGGCAGTTTTTGCTGGATACAGGGTAACGTAGACTTCGCGCGAGCCCGCTTTAGCGAGCGCGATTATGTCGAAGTTAGCATGTAGCTCATTTTTGCGTTGCACTTGTTTTGGAACAGATATATCGCCCTCAGGGCATTTGTCCGGGCTGTTCCGTCCGTCCTCTCTACATTTCCCTTGACTTCTTCGTGCAGGCCTTCATAGCCTCAATCACAGCACTTCTGAGTCCCTTCTCTTCCAGAACCCTGACTGCCTCGATCGTCGTCCCTCCCGGAGAACAAACCATATCCTTCAGCTCACCCGGATGCTTTCCCGTCTCCAGCACCATCTTTGCACTGCCAAGCACCGCCTGCGCTGCAAACTTGTACGCCGAAGCCCGCGGCATGCCATCTGCCACAGCTGCGTCCGCCATCGCCTCAATAAACATAAACACATATGCCGGTGCACTGCCACTGACCGATGTCACCACGTCCATCAGCTGCTCCGTAACTCTTTCAGCCTTTCCAAAGCTTTCACAAAGCTCCTGCACCATGGCAAACTCTTCCTCCGTCACCAGCTCTCCGGCACACATGCCCATCATCCCTTCGCCGACCATCGCCGGTGTATTTGGCATCGTACGGATCAGCTTGACCGGTTTTTCAAACTTTTCTCCCAGCCAGTCCAGCGTTTTTCCCGGAGCGATTGTGACAATGATCTGATCCTTCCGTATAAAATCCCGGATTTCTGCAATCGTTTCTTCATAAAACTGCGGTTTGACAGCCAGAAAGAGAACATCCGCAAACATCGCCACTTCCCGGTTTTCTGTCGTAATCTGGATACCAAGCTCCTTATGCAACTCCCGCAGTGGTGCCATATGACGTCTGGATACCATGATCTCCCCCGGCATCGCCTTCTTTGCTTTCAAAATTCCACGCACCATAGCTGTGGCCATATTACCGCATCCAATAAAACCCGTTCTCATATCCAGTACCTCCTGTTTCTTCGTGAGCTTATATTGTCACTGTCTGTTAAAATTTTTCGCCTGCCATCTGGCCGTCGCGAACCTTTCTCTTATACTACACCCATTCCCTGCATTCGTCAGTAAAAAACTTATGGCAGATATCCCCTTTTTGTGAACTGTCACAAAAATCTATTCTTCTTTTTATGAATATTTACATTATAGTAAATGTTTTCTATGGCATTTTTCCCAATCCAGCGCCCATTTTTTCATGGATACTACACAATTTTTTTGCAGATTTTTTTATTTTCTCTAAGAAACTTGAAAATTTTTCGGGAATTATGAATGATTTTGAATCCATCTTCTGGTATCTTAATACTCGTCAAGAAGAGAACAAGTTAAAGAGCAATACCTGTTGAAGGAGGTAGTAAGTATGAAATTAAGAAATATCACAAACATCGAAGCATTCCTTGAAACTGTTGATCACTGCGAAGGTGATGTATATCTGACCACACCGCAGGGCGACCGTCTGAATCTGAAGTCCCAGCTGACAAAAATGCTGGCAATGTCTTCCGTATTTAACTCCGCTGAGATCAAAGAGATGGATCTGGAATTCTCCAATCCGGCTGACGTTTCCAAGATGCTGACATTCAGCATGGAAGGTGCCTGCTAAGTAAAGACCGGCATCGGCCAACAGATAAATGGCAAAAAGCATACTGCAGTTTTTTTCTTCCTTTCCCTTTCAAATTCTTTTTCTGCAGTATGCTTCCTATAAATTGATGGCAGTCTGACTGCCAAAACATTCCCCTGTATGTTTCACTCCATACAGGGGATTTTTGTTACCACTTTATTCCGTTTTAATAATCCACTTTTATCAGCATCAGTCCCTCCGGTGGTGCCGTCGGCCCTGCCACCTTGCGATCCTTTGCCTCCAGAATTGTCAGCATATCCTCCGGCTTCAGCCGTCCATAGCCCACTTCCAGTAAAGTACCCACGATAATACGCACCATATTCTGCAAAAATCCTGTGCCATGGACACGGATACGGATATAGCCGCTCTTTTTGGTGATTTCGATCGTATCAACTATACGGACGGTGGATTTTTTCATCCGCGGATTGCCGCAGAATGAACGGAAATCATGTTCGCCCGTCAGATAACCGGCAGCTTCCTGCATGGCCTCCACATCCGGGGATTCTTTGAGGACGGTTACATATTTCCGGTCAAACACCGGCTTTACCGGCCCGTCGAAGCAGGTATACTGGTATGTCTTCCCCACAGCCTTATAACGGGCATGAAAACGGTCGGAGGCCACCGTCACATCCCGGACTGCAATATCATCCGGTAGATACCGGTTAAAGTAATCCCGGATCTCTTCACAGTCCATCTTTGTCTCAAACACCGCATGCGCCGTCATAGCCCGTGCGTGGACACCGGCATCCGTGCGTCCGGCACCGATCACATCCGTAAACTCTCCCACCATACGTTCCAGCACACTTTCCAACTTGCCCTGCACCGTATCCCGATCCGGCTGATGCTCCCAGCCAAAATAGCGGCTGCCATCGTAGGCTATTGTCAGTTTATATGTTTTTTTCATTGCAGCGCACCTCGTTTTTTCCGGCTCCTCACCTGTGTTCTTCAAGTGTATACGAATCTAACTTTAAATGCAAGCAAGTTAGTCGGGATTTATTGACACTATTCCTGCTTTTTGCTAGAATGGCACTGGATTATTTTCACACACTAATCACGTGTTCTGTTAAAGCGTTAACAATAGCTTCTGTTGACAAAAAAGAGGGATTTTTCCGTTTTACCGACACTTAAACTGTCGAAACAGCCAGAACAGCACACAAATATATACAGAGAAAGGATTCTTACCATGCCAAAGTTAAATGAGAATTTTCTTCGCCTGAAAACCAGCTACCTCTTCTCTGAGGTTGCTCACCGTACGGCTGCCTACACCCAGGCCAACCCGGACAAACCGATCATCCGTCTGGGTATTGGCGATGTTACCAAGCCGCTGACCTCCAGAGTCATTAAAGCTCTGCATGAAGGTGTGGACCAGATGGCTTCTGCAGAGACATTCAAAGGCTATGGCCCGGAACAGGGTTATCCGGAGCTTCGCAATGCGATCAGCGCTTATTATAAAAAGAGCGGTGTGGACGTTGATCCGGATGCCATCTTTATTTCCGATGGTGCCAAAAGCGATACCGGTAATATCACCGATCTGTTTGCCCATGACAATGTAATCCTGATCCCGGATCCGGTGTATCCGGTCTATGTGGACACCAATATCATGTGCGGCAACAGCGTTATCTACATGAATGGTACGCCGGAAAACGGCTTCCTGCCGATGCCGGATCACAGCCAGCATGTAGATCTGATCTACTTATGCTCCCCAAACAATCCGACCGGTGCCTGCTACAACAAGGAACAGCTGAAGGAATGGGTTGACTATGCGCTGGCAAACGAGGCTATCATTCTCTTTGACTCCGCATACGAAGCGTTCATCACTGATCCGTCCCTGCCGCGCAGCATCTACGCGATCGAGGGTGCAAAGAAATGTGCGATCGAGTTCTGTTCTCTGTCTAAGACTGCCGGATTTACCGGTACCCGCTGCGGTTACACCGTTGTTCCGAAGGAGCTTGTTTTTACTGCTTCCAACGGTACGGAAATGTCCTTAAACGCTATGTGGAACCGTCGCCAGAGTACCAAATACAATTCCACAGCCTACATCATCCAGCACGCTGCTGCCGAAGTCTTTACCGATGAAGGTATGGCCGAGTGCAAGGAAAATCTGGCTTACTACCAGAAAAATGCCCGACTGATCGCAGATACCATGACAGAGCTTGGTATTCCGTTCACCGGTGGTGAACATTCCCCATATATCTGGTTCGAATGCCCGAACGGCATGGAAGCCTGGGAATGCTTTGATTATCTGTTAAATAACATCCAGGTTGTGGGAACACCTGGTGAAGGCTTCGGCGAAAACGGAAAGAACTACTTCCGTCTGACCGCATTCGGAAGCTACGAAAATACTGTGGAAGCCATGAAGCGTTTCCGCACATTGTTTGCCAAATAATGTTTGATACACATATGCACACCATACCGTTCTCTACGGACAGCGGTATGGTGTTTTCCGATCTGTTGAAAGTACAAAAGGAAAAGGAACTGGATATTATCCTCACAGAGCATATTGATCTGGCCTATGGCGATCCGTCCGGTTTCCATTTTGACCCTGACACATACTTTCATACACTCGCACCCTATCGAAATGATCATCTGCTGCTCGGCGTTGAGATCGGCATGACCGCCGATACCAACCAAAAGAATAGCGAGATTGTCCGTTCCCATCCTTTCGATATGGTGATTGGTTCGATTCATTTTATGCGCGGACAGGATATCTACTATCCGGAATTCTTCGCTTTATTTAAGGATAAAGAAGAAGTTTTCGGTGAATATCTGGACACAATGGCAGAAATGATCGAAACATTTGACGACTTTGATACGCTGGGACATATCGACTATATCGGCCGTGTAGCGCCTTACGAAGATCCGCTGCTGTATTATGAGGAATTCCCGGAAAAGATCGACCGGGTTCTGCAGCTGCTGATCCAAAAAGATAAATGCATTGAGATCAACACACGGCAGTTTGCCAAACCGGAAGCCATCGATGCACTCCGCACGATCTACCGGCGCTATCATGCACTCGGCGGACGCTTTGTAACGATCGGCAGCGATGCCCATTATCCGGAGGTCGTGGGGGCTTATCTGGCAGAAGCGTATGCTTTTGCAGAAGAATGCGGGCTTACACCGGTGTATTTCAAAGAGCGGAAGCGTTATACCGTATAAGATTTCAGGATTTTCTATTACACATATATCTGCCACAGGGAACTTTGCCCTGTGGCTTTTTCAGTAAACCCCACTGACTTTTTAACAATCTGCACATCCCGCACCCCGATTCTTGTAACATCTGTCATATGCATTCGGGCAGAATGCCGATATAATGAGAACATCAAAAAAGAAATGGGAGGCCAAATCATGGCAGGATTATCATTAAAAGGCATTTATAAAAGATACCCGAATGGGTTTGAAGCTGTAAAGAACTTCAATCTGGACATTGCAGATCAGGAGTTCATCATTTTCGTAGGACCGTCTGGATGTGGTAAATCTACTACACTTCGTATGATCGCAGGTCTGGAGGAGATTTCCGAAGGTACTCTGGAGATTGACGGCAAGGTTATGAACGATGTAGAGCCGAAGGATCGTGATATCGCTATGGTATTCCAGAACTACGCTCTGTATCCACATATGACCGTATATGACAACATGGCATTCGGTCTGAAGCTGAGAAAGGTTCCGAAGGATGAGATCGACAAAGCTGTTCGTAACGCAGCCAAGATCCTGGATCTGGAGAAGCTGCTTGACCGTAAACCGAAGGCTCTGTCCGGTGGTCAGAGACAGCGTGTTGCCATGGGACGTGCTATCGTTCGTTCCCCGAAGGTATTCCTGATGGATGAGCCGCTGTCCAACCTGGATGCAAAGCTTCGTGTACAGATGCGTACCGAGATTTCCAAGCTGCATGACAGACTGAAGGCTACCATCATCTACGTTACACATGACCAGACAGAGGCTATGACTCTGGGTACCAGAATCGTTGTTATGAAAGATGGTGTTGTTCAGCAGGTAGATACTCCGCAGACTCTGTACGATAATCCGATCAACCTGTTCGTTGCCGGTTTCATCGGTTCTCCGCAGATGAACTTCATCGATGTTACCGTTGTTAAGAACGGTGACGGTGCAGACCTTAAGGTTGGTCCGTACACACTGAAAGCTCCGGCTGAGAAAGCCAAAGTGCTTCTGGAAAAGGGCTACGACGGAAAGACCGTTGTTATGGGTATCCGTCCGGAGAATATTTCCGATGATCCGGAAGATATTGCTGCAAGCAGCGCTGTTATCGAAGCCAAAATCAATGTATACGAGCTTCTGGGTGCTGAAGTATTCCTGTACTTCGATCTGGAGAACAATCCGTGTACAGCCCGTGTTGATCCGCACACAACATCCAAGATGGGTGATACCGTGAAGTTCGCACTGGATATGAGCATGACTCATTTCTTTGATAAAGAAACAGAACTGTCTATCACATACTAATTTAAGTATGTTAAAATGGGGTTGTGAATATCACAACCCCATTTTTTTATATAAGGAATTCTGACTATGACACAACAGCAATTATTACTCCAGTTACAAAAGATCCGGGACATCACAGGCAGTGATACCGGTTTTTACCATACAAACGGCGAACGCAGACTGACAACGGCAGCGGATGATGCCACGCTTTCTTCTGAGGATATCCTCTCTTTTCTGTCGGATGGTGCAGCTTTCCAGCGAAAGAATGGGCTCTGGCTGTTTCGGCTAGGGGACGCCAGACAACCGCTTGGTGTGCTGACCCTGACGGATTCTGCCTCCAATATGGAGATCATCGGGCAGCTGGCCGCCGGACAGTTTACGCTGGTGCTCCTTGATGGACGGTCTTTTTCCGAGCGTTCTTCTTTTTTTGCTGCCTTGTTAAAGGGTACCTGTGATACGCAGGATATCCCGGCACATGCCGGGCGGCTGCATGTGGATATGACGGCGGCGCGGCTGGTCTATCTGATTGAAACCGATGTGCCTTACGACAGGAATGTGCAGCAGACGATCCGCAGTCTATATTCTGAATCGGCGCACCATTATCTGATTCCTTTGAATGATACGCAGCTGGCACTGATTCTGGAGGCACCTTCTGAGGATCCGGAGGAGCTGACAGATATTGCTGAGACGCTGGTGGATATGCTGAGTATGGAGGCGCTGTGCAATGCGAGGGTTTCCTGCAGTACGGTCATCCATGAGCTGAAATCTCTGCCGCTGGCACTTTCGGAGGCACAGGCTGCGCTGGAGATTGGAAAGATTTTTTATGCGGATCACAAGGTCAGTACCTATGCGAGTCTGGGGATCGGACGGCTGATCTACCAGCTGCCGCGGCCGTTATGCCAGGTGTATCTGAGGGAGATTTTCGGGGATACGCTGCCGGCGGTGTTTGATGAGGAGACGCTGAATCTGGTGGAGAAGTTTTTTGAGAATAATCTGAATACGTCGGAGGCGGCGCGGAAGTTGTATATTCACAGGAATACGCTGATTTACAGGCTGGATAAGATTCAGAAGGAGACGGGGCTGGATCTTCGGAGGTTTGATGATGCGATTGCTTTGAAGATGGCGTTGCTGGTGCGGTGTTATTTGCGGTATTTGGATGATCGGAAATAAAGGTTGTGGGCAAGAAAACGGAGTGGCCGTGGGCTGGCTCTCTGCTATATATGTATTTTCCGGCGCTCCGGCTCCGTCGGTCCGAGCCTGAGGTCTCGGACGCTTACTCGCTGAAGTCGCTTGGAAAGTACATATATAGCAGAGAGCCAGCCCACGGCCACTCCGTTTTCTTGAATTTACGTTTTTGCTGGAATAAAGTTTAATTTTTCTCAGACATATAAATTATCTGCCTCATATTTCAGCACTGTTTTTCACTTCTTACTCTGCTCTTTTTATCTCCCTTAAATTCACCTATAACCAAATTCCCAGTTTATACATCTGCCTCTTCTCCGCTGTTTTTGTTCTCGGCTTCGAGCTGGGCGATGAATTCGGCGGCGTCATCGGGGACGTCGTCGAGGGTGTCGTCGCCTACGTCTACGACTTTGGGCTGACGGCGGTAGAAGATATCGTACATGACGGGTACGATGAACAGGGTCATAAGGGTGGCGTAGGCCATGCCGCCGATGATGACGATGGCCATGCCTTTGCCCATGGAGTCACCGGCGCTGTGGCTGATGGCCATGGGGACCATGGCGAGGATGGTGGTGAGGGCGGTCATCAGGATAGGGCGCATACGGGTGCGGCCGGTCATGATGAGGGCTTCACGTTTTTTCATACCACCGATACGCAGCTGGTTGGCGTAATCTACGAATACGATACCGTTATTTACGACAGTACCCATGAGTACCAGGAAGCCTAAGAGGCTGACGATGGACAGCTGTTCTCCGGCCAGAAGGAGTCCGAGGAAGCCGCCGGTGAAGGCGAGGGGTACGGTGAAGATAACGATAAAGGGTGACAACAGGCTCTGGAACTGGGCTACCATGATCAGATAGATCAGGGCAAAGCCAAGCAACATCATCTGCATCATCTGGCTCAGCATGTTGTTGACGTCTGTAGTGGAGCCGCCAAGCTCTACGGTATAGCCCTTTGGTGCTTCGTAATTATCCAGTTTTTCCTGTACTTCACGACCTACCAGTGTTGTATTGTAACCGTCTTCCATGGAACAGGTCACGCTCATGGTGCGGGAGCCGTTGGAACGGCTGATCGAGGCTACGCCTTTTCCGCGACTGATGGTGGCGTATTCGCTGAGTTTCTTTTCTTCGGTTTCCTGCTCGCCGTCATCGTTTGTAGTGGTGACGGTAAATGTGGTATCGAGCAGATTATCGACATCCAGTACATCGGTTTCATCTACGAGCTTGACATCCATCTGGGTATCATCGAGATAACCGGTCAGGGCTGTCTTGTCTGTGGTGATGCGGCCGGACAGGGTCTGGTAGATCTGGGCTACGGTCAGGCCGTCGCGCATGGCCTTTGTTTTATCGATTTCCAGATAGATCTCGTCGTCACCGTCTTCCTGTCCATTGGAGATATCGGTACAGCCTTCGGTATCTTCGAGAAGCTTCATGATATCTTCGCTGACCTCCAGCAGCTTGTCCGTCTCACGGCCGGTCAAGTTGATCGTCAGACCGGAGGAGGAAAGGGATGACATTTCGCTCATGGATGAGGAGTCTGTGCTGACCTCACAGTCCAGATCCTTTGTATTTTCTTCAATATCTTTACAGATGGTCTTGATCGTACGGATATCGGTTATGCCGTCCTTTGGCAGTACATAAAAGCTGTACTGCAGGTAGTCATCCGAGCTCATGGAGCTGGAGATCAGACTGCCTACGTTGGTCAGCGCACCTACCGTCTCCACATTATCGATCTTCTGGATCGCTTCCATAACTTTATCCGCTGTGGCATACGCATCTTCTTTTGTGGTATCATCCGGCATCTTGCAGCTGACAGAAATCTGCTGGGTGGTCATATCCGGCATGACAGAAATACCCATCCGCATAACGCCGAATATGGAGAATACCAGAAGCGCCAGTGCCAGTGCCAGCGGCACGATCTTAACCTTCAGGAAAGCAGAGAGTATTTTTGCATACACGCCGCATACCTTATCAAAGAATGCATGTTTCTTTTCTTTATGCTTTTTCAGCAATGTAGAACCGATCACCGGAACAACAAAGAGGGCAACCGCCAGAGATGCCACCAGTGCGAATCCGATCGTCAGGGCAAACGGCAGCATCAGCTGACGGATATAGCCGGTCGTAAAGATCATCGGCAGGAATACGCAGATTGTCGTCAGCGTGGATGAAATGATCGCACCTGCCACCTGCTTTGTACCCTGTACGGCAGCTCTTGGCGCAGCCAGTCCACGGGCACGCAGACGGTAAATATTTTCGATAACAACGATCGAGTTATCCACCAGCATACCGATACCCAGGGACAGACCGGACAGGGACATCATGTTGATGGAAATATTGCTGGCGTACATCAGGATCAGCGCCACCAATACACTGAATGGAATACTGAATGCCACAACGATGGTCGGCTTTACGTCCTTCAGGAAGATGATCAGTACAACCAGCGCCAGCAATGCCCCCAACACCATGCTCTGCAGTACGGCCTTGATAAACATTGTGATATAATCGCCCTGATCCATCAGGGTTGTGATATGTAAGCCTTCATTTTCCGATTCCAGCTGGGCTGCCTTTTTCGCAAAGCTGCCGGACACGGTATTGGTGCTGGCTGTGCTGCTCTTGTAAACAGCCAGTACAACGGCCTGCTCGCCATTGACCTTTTCATAACAGTCACCGGCATTATCGACAACCGTGATATCTGCCACATCGCTGAGTGTAATATCACCGATATCATCGATCTTACACAGTACCAGATCATCCAGCTCCTCTACACTGGAGAAATTATCGCCTACCTTTAACAGCCACTGGTTGTCATTGGCATCGTCGATGTAACCGGCCGGCATCTCAAAGTTCTGGGCATAGATCAGATTGGACAGGGTATCCATCGTCACCAGAGAATCAATATTGGCATTGTCTCTGGCTGTTTTGGCAGATTCCTCATACTGATCCTGCGCCTTGTCCAGCTCCTCTTTGGCGCTGTTGATCGAAGACTGTGCCGCTGACATCTGGGCATCGGCTGAACCAAAGCCTGCGGAAGCCTGCATAGAACCTTTGAGCACCTGCTGATACTGGTCATCCAGTCCCTGCATCTGCTCGGAAGCGGCGGAAACAAGGGCTTCTGTGGCAGCGATCTCTGTTGCCATATTGGCAAGCTCCGTATCGATCTGCGGCAGTCTTGTCGTTACAGCATCATAGACCTGCTTTATGCTGTCATAGTCCATGGAAGACACCTGCTCTCCCATGCCATTTTCACTCATCCAGTCTTTAAAGGCATTAAAGCTGTCCTTATCCGCTGCGGCTGCGGCAATACCGGACGGAACGACCACACCGGCCTGCGCTGCCATATCACCTACAGCATCGTGAAGCTTGCCCAGCGCCTTGTCGATGGTATCGTATGTTCCTTCTATATTATTATCTTCGTAAGCTTTCTTTTCCGCTTCCAGCGCTGCTTTCTGGGTCTGCAGCGTTGTCAGCTGGGATTCGTAGGCAGCCTTGGTGGCCTGCGCTTTATCCAGCGCCACACTGGCATCTGCCAGCGAATCCGCGGTCTTTTCCTGCTGCTTTGCCAGCTTTTTCTGCTGGGATTTGATCGTGGATTCTGATTTTTTCAGCTTACTCTTTCCGGAAGAAATCTCATCCGCGGCATCATCCAGCTTGTCGTTGGTCTTTTTCAGGATTTTCTCATTGATCGCATCGATCTTGTCCTGGTTCAGGCGTACTTCAACGCTTTTTTCAATGAGACCGAGGGAGCTTACACTGGCTACGCCGTCGATACGTTCGATCTCCGGTGTGATATTTTCTGTGACAAAATCCGAAATATCATAGATGTCTGCATCGTCCTTGCTGACGCTGGCATATACCGTCGCCATCATATCCATGCTGATTTCCATAACATTCGGAGTACCGCAGGAATCCGGCAGACTGCTTTTGGCCGCTTCCAGCTGCGTGTTCAGCTTGACCATTGCCGAGTCCATATTGGTATCATCGCCAAATTCCAGCGTGATCATGCTGTAATTCTCTGCACTGGTGCTGGTGACGTTTTCCACACCGCTGACTGTACCCAGGGCACTTTCTAGCGGCTGCGTGACGTCACGCTCTACCTTTTCTGGGCTGGCTCCCGGATATGTCGTCACAACCACCATATACGGTATTGTCATATCGGGCAGAAGGTCTGTCTGCAGCTTTGTCAGACTGACCGCACCGATCAGCAGTGCAATGATCACGGCAACAAGCACGGTGTATGGCTTTTGTACACATTTCTTGATCATACTTTCTATCCTCTCTGCATTTTGTTTTAATTAGAACAATTATGTATTGTATACTCTGTTTTTCTTTGTTGCAATATCTGTTTTCGTTCTTAATAAAAACTTTAGAAAAAGGAGAGTTCTGCGCCGTTTTTCCTTTTCGGGAAGGTATTCGACGTATTTCTCTCCTTTACTCATCATCTCCAATACGGTCTACTTGAATACACCAACTTTGACATTGACTTTCTTTCCACCGGACTTGATTGTAATATTTGTCCAGCCCGGTTTCTTTGCCTGAATCCAGCCCTTACTGTTCACTGTGGCAATTTTTTTATTCTTTGAGCTGTATGTAATCTTTTGCTGCGTTGTCAGCGGGTATGCTGTCGGATTTAATTTCATCCCTTTTCCTGCCTTCAGACGCAATGTGCAGGTATTGGCTGTCAGTCTGGTGGTTTTTACCTGTTTTTTCTGTACCTTGACCTGCGCTTTAAACACTTTACCGCTGGCCAGTGTTACCTGGATCCAGGCAGTTCCCTGCTTTTTTGCTGTAATCAGACCTTTTCCACTGACTGTAGCCACTTTCGGATTGGAAGATTTCCACGCTGTAACCCAGTCACCGGCAGCCATATTTTCCACGCGAAGTGCTGTGGTTTTCTGTTTTACACGCATAGGGAAGCTGGTCATATTGAGATTGCCTGTGCCAGTTCGGCGGGCAATCGTCTGGGCACTCTGCAATGTGGTATGACATACACTGCAATAGGCTCTGGCTGTTCGACCCTCGCTCCAGAATGTCGGTTCAACGCCGGCTTCCCAGATAACGGTATGATTTCTCTTTCCGACCGTATATTGTGGGGTCAGGATTTTGCCACAGCTACGACAATGGCTGCCCTCTGTTTTTCCAGTTCTTGTACAGGTCGCTGCTACAGCAGGATCTGCTACAACAACATGAGCTTTTTTCTGAATACTTTTCTGTTCTGTCAGAATCTCTCCACAGGTAACGCAATGACTTCCTGCTGTCTTTCCTTCCTTTGTGCAGGTAGCTTCTGTACCAGGATCCACAACACTCTGGTGATGGTGCTCCGGTTCACCAACTTCGCCTCCATTTCCGGTATTGCCACCATTTGCGTTGTTGTCTCCGCCTCCGACATTATCTCCCTTTTCATTTCCGGCCTCTTTTGTCACCGTCACCGTGTATATCTGTGTTGTTTTCTGATCTGCTGCTGTAACCTTAAACAGCCGTGGTTCGCTGAAATCGAAGCTCAGATTGGTATAATATTCTTTCCAGCCTGTGCCGTCAAAATATGTCAGTCTGCTTCCTCCCAGATACCCGTATTCTATACCCGGACGTAATGCCTGCAGCGAAGTATCTGCCGGTACGATGGCTTCTATCTTCGCACCCTCGATGGTTGCCTGCACAGTTTTTGACAGACCATTGGCTTCTTTATCAAAAATAAAGCTGTAGATCTTTGCCGTATCTTCTGTCACGACTTCTATAGTCACGGTAACAAGAAGTCCCTTTTCAGAAACTTTATCCTTTACCTGATATTTTGATGTATATACCCCCACAGATCCCGTCGGCGTTCCCTGATACATAAAGCAATCCCAGTATTCTCCAGGCATCGCTGTCCGTTTCAATCCCGTCGGAAGCTGCTCACTGATGATCGTTGTCTCATATTCTCCGCTGCCGCCGGTAACGTTTCCGGTATTGATATACGTTTCTTTTCCCTGTACCGCCTGTAGCCTTGTTTCTGTGATTTCCGGAGCCGGGAGTGAAATCTCCACATCTTCTTCAACCTGATTTTCATCATCCACACTTACCGGAGTTCCATACAATGTTCCTTTATCCGTATTCCACGTACAGTTTTGCAGATATACTGCTGCCTCTTCTGCCGTGGAAAATAAATTACTGTAACCACAGATCTGCCCTACCGACTTCGTTCCTCCTGTAACGATAATCGCTCCAAGACTGCTGCTGCTTTTTACAGATCCGGAAAATCCATAATCCTTCAATACCTCTCCGGTCATTCCACCAACATATACAGTATATGCACTGCCATTGCCCTGCGTTACATGGATTTTCCCTGTAAATCTGCAGTTTTGAAGTATGCCATTTGTCTCTCCTGCTATACCGCCAACCCAACAATTCACCACAGAAGGTACAACATCCATCTCGGCAGACACTGTACAGTCCGAAATAACAAAGCCCTGATAGTTGCGTCCGACAATGCCTCCCAGCATCGGATACTGTGTACTGAACCTGCCACGCAGCAAACGGCCTTTTATACTGCCACTCACATGGCAATTTGTGATCGTTCCATAATTCTCATTGGCAATAACACCCTGCATACCAATGCAATCTCCCGTAAAAGCTGCTTCTACAGACAGATTTTTTATCGTTCCCTTCGTATTGCTCGCTACCAGCGGACGGCGAAGTCCATAGATCGTGTGTCCATTGCCATCCAATGTGCCGCTAAATGATGGTACTGTAAAGTTTTCTGCCCCCAACATCCGGATATCATTTTCGAGACGGTACACAGCGGACGGCTCTTTATAAATATAACGAAGCTCCTGAGCCGAATGCACAAGATACGGCGATTCTTCGGTTCCAGCTCCATTAAGAACTGTATCTGAAGAAAAATCCCCTACGATCCGCACTACAATATCCGGGCCGCAGTCCGCAGACATTGTAAAACTGCCACCATATAAAGGCACAAGAATTGCTCCTGCCTTTTCAATCTGCACTGCCTGACCGGTTGTTCCCGTATATCTTGGATACATGTCCGCTCCATTTTCTGCTACTGCATCCATATAAAAGCCATAGTTACCCGTCTTTTCACAGGCGGCAATTGCTGTATAAAAATCAGCCAGAAATGTTGCAAATTCCCTGCCCGTAAACGAGGTCAGAAACTGCTGTGCTGTTTTTCCCGATGCGTTCTGCTGATACAGCCCGGGCAAAACAGCCATCGGATCATACCCCTGCGCCATCTGATCAATCATGTAACGTACAAAAAGATACTGTATGCTGTAATCCAGTCCGGTAGAATTGCGATAACTGGAATACAACAGTGAAGCTCCGTTTCGCAACGCCTCGTTGTCTTTCATGTAGCTAAGCCATGCATTGTTATCCGTACTTCCCCACACATAATCCATAGCAGCCACAGACAGCCCTTCTGTGAACCATTTGGCCTCCCCTGGAAATCCGGTCATCAGATGCAAAAGGGCATGCTGTCCTTCATGTACCAGAAGGGCATTATAACTTGCCATCTGTCCGGCCACATAGGAAGATATCTCCGGTGCTTTCAGATGAATAGCCGTGATATCCGACTCATACATGTAGACACCCGTAGATGTATTCAATATTTCCAGAAGAATGGACATCCGACCGGAACCATCCAGTGCAGGAAAGCTGCCGCCACACAAGGTATTTAATACAGCATAGGGTTCTCCGTCATACACCTGCGCTGTCTCCCGGGCAATAGTAGATAAAAGACCCTTTTTCTGATAGGTCTGCATGAGATTCATTTCCATCCAGACATAACAGTGCTCTCCAACGCCGATACAGACATACGACTGCCAGACGGGTGTACCATTCGGATATCCATACCCCTTACGGATATCGCCAACTTTGTAGCTGCTTCCTGTCTGACTGGCTACCGTCTGCGTATCCGTGACTGTCTGCGCAGCCGGTAACGCAATGCAGTCTTTTTGCATACTCTGCTGTGATTCGGTTGTACCTCCCGCCATCTGTGACTGTCCGGTATCTGCACCTGTCTGAAACTGTAACGTACCACTGCTTTCTGTATCCTGCTCACTGGTATTTACAATAACCGCATACTCTCCAGTATAGGTTTGTCCAGGCTTCGCTTCGATAACATCTGCCATTGTCCGTTTTGCACCAAATATTACAGTACCTGCCACCAGCAGCGTCAACAGCCAGCCTTTTCCCTTTTTCTTTTTCATGCATATCTCTCCGTTTTTCTTTCTGTTCCCTTTTCCTGTGACTTTATCTGTTCATTCTTTAACAAATATCGCATATCTTCCGATGTGTATTGTTCTTGTTTTCATAATAGAAGAAATCCGTTTATGGTGTCAATCGATTTTTCGCCATCCTACACCATTTCTTCCATTGCCATCTGCTTCGCATACTTTGGCGGAACCTCGATCACGCCCAGCTGCCAGAAGATTGGATACATGTAGGATACGCCGCGGATATCGCCCATGCCTTTCGGGCGGCTGACATACCTTTCCCGGCAGGCATTGGCAAAGGCGGCACGGATGCTGCTAAAGCTTAGGGATTTGCTGCCTTCTCTGCGATCGATCCAGAGCTCTTTAGTCAGCTGTCCCCGTTTACCGCGCCAGATCGTATAGGTAAACGGAAGGCCCGATGCCGTTTTAAAGGGTCTTTCCTGCCAGGCTACCAGAGCATCCCACAGAAGCTCCTCAGCATTTTCTCCCTGCCGGATAGCTGCGAGAAGTCTTTCCTTGCTTTCTTTTTGCGCCTCTGTTTCACAAAGGCTGTTGTTTTTCTGTACTTCTTCCATATGTTATACCCCGTTTTTGTTATCTTTTGTTTTACCGGTCATACGTCCTGCGTATACGATTGTTGTCTGCATCTTGAAAAATAATTCTTCCTATTGTATATTCAGTGTACTACATATTATCGAGGTTTCCTATGATTATTGATACACATGCACATATTTTTCCGGACAAGGTAGCGGATTCCATGTTTGCCCATCTGCTGCCGCTGGCTCCGGATGATCTGCACGCTTATACGGACGCTACCAAAAAGGGGCTTCTGGCCTCCATGAAAAAGAATGGGATTGATTATGCGGTTGTGCTTCCTGTGGTTACAGCTCCGCATCAGTTTGACAGTATCAACCGCTTTGCGGCCCGGGTCAACGGGCATGACGGTCTTATTTCTTTTGGCGGTATCCATCCGGACAATACCCGTATCCGTGAAAAGCTTTCTTATATAAAATCGCTGGGACTGCCCGGTGTAAAGCTGCATCCGGACGATCAGAAAACATATATTGATGATCCGCGTTATCTCGAAATCATCCGTACCTGTGTGGAGCTGGATCTGCATGTGACGATCCATGCGGGTGTTGATGTTGGATTTCCGGATCCGGTGTACTGTCCTCCGGTGCGGGCGGCACATATGCTGGATCTTGTGTATGGCAAGAAGCATCCGAAAAAGGCGCATATTACGCTGGCACATATCGGAGGGAATGACATGTTTGATGAGGTGGAGCGGTGTCTTGTCGGACGGAATGTATATTTTGATCTGGCCTTTTCACTGGACAGAATCAGTAAGGTGCAACTGCTACGGATTATCCAGAATCACGGTGCGGACAGGATTCTCTGGGCTAGTGACAGTCCGTGGGCTGATCAGGGAGTGTACAGGAAGCTGTTTGATGAGCTGCCGCTGTTTGATGATGAGAGGGAGCTGATTCTGTGGAAGAATGCGGCAGAGATGCTGGGACTTTCCTTCTAGCAATCGACGGACGAAAAAGGTCGGCAGCTGTGCGAGGCGGTGGATATCTCATCTGGCGAATAGTGCAACGATTTGCTGAGCTAACGACTAACTCCATCTAATGCGCTCGCTAAAGCGGACTCGCGCATAAGATTCCGTAAGTCGTGGATCTCATCAAATCTAAAACCGCACTTTGATCATTCGCCAGATGAGATATCCACCGCCTCGCACAGCTGCCGACCTTTTTCTGGTTTTGTCTCTATTTACTATTGAAAATATCACATGAAATATCACACGAAATAGAAAAAAGCCCCGTAAATACGGGGCTTTTAGCGCGGAGACGATGGGATTCGAACCCATGTGCCGGTTACCCGACAACTTGATTTCGAGTCAAGCTCGTTATGGCCACTTCGATACGTCTCCATAGACATTGACTTATCTATTATACCTGTCGGAATCCATTTCGTCAAGCTGACTTCTTGTGTCGGATGCATTTTCTGTGGCGGATTCTGTAACGGTATCCACAGGCTGCTTTTCTCCGGGGAGCACTGTCGGCAGCTGTGCGGCTGCCTTTGCCGCCTCTTTTTCCTGTTTTTTGCGCACGCGGAGGCGTTTGAAAAAGGCGGAGAGCATCTGGCTGCATTCTGTTTCCAGTACGCCGCGGGTGATGTCTACCTGATGGTTAAACTGGGGGACCTGCAGCAGGTTGAAGATGGAACCGGCGCAGCCGGCTTTGGCGTTCATGCAGGCGATCACTACGCGGGGAATCCGGGCCTGTACGATGGCTCCGGCGCACATCTGGCACGGTTCAAGGGTCACATACATCGTACATTCCTCCAGCCGCCAGTCGCCCAGCACACGGCTGGCCTTGCGAATGGCATTGAGTTCGGCATGGGACAGAGTATTTTTATCTGTATTTCTGCGGTTGTAGCCGCGGGCGATCACTTTATCATGGTATACGATCACACAGCCAATCGGCACTTCATCCAGCTTTTCAGCTTTTCTGGCCTGGGTCATGGCCTGTCGCATATAGCGTTCATCTGCTGTCATTTTATTTTCCTTCATACTTTCTGTGTATTACTCATATAATAAGGAGAAAAATCTGTGGAGTCAACACATGTCTGCTTATCAGCGTTTTATTTCCTATATGTATGAATATCACGGAAATACAAGACACCAGAATTGCGGCTATGCCCGCATCGACAACCGCAACCAGCTGTTAAAGCTTGAAATACATATGAAGGTTTCTGCTGCGGAAACAGAAGTACCGCTCCATATCTATGGCTGTTTCCAGCGTGACGGCCAGCTGTATGGGATCGAGTTTGGTCAGCATCTGCCGACGCTTGGTATGGTCAACTGGCGGATGCAGTGTGCTTCGGAGGATCTGGGCCAGACGGGGATTTCGTTTAACGATCTGGAGGGTCTGGTGCTGTCCGATGAGAGTCCCGTATCGTATTGCAGTATCTGGAACGACCAGTCCATCCAGCCGGTTGACCTAATCCCCTACCCGCTGCCTGCGCAGGAAGATACTGCTGGCACAACGGCTGCAGCCAGTCCTGAAAGCGCCCCGGCTCCGGAGGAAACTTCCCCGGCGAAAACTTCTGCCACAGAAGCTTCTCCTGCAGAAGATGCGAGTACATCCGTATCCGACACTGATTCGGGCACGTCAGCCAGTTCTGATATATCCGAGGATTTTTCTCGTATTTCTGTAAATTCTGACAATGCCAGTACGGACACAGACAACACCACCTCTGCTGTTTCATCCTCTGCAGCAGCGGATACTACAGATAACGCGCCGTCGCCTGTACAGGCTGCATCTGCACCGGAAGTCGCTCCGTCAGTTGATGCTCTCTCCAACAGCTCACCGGAAGCATCCGTAGCAGCATCCCACGCCACAGTCGAGGAGCATCCTCGGACCACGCCTACGCTGGTGGAGCGTATCCTTGCCCAGGAATTTGCAGACACCTCCGCCCACGCAGTCGGTTCTCCGGCGGAGAAAACGGTAACTCCCCCGCAGGCGCCCACAGCAGTGCCAAGGTCTTCGGCCCGCTGGGAACGTCTGACACACCGTTTTCCTGCGGCCAATACCTTTACGGACAGTGAGCTCAAAAACTGTCTGCGGATCGAGCCGAAGGATATCCCCGTCCTCCGCCGCGAGGGCTTTCATATCGCCGGAAACCGCTTCATCCTGCACTGTCTGCAGCGTGATTCGCACTGTCTTTTAGGCCGCGTGGGTGACAGTGAGCAGTACATCTTTGCCATTCCCGGTGTCTATGATAACCAGGAACGCTTTATGGCCAATATGTTTGGCTTCCCCTGTTTTCGTTCCCTGGACTCTGCCCCGTCACCAGCCGCCGGGCAAAAGGGCTACTGGTACCGTGCCGTGCATTGAGCCAAAAGTTCCTCGAAAAAGAAACACATTTCCGAGATTTTCTCTCGAATCATAAAATCCCATTTAAGAAGCTGAGCACTCTTCTGCCCGGCTTCTTAAACGGGATTCCTTTTCCTGCCTGTATGCTGACAACAGCCGGCCTGCGCCGGATTTTCTGCTGCCCGGTCAGGCAATACTGTTTTTCTTTTTAAATTCTTCCTCTGCGGCATTCCATACGCTGATATCTTGAGGAAAACTCTCGAGGAAGGCTGCCTGTGTCGCACGCATCAGAAGACTGTACTCTTCTGTCATACCGCCCTGCAGCGCAGCGCCACAGCCGGTCGTATAGATATCGACAGCGATCTTGTGCAGCAAGCTCTCATCCTTCATCGTACCCACGCCAAGGATGATGCATTTATAATTCTTGTCCTTCTGGCAGAGGCTGATGTATACCTGCACCAGATTAACATATTCTCTGAAAAGCACCTCTTCCAGCTCTTCATTCACCGCCTCTTTGAACATAAGCTCCTCAGCGATTCTGGCCATTTTCTTTCTTGCACGGCCCTTTCCAAAGAAATGGCCCATCTGCTTCTGCTCATAGCCAAGCTCCATCCACTGTGCCATAAAGGCATCGTATCCTGTGAGCTTACCCTTCTTTGTAAAACGCTTCTCCCAAAGCTTTTTGCGCAGCTGATTGGCCTCGCCCGGATCCATCTCCAGACCGATATCCAGATACTGCTTTTTTTCCTCGCCCGTAACGGACATATTATAGCCTTCCAGCCAGTTTGTATAGACTGGCGCCTGCTTTCTCTGTTCTAACATAGCTTCTCCATTCTCTGTCTGCTGTGCCTGCACAGCTTTTGTCTGCTATTATAACACAGCCGTTCCTTCATCGCCACCCTGTATTCCTGCATTTTGACGGCAATGCTTCCGGTAGGCCATCGGCGTCATATCCCTGTACTTTTTAAAGACACGGGTATAATACCCCGGATTGGCAAAGCCGCACTGCTCCGCGATCTGAGTGATCTCCATATCTGTTTCTGATAAAAGTATCAGACTCTGATTCACCCGGTACGCCATCAGATAGGAAAACAGCGTCTCCTGCATATACCGCTTGAACATCCGGCAGCACTCGTTCTTGCAGATATGGATCTGCGCTGCCAGCTCCTCCAGGGTCAGCTTTTCCATATAATGCTCCTGAATATAGCTCATCAGTATACGAATCCGCTCCTGGTTCGGATCACTTTCCTTTGTCTTCTGCTTGCCCGTTCCCGGCCAGTTCTGGTACAGCAGAAGCCAGATCTGCAAAAGCTCGATCTGTACCTCCAGCTCCCAAGTCTGCGACCGTTTTCCCCCCTGTGCATGGATCTGCCGCAGCAGTTCCAAAATTGCCCCCTGCCAGTCGGTTTCCGGGCGCAGCTCTATCGCCGGGCATGCGCTGTCCCGACACAGATCCCGGACATAATGGGTATACATGGCGCTGGTCTTTTCCCCGTACAGTACCCGTGGCAGAAACGTCACCGATACATAGCTGCAGTCTCTTCCGGCAACGCTCTCCCCCATGTGCAACGCATTGCAGTTACAGAACAGCCCTTCCCCGGCCCGCAGATGATACGTCCGGTCATTTACCTTATAGCGGATCTCCCCCGCCAGCACCAGCGTTAGCTCGATCTGGGGATGCCAGTGCCACAAAAAAGCGCCACCATACATGGCAAACAGCTTTTCATCACTGATCCGCACCGGAAAATCAAAGCTGCCATGCTCCTTGATCTCCTGCCTGTCCGAGCCTACCTTCAGCTGCTGCGATCCATTCTCCATATCGCGTCTTCCTTTCTCAATATAGTGCAAGTATTATGCAATATACTTGTTGTGCCTTTTTTGTCCGCTCATTATAATGACATTATACAGTACGTCATCAAAAAAGAAAGAGGGATATTTCAATGACAGTAGAAAAAATGCAGCAGTTATTTCAGGAAACCTTTCAAACCAGCGATAAGCCGGAGGTTTACTTTGCTCCGGGCCGTGTTAATCTGATCGGTGAGCACACCGATTACAACGGTGGCCACGTCTTCCCCTGTGCGCTGACCATCGGTACCTACGGTGCCATCATAAAACGTAACGACAAAAAACTCCGCTTTTTCTCCGTGAACTTCCCAGGTATCGTCGAATCTTCTCTGGATGATCTTGTACCTGCACAGGATGCCGGATGGACAAACTATCCCAAGGGTGTCATGTGGACCTTTGAAAAACGCGGCTGCATCCTGCCCTGCGGTATGGATATTCTGATCTACGGTGATATTCCCAACGGCTCAGGCCTGTCCTCCTCCGCATCTCTGGAGGTGCTTACCGGACTGATGTTAAAGGATACCTTTGGTTTTGACAATCTGACTATGACAGAGCTGGCGCTGATCGGCCAGTATTCTGAGAATAATTTCAACGGTATGAACTGCGGTATCATGGATCAGTTTGCTTCTGCCATGGGCAAAAAAGACAATGCGATCTTTCTCGATACCGCAACCTTAAACTATATATACGCTCCGGTGAAGCTGGCCGATGCCCGCATCGTTATCACTAACAGTAAGGTCAAACACAGCCTCGTTTCCTCTGCATACAATGACAGACGCCGGGAATGTGAGACAGCGCTTGCCATGCTGCAGAAGGTGACCGATATCAAGACCCTTGGCGATCTCACTGAGGAACAGTTTGAATCCCTCAAGGATAATATTACCGATCCGATCTGCCAGAAACGTGCCAAACATGCTGTTTACGAAAACCAGCGTACGATCCGTGCCGTGGAAGCCCTGCAGCAGGGAGATCTGGAGGAATTTGGCCGTCTGATCAATGCCTCCCACGTTTCTCTGCGCGATGACTACGAAACCTCCTGTGCGGAAACCGATCTTTTAGCCTCTCTGGCATGGAAGATTCCGGGCGTCTTGGGTTCCCGTATCACCGGCGGTGGCTTTGGTGGCTGCACCGTCAGCATCGTAAAGAATGATGCCATCGACACCTTCACCGGCGAGATCGGCCCGATCTACGAAAAGGAGACCGGACACAAAGCCGAATTTTACATCGTGGATATCGGTGACGGCGCCCATAAACTCAGCTAAGGAAAGGAAGACGCCATGTTATATGATGCTATTGCGCGGCTCGTCCGCTACGGTATGGACTGCGGCCTTTTACCGGCATGTGAAAAGATTTACGCAACGAACCTTTTACTGGACTGCTTCAAAGAAGAGGACTACACCGAACCGGCTGCCCTGCCGGAGCAGATCGATCTGGAAAGCACACTGCAGGAGCTTCTCGATGAAGCTGTCAGCCGCGGCCTGATCGAGGACAATATCACCAGCCGCGATCTCTTTGATACGCGCCTGATGAACTGCCTCGTTCCCCGTCCGGCTGAGGTACAGCGCTGCTTTAAGGAGCACTACGCAAAGTCCCCCCGGGAAGCGACCGATTACTTTTATAAGCTGAGTCAGGACAGCGATTATATCCGCCGGTACCGCATTAAGCGCGATATGCGCTGGAAAGTGGATTCGCCCTACGGTGCGATCGATATTACGATCAACCTGTCCAAGCCGGAAAAGGATCCCAAGGCGATCGCCGCCGCACGCCTCGCCAAGGCCAGCAGCTATCCCAAATGCCAGCTGTGCCGTGAAAACGAGGGCTATGCCGGCCGCATGAACCATCCGGCCAGAGAAAACCACAGGATCATTCCCATCACGATCAACGACAGTGAATGGGGTTTCCAGTACTCTCCGTATGTCTATTACAATGAACACTGCATTGTTTTTAACAGCCAGCATACGCCGATGAAGATCGAGCGTGCCACCTTCGTCAAGCTCTTTGACTTTGTACGGCAGTTCCCGCACTACTTCCTCGGCTCCAATGCCGATCTGCCGATCGTCGGCGGCTCGATCTTAAGCCACGATCATTTCCAGGGCGGTCACTATACCTTCGCCATGGAAACTGCCCCGATAGAAAAAGAGATCACCATTCCGGGATACAAAGACATCACCGCCGGTATTGTCAAATGGCCCCTGTCTGTCATCCGTATCCGCCACAGGGATGAAAAACGTCTGATCGACGCGGCCACCCACATTCTGGAATGCTGGCGCGGCTACACCGATCCAGACGCACAGATTTATGCCGAAACCGGCGGTGAACCACACAACACTATCACACCGATTGCCCGTATGCGCGACGGCCAATTCGAGTTGGATCTGGCCCTCAGAAACAATCTGACCACCAAAGAACATCCGCTCGGCCTCTACCATCCGCATGCCAGATGGCATCATATTAAAAAAGAAAACATCGGCCTGATCGAAGTCATGGGTCTTGCCGTCCTCCCCTCCCGCCTCAAAGGAGAGATGGAACAGCTCGCCCACTGCCTCACCACCGGCGAAGACATCTCCGCCCACCCTGAGCTTGCCAAACACAGCGACTGGGTACGGGAATTTCTTCCCCGCTACCCCGAGATCACCCCGGCCAACGTCCACCCTATCCTCCAGCAGGAAATCGGCCAGGTCTTCGTCCACGTCCTCGAAGACGCCGGCGTCTACAAATGTACCCCCGAAGGTCGCGAAGCTTTTATGCGCTTCATAAACACCTTATGATTTTTCCCGGAAGGACAGCAGAATATTTCCGCTGTCCTTCCACGGCTTCGTCCGTTCCACAAAAATTCATTTTTCGCAAAAAAAGTGTTGACAAACCACTTACACCTGTATATAATAATTTTTGTTGTGAGACGCAACAGTACAAATATCGAAGTGTGGCTCAGTTTGGTAGAGCGCTGCGTTCGGGACGCAGAGGTCGCAG